>DIEM01000068.1 GCA_002418625.1 Firmicutes bacterium UBA5774
TTAGCGTAAAATTACTTTGGGAAAACAGAAGAAAAAAATAAAATAAGAGTTTCTCCTCGTGATATCATTAAAGTTGACAAAAACCCAAAAAATCACGGCAAAGGAGTCACTCTTATGGAACACATTATACAGGAAATCGCAGAAACAGTCAGCAACAATTTTAACAAAGAGCTTCAGAAACTTGTACGTGACAGAAAAGACATCTCTGAGTTCATCCTCGAAATGAAGCGAATACTGGACGATGTCGGCACGAAACTTTGCGCAGAAGCGCTTGAGCAGTTGAACGAAGCCTACCGCAAGAGTCCGGACAGGAAACGAAAATGGGTCGTGAAAAGCAAAGCGGATCCGAATACACTGGCGACAATTTTCGGTGAGGTCAAATACAACAGAACATATTTTGTAAACAAACAGACCGGTGAATTTGCCTATCTTTCCGACGAAGCGGTGGGTATCGAAGCCTGCGATAGAATGGACACATCCCTGAGGGCGAAGCTGATCGATGAGGCAGGCGAAACAGCATACAGACGAAGCGGCGAAAAGGCAGCCGACTCCGTCAGTCTGACATCCCAGACGGTCATGAACAGCATCCGGGAGCTGGGGGCCATATCAAACAACGCCGTAAAAGTGAAAGAAAAGAAAAAGTCGGTAAAAGTCCTTTACATTGAGGCCGACGAGGACCATGTAGCACTGCAGAGCGGTGGATGCGCAGAGCCGAAGATCGTCTATGTGCATGAGGGTTGGAAAAAGACAGAAAAGGCTCGCGCTTCCCTTAAGAATGTCAGGTATTTCAGTGGGATGTACAAAGACAGCGAACAGCTTTGGTCAGAAGTGGCCACCTATATCGACGAAGCCTATGACTCGGAAGCCATCGAAAAAATCTATCTGTCAGGCGATGGGGCGAACTGGATCAAAAAAGGAACAGAATGGATCGTTAAGAGCACCTTTGTACTGGATCGCTACCACATATCAAAGTATGTGACGGTAGCGACCGCCCACATGTCGCATACGACGCCGCTCATGTGGAGATACATCAACCAGCGGGACAAGCCAAACCTGCGCAGACTCTTTTCTGCTATCATCAGCGCTACTGAAAAAAGAACGAAGAAGGAAGCCGTGGAAGAAGCCAGGCGATATATCCTAGGCAACTGGGCTTCGATCGCGCATCAAGGCATAGCCGATTATGGAGGCTGCAGCGCCGAAGGCCATGTCAGCCACATCCTGTCTGCCCGGCTGAGTTCAAGACCGCTTGGCTGGAGCAGGGAAGGAGTCGACCAGATGGCGAGGTTAAGAACATTCAAAGCCAATGGAGGCAATGTATATCAGCTTCTACTTTCTGAAAAGCGAAAGCGGAAAGAAGCATCAGACCATCGCAAAGCCGACAGGGAAATCATTCATAAAAGGGAACTGTTTGCTTCCCATGAAACCATTGGGAATCTGACAGTCCTGAATATCGGGAAAAGGACTCCTTTGGTCGAGTGCCTGAAGTCAGTACGCGGTCTATGATGATCACAGGGAGAAACAAGGGAATATTTTTTTCTTACAAAACCCAAAGTAACTTGACGCTATCCTTTGTCACATGCATGTTGACAAAGCGTCTGATATCATTATAATAATAATATCAGTTTAATGATGAAAAAGCGATGAAGAGAAGAGTAGGCTGCGAAATCGTCACAGAGAATGGATGCCCGTGCTGTAAGCATCCTGAACGGAAACAGCTGAAAACCGTCTTGGAGCTGCCGCTGAATGCGCCGCAGGGCGCAGCAAGGATGGCCGGAGTGCAAAAATATGCGCTTCGTTAGCACAATGAAGTATCGATTGGGTGGAACCGTGAGCCTTGCTTGCCCCTGTTTTAGGAGCAGGCTTTATTTATTTGCGGGACACTGTCATGTGAAGGGAGAATATCAATGAACAATCAGCAATCGGCCGATGCGGCCATGGAATTGCAGATCCTGCGCCATTCGGCATCCCATTTGCTTGCTCATGCGGTCAAGCGCCTGTTTCCGGAAGCTAAGCTGGGAATCGGACCTGCAATCGAAAACGGATTTTATTATGATTTTGATTATGATGAGCGATTTTCAGAAGACGATCTGATCTTGATAGAAAAAGAAATGGAACGGATCAAGAGCGAACGGCATGAGATTGAAAGAATAGAAATGCCGAGGTCTGAAGCTGTCAGAATAATGGAAGAGCGCGGCGAGCCCTACAAGGTGGAATTGATCAACGATCTGCCGGAGGATGCTGTCATCACGTTCTATAAACAGGGGGACTTTATGGACCTCTGTGCAGGACCGCATCTTGAAAATGTCAGAAAAATAAAAGCCTTCAAACTCATGAGCCTGACTGGCGCATATTGGAGAGGCAATGAAAAAAATAAAATGCTGCAGCGTATATACGGTACAGCCTTCTACAATGGCAACGAGCTTGAAACCTACTTGAAAAGATTGGAGGAAGCGAAGCTGCGCGATCACAATAAACTTGGCAGGGAACTCGAACTGTTCACGACTGTCGATGTGATTGGACAGGGACTGCCGCTGCTCATGCCTAAAGGCGCGAAGATCATTCAGATTCTGCAGAGATTTGTGGAGGATGAGGAGGAAAGACGCGGCTACCTGCTGACAAAAACGCCGCTGATGGCCAAGAAGGATCTTTACGAAATATCGGGACACTGGCAGCATTACAAGGATGGAATGTTCGTGCTCGGAGACGAGGAAAAAGGTGAAGAGGTATTGGCGCTCAGACCGATGACCTGTCCATTTCAATATTATATTTACAAATCCAAGATCAGAAGCTATAGGGACCTTCCGCTGCGCTACGGTGAAACATCCACATTGTTCAGGAATGAATTTTCCGGAGAAATGCACGGTCTGATAAGAGTGCGGCAGTTCACGATTTCGGAAGGCCATCTGATTTGCCGGCCGGATCAATTGTCTGATGAGTTCAAGGGCGTCGTCGATCTCGTCAAATATATGATGAGGACATTGGGCATAGAAGAAGATGTATCTTACAGGTTTTCCAAGTGGGATCCGAATAACCGTGAAAAGTACATCGGCGACGAGGAGTCCTGGGAGACTGCCCAGTCTCAGATGCGGCAGATCCTTGATGAACTGGGCATGGAATATAATGAAGCAGACGGAGAAGCCGCGTTTTATGGACCAAAGCTGGATGTGCAGATGAAAAATGTATTCGGCAAGGAGGACACGATGATCACGGTGCAGATCGATCTTGCCTTGGCGGAGCAATTTGACATGAGCTACGTGGACAGTGACGGATTGAAGAAGAGACCTTACATCATCCACAGGACTTCAGTCGGGTGTTATGAGAGGACGCTTGCCATGCTGATCGAAAAATACGCTGGAGCATTTCCGTTGTGGCTTTCTCCAGTACAGGTCAAGCTCATGACCGTTACGGAAAAATTCAGCGATTACGCAAACAAGGTCGGAAGCCTTCTGAAAGCGGCGGGTATCCGCGTTGAGGTCGATGATCGAAACGAAAAGATCGGCTACAAAATCAGAGAGGCCAGAAACGAGCGGGTTCCATATCTGGCAGTGATCGGAGAAAAAGAAGTCGAGGCGGAAGCTGTTTCCGTGCGATCCAGAAAAGAAGGCGAGCTTGGACAGATCGGCATAGGCGATTTCTTGAAGAAACTCCTTGAGGAAATCGATTCCAAAAGCATTTGATCAGACGCTGATACAATAAATATTAAAAGCCGGTGCAAACTGGCTTTTTTTATAAGAATTTGGTAAAATATAGTACCAGTAAGGATGAAAGGCGGATCTAGCAAATGTTTGGAAAAACGAAGCAATCAAGTATTTTTTATACCCTTTTCAATGAGTCGATGGAGAAGATCTATGATGCGGCGCTGCTGCTGCAGGATTTGGTCGATGATTATACGGACATACTGGCAAAAACCATCAGCATCAAAGAAAAGGAAGTAGAGTGCGACGTTCAGACGCATAAAGTGATACAGACCCTGAATGCGGCTTTCATAACACCTTTCGACAGAGACGACATATTCCAGATCGTCAAGGAAATGGACAATATTGTCGATGCCATTGAAGAAGTGGCAAACAGATTTTCAATATTCCGGGTCACTGAGCTGAGGCCCGAGGCAATCATTATGACCGGGCTGATCACGAGCTGCGTCAAGGAGCTGAAGGATCTTTTCGCCAGCCTTGACACGATCGGCAAAAGCGACTTCGTTCATGAGCAGATCGTTGAAATTAACAGGCTGGAAAATGAAGGCGACGCAGTCAACAGGAGAGCGCTGGCCAGACTGTTCGAAGAGGAAACGGAACCGGTGGAGATCATCAAATGGAAGCACATCTTTGAACTGCTGGAAGCGTCCATCGACGTATGCGAAGATGTGGCCAACATGGTCGAAGGACTTATTATGAAGCAATGCCAATAAAATAATGGATTTAATATGGGGGTTGAGCTGATCATGGTGGATATACTTGGAACAGTGGCAATTTTGGCGGGCTTTGCCTACGCTTTCGTGAACGGATATCATGACGGCGGAAACGTCATAGCGACAATAATAGCATCCCGGTCGATCAAGATCAGGACCGCTTTCATAGTGGGCTGCACCGGAGAATTCTGCGGCGCGCTTTTTTTGGGCACCGCCGTCGCAAAAACCATTGGAATCGGCCTGGTAGACAGCGGATCGATACTTGGAACAGATGCCTTGACGGGAAGTGTCTTCATCATTGGTGCCATAACGGGCAGCATCATCTGGAATTTGATCACCGCAGTGCTGGGGCTGCCCTCCAGTTCCTCCCATGCGCTTATGGGAAGCCTGGCAGGAGCCGGCATCGCACTGTTCGGCTTTGGCGCGGTCCATTGGACCGCGTTTCTTTTAAAAGTCGTTCTTGTGATGATTTCCTCGCCGTTGGTCGGATTATTGGCGGGTTATCTGATCATGCGCATAACGCTGAATACACTTGAATATTATACCAAAAAAATAGAGAAGCAGATCAAAAGGGCTCAATACGTCAGCATGACAGGTCTCGCTATGAGCCACGGCAGCAGCGATGCCCAGAAAGCCATGGGCCTTATTGCGCTTGAACTGTCGATACTTGGCTATTATGACGGATTCGTGATACCCTGGTGGGTCATCGCAGGAAGCGCGCTGATGATCGCTCTGGGCATGTCCGTCGGCGGCTGGAAGATCATGCATACGCTCGGGAAAAAACTTTATACGATCGAGCCGATGCATTCACTTGCGTCGCAGACAGCGGCGGCGGCCGTTATCATCACTGCTGCGCTGACCGGCCTGCCTGTCAGCACGACTCAGATCGTCACATCCTCCGTCATGGGTGTCGGAGCTGCCGAGAACAGGAAAAAAGTCAGATGGGGGATCGCCAATCGCATCATCGCAAGCTGGTTCATCACACTGCCGGCGTCCGCCATAGTAGCCGGTGTTTTTTCAAAAGCCGCTTTACTATTGCTGCATATTGTTCTATAATTAATTAAACGATGTTTAAATCAATGTTTTAAACGATGTTTAATCAATAAGGATGGATCGGCTGAATGAATACAAAAGATAGAATATTGGATGTGACACTCGATATCCTTCGCAAAGAAGGGTTTGAAAAAATAACCGTGCGCAGGATCGCCGAGCAGGCAGAAGTGAACGTGGCTTCTGTGAGTTATTACTTTGGCTCAAAGGAAAACCTGATCAGCAATGCATTGGAAGTGATACTGAAAGACGCGCGAAAGGCTTTTGAATTCCTGTATGATGAGTCCTTGGGGCCCAGGGAGAGACTCAAGCGTTTCCTGGTCCATTACGCCGCAGTCGGACTTGCCAATCCTGAAGCGTTGCGCAGGCTTCTTTTCAAAGGAACCTTCGATTTCGATTCCCAGAAAGACTACCTTCAATTTCTTCGAAACTTCGGCATCGAAAAGGTCAAGCAGACGATCGGGGAAATGTCCGGTATCAAGGATGAGGATACATTGCTCCTGATCACGTTTCAAATGTTCAGCGCCATGCTGTTCCCATGTATCATGCATCCCGTCATCAGGGAAATGCTGGGTTACGATCTCAAGATGGAGGATAAGATAGACACTTATTTCGAACTGATGCTCGATAGATACGCAGATAATCAATAAGGAGGAGTAGCGATGGAAAAACCAAATGCAGCTAAAATTGAAAAAAGTATCAAAAAGGCAGTCGCGGCCGTTGTTGTGATAGCCATCTTCATAGCTCTATGGAATGCGTATGGGGATGAATTGCTGGGAGACGACGGTCTGACTGCGACGGGTACCATCGAGGCTACGACTGTCAAGATCTCTTCGAGCCTGCCCGGCGTTATCGGCGAGATATATTTCAATGAAGGCGATAATGTTTCCGAAAACGACATTGTCGCTGAAATCATACGTGAAGACCTCGCTGCTTTGCTGGCACAGAACGAGGCTGCTCTTGATAAGGCTGAGCTTGGGCTTTCCCAGGTGACGTCGAACGCCCTGATACAGCAGACCGGTGCGGCACAATCCGCAAGAGACTCCGCGTATCAAAGTTACATAAAAGCGGAGGCGGATTACATCCGATATAAGACTCTTTATGAACAAGGGGCGGCAGCGCAATCCGACATGGAGAGATTTCAGACCGCATATGAGATCAGCAAGGAAAATTATGCGAACGCTTCAGCTCAGCTGCAAGCGCTAAAGTCGAGCGGAGGCGCCAGCGCTCAGATAGGCTCGGCTCAAACAGACATAGACAAGGCACGGGCGGCAGTTGACAGCGTGAGATCCCAAATCGGGGACCTGACATTGAAATCGCCTATAAATGGCGTTTTGACCTCCAAGAATTATGAGAAGGGGGAATTTGTGACGGCGGGATCCGGAGTCGTAACCATTGCGGATCTCGACGATTTGTGGATTAGGGTCTACGTTACCACCGAAGAGCTCCCTGATGTGATATTGGGTGAAAAGGTCAGGATATCCGTCAGCGGACACGAACAGGAGTTTGAAGGTATAGTGACCTATATTTCCGATCAGGGCGAGTATACGCCCAAAACAGTGCTGACTAAAAATGAAAGAGCGAATGTAGTGTTCGCTGTCAAGATATCGACGGACAGCGGAGGAGGCGTACTGAAGCCTGGAATGCCTGCTGATGTAACGTTTTAATGCTGCTTGAAAGGCGGTCGCGATGATCAGGACGGATGAGATCACAAAATCCTTTGATAAGACAATGGCGCTTCAGGATGTTTCGCTGAATGTAGAAAAAGGCGAGATTTTTGGGCTGGTCGGACCTGACGGCGCGGGAAAAACGACTCTGATCAGGACAATCTGCGGATTGCTGATCCCGGATTCCGGCCGGGTGATCCTCGAAGAAGGTCTTGCTGGCACAGGGAGGCTTGGCTATATGCCTCAGCGATTCAGTCTTTACGGCGATCTGTCGATCATGGAAAATATACATGTTTTCGGAAGCCTGTACGGGATCGACAGGGAGACTATAAACAAGCGCGCTGACAGAGTGCTTACAATGACAGGCATGATGGCGTTCAAGGACAGAATCGCCGATAAGCTTTCGGGCGGGATGCGGCAGAAACTCTCGATCACTTCGGCGCTGATCACGCAGCCGGACTTGCTGATTCTCGATGAACCGACATACGGCATCGATCCTGTATCCCGCCATGAAATCTGGAAACTGCTTCGTGAACTGAACAGGTCCGGCATGACCATCCTTGTATCGACGCCATATATGAACGAGGCGGAGATGTGTCATCGGGTCGGCTATCTTGACAACGGCGTGCTTCATTATATTGGGACACCAAAGAAATTTAAAAGCGATTATCCTGACATGTTCTACAAAGCGACTGACAGCAGCGTCGAATGGCTGGAAAAAAGCAGCGCCGACAGCAGAGACCTCGCAATCACAACAAACCAATTGACGAGGAATTTCGGGGAATTTACAGCTGTCGATCATGTCGACATCAAGGTGCCAAAGGGCAAGATATATGGATTTCTCGGCCCCAACGGTGCGGGAAAAACCACATTGATCAAGATGCTTTGCGGTTTGCTCGAACCCAGTTCGGGCAGCGCGCAGGTACTTGGCTTCGATCTCAAATCGGGCAGTGAGCAGATAAAGCAGAAAATCGGATATATGTCTCAGAAATACAGCCTGTATGATGATCTGACCGCTCGTGAAAACCTGGATTTTTTTGCAGGGATCTACGGCATACCTGAAGGCAGTGCCAGAAACGATCGTATCGATGAAGTCATTGCCATGGCCAATCTTCAGGACAGGCAAAATGATATGGCCGGGACCTTGAGCCCTGGGCTCAAGCAGAGGCTGGCGCTTGGCTCTGCCATACTGGCAAAGCCCGAACTCGTTTTTTTGGATGAACCGACCAGCGGGGTCAGTCCGATCACAAGAAAAGATTTTTTCCAGGTGATAGGCAAACTGGCAGAGGAAGGCGTTACAATCATCGTTACGACACATTTTATGGATGAGGCGGAGCGCTGCGATTTGCTGATGTTTCTGCTGGATGGCAGACTGATCGCCCAGGATACGCCATATGCGCTAAAGTCGATGGTCAGAGGCGATGAGGGACATGAACCGACACTTGATGACATTTTCGTTTATCTGACCCAAAAACACGCTGGGGAGGCGGTAGCATGCAACGAATAAGATCCATCATCCGCAAGGAGTTCCTACAGATGAAGAGAGACAGGCTGACGCTTGCCATTGCTTTCATGATCCCTGTCGTACAGCTTATTATTTTTGGCTATGCGATACAGACGGAAGTCAAGCATATTCCGACTGTGGTTTTCGACCAGTCAGTGACCGCCGAAAGCAGGGAGATGATCGAATCCTTTTCAGCGTCAGGATATTTTGACATTAAATATGTCGTCGGAAGCTATGAGGAGATCAGCCGCATGATCGACAGCGGCAAAGCCAAGGCAGGCATCATATTTCCGCCCGATTACGCTAAAAAAATCTATCGTGGCGAGACAGCAGAGACCCAGGTCATCATTGATGCCAGCGACAATATGACGGCGGGGCAGGCAAGAGCGATCGCTGGAATGATACCAATGATCAAAAGCCAGGAAGCGCTGGCAGAGAAGCTGCCAGGCGGCATGACGATCCCATATGATTCGAAGGTCCGGGCCTGGTATAATCCGGATGGCATCACTGCATTCTTTATTGTTCCGGGAATCGTTGCGGTCCTGGTGACCATGACGATGGTGCTTCTGACATCTGTCGGGATAGTCAAGGAGCGCGAAAAAGGAACATTGGAACAGTTGATGGTGACTCCGCTTAAGCCTCTGGAACTCATGATCGGGAAAATAATGCCGTATGTGCTGCTTGGTTACGTACAGATCACCGTTGCGCTTGTTGTTGCGGTAGGCTTGTTCAACGTTCCTGTCAAGGGAAGTGTGGCGGAACTTTATTTCTTGACGCTCTTTTTCATTACAGCCTCACTTGGCCTCGGTATAACGATTTCCAATATTGCCAAAACACAGATACAGGCAATGATGCTGTCTTTTTTTGTGCTGCTTCCGAGCATATTGCTGTCCGGTTTCATGTTTCCGCGCGAAGCGATGCCGGATATCATATACTGGTTCGGTTATCTGATTCCGGCGACATATTATCTTGACATCATCCGGGGGATTATGCTGAAGGGCATCGGGATAAGCTACCTATGGCCGCAGGTTCTGATGCTGGTCATCATATCGGTTGTTTTTATAGGCATCAGCTCGAAAAAATTTAGAAAGACCTTGGGTTAACTATGGAAATCAATGTGTTTGACTTCGATAAAACGATATATGACGGCGATAGCTCCATCGATTTCTATTTGTTCTGCCTGAAAAGAAATCCTGGGATGATCAAGTATGCCCCGGGCCTTCTGATCGCTGCGGCCCGATATTTGATCAATCAAGGCGGAAAAACAGTATTTAAGCAGGAAGCTTTCAAATTTTTGAAAACAATAAAAAATACAGACCAGTATGTTGAAGAATTCTGGTCTGTATATGGCGATAAAATAAAAACCTGGTATTTGGAACGGGATCATGCTTCGGATGTCGTCATATCCGCTTCTCCTGATTTTCTTCTGCGTCCGGTTTGCCGGAAGTTGGGGGTCATGCTGCTGATCGCTTCAAAAGTGGACAGCCGGACAGGACGATTTGAAGGCGAAAACTGCTATGGGGCCGAAAAACTCCGTCGGCTGAATTCGGAATTAAGCGATTATACCATTCGGGAGTTCTATTCGGATTCGCGTTCCGACCAGCCGCTGGCAGAAATAGCTTCAACAAGTTTTCACGTGCGGGGAAGCAGGATCATCGCCTGGTAGTGAAGCTTCCGGTTTATTTAACAGCCAGTTCAAGAGCGATCTTCATCATATCGGTGAAGGTCTTTTCTCTTTCCTCTGAAGTCGTCAGTTCATGCGTGACAAGATTGTCGCTGACCGTCAATATCGCCAGCGCCTTGGCACCAAGTCTCGCGGCATTCATATACAAAGCCGCAGCTTCCATTTCAACGGCCAAGACTCCCATTTTTGCCCAAAGCTTCCATGCGTCCGCGTTATCGTCATAGAACACATCGCTTGACAATATGTTGCCTGTGTGGACTGAAACTCCCATGGCGTCCGCGGATGCCCGCGCCTTCATCAGCAAATCGAAATCCGCGCAGGGCGCGAAGGTTCCTGGCAGACCGAAATTATGAGCATAGCGTGAATTGGTTGAGGCCGCCACACCCAGGACGATGTCCCTGATACGGACATTTTCCTGAAGCGATCCGGCGGACCCCACGCGTATCAGATTCCGGACTCCGTAGACTGAAATCAGCTCGTGCGAATAGATACCGATGGACGGCATGCCCATGCCGGTTCCCTGAACAGATACGGGGAAGCCTTTGTAAGTACCTGTATAGCCCAGCATGCCTCTTACAGCATTGTAGCAGACAGCTCCATCCAGGAAGTTTTCGGCGATGAACCTTGCTCTGAGTGGATCGCCCGGGAGCAGAATGGTTTCGGCTATATCGCCGGGTCTTGCTTCAATATGCGCAGTTGGCATAGTGCATCACTCCTTTCATTTAACAAAGTATATCATAAGTGCACGCCTGTTGAAACTCGTATTTACATTCAATCTTCGACGTCATATATGAACTGTTAATTAATCTTTACTTCAAAATTTTATTAATGTACAATTATTTTAAGACAAGAGAGCCTGGAAGCCGGCCTTTGCCGGTGGAATTCAAGAAAATAAAGGAGCAGGATCGAATATGGAAACGCAACTCGCAAATCAATATTATCCGGTTCGGGAAATAGGGGATCTCAAGAGCATGCTCAACTCAAGCGCAGAGATTTTTGCCGACAAAGTCGCCTTTCTGATCAAGAAAGTCAAAGGCGGAAGCTATTCGGAAATCCTTTACAGTCAACTCAAGCACGATGTCGACGCCATCGGGACCAAGCTGATCGATATGGGCCTTAAAGACATGAAGATCGCAATAATCGGGGAGAATTGCTATGAGTGGATCGTTTCGTATTTTGCCGTTGTCTGCGGATGCGGGATCGCTGTGCCGCTTGACAAGGAGCTCACAAGGGACGAAATCCATATTCTGCTGAAAACAGCTGAATGCCAGGCTGTTTTTTATACGAATGCCTATAAGAAAATGCTGGAGGACTATGATATTCCGTATAAAATCAATATGGGAGCGCCGGGATTCGATTATAATTCTGTACAAACACCCGAAATTTCATGGAACAGCATGCTCGAGGAGGGCGCGGCTCTTTTGGAAACAGGAGATGCGAGTTTCATCAACGCTGATATCGACAAGGAAGCCATGCAGGTTATTCTATTTACTTCTGGAACCACTGGAACGCCCAAAGGCGTCATGCTGAGTCACCGTAATATCATGAGCGATGTTGTGGCAACCTGTAAATTCGTTAATATCGGCCCGCAAGACAGGACGCTTTCCATATTGCCGATCCATCATACGTTCGAATCAACGCTGGGGATGACCCTCATACTGTATAAAGGTGCTTCGATCGCATTCTGTGAAGGGCTCAAGTATATATCGAAAAATATCGTTGAAGCCGGCGCAACAGTCATTCTTGGCGTACCGCTCATCTTTGAATCCATTTATGACAAGATTTGGCGCCAGGCGGAAAAACAGGGCAAGGATAAAATTCTTAAAAAAGCGATCAGCTTCAACAGGACCATGAAAGCCATCGGACTGGATATGAGCAAAAAGCTATTTCATGATGTACATGCGAAGCTTGGAGGCAAGCTCAGACTGATCATCACAGGCGCCGCCGCCATCGACCCAAATGTCTGCCGTGGGTTTGAAGACCTGGGCTTCAAGATCCTGCAGGGATATGGCTTGACCGAATGTTCGCCGCTGGTCGCTGGATGCCACGATTTTGCCAACACTTATAAAAAAGCCGGCTCCGTGGGGCCGGCGATCCCGGGCGGCGAAATAGAGATCATCGAAAAGGACGAGGATGGCATTGGAGAAATCATATACAAAGGCCCCAATGTCATGCTGGGCTATTACAATATGCCTGAAGAGACAGCACGGGTGCTCAGGGATGGCTGGTTCTACACCGGAGACCTGGGATTCCTGGACAAGGACGGATGGCTCTACATAACAGGAAGAAAGAAAAATGTCATCGTGACCAAGACGGGCAAGAACATCTACCCGGAAGAGGTTGAATTTTATATCAACAGGAATAAATATATCGAGGAAAGCCTTGTCATGGCAGTCGAAAACAATGATGACGATGATACGACTGTCGGAGCCCAGATCAAACCGGCTTATGATGTAATTTACGAAGAATTCGGAAAGGATTTTGACGATGCCGCTATTTATTCTCTGATCAAAAAAATGATTTCCGACATCAATGAAAAGCTGCCGATCTACAAGAGGATCAGAAATTTTTCAGTCAGAAAGGAAGATTTCGAGCATACGACAACAAAGAAAATCAAGCGTAATTACAAGAAATAGGAGCTTTCGGAATGGATACGGCTCAATGGGTGCTGGAAATGCGGCGAAAACTGCACCAGTGCCCCGAACTCGGAAATCAGGAATATGAGACGACGCGAATTATAGAAAGCGCGCTGGGGGATATGGGCATTGAAACCGCCCGGCTTCTGGAAACAGGCGTCGTTGGTGTTTTGGCGGGGACAAAAGTACCATCCGGCGAATACGCGGCATATAGCGGCGGAAAGCCCAGGGTGCTGGCGTTTCGCGCTGATATCGACGCGCTTGAGATCAAGGAAGCGACAGGCCTTCCGTTTGCCTCGGCAAAGGAGGGCTTCATGCATGCCTGTGGCCATGATGCCCACTCCGCGATACTTTTGGCGGTTGCCAGGGAATTGAGCATGCGCCGTTCCGAATTCAGCGATATCGTCAAGTTCATTTTTCAGCCTGCCGAGGAGAGTACCGGGGGTGCGGAACGATTGATCGCACTTGGCTGCATGAAAGATCCCGAGGTCGACTATGTATTCGGGCTGCATGTCATGCCTCAGATACCGGCCGGATCCATTGGGATCAAGTATGGTACCATGTACGCGGCATCCGACATGATCAGGATAACCGTACACGGGAAAAGCGGACACGGCGCCTTCCCGGAAAAATCCATTGATGCTGTCGTGGCAGCTTCGGCAATCGTTACAAACATGCAGAGCATCGTCAGCAGGAATGTGTCGCCGGCCAATCCGGCTGTCATCACCTTCGGAAGCATCCATGGGGGAACCGCGAGCAATATCATAGCCGACAAGGTCGAGATCAAAGGCACCATACGAACATTGGAGCCGGAAAACCGGAAGCACGTGAAGAAGCGGGTGGTCGAAATGCTGGATGGTATGGCTGCCGCAATGGGCGCGACCGCTGAAATTGAATTCGTCAGAGGATATAACGCTGTTATAAACGATCCGGAAGCGGTTAAAATGGTCGAAGATGCCGCTGTGGAAATAGCAGGAAAGGATCATGTCGTGGAGACGCCGAACGCTTACATGGGAGGCGAGGATTTTTCGTTTTACCTTGATCATGCGAAAGGAGCCTTTTTCGGACTTGGCTGCGGTTATCGTGACAGGGAAAATCCTGTGCTGCATTCTGAACTTTTCAATATCGATGAGGCATGCCTGCAAACCGGCGTGAGCATACTGACGAGCCTGGTCCGGTAGTAAAGTGATGGAAGGCGCTGAAGGGCGTCGAGACAAATAAAAAAAGAGAGGAGACACATCTCTCTTTTTTATTTGATATTGTTTGTGTATTTAACTTATACACGGTGTGGGACGGGTGAGTTATTTTGCTTTTGCGGCGTTGAATCTTTTTGTAAGTCTTGAAACTTTCCTGGATGCGGCGTTTTTATGAATAGTGTTTTTCGCAGCAGCCTTTTTAAGCTTCTTTTCAGCTAAAGTCAACTTTTCGCCAGCAGCAGAAAGGTCGCCTGAGCTTAAAGCCTTTTCAAAATTCTTGATTACAGCTTTCAGATGATCCTTGATCCTTCTGTTGGTCGCAGTCTTTTTAGCGATGACTCCGATCCTTTTCTTTGCCGATTTGATATTTGCCATATTTTTCACCCCACTTTCCGAAAATATCGCAAGACCAATTGTAAATCATAACTGATGAAATTGCAATAGTAAAAAGGAAAATGGCCGCAATATTTCCGCGATATTTCCATTCTTGAAAAAGAGCGCTTACAATGTTATAATTCACTGCAGTGACAAAACGAGCCAATCGGAAAAGAGGAAACATGGAAACATATCAAAAGTATATCAGGAATTTTTCAATAATAGCGCATATAGACCACGGTAAATCAACGCTGGCCGATCGTATCCTCGAAACGACCGGTCTTGTTTCACAGCGTGACATGAAGGAGCAGTATCTGGACAATATGGATATAGAGCGGGAGCGGGGCATCACGATCAAGCTGCAGACTACCCGTCTTAATTATCTTGCGGACGATGGACATGAATATATGTTCAATTTGATCGATACTCCGGGGCATGTGGACTTTACCTACGAGGTATCAAGAAGCCTGGCCGCCTGCGAGGGGGCGCTCCTGATCGTCGACGCGACGCAGGGCGTTGAAGCGCAGACGCTTGCCAACGTCTATCTGGCCATAGATGAAAATCTTGAGATCATTCCCGTTGTGAACAAGATCGACCTTGCGAGCGCGAGGCCGGACGAAGCGAAGCAGGAGATCGAGGAACTCATCGGGATCGACGCTTCCGATGCTCCGCTGATCTCAGCCAAAGAAGGACTTAACATACGCGACGTTTTGGAGGCTGTCGTCAAAAAGGTTCCGGCGCCGAAAGGAGATCCGGAAGGGAAATTGAAAGCGCTTATTTTTGATTCATATTATGACAATTACCGTGGCGTCGTGATTTACTCGAGGATATTTGACGGGCATGTCGCCAAGGGCGATATGATTTTCATGATGAATACAAAAAAGAAATATGAAGTGACGGAAGTCGGCGTTTATTCGCCGGGGCCCGTTCCAACTGATATACTCAGGGCGGGTGAAGTCGGCTATATCTGCGCCAGCATCAAGCAGGTCGCCGACGCCCGCGTCGGCGATACGATCACGATGGCGTCCGATCCAACGGCAAGCCCTCTTCCCGGTTACAAGAAAGTGCAGCCGATGGTCTACTGCGGAATTTACCCGGCCGAAGGCGAAAAATACGAAAATGTCAAGGACGCGCTTGAAAAGCTGCAGGTCAATGACGCCGCGTTCATGTTCGAGCCTGAAACCTCGACTGCGCTTGGCTTCGGTTACCGCTGCGGATTTCTTGGATTGCTCCATATGGAAATCATCGTGGAAAGGCTTGAGCGGGAATTCGATCTGGCGATCATAACGACTTCGCCCAGTGTTATCTACAAGGTCGTCATGAATGACGGAACGGTCCAGATGATACAGAATCCGAGCAATCTGCCGCCGTTGACTGAAATCGCGCATATCGAGGAGCCTATCGTGAAAGCGAATATCATGATACCCAACGATTATGTGGGCAGCATCATGGAGATCTGCCAGGACAGGCGCGGCGTCATGAAACATATGGAATATATCACGGCTACAAGAGTCGTGCTTCATTATGAAATGCCTCTCAACGAAGTCATCTATGATTTCTTCGATGCTTTGAAATCAAAGACACGCGGGTATGGTTCCCTTGATTATGAATTCCTGCATTATGAAAAGTCGAATCTAGTCAAGCTGGATATTCTTTTAAACAAGGATCTCGTTGATGCTTTTTCGATGATCGTTCACGAGTCAAAGGCGTATTCAAGGGGCAGGTTCGTATGCGAAAAGCTTAAGGATATCATACCGATGCATCAATTCGAGGTTCCCATACAAGCCTCGGTGGGAGCCAAGGTCATTGCCCGGGAAACGGTCAGAGCCCTTCGAAAAGATGTTCTGGCCAAATGCTACGGCGGTGATATCTCAAGAAAAAAGAAGCTTCTGGAAAAACAGAAGAAAGGGAAGAAGCGCATGCGCCAGTTCGGCTCTGTGGAAGTGCCGCAGGAGGCATTCACAGCAGTGCTGAAATATGACGACAATAAATGACGGCAAGAAAAGGGCGCGTTGCCGGGACATCGTCTGATTACGGCTCCATGCGTTGCTGACGGGAGGAAAGATGAAAAAAATCGGCATATATATCCATATTCCATTTTGTGTCAAAAAATGTGATTACTGTGATTTCCTTTCATTCCAGAATACAACGGCAAGCCTGAAAGACCGATATATGAAAGCGCTGGGAGGCGAGCTGGACGCATATGCGGCCGGCAGCATCAGTGCAGGCGGGGAGAGGATCGATATAAGGGAGTATGAAGCCGATACGGTATTTTTCGGTGGAGGTACTCCCTCTTTGATTGCGCCGGAACTGCTTTGCAGAATGATGGATCATATCCGGAAATGCTTTCAGTTGAGCCCGGACGCCGAAATTTCGCTTGAAGCGAATCCGGGCACGCTTAGTCTTGAAAACCTGATTCAATATAGACAGGCCGGATTCAACAGAGTCAGCCTCGGCATTCAATCGTTTGACGACAGGATGCTGCACATCCTGGGTAGGATCCATACGGCCGCAGATGCTGACGTGGCATTCGGGCAGGCCCGGGAAGCCGGATTTAGCAACATCAATATCGATTTGATGTTCGGGATACCCGGACAGACGATGGAATGCTGGATGGATTCCCTTTCGCATGCATTGGCGCTGAATCCCGAGCATATTTCATTTTATAGCCTGAAATTCGAAGAAGGCACACCGTTCCACGATATGCTCGAAAAGGGGATCCTTAGGGAGGTGGACGACAGTCTGGACAGAAGCATGTATCATAAGGCGGTCGAAACGATGCAGGGATCCGGTCCGGCAGGCTATACACCGCCCTATATCCATTACGAGATTTCCAATGCGAGCAGGCCCGGGTTCGACTGCAGGCACAATATGAAATACTGGTCCATGGGAGAATATCTGGGATTGGGTCTGGGCGCCCATTCATACATGAACCGCGAACGCTTCAGCAACCTTTGCGATATCGAAGCATATATATCAGCCGAAAGCGGACGGATCGCATGGAGATACAGAAATACGACCGATGACGAGGTGTCGGAATTTATATTCACCGGCCTCAGAAAGATTGATGGAATCAGCCTGAAGGACTATATGGAGCGTTTCGGCGAGCCGATCCAGAAGAGATTTGCCCTTGAAATCAGTGAGCTTGCGGCGCGAGGGCTTGTCGAGATCGATTCCGGCAGTCTGCGGCTTACGCTTCAGGGCATTGATATATCAAATACCGTTCTTGCAAGATTTGTTTAAACCTCAGAGCGAAAATCGCAAAAGAACACGACCCGGGATCAGGCAATAGAAAACGTATTAAAAAACCTGTTGACAACATCTGCGTGGAATGGTAGATTTAAAATAGAATTAGCACTCACCAAGCAAGAGTGCTAACAGAAGCAGGGTGAAGAATATGGGATTAACAGAAAGAAAATTAAGGATATTGCAGGCTATCATTAGCGATTTCATAAACTCGGCGGAACCGGTGGGTTCAAGGACATTGTCCCGAAAGTTCGAAATGGGGATCAGCCCCGCGACGATTCGAAATGAAATGTCAGATCTTGAAGAAATGGGCTATCTGACACATCCGCATACTTCGGCAGGACGCGTTCCTTCCGATAAGGCGTATAGGCTTTATGTCAATTCGCTCATGGAAAGATATATATTGCCCGATGAAGAAAAGAAGATCATTTCAGAAAAAATGGCCGCAAATTTCTCCGAGCTCGACAAGACCATCGCTAAGGCTGCTGCCCTGCTTTCAGAGCTCACAAACCTGACATCCTTTGCCCTGACACCAGGATTGGCTGAAAACAGATTGAAGTATGTCAACCTGCTTCCTGTGGATGAAAATACTGTCGTCCTCATGCTGGTCACAGAGGCGGGCAAAGTGTCCAACACCGCCGTGAAGCTGAGGGTCCCATATGAACCCGACAGGCTTGAATTCCTCGCCAAGGTCATGACCCTGAATTACAAAGGCAAAAGCTTATCCAATATATTGAAACTTGACATTATTAAAAATTTTGAAAGCGACATAGAAGCAATGAGCAGGCTTGCCCAGAATATCATGCCCAATTTCCTGCATACGCTCGAAGGCATGCTGAATGTTGAGCTTTATATGGACGGGCTTACAAACATATTTGCTATTCCGGAATATAATAATATAGACAGAGCCAAGATGTTCCTTGAAATGGTCAATAAGAAAAAGGAACTGACAGATGTGCTCGTCAATCGGGAAAACGGAATCATAATAACAATAGGAAAGGAAAACGCGGATGAACTCATGCGGGATTGCTCCCTGATAACTGCAACTTATTGCGTTGACGGAGAATGTGTCGGAAAACTCGGAGTCATCGGGCCGACCAGAATGAATTATGGCGAAGTAACATCAATCATAGAATATATGACGGACAATATCAGCAAGACTTTCAGAATAACGGAGGGAAACGGCGATGAGCAACAAGAAAGTGGATGAGCGGGATGAACTGAAAAAGAAATCTGCACGGAAAGATATTGAAAACGAGATCGAAGAAGAGGAGCCTGCAGAAGGGGGATCAAATCCTGAAGACACGGAACGCGGTCCTCAAAATGAGGATCAGGAGCCGGGAAATCCGGAACCTGAAGGGCAGGCAAAAGAGTTGGATGAAGCCCTGCAAGCCAGATATCTGAGGCTTGTGGCGGATTTTCAGAATCTTAAGCGCAGGACCGAAAAGGAAAAAGCAGACATTTATGCATTTGCCAACGAGAAAATCGCTGTGGATCTGCTTAATGTAATAGATAACTTTGAAAGAGCCATGGATCACATCCAGGACAGCAGCGACAAGACGCTGGCTGAAGGAATGGGCATGATCTATAAATTGCTTAAGGAGGTATTTGAGAAAAACGGGATCAACGAGATCAAAACTCAGGGGGAAGATTTCGATCCGAATTTCCATCATGCGGTAATGACTGTCAGCACCGATGATTATGAGGGCGGAAAGGTCGTTGAAGCCATGCAGAAGGGTTATACGCTCAAAGGAAAAGTAATAAGGCCGGCTATGGTAAAAGTAGCCGAATGATAAAACAGTAGTGATTACAGTAAAGGAGACAAAAAAATGGGAAAAGTAATAGGGATAGACCTTGGGACCACAAATTCATGCGTAGCCGTACTTGAAGGCGGCGAGCCCGTTGTTATAGCAAATGCGGAAGGCAACAGAACAACACCTTCGGTGGTTGCGTTTGCCAAGAATGGCGAAAGGCTAGTCGGAGAAACCGCAAAAAGACAGGCTATAACAAATTCGGACAGGACCATCATGTCGATCAAGAGAGAAATGGGGACCGATCACAAGAAAAGCATAGACGGAAAGGATTATACACCGCAGGATATCTCCGCCATGATACTGGGCAAACTCAAGACAGACGCGGAAGCATATCTCGGCGAAAAAATAACGGAAGCTGTCATAACGGTACCGGCTTATTTTACGGACAGTCAGAAGCAGGCGACAAAAGATGCCGGAAAGATCGCCGGTCTTGACGTCAAGAGGATCATCAACGAGCCTACAGCGGCAGCGCTTGCTTATGGACTCGACAAAGAGGAGATGCATCACAAGATCCTTGTTTACGATCTTGGAGGCGGAACATTCGACGTTTCGATCCTCGAGCTCGGCGACGGTGTCTTTGAAGTGTTGGCGACCAACGGAAACAATAAACTCGGCGGAGATGATTTCGACGAAGTGGTCATGAAATTTATGGCCGAAAGCTTCGCCAAGGAATTCGGGGTAGACCTCAAAAAGGATAAAATGGCACTCCAGAGACTGAAGGAGGCTGCAGAAAAAGCTAAAAAGGAACTGTCGTCATCGCAGACGACAAATGTCAATCTGCCTTTTATTTCAGTCAATGCAGACGGCCCGCTCCATTTGAACATGGATCTGACAAGAGCAAAATTTGATCAATTGACTGCGCATCTTGTCGAAGCAACCATTGAACCGATGAGAAAAGCCATGGCAGACGCCGGCGTCACCAGCAATGATCTTGCGCGTGTGATTCTTGTCGGGGGATCAACGAGGATCCCGGCAGTTCAGGATACAGTCAAGAAAATAACCGGAAAGGACCCTTTCAAGGGTGTCAATCCTGATGAATGCGTCGCTATAGGCGCGGCTATACAGGCCGGCGTACTGACCGGAGAAGTGACGGACATACTGTTGCTCGACGTCACGCCGCTTTCACTCAGCATCGAGACACTGGGCGGTGTGGCAACCAGGCTTATTGAGAGGAATACAACGATCCCGACCAAAAAAAGCCAGATATTCTCTACTGCCGCAGACAATCAGACGGCTGTCGATATCCATGTGCTGCAGGGTGAACGGGAAATGGCGGCAGGGAACATCACCCTTGGCAGATTCCAGTTATCCGGCATACCGCCGGCACCAAGAGGGATTCCGCAAATCGAGGTCACGTTTGATATAGACGCGAACGGCATTGTCAATGTCAGTGCAAAGGATATGGGAACCGGCAAGGAGCAGAGGATCACGATCACCTCATCCACAAAGCTTTCGGAGGATGAAATCAAGCAGAAGGTCAAGGAAGCAGAGCAATATGCCGCAGAGGACAAGAAAAAGAAAGAAGAAGTGGACACCAGGAATTCAGCAGAAACGCTGATATATGAAACCGAAAAATCCCTGAAGGAAATCGAGGGAAGCCTCAGCGAGGAAGAAAAAGCAAGGATCACTGAAGCGAAGGAAGCTCTTTCAAAAGCATTGGACGGAACCGATATTGAAGCAATCAAGTCGGGAACTGAAAAACTGACGAATGAATTTCACACGATTTCAGCCAAGATGTATGAGAAAGCCCAGAATGCGCAAGCTGGGGCTGCCGGGGCTGCGGAAGCAGGTTCGGAGTATACTGAGGAAGCCGGCCAGTCGGAACCCGGCCCGGATAATGTCGTGGATGCAGATTATGAAGTAGTGGACGACAAGGAAGACAAAAAAGAATAACAGGAGCGTATCAGGACCGATACCTGAAATGAAAGCATATGCTTTCATTTCAGGTATTTTCGGCGAGCGCACTCCTGATCATGGGGGTTTTGAAGATGGCACAGGAAAAACGCGATTATTATGAGGTTCTGGGTATAAAGAAGGGCGCAACGGAAGCTGAAATCAAAAAGGCCTACCGTAAGAAAGCCATGGAATACCATCCGGACAAAAACCAGGGAGACAAAGCTTCCGAAGATAAATTCAAAGAAGTGAACGAAGCCTATGAAGTTCTTTCAGACCCTCAGAAGAAGGATAAATATGACAGATTCGGGCATGCCGGAGTGGATCCGAACGCAGGCTTCGGAGGTGGAGCCGGCGGTTTTGGCGGCGGATACGGAGGCGGCTTCGAAGATATATTCGGCGACCTCTTCGGCGGCATGTTCGGCGGCGGCGCGACACAAGGCGCAAGGCGGAAGAATGCGCCTCGAAAAGGGAGGGATATTCAGCAGGGCATGACGATCAGCTTTGAAGAAGCGGCCTTCGGCGTCAAACGTGAGATTCATGTGACAAAGAATGCCGATTGCGATAATTGCGGCGGCACGGGCGCGGAAAAAGGGACTTCAAAGAAGCAATGTCCTAAATGCAATGGGACCGGAGAGATCCGGACGACTCAAAAAACACCGTTCGGGCAATTCATGAATGTTCAGCCCTGTGATAATTGCGGCGGTACGGGGGAAGTCAATGAGAATCCATGCCATGTATGCCATGGCAGCGGAAAAGTTCGAAAAACCTTCAAAATCGCTGTGGATATACCGGCAGGCGTGGATAATGATTCGGTCATATCCCTGAGGGGGCAAGGCGAGCCGGGGGCCAACGGCGGTCCTGCGGGAGATCTTTATGTGATCCTGACCGTCTTGCCGCACAAGCTTTTCAAACGGCAAGGCACCGATTTGATACTCGAGATCCCGATCACCTATACTCAGGCGGCGCTCGGTGATGATATCATTGTACCGACTCTGAAGGAAAAGGTTTCATACAAGGTTCCGCCGGGAACCCAATCCGACACGATGTTCAGGCTGAAGGGCAAAGGCATCAAGTCGCTGCACAGCATTAAAGTCGGAGATCTTTATGTCAAGGTCATCGTGGAAATCCCGACGAAGCTGTCCAAAGAGCAGAGAAAATTGATAGAGCAGCTTGGTACGACCTTCGACGAGGAAGGCTATCAGAAGCGGAAGAGTTTTACCGACACTTTGAAAACACTTTTCAAATGATATGCAATCATGATTGATTGCAAAATAAATGAAAAATGGAGATGCCGAAAGGTATTTCCATTTCTTGTTTTTATGTTATAATTTATTTCTAAAGGTGGGATGGATATGGAGTATTTTGAGGTCAAGATTTTTACGACGACATATGGGATCGATTCCGTGACCGGTATTTTGTCGGATTTAGGAATCGATGCCTTCATTGTTGAGGATGCTCATGATTTTGAAATATTCCTGCGTGACAAAAGGCCATTTGACTGGGATTACGTCGATGAAAGCCTGATGGAGCTCATGGAGATCGAGACATGCATCATCGTCTATCTTGATGTCTCAACTACCGGTAAGAAGACATTCGATAAAATCAGAACTGAAATGAGCAAGCTTAAGGACTCGGACGAAGAGGGCGTTTTTGGAAGGCTGCTCGTTGAACAGATCACAGTAACCGATGAAAGCTGGAAGGATAATTGGAAGGAATATTTCAAGCCTGCCAGAATTACTGACAGAATCATTGTCAAGCCCACATGGGAACATTATGAGAAATTAAGCGATGAAGAAATCGTCATCAACATAGATCCCGGAATGGCTTTTGGAACCGGAACGCATGAAACGACTGCCATGTGCATCAAACTGCTGGAAAAGCATATCCAAAAGGGTGAAGACGATGTGCTCGACGTCGGCTGTGGTTCGGGAATATTGGCCATCGCCGCCAGCCTGCTCGGAGCACGCTCGACGACCGGGATCGATATTGATCCGGTAGCGGTCAATGTTTCCTATGAAAACATTGTACTGAACGGCCTTTCCGAAAGCATCTCGGTATTTGAGGGGGATCTGGCCAAGGACATCGACATCCGGGCGGATATAGTTGTCGCCAATCTGGTGGCAGAGCTTGTGATTACGCTCGCATCGGATATCGTGAAGCATCTTAAAGGAAAAAAATTATTCATTGCATCCGGGATCCTGATCGAAAAACAGGAAACCGTCGCTGAAGCGCTTAGGGAAAACGGCTATGAAATCATGGAGATCCTTAATGAAGGGGATTGGGCGGCAATATGCGCCAGATACAAGGCATAGAGCGGCCACGGTATTGGACAAGTCTCTCGCCGGCCATCCGGACAGCTAAGATAGACGATACGATTTACAGGACGGTTCCTGCCGGCATGAGCGAATGCCATCAATAAAGCAGTGAACGTCCTGTTTTGCGAAAGGGCTTACATAAAGATGAGCAGATTTTTTTTGAAAAGGCATGAAATCGACGGCAATAAGGCTTACATTACCGATGCGGACGATATCAGGCACATAACAAAAGTATTGCGCTGTATGCCGGGTGACCGGATCGAGCTGTCGGACGGGTCGGAATTTGAATATGGCGCGGAAATCATATCCTGTTCAAGGGACGCCGTAGAGCTTTTAATCACTGATAAACAAGGATTCTCAACGGAACCCACGCTGAAGGTATATCTTTATCAGGGTATTCCCAAGCAAGGGAAAATGGAAACGATCATACAAAAATCCGTCGAGCTTGGCGTTCATGAAATAATACCGGTATTCATGTGCCGTTCGGTCGTAACAGATAAGGGGAACGCATCGAACAAAAGAGAACGATGGCAGAAAATATCCGATGAAGCGGTCAAGCAATGCAAAAGAGGGATCATCCCGGCTGTTGAAAGGCCGCTTGGGTTCAATGACATGCTGCCGCGCCTCAAAGACCACGATCTTGTCATATATCCATATGAAAACGAGAGGAAAACCAGTCTCAAGGATGTATTGAAGCATTTGGTCCGCAGGCCGGGCTCAATCGCTTTGATCATTGGACCGGAAGGCGGATTTTCAGACGAAGAAGCATTAAAACTTGCTGAAGGCGGTGCTATGAGTGCTTCACTCGGAAAAACGACGCTCCGCACCGAAACGGCCGGAGCCGCGGCCATAGCCATGATCATGTACGAGCTGGAGCTATAGCGCCGTATAAAGGCGGAAAATGAAGGAAACATCCATGGAAAAAGAAGCAAAGAGACTGGCGGTCATGACCCTTGGCTGCAAGGTGAATCAGTATGAAACCCAGGCCTTGAAAGAGAGGTTTCGGGACCTTGGTTATATGATCGTTGACGAGGATCAGTTCGCAGAAATATATGTCATTAATACCTGTACCGTGACCGGATTGTCCGATAAAAAGTCCCGGCAATATATTCGCAGGGCCAAACGCATCAATCCGGAAGCCGTCACAGTCGTTGCCGGCTGCTATGCCCAGGTCAGTCCGGACGAAGCGGCCGGGATCGAAGGCGTGGACATCGTTTGCGGCACAAATGAAAAAACAAGGCTTCCGCAGTATGTGGATGAATTCCTGAAGACCCGGCAAAAGATTAGAAGAGTAAGGCCATTCGAGTCTCTGACTGAATACGAAGAATCCGGGATTATTACGTCTATGGAATCGCGGACCCGTGCTTTTATAAAGATACAGGAAGGCTGCGATCGGTTTTGTTCATATTGCATCATTCCATATGCGCGCGGGGCGGTGCGCAGCAGAAAGCGCGCGGATATTATCAGTGAAGCGGAGCATCTTATATCGAAAGGCTTTAGGGAATTGGTGCTGACCGGCATCAACACCGCGCTTTATATTTCAGAGAATGGGACTCCGGGTCTGTATGACATAATAGGCGCCATTGATGGGCTGCCCGGAGATTTCAGGATCCGGCTCGGATCGCTTGAACCTACTGTGATCGATGCAGATTATGTTGAAAGACTTCTTGGATTCGAGAAATTATGCCCGCATATGCACCTGTCGCTGCAGAGCGGAAGCGATAGCGTACTGGAGCGCATGAACAGACATTATTCTGTCGCGGACTACAAGCGGATTGTTGAAATCCTGCGCAGCCATGATGCAGGGTACGGCATCACGACAGACATTATCACGGGGTTTCCCGGAGAAACGGATGAAGAATTCGAAGCTACAAAAGAAGTGATCAAGGAAATCAGATTCAGCAAGGTCCATGTTTTCAAATATTCGAAGCGCGGCGGAACGAAGGCTGCCGTCATGCCCGGGCAGATCTCTTCACAAATCAAGGCAGAGCGAAGCGCAGAGCTTATAAATCTTTCCGACAAGGCAGCTGCGGCATTCTTTGATTCTCTCTCTGGAACTGTTCGCCAGGTCCTATTTGAGGAGTTTGATCCGACTGGCCGGGGATATGAAGGGTTTTCCGATAATTATATAAAAATACACGCCAAGGCCGCAGATCAGGATGGCGGCAGGCTGCTGAACCGATTCGCCGATGTTCGGCTTGAAGCGGCCTATAATGACGGGATGACGGGAAGGATAGAATCCAATAAATAGTTGTTTAATATTAAATGGATATGGTAATATTAATTCAGACGCTCCTTTCAGTTGTTCGAAAAAGTGGAGGTAATGCTATGACTGATTGTATTTTCTGCAGAATATCAGAGAAAGAGATCCCGTCCAATATTATTTACGAGGATGATGTCATAATGGTTTTCCACGATGTCGCGCCGCAGGCGCCGGTGCATGCTCTCATCATCACCAAAAGGCACATCGATTCCCTTGATGCGTGCACGGACAACGATATAGAAATTCTGGGCTATGTTTTGAACAAGGTCAAGTATATCGCGCAAGAACTCGAATTGGAAAATGGATACAGGCTGGTTTGCAATTGCGGCGAGGACGGCATGCAAACTGTTCAGCATCTTCATTTCCATCTTTTGGGCAAAAGGCAGATGCTTTGGCCCCCGGGTTGATACATCGGAGATTAATTAATTTTTTTCTTGCGTATCCTACTAATAAAAGGTATAATATCATTTGTTATAGACTTGAACCGTTCGAAAAAGCATCGAAGTGATTTCAGAATACGGAGGGGGTGAAACGAACAATGGCACAGGTAGTTGTAAGAGAAAACGAGAGTTTGGAAAGTGCTCTGAAAAGATTCAAGAGATCTTGCGCAAGGGATGGCGTTATGTCAGAACTTAGGAAAAGAGAGCATTATGAAAAGCCGAGCGTCAAGAGAAAGAAAAAGTCAGAAGCAGCTAGAAAAAAAGCTAAAAAATTCTAAACGAGGTGTGGTTGATGTCTTTAAAAGACAGACTGGCAGGTGATTTCAAGGAGGCTATGAAAGCCAGAGATGAAATCAGGAAAAACACGGTCAATTTCGCCCGCGCTGCAATCAAGCAGTACGAGGTTGACAACAGAAAAGAGCTTGATGACAATGGTGTTGTCGAGATCCTGACCAAACAGGTCAAAATGCGTAAAGATGCCCTATCGGATTTTGAAAAAGCTGGAAGAACGGATCTAATCGAAGCCTATAGCAAAGAAATAGAAATATTGATGGAATATTTGCCTGAACAGCTTTCGGAAGCAGAGATCCTGGAGATCGTCAAGGCTTCGGCCGCGGCTCTGGGTATTGAAGGCGGCAGAAACAACATGGGAAGACTCATAGGTGCTGTTATGCCAAAAGTAAAGGGAAAGGCAGACGGCGGAACTGTCAAGCGAATAGTCGAATCAATATTGGATTGAAAATAATAATCAAACTTAAACATAAACCCGATCACGATCGGGTTTTTTTCTTCATTTTTCGTTAATGCCCGATGTCCCCTCCGACAGCGGAGACCGATATACCATTTTACAAACGATCATAATAAATATATAATGTTAAGCAGGTAAACACAATGAAAACGAGAGGCTGGACGCATTGCCGGGCCTGTTGGAGGTAAAGCTTTTTGAACAACAATCATATCGATGAAATAAAGATCAGCATCGATCAGGCACATGAACCCCATGAACTGTTCGGCAGCCTGGACGAAAATCTCCTGATCATAAAAGACAATCTCGACGCGGATATCATATTGAGGCAGGATGAGATCATCATCAAGGGTAAAGATGCGTCAAAGGCCGCGGAGATCATACACGAACTCATAAAGATTCTGGATTCCGGAGAAACGCTTGATCCTCAAAAGGTCAATTATGTGATCAGTCTTTGTAAAAGGGGCGTTTCTTATAAAGACAGTGAAATCAGCAAGGATATTATTTGTTTCACCCACAAAGGCAAGCCCGTAAAGCCTAAAACCCTTGGGCAGACAGGCTACGCAAAAAGTATCAGGACCCATGACATATGCTTCGGCATCGGTCCGGCCGGCACAGGCAAGACATATCTGGCGGTAGCCATGGCTGTCAGTTCTTTTAAGAACAAGGAGGTCGGAAAGATCATCCTTGCGCGCCCGGCAGTGGAGGCAGGTGAACGCCTGGGCTTTCTTCCGGGAGATCTGCAGGAAAAAGTCGACCCTTATCTCAGGCCATTATATGATGCACTTTATGATATACTGGGACGCGACAGTACGCTGAGGCTTAAAGAAAAAGAAATCATAGAAATCGTCCCGCTGGCGTATATGAGAGGCAGGACTCTTGATAATTCGTTCATCATTATGGATGAAGCCCAAAACAGCACACACGAGCAGATGAAAATGTTCCTGACCAGACTGGGGCTGGGCTCCAAAGCGGTTATCACAGGCGATATAACACAGATCGATCTTCCGAAGGGCAGAAGGTCCGGCTTGGTGGAAGCGGTCAAGATACTGGGAAACGTCGACGGCATCGACTTTACCTTCCTCCGGGATTCGGATGTCGTAAGGCACCCGCTGGTCCGTAAGGTGATCAATGCCTATGAGGAATTCGAACGTCGTGAAGAAGCGGAAGCGGCAGCCGGACAGGAAAGTCCGGCGGAAAACAAAGAGGTGGATCAATGAATATCATTTTCAGCGATGAAAGGCTGCCGAGCCAGAAAATCATCGATCATATGACCGAAGCCGCAAAACTTTGCGTTGAGCAGGAAGGGATCGATCCGGACCGCGTGGAAATAAGTGTCACATTTGTGGGATCGGAAGAAATCATGGAGCTTAACCGGCTATTCCGTGACAAGGATGCCGTGACCGATGTGCTGTCTTTTCCCCAATACGAAGACCTGTCGGAAATTTCGGATGAAGCTGTCATCTGCCTCGGCGATGTGGTCATCTGCTCCGAGATTGCTTTGATCCAGGCTGAGGAATATGGCCATTCAGCCGAGAGGGAGCTTGTCTATTTGCTCGTTCACAGCATTTTCCATCTTCTTGGGTATGATCATATTGAAGAGGGAGAACGGCTGGAAATGCGGGAGCAGGAAGAGAAAATCATGGAAATGGTCAATCTCGGCAAATGAAAACTATTGGAGTATCAAAACGCATGACAAAAGGAGGCTAGGAAGATGACGGATGTCGAACTGTTCAGGCTGGCACGGGCAGCAGTTGAACGTGCATATGCTCCCTATTCGCATTTCAGGGTCGGAGCGGCGCTGCTGGCAAAAGACGGCCGTGTATTCACGGGCGTGAATGTTGAAAATTCATCTTATGGCGCAACGATCTGCGCCGAGAGGACAGCTGTCGTAAAGGCTGTATCCGAAGGCTGCAGGGGATTCGAAGCAATAGCTGTCGCTTCATCTGACGGCGCTGCGGCTCCCTGCGGAATATGCCGGCAATTCATATATGAGTTCGGAGACGATATAAGAATCATTATCGGTGATGGTGATGATACATTGAAATCATACAGCATCAGCGAATTGTTGCCGGAAGGCTTCCGGTTGTAAGCGGCTGCTGCACGAAAAGACTGGCCGACAGGCAAAGGAGTATAAATGAAATCAGGTTTCGTTGGAATAGTAGGACGGCCGAATGTCGGCAAATCGACACTGTTGAATGCCATATTGGGGGAAAAGATCGCCATCGTGTCGGATAAGCCCCAGACGACAAGAAATACGATCAGAGGCATATTCACGGATCAGGATCATCAGATGATTTTTATCGATACGCCGGGCATACACAAGCCTAAAAACAGGCTTGGCAGTTATATGACAGAGATCGCCGCAAATACGCTCAAGGAAGTGGAGGTCGTCGTATTCATAGTCGACGGCCTGATGTCCGCCGGGCCCGGAGACAAATACATACTTGATATGCTCACGTCCATCGATACGCCAAAGCTGCTGGTCATCAACAAGATCGACAAGATGCCGCCGGATGATTTCAGGCAGGCATATGAAGAATATGAAGCAACGGGTGCGTTTCAGGAGATATTCGGCATATCAGCCCTAACCGGCAAGAATGTTGATTTGCTGCTGGAAAAAATCAAAGGCATGATGCCTGAAGGTCCGATGTATTTTCCTGCCGATATGATAACGGATCACCCTGAGAGATTCATAATTACCGAAATCATCCGTGAAAAGATGCTGCATTATCTTGAAGATGAGGTTCCGCATGGCGTGGCCGTTGAGATCGAAAGCTACACCGAAGGTGAAAAGCTTACAAAAATTGGCGCGGTGATCCATTGCGAAAAAAAATCGCATAAAGGCATCATTATAGGCAAGGAAGGCAAGAAACTCAAAGGGATCGGCAAGAGCGCCCGGCTCGAGATCGAAGCGCTTCTGGGAACAAAAGTATTTCTGGAGATATGGGTGAAAGTCAAAGAAAACTGGAGAGACAGCGATCATGCGCTGAGCAGCTTCGGATACAGGAAATGACAGATCATGTACATTGAAACCGAAGGCATTATACTCAAACAGGTCAGAACTGCAGATAACCGCCGCATCGTTCTTATATTCTCCAGGAACTACGGTAAAATCAGCGCGGGCACCAATATCCCCGAAAAGAGCAAAAGCAAATCATCTTTGGCGCTAAAACCGTTCACTTATGGCAAGTACGAACTTTTTAAAGGAAGGGACACCTATCATGTCAACGGCGCGGAAGTAATAAAAAGCTACTATGGAATAGGCGAAAACATTGAAAAATTCATGTGCAGTTCCTATATACTTGAGTTTACGGAAAAAGTATTATCGGAAAACGTTCCGATGCCGTCTTTTTTTGAATTGCTGATCGACTTCCTGGATGTCATGGAGCGGCGCTCAAAAAAATTCCTGCTGATGGCAACGGCATACCAGATCAAGGCGCTTCATATTTGCGGAAGCGGCCCCGTTGTCGATAACTGCGTTATATGCGGAAGAACCGACGGCATTTCTGCTTTCAGCATTTCAGAAGGCGGGCTTGTCTGCTCGGACTGTATGGATAATGCAAAAAAAAGCGATGAAATCAATGATTCATTGATTTATGAAGTGGATTTTGGTATAGTGAATATTATAAGATATATTTTGAACAACCCGATAGCCAGTTTTGAAAAACTGGCTTTGGACGAAAAAAGCCTTAATAGGCTAAGAAAAATATTCACACATTACATTAGTTATCATTTGGATGTCAAAGAGTTGAAAAGCGAAGAGTTTTTAACGGATTAGACAGTTTTATAGCAACCATTGTCAACGTTTAAATTTAAAAGGGTGGTGTAAAAAAATGGAAATCACATTGGAAAAAATCGAACTCGTAAAGGATAGGACCGGAGTAAGCTACAAAGAGGCCAAGCAGGCGCTGGAAGAGTCGAACGGCAATGTCGTCGACGCGATCATCAGCATCGAAGATTCTATGGATGTCAAGAACAAGAGCAAGATCACGGAGCAGAGCGCCCAAATCGTTGAAAAACTGAAAGAACTTGTTAAAAAAGGCAATGTCTCCAAGATATGCATCAAGAAAAATGGTGAAGTCATACTCAACCTGTCGGTCAATATCGGCATAATAGGAACTGTCATTGCGCCTTGGGCAGCAGTGGCCGGTACGATAGCGGCGCTAGGAACCAAATGTCAGATCGAGGTCGTCAAGGACAACGGTGAAGTCATCGACGTGACGGAAATGGCTTATGAAGCATTTGACGAAGCAAAGGAAAAGGGATCGGCATTTGCGGATGACATGAAGGTCAAAGGCGAGGAAGTCTACCAGAATGTGAAGGAAAAGGCAACCGATGCCATCCACAAAGCAACGAAAAAAGATGACGAGCAAACCACTGAGAAAGAAGAAACTGAAGAAGAAACAGAAGAAAAACCCGAAGAAAAATAATATATTTCATTAAGGAGCAAACATAGTATGCGCAAAGAATTTTCAATGGATAAGATCACGGCGCTGGCGAAGTCCAGAGGCTTTGTATTTTCAGGGTCCGAAATTTATGGCGGACTGGCGAACACATGGGATTACGGCCCCGTCGGAGTCGAACTTAAGAACAATGTCAAAAAAGCCTGGTGGAAAAAATTTATCCAGGAATCAAAGTACAATGTCGGGCTTGACGCGGCGATACTCATGAACCCAAAGACATGGGTGGCATCAGGACATGTCGGCGGATTCGCCGATCCGCTCATCGACTGCAAGGGCTGTCAGACAAGATACAGGGCGGACAAGCTGGTCGAGGACTTTATCCTTGAAAAAGAAAACGCTGCCGTTACGGTTGACGGCTGGTCCAAAGACAAACTGGAAAGTTACATAAAAGAGCAGAGGATCAAATGTCCCGAATGCGGCAAGAGTGATTTTACACCGATCCGCCAGTTCAATCTGATGTTCAAGACATTCCAGGGCGTTACCGAGGATTCGAAGGCGGAAATATTTCTGAGGCCTGAAACTGCTCAGGGTATTTTTGTCAACTTCAAGAATGTTGCCCGGACGACACGAAAAAAAATACCTTTCGGTATCGGACAAATCGGAAAATCTTTCAGGAATGAAATCACACCCGGTAATTTCACGTTCAGGACCAGGGAATTCGAGCAAATGGAGTTGGAATTCTTTTGCAAGCCCGGTACGGACATGGAGTGGTTTTTGTATTGGAAGGATTATTGTGTCAATTGGCTGAAAGCGCTTGGCATGTCTGAAGAAAACATCAAAATGAGGGATCATGATCAAGAAGAGTTGTCTCATTATAGCAATGCCACGACGGACATAGAATACCGATTCCCATTTGGATGGGGAGAGCTTTGGGGAATCGCTGACAGGACTGACTTTGATTTGATACAGCATATCGAGCATTCAGGGGAAGACATGTCCTATATGGATCCCGAGACGAATGAAAAGTATGTGCCATACTGCATCGAGCCGTCTCTGGGGGCGGATCGCGTTACTTTGGCATTTCTGATCGATGCCTACGATGAAGAGATACTTACGGACAGCAATGGAAAAGAGGATATCAGGACAGTCCTGAGGTTCCACCCAGCATTGGCGCCGTATAAATGCGCCGTATTGCCGCTGACCAAAAAACAATGTGTCGAAGCAGAGAAACTCCATGAAGAGTTGTCGAAATTCTTCATGGCTGATTATGATGTTCCCGGAAGCATCGGCAAGCGCTATAGAAGACAGGATGAAATCGGTACACCGTTCTGCGTCACTGTCGATTTTGATACCGCTGAAGACAATTGCGCCACTGTCAGGGACAGGGATACCATGGAACAGATCCGTATTCCCTTGTCGGAAGTGAAAAATTATATCGACAGCAAAATCATGTTTTAGACAGATTGGGACTGTTTCTGCCATTATACGCAGGGCTGTCCCTAATTATATTTAAAGGAGAGGATCTATATGGGAAAATTTGTTTATTCATTCAATGAGGGATCCAAGGAGATGAAGAGTCTCTTGGGCGGCAAGGGGGCCAATCTGGCTGAGATGACCAAGATCGGTTTGCCGGTTCCTTTCGGTTTTACTGTCACAACAGAGGCCTGCAACAAATATTACAGTGAAAATCAGGAACTCGGGAAAGATATTATAGATGAAATTTTTACCAAGATGGCAGAACTTGAAGAAGTCAGCGGCAAAAAATTTGGAGATGTCGAGAACCCGCTGCTGGTATCCGTTCGTTCCGGCGCGGTTTTTTCCATGCCAGGCATGATGGATACCATATTGAATCTCGGATTGAACGACGCAACGATCGTCGGGATCATCAAGTTGACAGGCAACGAAAGATTTGCCTATGACAGCTACCGAAGATTCATTCAAATGTATTCCGACGTCGTTTTGGATATATCAAAACAAAAGTTCGATGCTATTTTTGAAGCGAAAAAAGAAGAAAAGGGTTGCCACTATGATGTTGAGCTTTGCACTCAGGATCTGATCGATATCATCGTCAAATACATGGAGCTGGTCACGAAGGAACTCGGAGAAGATTTTCCCCAGGATCCGAGGTCACAGCTTCTGGGTGCGGTCAAGGCCGTTTTCAGATCGTGGAACAATGAAAGAGCGATTTTATACAGGCAGCTCAATGGGATACCGTCAAATCTGGGAACCGCTGTCAATATACAGTCGATGGTATTCGGAAATATGGGCGATACATCCGGAACAGGCGTTGCTTTTACGAGAAGTCCTGTCAACGGTGAGGCTAAGATATTCGGGGAATTTCTCGTTAATGCCCAGGGCGAGGATGTCGTTGCAGGCATCAGGACGCCTCAGCCCATCAGCGAGATGGCCCAGGCATTTCCAGAAGTCTACAGGGAATTCATGCGCATAGCGGAATTGTTGGAAAAACACTATACAGATATGCAGGACATGGAATTCACCGTTGAACGCAACAAACTTTATATGCTGCAGACGAGAAACGGTAAGAGAACAGCTGAGGCGGCTGTAAAAGTAGCAGTGGACATGGAAAAGGAAGGCTTGATCGACAAGAGGACCGCGGTTCTCAGACTGGATCCGGCACAGATCGACCAGCTGCTGCACCCAATGTTCGACACAGCCGAACTGAAAAAGGCAGAACGCCTTGCACAGGGCCTGCCTGCATCGCCGGGCGCTGCAACAGGCAAGATCTACTTCCATGCGGAGGACGCGGTGGAAGCGGCTGATCTGGGGGAAAAGGTCATCCTTGTAAGACAGGAGACTTCACCTGAAGATCTGGCTGGAATGGTTGTCGCTGAAGGGATCCTCACCGCAAGAGGCGGTATGACTTCCCATGCGGCTGTCGTTGCGCGCGGCATGGGAAAATGCTGCATAGCAGGATGTTCGGAGGCTAAAGTCGAAGAAGCAGTAAAAAAATTGACCATAGCGGGACGTGTTTTTCATGAGGGTGAATTCATTTCTCTCGACGGTACCGCCGGAATCGTATACGCAGGCAAGATCGACACGGTCGAGCCGGAGCTTTCAGGAGATTTCGGCACAATCATGGAGTGGGCCGACGAGATCAGGACAATGAACGTCAGAACCAATGCGGACAATCCGAGAGACGCTGCCGTCGCTGTCAAATTCGGAGCGGAGGGCATAGGACTCTGCAGAACAGAGCATATGTTCTTTGAGGAGGAAAGGATCCCGGCTGTACGAAGAATGATCGTCGCGGATACAGTGGAAGAAAGGCTCGAAGCTTTAAAATACCTGCTTCCTTATCAGAAGAGCGACTTTAAGGGAATATTCGAGGTCATGGGCGACAGGCCTGTTACGATCAGGCTGCTTGACCCGCCGCTGCATGAATTCCTTCCGCATACGGAAGAAGAGATCCAGCTGCTGTCGGCTCAGATCGGCGTCCCCTACGACAAATTGGCAGCCAAGGTCGAGGAATTGCATGAATTCAATCCAATGCTTGGCCACAGGGGCTGCCGTCTGGCTGTAACCTATCCTGAAATAGCCGAAATGCAGGCGGAGGCCATCATTCTGGCTGCCATAGAAGTGAAGCAGGAAACAGGACGTAATATCATTCCGGAAATCATGATACCGCTGGTCGGTCTGGAGAAGGAATTGGCATATGTCAAAAAAATTGTCGAAGACAAGGTCCTATCAACGATCAGGGATAAAGGCGTCAATGTGGATTATAAGATCGGCACAATGATCGAAGTGCCTCGAGCCGCTCTTACAGCCGATGAGATCGCAAAAGAGGCTGAATTCTTCTCGTTTGGCACCAATGACTTGACTCAGATGACATTCGGCTTCTCGCGTGATGACGCCGGTAAATTTATAAAAGCGTATAGAGACAAAAATATATTTGAGGATGATCCATTCCAGACATTGGACCAGACCGGCGTCGGCAAACTGGTTAAAATGGCTGCAGAGCTTGGACGATCTACCAGACCGGATTTAAAGCTCGGCATATGCGGTGAACACGGCGGGGATCCAAGAACTGTTGAATACTGTTATAGCATAGGGCTGAACTATGTTTCGTGCTCTCCATACCGGGTGCCAATTGCCAGGCTTGCTGCCGCCCAGGCAGTCGTCAAGGCAGGGAAATAGTATAGTCATAGAAAAACAAAATATTGAGACATACAAGTGTACAGCAAAGAGGCAGGGCGGACCTGCTTCTTTGTCTGTAACGATAAAATGGAAAATTAGTAATTATTTTACATAAATATTCACAAATTATTTTAGAATCGCAGGAGAGGGACAAAATGACAAGATATATCATTAAAAGAACGATTATTGTCATCCTTACATTGATTTTGATTTCAACCATCACATTCTTTTTGATGAATACCGTACCCGGCGGACCGTTTCTTAGCGAAAAAGCGCCGTCGCCGCAGGTTTTAAAAATGTTGGAAGAGAAATATGGGCTGGATAAACCGCTGATCGTTCAGTATAAGACATACATGGTCGATCTGGCTCACGGAGATATGGGTGTATCGCTCAAGAAAAAGGGACGCGCTGTCATGGAAATCATTCTCGAGAAATTTCCTGTCTCGGGAAAACTCGGACTTGTAGCCATAGCGATAGCCATATCATTCGGAATACCGATAGGCTGCATTGCGGCATTGAGAAGGGGGCATTGGATCGACAACGCGCTGATGTTCATCGCAACGATAGGTATTGCCGTTCCCAGTTTTGTTGTCGCGACGTCCCTCATGATCATATTCGGGGTAAAGCTGCATATGCTGCCGACCTTTGGGCTCAGTACGCCGCTTCATTATATATTGCCTGCATTCACACTGGCATTTTATCCGATGTCCTATATGGCGCGGCTCATGCGCTCAAGCATGCTGGATGTCCTGAGCCTGGACTATATCAGGACTGCCCGTGCGAAAGGCGTGTCGCAGTTCAAGATGATTTTCAAGCACGCTCTCAGAAACAGCCTGATTCCTGTCATTACGTATCTGGGGCCATTGATGGCTTATATCCTGACAGGAAGCTTTGTGGTTGAGAAGATATTCACCATACCCGGGCTTGGAGGCGAGTTTATCAATTCCATCACCAACAGGGATTATCCGCTGATCATGGGAACGACGATTTTTCTTGCGACGATCCTGATCTTTATGAATTTTCTCGTGGACATCCTCTACAAAGTGGTCGACCCGAGAGTAAATCTGGATAAGGAGTAATATTGCCATGATGAATGATAGACTGATGTCAAGAAATCCATTATCGCTTCAATTGCGTGCTGAAGATTTCCTGCCGGCCAATGAAGCTGAAAAACAGGAAATGGTCATTATGCGTGAAAGCGTTACATATTGGCGCGACGCATTCATGCGCTTCAGGAAAAACAAGCTGGCGATGGCATCCTTTGTCGTTATACTTTGTGTTTTCGTATTTGCCTTTGCAATTCCGTCATTTTATCCATATGCTTACGAACAACAGATCAGAGGCAGTGAAAATCTGGCTCCGATGGAATATTCCGAAGCTGAGATCGCCATCATAGAATCCGGAGGCAGCGTCATGCCGCACATTCTGGGGACCGACAACCTCGGCAGGGACCTGATGATACGGGTCATGATGGGCAGCAGGATTTCGCTTCTCGTCGGATTGATCGCCAGCGGGATCATACTGGTCATTGGCGCCTCGTATGGCGCGATCTCAGGTTATTTCGGAGGCAATCTCGATATGGCGATGATGCGGCTGGTCGATGTGATTTATACGGTTCCGGATATACTGGTCATCATTTTACTGACGGTCGTATTGAAAAATCCGCTCAATGCTTTCTTTGAGAAAGATACGTTCCTAAGTGGAATGAGTTCCATAGGTCCGGGACTCATCAGCATATTCATCACTTTCAGTCTGCTTTACTGGGTCGGTATGGCCAGGATTGTCAGGGGACAAGTCCTTATCATAAAAGAGCAGGAATACATCACTGCTGCAAAAGCTCTCGGAGCGAAAAACGCCAGGATCATAAGAAGACATTTGCTGCCGAATTGCATCGGAACGATCGTCGTTACGACAACGCTGATGATCCCATCGGCAATATTCACTGAATCGTTCTTGAGCTTCCTGGGCCTTGGAGTCGCGGCTCCGATGCCGAGTCTGGGCTCGCTGGCCTCGCAGGCGATCGGGGGCATCAATTCATATGCCTACCGGCTTGTGGCGCCGTCAGTCGCTATCAGTATAATAATATTGTCATTCAATCTTTTCGGTGACGGGCTCAGAGACGCTCTGGATCCAAAGCTGAAGAAGTAAAGGAGGGGATAGGAATGAAGGGAGAGTTTCTTCTTAATATCAAGGACCTAAGCGTATCATTTTTTATCCCTGCAGGCGAAGTCAAGGCTGTTGACAAACTGAGCCTGGATCTCAAGCATGGAGAAGTGCTTGGAATCGTTGGGGAGTCAGGCAGCGGCAAGAGCGTATCCGCCTATTCGATCATGGGCCTTTTGTCCGATCCGGGTAAAATCGTAGGCGGCAGCATAGAATTCAATGACAGGCATCTTGAAAACCTCGATGAAAAAAGCTATAGGAAAATCCGGGGAAACGAGATCGGAATCATATTCCAGGATCCAATGACTTCGCTGAATCCTGTTTTCACGATCGGTAATCAGATCATGGAAGCGTTGCTGCTTCATAAGAAAATGACGAAGCAGGAGGCGCGGGAAAAGGCAGCCGATCTTTTAAGATTGGTTGGCGTCAATGAGCCTGAAAAGCGTCTCAAGCAATACCCGCATGAATTTTCGGGCGGCATGAGGCAACGCGTCATGATTGCCATGTCGCTGGCCTGCGAGCCAAAGCTGCTGATTGCGGACGAGCCTACAACGGCTCTGGATGTGACGATACAGGCCCAGATACTTGACCTTATAAAAGAATTGAAAAATAAAATCAATATGAGCATCATCATGATCACCCATGATCTTGGCGTCGTATCGGATATATGCGACAGGATCATCGTCATGTATGCAGGACAGATCGTGGAAAGCGGCAGGATCGATGATATATTCTATGATCCACAGCATCCATACACCATCGGATTGCTTAATTCAATGCCGAAGCTCTACTCTGAGACACACGAAAAGCTAATTCCTATAGAAGGAACGCCCGTCGACCTTCTGAATCCTCCTCCGGGATGTCCGTTTGCGCCTAGATGCAAAAAATGCATGAAGATCTGCCTTGCTGAAAAGCCCTCTTACAGGGAACACGCTGAAGGGCATCTTTCCGCATGCTGGCTTTTTGAAAAGGGAGAATTCGACAAAGGGGGCGCAAACGAAAATGAGTGAAAAATTGCTTGAAGTAAAGGGATTAAAGAAATATTTCCCCGTTAAGGGAGCCTATTTGCACAAAGCCTTTGTACAGGCTGTGGATGACGTTTCTTTCTTTATCAATAAGGGGGAAACGCTTGGACTTGTTGGTGAAAGCGGGTGCGGCAAAACAACGGTCGGCAGGACGATATTAAGACTTCATGAACCGACTGAAGGAACCATCATTTATGATGGCGCTGATATAACGAAAGCGAATATGCTGCCTTACCGCAAGAGAATGCAGATTGTTTTCCAGGATCCTTACGCATCGCTGAATCCCAGAATGACAGTGGGAGATATCGTGGGAGAAGCGATCGACATCCATAAGCTTGCGTCTTCGACCAAGGATCGCAAGGATATGATCGTATCCCTGCTTGAGCACGTCGGATTGAACAGCGAGCATGCGACCAGATATCCCCATGAATTTTCCGGCGGGCAGAGACAGAGGATCGGCATAGCCAGATCCCTTGCGGTTTCTCCCGAGTTCATCGTCTGCGATGAGCCGATCTCGGCACTTGATGTGTCGATACAGGCTCAGATCATCAATATGTTCGAAGATCTGCAGGAGAAGATGGGTCTCACATATCTTTTCATAGCGCATGATCTATCGGTTGTCAAGCATATCAGCAACAGGATCGGCGTCATGTATCTCGGAAAGCTGATGGAGGTCACCGCGAGCAAAGAGTTGTATAAGATGCCGCTGCACCCGTACACGCAATCGCTGCTGTCAGCCATACCGGTACCCGATCCTAAAATGAGCAGGGAAAAGAAAAGAATCATCCTTGAAGGCGACGTCCCCAGTCCGGTCAATCCGCCGTCCGGCTGCCGGTTCAGGACGCGATGCAGGTATGCCATGGAGATATGCGCGCAGCAGGTCCCTGAAATGAAAGAATATGGAACGGGTCATTTTGCCGCATGTCATAAGCTCGATCAGCAGTAAATCAATAATCCTGAGCGTTGGCTATAATATTTTAGTTGTTGAAGAAATGACTGAAATGTATTATATTATAGTAGTATGATATCTCGGATCGCGACAGTTGCGATCCGAAATAAGAAGAAGTGGAGGAGTAAAATATGACTAAGAAAATTCTTGCCATTATGCTTGCACTTATGCTGGTATTTTCCCTCGGAGCTTGTGGGGGCGGAGATACCGGCGAGGAAGAAGCAACGGTCCTTACAGTTAATATCGGACCTGAGCCGGACAGCATCGACCCAGCGAACAATGAGGCTGTGGATGGAGCGACACTCCTGGTTCATGGTTTTGAAGGACTCATGAAACTTGATTCCGATGGTATGCCTGTACCGGGCATGGCTTCGGAATACACTATCAGCGAAGATTTGCTGACCTATACATTCACGCTTCGTGACGACGCTGTCTGGAACGACGGTGAGCCGATCACGGCAGATCAGTTCGTGTATTCGTGGAAGAGGGCTGTATCACCTGAAACCGCAGCACCTTATGGCTACATGTACGATGTTGTAAAAGGCTATACTGAAGCTTCGGAAGGAAATCTGGACGCGCTTGCAGTGACAGCGATCGACGACAAGACAGTTGAAGTCACGCTTAATGCGCCGACGCCATATTTCCTCGAGCTTTGCGCGTTCCCGACCTATTCGCCTGTAAGACAGGACATCGTTGAAGGTAACGACGCCTGGGCGACAGATCCGTCAACCTACATTTCCAACGGCCCTTACAAATTGATCGAATGGGAACACAACTCCTATATGCTTTATGAAAAGAACGAATATTATTATGATTTGGACACGCTTGTTCCGGATCAGATAAAATTTGTACTGATGGAGGATGACAACGCAATTCTCGCAGCCTTCCAGAATGGTGAAATCTCATTTGCGGATACGATGCCGAATGATGAAATCGATGCCTATACCGACAAACCGGAATTCAATAAAGAAGGCCAGTTAGGCACCTACTTCATATGCTTCCAGACCCAGAAGGCGCCTTTCGACAATCCTGATGTCAGAAAAGCATTGTCGCTGGCTATCGACAGAAATTACATCTGCGAGCAGATTGGAAAGGCCGGACAGGTTCCTGCTGCGGCATTTGTACCTACAGGACTTTCGGATATCGATCCCGCTGAAGAATTCAGAACTGTCGGCGGCGACTTCTATTCAGTAGATCCGGCAGATTATGAAGCCAACGTCAAGGAAGCTCAGGAGCTTCTTGCAAAAGCCGGTTATCCCAACGGCGAAGGATTCCCGAAATTTGAATATATCCTGAATGAAAGCACCGGACATCTTCAGATGGCAGAAGCGCTTCAAAACATGTGGAAAGAAAAACTCGGCATCGAGTGCACGCTTTCGCAGCAGGAGTGGAGCGTATTCCTGAACACCCGTCAGAATGGCGAATATCAGGTTTCCCGTCATGGCTGGCTCGGAGATTACAATGATCCGATCTCGTTCATCGACATGTGGGTCACCGGTGGTGGAAACAACGATGCGAAATGGTCCAATCCTGAATATGATGCGCTTGTTAAAGCAGTCAAATCAACAGGAGACAGAACCGAACGGTATACAAAGATGCATCAGGCTGAAGAGATTCTGATGACAGAATTGCCGATTGCGCCGATCTACTACTATGTGGATATTTTCCTCAAAGATCCGAACATGGAAGGATTCTATACATCACCGTTAGGATACAAATACTTCATGTATACTTCCATTGCCGAATAGCCGATTGAATAACAACTGAATAGTGCGAAAGAAATGCTCCTGCGGCAACGCGGGAGCATTTCAATTGGTCTGCCTTTGATGGCCATTTAGAATACTATATATTGGATTTTTTATCGAGCGATTTTGAATTCGCAGTGAACGACGGCGGTGATTTCTTTTTCAAGCGAATAGGTGTCGTTCATGCCGTAATCAGATATTTCGTTGGAATAGAGAGGTGTGATCTGAATGACACCCATATCGGCGTATTTAAGTCCACCGAGAGAGCTACCGGCGTTTTCCGCAATCATTTCGGCGCGCTTTTTGGCATCCTTGGTAGCCTCTGCGAGCATTGTTACTTTAAGGTCGGCAATTTTGGTGTAAAGGTATTGTGGCGCAAAGGACTGAAACTGGACGCCTTCATTGATGAGCTCCGTGGCGTTACGGGAAATTTCGGTGATTTGATCGATTTCTTCCGAGCTGATCGTCACTGTCTGGTAAAGATCGTAATAGTCGATTTGACTGGTATATTGGCCGCTTGGCAGAGTGACATAATAAATGTTTGTATTAATCGATGAAAATACAATTTTATCTGCGGGAACGCCTTGCTTGATCAGATAGGCCTGGACCTGATTCTTATTTGTTTCAAGCTGTGCGTAGGCATCCTGAAGCACTGGCGCTTTTGCGTCGAAACTGCCGGTCCAGACGATCAGATCCGAAGTGATCTGCTGCTTGGCTGATCCGGTCACGATGATGCTGTTGCTGCCGCCTTTGACTTCGATAATGCTATTGCCAAGGATCATTGCCGATACGATGACTCCTATGACGATGATTGTGGCTAAAGAAATAGTTGCTATGATTTTAACCTTGTTTTCACTCATAATGGCCTTCTTTCTGATTTTGAATTAAAATAACGAAAATTATGGGCTATCGCCATTACTTTTTCATAAGAGATCCCAGTAAGCCGCGAACCACTTCTCGACCGATCTGGCGTCCTACGGAGGTCATGAACGATTTTGTAGCCTTTTCCATCGTGGTATCCCGTCTTCGGGTGGAGGCTTTTGCGGGTGTGTTTGGAGTTTTGTATCCAGCATCTCGCTTGGCCTTTTCATCGGCGGCAGCCGCCGCCTCGGATGCGGAAAGCCGCTGCTCCGCATGTCTTTGAAGCATCTCATAAGCGGATTCGCGGTCGGTGACAGCTTCATATTTTCTGTTCATGACCGAGGTGGATATCAGCTGCGCGCGGTCATCAGGAGTGATCGTGCCGATGCGGCTTCTTGGGGGCAATACAAGCGCCCGTTCAACAATCGAAGGCCGTCCATCTTTATCCAGGAATGAGACAAGGGCTTCTCCGACCCTGAGGTCAAGAATTGCTTCAGCTACTGTCAACTCAGGATTTGGCCTGAATGTCGATGCTGCAGCTTTGATTGCAGCCTGCTCTTTCGGCGTGAACGCCCGAAGCGCATGCTGCACTTTGTTGCCGAGTTGTCCGAGAACGGTATCGGGTATGTCGATGGGATTCTGCGTGATGAAATACACACCGACGCCTTTTGAACGGACAAGTCTTACGACCTGCTCGATTTTATTGAGCAGCGCATCAGGCACATCGTTGAAAAGAAGATGTGCTTCATCGAAAAAGAATACGATTTTGGGCCTTTCAAGATCACCGACCTCCGGAAGCTCTTCAAAAAGTTCTGACAGGAGCCAAAGGAGGAAAGTGGAGTATAAGCCCGGAGAATTGATAAGTTGTTCGGCGGCAAGAACATTCACATAGCCCATGCCGTTTTCGTTGAAACGAATCATATCATGTATATCCATTGCAGGTTCTCCGAAGAATTGATCTCCTCCTTGTTCCTCTATGGACAGCAGGCCCCGTTGTATGGCGCCGATCGTAGGCTTGGAGATATTGCCGTATTCAGTCGTGAATTCAGCCGCATTGTCTCCGACATATTTCAGCATGGCCTTCAGATCCTTCAGGTCGATCAGGAGCGTCCCTTTATCGTCGGCAATCCTGAAGATCATTTGAAGCACACCGCTTTGCGTTTCGTTCAGGTCCAGAAGTCTTGCCAGCAGCAATGGACCCATGTCGGAAATGGTGGTGCGCACCGGATGCCCGAGTTTGCCGAATATATCCCATACAGCAGTCGGGAATCCTTGGAAGGTGAAATCCGAAAGGTTCAGGTTCTTGATCCTCTCCTCGATTTTCGGAGTCAGTTCCCCCGGCGTGCAGATGCTTGCAAGATCGCCCTTGACATCAGCGAGGAAAACCGGCACCCCTATGGCGCTGAAGGATTCAGCCAGGACTTTAAGAGAAATAGTCTTACCGGTTCCGGTAGCTCCGGCAATCAGCCCATGACGGTTGGCCATATCGGGAAGAAGATGAAGCTGTCTTTTGCCTGACGCGAAAAGAATGGGAGCTATATCGTTCATGGCATGGTCCTCCTTTTATTTAAGGTTTTCCGGATTGAGGCCTTCGAGCTCCGGCAGTACGAAAAGGCCGTCCTTGCGGATCAGAACATCGTCGAACCAAATTTCGCCGCCGCCGTATTCAGGACGCTGTATCGCAACAAGATCCCAATGAAGCGCGGATTCATTTCCGTTGGAGGCGTCTTCATAGGAAGAGCCTGGAGTAAGATGAAAGCTGCCGGCAATTTTTTCATCAAACAGCGTATCCTTCATAGGCTCAAGGATATATGGATTGACTCCAATCGCAAATTCACCGAAATATCGCGCGCTCTCGTCGATATCCAGCACTTTGTTGATCCGTTCATTATTGTTCGACGTGGCTTTGATGATTTTACCGTCCTTGATCTCAAATACGATATTCTCAAACGTAAAGCCTTCCTCAACAGAGGGGGTATTATAGGATATGATACCATTCATCGATTCCCTCACAGGTGCCGTATAGATCTCCCCATCAGGAATGTTGCATTTGCCGTCGCATTTGATCACGCCGATCCCTTTGATGGAAAATGCGAGATCGGTTCCGGGTCCTTTGATCCGTACCTTGTCTGTACGCTCCATCAGTTCGGCCAGCGGGTCCATGGCTTTTGACATTTTACCATAATCGAGATTGCAGACATCAAAGTAGAAATCCTCGAAGGCTTCCAGACTGGTGCCGGCCAGCTGCGCCATGGAATCGTTGGGATAGCGCAGGATCACCCATTTTGTATGGTCCACCCTGTAATCAAGGACCGGGCGCAGCGTCTTGTTATACAGGGACATCTTGTCCGGCGGAACATCGGCAAGCTCGGAGATATTGCCAGTCGCTCTCACAGCGATGAAAGCATCCATGCCTTTCATCTGTGTCAATTCGTAATCCCTTTGGAATTCCAGCTGCTGCTGTTCACAGCCGAGAGCAAGTTCCCGCGTGATGGCGTTGTCCTTGATCTCCATATAAGGAAAAGCGCCTGTGGCATATATTTCTTTCAGGATTTGTTTGATCAGCGGTTTCGCCGTATCGCCGCTATAAGAAACCAGAACCTTTTCGCCTTTTTCGATTCTGCAGGAATAATGTACCAGGGAATCGGCCAGTTTTTTTATTCTTGGATCCATGTTGTACCTCTTTTCGTTGGAAATATAGTGATTTGCATGTTCTTGAGCACGATTTATTATAACAAATGTGAAGGTTACATGTAAATGGTATTTACCTGATGTGGATTATATGTTAGAATCTTAAAGTATCTTATGTCCGGGAGGCAAAATGAAACACATTTTTGTCATCAATCCGTCAGCAGGCGACGGTGAAGCCGAACGCGAATTTTTACCGGCCATCATCCAGGCTGCGAATGCCGCGGGCATCCTTTACGAGATACATATTACATCAGGCAGTATGGATGCGGAGAGATTTTCACGTGAAAAATGCTTGGAAGATGGACCTGTCAGGCTCTACGCCTGCGGCGGTGACGGAACTTTGAATGAAGTCGCCAATGGTATTTACGGACACGACAATGCTGAATTGGCTGTCATTCCGGCAGGTACGGGCAATGATTTCGTGAAGACGTTCAAAAATAGCCATTATTTCACCGATTTAGACCGGCAGATAAAAGGCAAGCCTGTGATCATCGATCTTCTTAAGTATAATGGCAGGTTTGGCGTCAATGTCTGCAACGCTGGCTTTGATAGCGCGGTGGCAAACAGGATAGAGAAGCTGAAGCGTTATCCGCTGCTTCACGGTAAAACTTCCTATATTGCGGGAATATTCCTGGAGTTTTTCAAGAAAATGGGAAACTGCCTTGAAGTGACGATTGATGACAGTGAAACATATACAGGGAATTTTCTCCTGTTCGCCGCAGGGATCGGCTCCTATTATGGCGGTGGGTTCCACGCTTTGCCTCTGGCATCAAGGAGCAGGGGGGAAATGGATCTGTGCCTTGTGCGAAAATTCGGGCGGCTTAAATTTTTAAGCATGATCAGTGATTATAAGGCTGGCCGACATGTTGAAAAATTAAAATTCAAAGAGCTTGTCATCTACCGGAAATGCAGGAAGGTCACTGTTAAATCTGAAAAGCCATTTTTATTCAGCGCAGATGGCGAAACGAACCTGAAAAAGGAAGTCTGTATCGAAGTAGTACCGCGCGCGATCAGACTATCGCTTCCGGAAGGATGTGAAATGGGCCTGGAAAATGAATGATCCCAATATGGAGAAGTAGCGAAGTGGCCGTAACGCGCCGCACTCGAAATGCGGTTGTCCGCAAGGGCACGTGGGTTCGAATCCCACCTTCTCCGCCAAAAAAAGATACCCACACGTTTTGTGTGGGTATCTTTTTAGCGAAATGCCGTATGGGTTTCGAACCCGAAAGGGCCTTCATGCGTAAAAAAGTCTGCCAGACTTTTTAAGCGTGAAGGGTCCAAGACTGCTGAAAAAGCAGTCGCAGGAAGGCAGACGCGACATAGTTTCTTTTTTGGAGCGGATGCATGAACTGCATGCGGTGGTTATCGCTCGACTATCTGTGCGGCGGCTTCTTCAGTCAGGACCCTGAGCAGCTCTGTCGCGTCATTTCCGTCAAGGGGGTATGTCGAGGATACCTGGGAGATGCTGTAATTGCTTAAAAGAGGATCCTCCAGTTTCAGCTGATTGAACTTCGCAAATATTTTCGCTCGAATAACGTCGGTATGTTCTTGATTACAAAATGGGAAAAAGCCAAGATGGCATTGGGATCCGTGCTGTATATATAGGTCGGATTCCCAGAATAATGCTTTCAATTCCCTGTATAGGGTTTCCGCGTATCTGTAAAATCCATATTCGCCCTGATTTGCCTCTTCTTCAGATTCTAATCTGAAATTCACCATCAGCAATGAAAAACTGTAGTTGCCTTTTCGTGCCTTGTGGATCTCGCCGGCCAGGAAGTTGCGCAGATTGAATTTCAATATCGTATATTCTGTCAAGCTCTCGATATCAATGTATTTCAAGACCTTTTCCTTAAGGTATTCATCCTCGAAGGGCTTCAGTATGTAATCCGCTGCGCCTTCCTTGAGACATTTCATGATCACATCTTTTCTGCTTATGGAAGTGAGGACCACGACAGGAATCGACTCATTCCGGCTTCTCACAAGCTTGATCAGGCTGACTCCGTCAAAACCTCTTTTCATGTCGATTTCAATGTCTGTAATGATGAGGTTGATGCGATTTTCGTTTTCCGACATGACATTGAGAATATCAAGACGCGTGGAAGCCTCATAGAAATTTATATCCTGATTGGCCAGTATGGTTTTGATTCTGTTTCTAACGATGGGATTCGGGTCGGCCAGAACAACGGCGGGCAATCTTTTCATAAGCAGATCACTCATTCCTTTCGAATTTCAATTCGGTTTCCATATTAGTGTATCAGTTGAAGATCAGCTGCACAAGTATCATATAAAGGATTGTTCCGCCTGCGATGCTGAGCAGCGTGTTGCGTTTCCAAACATGCAGCAGAACGACGAGAGCGAGTGATGCGAATTCGGGAATGCCATGCGGATATGCGTAAACAGAGGCCGTACGGACGGAAAAAATGAGAAGCATAGCCATTACCGCCGGCGGCAGTACTTTCCCAAGGTACAGTATGTAATCCGGTGGCCGGTCGGTCCTTGCAAAAAAAAGGAACGGGACCGCTCTTGTAAATATTGTTACGATTGCCGTGACCGCAATGACAGCCAGTAAATAAGGAGTCGTTACTTGCATCGCTCTGCCGCCTTTCCGATCAATGCTTTTTCAAACACAGGCCGTGCAACTGTCGAAATCAGTATGATTGCAATCATGGCCGGGAGCAGCATGTTCGCGGCTCCGAAAATGAGAAGGGATGCAAATGCGCAGGCTGCGCCTATTAATGCCGGGCCTTTCAGCGGGAAGGTAAGCCACTGCTCTGTGCAGATTACTGCGAACAGTGCCGTCATCGTAAATTCGATTCCGGTCGTGTTGAAAGGGATAAGAGCACCGAAAAGAGCACCAATGACGCTGCCGATGATCCAATACGACTGATTCAGCATAGCGACCGCGAAATAAAAAGAGTGTGCCGGAATCCCGCTAGGAACCTTTGAGGCGCAAAGAAGCGCGTAAGTTTCATCAGTCAGTGCAAATATGGCATAAGGCTTGAGCCTTCCCATATTCTGGAATTTTTCAATAAACGTGAGTCCGTAAACCATGTGCCGCATATTGACCAGCAGGGTTATTATGGCAATTTCGGCAAGGCTGAATGCGCCGGCAAGGAAATTGATCAGAACGAACTGCATCGATCCGGCATAGACTGTCAAACTGATCAAACCGGCCCATAAAAAATTCAGACCTGAGTGATCGATCAGCAGGCCAAAGGCAATGCCAACAAAAATATAGCCCAGCATGACTGGGATCGTGACGGGAAACGCCGCTTTGACGGTAGCTTTGATGCCTGGGTCCTCCTGCATGATATAAGTTTATTTATTGGCGCACAAATATGCTGAAGAAAATGCAAACTGCAGGTTGTATCCACCGGTATCACCGTCGACGTCCAGTATCTCCCCGGCAAAATACAGCCCGGGATATTTTTCGGATTCCATCGTTTTGGGATTGACTTCCGTAAGCGCTACGCCGCCTGCCGTGGCCATGGCGATATTATAGCTGCCGATGCCGCTGATTTTGTATGTATCCGCTGTTAAAAGACCTATGATTGCCTTGAGCTGTCTATCGTTGATCTGGTAAATCTTCGCACAGGGATCGACCTTGGCTCTCAGGCATAATATCTCGAGAAAACGCTTAGGCAACTCCAGATAATCGCACAAAAAAGTCAAGAGCTGCTGTTGACTGCCGGAGGCTCGGTTTTTCAGGCCCGTCAATATCGTCTTGGGATCTTTTAGCGTATAATAGCAGATCTGCAAATGATGACTGATGTCAGCATGACGTGAAATGTTTAAAATTGCTGGACCTGAAAAATTACGGTGTGTCAGCAGCAAATCGTCGTTGACCTGCGCAATGACGGTTTTATGATATTTCCTGTCGGCGCTTGCGATCTTGTCCTGTGACAATATGGAAACGCGCGCATCGTTGAAAGAAATTCCAGCCAGAGCTTCGTAGGGATAATCATTGACATGGATCGGGACAAGTGCCGGTTTCGGATTCACTATTTCGATATTAAGGTTGCGCAATACGTTCAGGATGCTGCCGTCTGAACCGGTAGCGGGATAGGAGCTGCCTCCGCAGGCGACAATCAATTTCTTGCATTTATAAGTGCCTGCCGGGCCGATCACCGTGAAAGTCCGGATGCCGCGCGCATTCTCCTCATTGCATGTAATGACATCGACAGGAGAATTGTAAGCGAATTCAAAGCCGTTTTCACTACAAAGCTTGACCAGCAGGCTCAGAACATCTTTTGCTTTCAGCGATGCAGGAAATACTTTTCCATCTTCACGTTCTATCATTGAAACGCCATGTGCTTCAAAAAAATTCCTGACAGCCATGTTGTTGAATTTGTATAGCGCGTAGCGGATCTTGCGGCCATTTTCTCCATAGTGCGCAAGAAATCCCTTGATGCTGCCGCCGCGGGTCAGATTGCACTGGCCGCCGCCTGACATAAGGAGTTTGTTTCCCGGGGATTTCGTTTTTTCCATCACGAGACCTTTGACTTTTCCCGGGTAAAGTGCGCCGGCAAAAAGACCTGACGCTCCCGCGCCGATAATAATGACATCATAAATCATTTTATTTTCCTGTTCTGTCTGAATCCGGCTACAATGCCGTTTTGAAGTTACTTTAAATTAATTATAGCACAAATTTCATTAAATGGGCAAAGTTTGGCAAAATTAAAGATTTGCCGAAAACATGCCTGGCGGTTAAAAAATCATATTTGAAAAGAATGATTGATGTTATATAATAAATAGCCTGAGCAATGAGGATTTAATAAAATGGACAGCGAAAAGACAAATAAAAAATTGAATGATATGACAAAAGGCAGTGAGGCAAAGGCGATTTTCATGTTTTCTGTTCCGCTTCTGCTGGGAAATGTTTTCCAGCAGATGTACAGCACGGTGGACGGGATTGTGGTCGGCAGGGTCCTTGGCGCGGAAGCTCTGGCCGGCGTCGGCGCCAGCTTTCCGATACTTTTTTTGATCATAGCGCTGCTGATGGGCCTCGGTATGGGGGCGACGGTATTGATATCTCAATTCTATGGGGCCGGCGATTACGACAGCGTTGTGAAGATCGCTGATTCTGTGCTTTTGTCAAATATCGTTATATCAATGGTCCTGTCGGTCATCGGCATCCTGATCACGGATCCATTCCTTGATTTGCTAAAAACACCGGCAGAGGTCATGCCGTACGCCTCTTTGTATTTAAAGGTCACTTTTACCGGCATGATCGGCATGGTCGGCTACAATTTGACGAGTGCCATATTAAGAGGGCTTGGGGATTCGAAGACGCCGCTCTATTTTCTCATACTGTCGACGGCGATCAATCTGATATTGCTTCTTCTGTTTGTGCCGGTTCTCGGCATGGGGATAACGGGCGCGGCGCTTGCGACTGTCATCGCACAGCTATGCTCGTTCATATTCGGCATAGTATATTTGAATAAGACACATCCGCTGATCAGGATCGATCCGCGTCACATGAAATTCGACAGGAAACTTTTTGTTGAATCGGTCAGGATCGGATTGCCTTCTGGATTTCAGCAAATGCTGGTCTCTGTAAGCATGATCATCATCCAGGCCATCATCAATCCTTTCGGCACCGCTGTGATTGCAGCCGTGACGGCGGCGTCCAGAATACAGCAGTTCGCATTTATGCCGATCATGAATATCAATATGGCCATGTCTGCATTTGCGGGTCAGAATATCGGGGCCGGTAAGATGGCCAGAATCCAAAAGGGCTATCATGCGGCACTTAAAATATCAGGGACGATAGCGGTTGTCTTGACATTGGTCTGCTCGATTTGGGGCCGTGCAATGATCGGTTGGTTCAATTCGGATAGCGAGGTTATAATGATCGGTCATGAATTTTTACTGATAGTCATGCCGTTTCTGATACCCGCATGTGTCATGTTCATGTCCATGGCAACGATACGCGGAGCAGGAGACGCCATGGCGACCTTGACAATATCAATGGCAGCTCTGTGGCTCGTTCGGGTGCCGTCAGCCTTGATACTTGCACATACGATAGGCTACCGCGGCGTTTTCCTTGCCGCAGGCCTGGATTGGTCTGCCGGTGCGATTATGGCTTTCCTATACTACAGAAGCGGGCGCTGGAAAAAGAAAATCAGTATAGACAGGATCATGAAAAAAGAGGAAAATATAATTATTGAACCGGAAGATGAAACTACCGACTGGAAAAGGGAGGGCTGCAGCCATGGAAGAAACCAATGACAGGACCGTCAGCAACAGACCGTTAAAAGAAAAGAAACCCATGGATCCAAAGACTAAAAAGAATCTTCTCACTTGGCTGGTCATCGTTGCTATAGTGTTCGGAATTGCCGTGCTGTTTCAGTTCGCGGCACAGAAATTCGGAGATTGGATCGGCATGGAGCCGGATCTGCCGGATCGATATCCGTATATAGGCGTCATATATGTCGAGGGGACTATCATTGAGAACCAGACGGACAGCTTCGGCATTCCTGTCGGCTACCAGCATCAATGGACGCTGGATGAGATCAATATGCTGATAGAAGATGATATGAACAAAGGCCTCATCATATTCGTCGATTCTCCCGGCGGCGGCGTATATGAAAGCGACGAATTATATCTTAAGCTGAATGAATATAAAGAGAATACAGGCAGGCCCGTATATTCGGCTATGGGCTCAATGGCCGCATCCGGCGGATATTACATATCGGCGGCAGCGGATAAGATCGTTGCCAACAGAAACACCTGGACCGGATCGATCGGCGTGACGATCGGAACATTCTACGATATCTCGAAATTCCTGGAAAAGAACGGGATCGATACGATCACGATCACTTCGGGCGCGAATAAAGCCATGGGCAGCATGACCGAGCCGATGAGCGAAGAGCAGAAGGCTATTTTCCAGGCGCTGGTCGATGAATGCTATGATCAGTTCACCGGCATTGTCGCGGAGGGAAGAGGAATGGGCATCGATAAAGTGAAAAGCATAGCCGATGGCAGGATCTATACGGCAAAGCAAGCGCTCGAGCTCGGTTTGATCGATGCGGTCGGAACGAAACAGGATGCTATTGCTGACATGCAGGAAAATTATGAGCTATTTGACTGTGATGTCATTGACATTACTTATGTTGACAAAACCATCTGGGGAATGCTGCTGAACTCCTTCGTGCCGCGTACGCCCCCGGGGGATGTTTCAGCACTGCTTGATCTTGTCAGCAGGGGGGAAGGCGCGCCGATACAATACATGTATGACTGGCAGTAAAATCCTGCGTCATGCTGTGCGAGACTTTGTAAAGTAAAAATACTTGACAAACATGTCCGCGTCTGATAATCTTCATTAAGATGCGTGAATAAAGGGGTCTGTATGTTCGAAAAAATGATGGAAATCAGCATGCTGTTCGATTTTTACGGACAGATGCTCACCCAAAAGCAAAAAGTGATTCTGCAGCTCTATTATGAAGATAATCTGACGCTTGCGGAGATTGCTGAAAATCTTGGGATCAGCAGGCAAGCCGTTCATGATGCTGCCCGTAAAGCTGAAAAAACCCTTTATGAATATGAAAGAACGCTTGGGCTCGCTAAAAAATTCAAAGAAACGGAATTGGCGGTTCAAAAGGTCAATGACTGCATTGAGCAGGCACTGCTCGAGCACCGGAATGATGAAGCGTTAAAAAGAGAATTGACAAGGATCAAGGCGATCATCGAGACGATCAACGACTGATCGGAATATATGGAAATCGGAGATGTAAAATGGCATTTGAAGGACTTTCGGATAAACTGCAGGGTGTATTTAAAAAGCTAAAAGGAAAAGGAATCCTTACAGAAGCGGATATAAATGAAGCGATGCGCGAGGTGAAGCTGGCGCTGCTTGAAGCGGATGTCAACTTTAAAGTTGTCAAGGATTTTGTTGAAAAAGTAAAGGAACGCTCTCTTGGACAGAACGTGCTTGAAAGCCTTACACCCGGGCAGCAGGTCGTCAAAATCGTCAACGAGGAGCTGGTCGCCCTGATGGGCGGCACAAACAGCAAACTGACATTCTCTCCGAAAGGCTTTACAGTCATATTGATGGCCGGATTGCAGGGTACCGGTAAAACGACGACTTGCGGCAAACTTGCCGCGTATTTGAAGAAAAACGGCAAAAGGCCCATGCTGGCCGCGTGCGACATATACAGGCCGGCCGCTATCGATCAGCTGGAAATCGTTGGCGAAAAAGTCGGTGTTCCCGTATTCTCCATGCGCGATTCAAAACAGCCGGAGCTGATCGCTGAAGCGGCAGTCAGGGAGGCGGAACTTAAAGGACATGATGTTCTGATACTGGATACATCCGGCAGATTACATATCGACGAAGAGCTGATGGATGAATTGGTCAGGATCAAGGCCAGGACGAAGCCGCATGAAATCCTTCTGGTTGTGGATGCCATGACCGGTCAGGATGCCGTGAATGCTGCGATTGGCTTTAATGACAAGCTGGGGATCGACGGCATAATCATGACAAAACTCGACGGCGATTCGAGAGGCGGTGCCGCGTTGTCGGTCAAGGCAGTCACTGGCAAGCCGATCAAGTTCATTGGAGTTGGTGAAAAATCAGACGCCCTCGAACAATTTCATCCGGAAAGAATGGCTTCCAGGATCCTTGGTATGGGGGACATGCTTAGCCTGATCGAGAAGGCGCAAGAGAATTTCGACGATAAAAAGGCTGCCGAGCTTGAGCGCAAAATGAAAAAGAACGAATTCACGCTCGAGGATTTTCTGGATCAGATCGGTCAAATCAAGAAAATGGGCGGAATCGCCAAGATGCTCGATATGATCCCGGGTCTCAACAACAAGGCCATCCAGGAAGCGAATGTGGACGAAAAGGAATTTGTTCACATGGAAGCGATCATTCAGTCGATGACGATTGAAGAGCGAAAGAATCCCGGCTTGTTAAATGGCAGCAGGAGAAAGCGGATCGCAGCCGGAGCGGGGCTTCCGGTCAATAAAGTCAATAATCTGGTCAAAAAATACGAGGATGCAAAAAAAATGATGAAGCAGTTCACTAATGCGCCAAAGCACCAGAAAAACAAAATGTTTCGAGGATTTCAATAAAAACATATGGACATGTTTTTCAATAACGTTTAAATTCAGAATACTGAGTTTAACATATATTGACTTCGGAGTTTGAACCGCAGTCAAAAATAGAAAACCAGGAGGTGTAATTATGTCAGTAAAAATCAGATTAAAAAGAATGGGTGCCAAGAAAAAGCCTTTTTACAGAGTGATCGTGGCTGATTCCCGTTCACCAAGAGACGGAAAATTCATTGAAGAAATCGGCTATTACAATCCGATCACGAATCCCGCGGAAGTCAAGCTGGATGAAGAAAAAGCCAAAAAATGGATTGCAAATGGAGCCCAGCCGACCGATACAGTTAAAAGCTTGTTAAAAAAATCCGGCATTATCTAATTAAGGAGCGTGTATCCTATGAAAGAATTAGTGGAAGCAATCGCAAAAGCATTGGTCGATGATCCGGATTCGGTAGTCGTCAATGAAGTCGAAGGCAATCAGGCAATCATACTCGAGCTCAAAGTCGCGCCTGAAGACATGGGAAAAGTGATCGGCAAACAAGGCAGGATCGCCAAGGCCCTCAGGACGGTTGTAAAAGCTGCGGCAACAAAGGACAATAAAAGAGTCGTAGTCGAAATCATTCAATAAAGGCGAACTTTGATCTGACGTTCACTTTGGTATCCCGGGATATCGAGGTGAACGTTGCTGTATATCGGAAGGCGAACATATGGAACAATTCAAACTGGGTAAAATAGTCAGCGCCGTAGGCTTGAAGGGAGAATTCAAAGTCTATCCTTACACTGATTACAAAGAGCGTTTTGAGGAGATGAAGGAGCTATACATTGAAAAAGATCTTCATATAATCGAAAAGGTGCGATACAGCGGCCAGCTGGTTATTTTAAAGATCCAAGGCATCGATGACAGGACTTCCGCTGAAAAAATGCGCGGGAAGTATTTGCTGATCGACCGGGAAAACGCCAGGAAATTGCCGGATGACAGTTATTATATAGCGGATCTGATCGGCCTTGCGGCAGTCGATGAAAATGGTGCGGCTATTGGGACGGTATCGGATGTTATCCAGAATCCCGCCCATGATATTTATGAAATACTAGCGGCGGACGGCAGGAAAATTCTCGTTCCGGCCGTTGATGAATTTGTGCTGAATGTGGATCTCGAAGGCGGCTTCATTGTCCTGCATCTGATCGAAGGCATGCTGTAATCTGATATGGATTGGTGGTCATATGAAAATTGAAGTACTGACTTTATTTCCGGAAATCATAGAGCCTGTCGTCAGTTCCAGCATTGTCGGGCGCGCCAGGGAGAATGGCATTCTTAAAATTGATCTTATCAATATCAGGGATCATACGTGCGATAAGCATAAAAAAGTGGATGACTATCCGTTCGGCGGCGGCGCCGGCATGCTTCTCATGGCGGATCCGGTCTTCAAAGCGCTTGAAAGCATCGACGCCCATGAAAAGCGCATCGTGTACATGTCCCCCAAGGGGAGGCTTTTGGACCGTGAAATGGCAGAGAGCTTTTCTGCTGAAAGTGAATTCGTCATCCTCTGCGGGCATTATGAAGGCATTGACCAGCGGATCATCGATCATTGGCGGATCGAAGAAGTATCGATAGGCGATTATATCCTAACCGGAGGTGAGCTTCCTGCGATGGTGCTGATCGACTCGGTCGCAAGGCTGCTGCCCGATGTTCTCGGCAGCAGCGATTCGCACAATGAGGAATCGATCTATTCCGGGCTGCTTGAATACCCTCACTATACAAAGCCCAGGGTATATGAAGGCCTTGCGGTTCCTGACGTTCTTGTTTCGGGTAATCACAGGATGATACATTTGTGGCAGTTTGAGGAATCTCTAAGGATCACCAGGGCAAGAAGGCCGGATCTTTTCAATAAATACCTTGAAAGTGAAAAAAATCTTACCAAAGACGAAATCAAGATCCTCGAAAGAATTGTAGCAGGTTTGGACAATGAAAAATAGAAGCAAGCGATTCACGCAGAAACATGGCATTATCCTGTTCGTTTTTATAGTGTCCGCGTTATTTGTCTATATTTATGTATTGCCCGATGTTTCGGATGCTTTCAGGCGAACGGACATCATCGAATATGGGAGTATCCGGATCCAGGATGAAGCGGTCTGCTATTTGATACGGGGAGAATCCGTCTACCGTGCGGGCATAACGGGGCCTGTGCAATATTATGTCCATGAAGGTGATCAGGTCAGAAACGGAACGAGAATAATGGATATTGGCCAGGGCGCTGAAGTATTTACCGCGGATAAGCGCGGAATGGTCAGCTTCTTTGTTGACGGGCAGGAGTCGATATTCAAGCCTGACACGATGAAAGATCTGACTCGGGAGGCAACTGCTGAAATCACAGAGGATGTCGCCGATCTCAATGGAAAAGAGGCTGCTGCGGGGGTGCCGGTCTATAAGATCGTAGATAGTGAAATTTGGTATACAGTTATGTGGATCGACAAGAAATCGATCATAAAATATGAAAAGGGCAGTGACATAACGCTGCTCCATGAAGAATCGACAATCAGCGGGACCGTTGAAGACATTGTCAACAGCGGGGATTCATTTTTAGTGATCCTGAAATTTGACAAATTTTGGGAGCAAATGCCCCGGCTGCGCCGTATCGATGCTGAAATCATAACGGCCGACTACAAAGGACTTATGCTGAGAAATGAAAGCATCACAAAAGTGGATGAAAAAAACGGCGTTTATGTGAAAGACATGAGCGGAAGCTATATATTCAAACCTGTCAGGATCATTACTTCTGATGGAAAATATTCGCTTGTTGAATGCGGCTACTATTATGAAAACAGCGATGAAGGCAGCAAGCGTGTCGAAACAGTGGATATCTATGATGAAGTATTGAGGAACGGCAAGCCGGACTGAGCAATAGCGATCCATTGAAATACTAGGGGGAGGCACTATGAAACATATAATATCCAATATTGGCGAATTAAACGCGACGAAAGCGGCCATCGCAGAAAAATCAGGCCGCCGAGGAGAGGATATCCTTCTCGTGGCTGTTACGAAAACCAGAACGACACAAGAAATCAATGCAGCTATCGATGCCGGAATTACGGATATCGGTGAAAATAAGGTCCAGGAGATCCTTGACAAATTTGAAAAAGTAAAACCGGTCAAGTGGCATATGATTGGACATCTTCAAACAAATAAGGTAAAATATATTATTGACAAGGTAAGCATGATCCATTCGGTGGATTCATTGAGGCTGGCGGAGGAAATAGACCGCAGGGCGGCCGCGAACGGATCGATAATGGATGTATTGATCCAGATCAACGCTTCAGGTGAAGAATCCAAATTCGGGATCGCCTGCTGCGAGACCGATGAATTGATCGTTGAGATTGCCGACCATTTCAAAAATATTCGGATAAGAGGCCTTATGACCATTGCTCCGTTTGAAGAGGATCCAGAGCAGGTGAGGCAGTATTTCAAGGCTGTGCACGAATATTTCATGAAGTATATCGAGCTGTCACTGCCAGGCACTGATTTTAAGTATTTATCCATGGGCATGTCGAACGATTTCCCGGTGGCGATCGAAGAGGGCTCCAACCTGATTCGCGTAGGCACCGCAATATTTGGCAGGAGAAATTATAATTTGTAAGTGATTTATTGGGAGGATTGAAAATGGGAGAAGGTTTTTTTAGCAAGCTAAAGGTCCTGATCGGTGTTGAGGAAGTTGAAGAAGAGGAAGCGGAGCTTAATGACAGCGCTAGAGTAAAAAACGAGCTCAACCGACCGCTTGAGCCTAGAAACTCTTTAGTGCCGCCCAAGACCGAACCAAGGATCGCACCGGCATCGCCGGCGGGAAAAAACCAATTCAAGCTGGTTGTGATCGAACCGAAGGGCTTTGATGAATGTCCCAAGCTCGTCGACAATTTAAAAGGCAAAAAACCTGTCATTATTAATCTTGAACGCCTTGAGGCCGATGCAGCGAGAAAGATATTCGATTTTTTAAGCGGCGCCACATATGCTCTGGACGGAAATGTCCAAAGGGTAGCCAATAATATATTTGTATTTGCGCCTGAAAATGTGGATGTAATGGCGAATATAGACAACAGGAATCTGGACGTAAATGAAGATAATAAAAATCCATGGAGATAATCGGAGGATAGAACGTGATACTAATCTTAATTAAAGCTGTCAATATGTTTTTCCAACTGGTGGTCATGATCATATTTGCCAGGATCATAATGAGCTGGTTTGTAAGGAATCCTTATAACAACAAATTCTATACGACACTGATCCAGATAACAGAACCGATACTGGCTCCATGCAGGAGACTGCTGGGCAGGTTCGGAGCAACGTACGGCATCGATTTTTCGCCTATCCTGGCTTTGGTTGCGATCAATTTCATCAATATGATCATTGTCAGGGCATTGGCTATGTTTCTTTAGGAGGAAATGCGCATGATCACTCCGCTTGATATTCAGAACAAGGAATTTTCAAAGGGCGTCAGAGGATACAAGGAAGACGAGGTCGACAGCTTTCTCGATCTGCTGACGCTTGATTATGAAAAGCTGGTCAAGGAGAATTATGCCTACAAAGAGCAGATAAAGACCCTGAATCAGGAAATAGAACGTTACAAAAATTCCGAGACGGCCGTATACGATACGCTGGAAGCCGCAAAGACCCTGATGAACGATATATCCGCAAGCGCAGAAAAAAGAGCCTCCATGCTTCTTAAGAATGCCGAGCTCGACGCGCAGCTCATTCTCCGCGAAGCGAAGGAATCCGTTGAGAAACTGAATGAAGAATATGCATCGGCGCACACAAGGCTGCATATTTTCAAAACAAGATTCAAAACGCTTTTGGAATCAGAACTTGAAAAGTTCGATACGCTCAGCGCTGAAATATTTTCGGAAAACGATCTTGAAGATCTCAGGCGACTGACAGATTCTCCAGCCGAAGCCGTCGCTGGAGCCGTCAAACCTGTTTATGCCGGCAAGGCGGATCAGGATACGATGTCCATGCGCGGAATCAGGAATGCCGGAGAACGAAAGACTTTGACCGAAACGAAGGTCATGAAAAGTATTAAGACTGGAGAAGGATCGCAGGTTTGATCCGATCGCATATGTATTACCTGATAATTCTGATCATCATTATTCTGGACCAGACCACAAAGCATTTTGTGCGCGTTAATCTGGATATCAACCAGTCTGTTGTTCTATGGGCGGGTGTTATGGATCTTACTTATATCCATAATTTCGGCGCTGCTTTCAGTATTCTCCAGAACAAACAGGTTTTTCTCATATCGTTGACGTCGATCGTATCCGTCGTTATTCTTATTATTCTTGTAAAGAATGTTAAAAAGGCTCACTGGACGATGCTTCTGGGTTTTTCGCTGATCATCGGCGGCGGGGTCGGCAATATGATCGACCGGATAAGAAATGGGTATGTCGTTGATTTTCTCGAAATCAAGCTATTTTCATTTCCTGTATTCAACGTGGCAGACATGGCTGTTGTGGGAGGATCGGCGCTTTTGATCCTTTACATCTTGTTTTTTGATCAAGCCTTGAAAATGAGGAAGGATGGCAGCCATGGCCAATGAACCATACAAGGTGAAATTTGAAAGGGAACAGGAGGGGATGCGGCTTGACACAGCGCTCTCGGTGATGATGGATGATCTGTCGCGCAGCTACATCCAAAAGCTTATATCTGCAGGCAATATCGAGCTTAATGGCAAACGGCAAACGATAAAAAAAATTGGCGTACATGCAGGCGATGAGGCCCATGTCTTTTTGCCTGAGCCCGAGATTCTGGAGGTGCGGCCCGAAAAGATCTATCTGGATATCGTTTATGAGGATCAGGATGTTCTTGTAGTAAATAAACCGAAAGGCATGGTCGTGCACCCGGCCGCGGGAAATTATTCCGGAACGCTTGTGAATGCTATATTATACCATTGCAAGGACCTGTCTTCCATCAACGGCGTGATACGGCCCGGTATCGTGCATCGGATCGACAAGGACACGAGCGGCCTTCTCATGGTTGCCAAGAACGATCATGCCCATGCTTCATTGGCGCAGCAGCTTAAAGAGCATTCGATCACACGTGTTTATCATGCTGTGGTATACAATAATTTCAAGGAAGACGAAGGAACGGTCGACGCACCCATAGGCAGAGATCCCGCAAACAGGCTGAAGATGGCTGTAACCAGGATTTCATCAAGGGATGCTGTAACGCATTACAAAGTATTGGAGCGATATGGGGATTTCACTTATATAGAAGCCAGGCTTGAAACAGGACGAACGCATCAGATCAGGGTTCACATGGCCTACATCAGTCATCCGCTGCTTGGTGATCCCTTATATGGTCCGGCTAAAAAAATCCTTGGAATAGAAACGCAGGTGCTTCATGCCAAAACCCTCGGATTCATTCATCCATCAACCGGAGAATATATAGAATTCGACAGTCCGCTTCCTGAGCATTTCGATAAATTCTTCAAATGGGCTCGGGCAAGATAGACGATCCAAACCAGGGAGGAAATCTAAAAATGAGTAAAATCACATTCAAACCGGGCACGATGGTGTATCCGGTTCCGGCCGTTATGGTGTCTTGCGGCGAAAATAATTCCGAATATAATATCATAACGATTGCATGGACAGGCATTGTTAATTCCGAGCCTCCGATGACATACATCGCAGTGAGGAAATCAAGGCATTCACACAGTATTCTGGTTAAAAACCGGGAGTTTGTCATAAACCTTGGAACGGAGGATCTTGCATTTCAGGCCGACTTCTGCGGCGTCAAATCCGGCAAGGATATGAATAAGTTCGAGAGCCAGGGCCTTACGCCGACCCCAGCGACGAAATTGAAATGTCCAATGATCGAAGAGTCGCCGGTCAATATCGAATGTATTGTAAAGGATATTATCGAATTGCCTTCTCATGACGTTTTTATTGCTGAAATAGTAGCAGTCCATGCGGACGAGACGCTCATGGATGAGAAGGGTAAGCTGCAGCTTGAAAAGGCAGGACTCATATGTTACAGCCATGGGGAATATTATGGACTGTCCAAGCCGATAGGAAAATTCGGATTTTCGGTTATGAAGCCCAAAACAAAGAAAAAACTGCAGAATATTGCATCAAAATCAGAGAATCGATAATAAAAAAGAAAATGATGTCATAAGAAAACGGGCAGAAGGTTCAAACGCTTCTGCCGTTTGGCATTTTACGCTTTAGGAATTAAGATGCGCGATGAACATAACTTACAGCAGCATTGATGTGCTAATGACTCTTGACATATTTAACACAGTCTTCGCAAATTTTCTTTCCTTTAAAATCAAGATTATTCTTCGGATTGCCGCAGATCTCACAGACGATTTTTCTTTTGTTCTGTAATTTAAAGCAGTTTGTTTCATTTTTCTTTTTTTGCATAAAGGTATACCTACAATTCAACTTCAACACCTATGCATCTGATTCCATTCAGCCTGATGATTGGGGTATAATAAGTATAAATCAACGTTATAATGCAAGCAAGGCTAAATTTGGCTACTTATTAAGGAGGAATCCGGAACCATGTTTGATGAAATAATGATCGAAAAGAATAATGAAAAGATCCATTTATGTGAATGGCATGCCGATGATACGGTTGCCGCTTTGTGTCTCGTTCATGGCATAGGCGAACACGCAGGCAGGTATGACCGCATAGGGGAGCATTTTAAAAAGCGGAGCATTTCGATGATTGGCTTTGATTTGAGAGGGCATGGTTTCTCTTCGGGAAAAAGAGGGCATGCTTCGCCCAGATCGCTTCTGTTCTCCGATATCGAGAATATTCTCGATATTTTGAAACAAAAATATCCTGATTGTCCGTTATATTTATATGGGCACAGTATGGGAGGGAATATTGTTCTGGATTTTATGAAGAACGGCAAAAGCCGAAATGGCATCACCGGCTGTATCGTTACAGCGCCATGGCTGGTACTTGTCAGGAAAATTTCTGCTCCTGTCGTTTTTCTGTTCAGGATAATTGCGGCGGTAAAACCTGATTTCACGATCAACACAGGGCTGCAGGCCAAAGATATTTCAAAGGTCGACGATGAAGTGAACAAATACATGCATGATCCGCTGATCCATCATTTTATTTCTGCAGGGACTGCCATTGACGGCATCAATGCTTCGCAGGCTCTGCTTTCCGCTGAACATGGATCAGGAAAGGCAATGTTGCTGATGCATGGTTCGCAGGATAGGATCTGCAGCATCGAAGGAAGCCGAAAATTAAGCGGTATCGAGAACCCCTCGTGCGACTATGTTGAGTGGGACGGGCTTTATCACGAGATCCACAACGAAAAAAACGGCGCGCAGGTTCTGGACACGATCGTCGGCTGGATCAAAAAAACATATTAAATCTTTGTTACGTGGGTTGTTTTTTATGAATAACATAGCATAATGATAAGGAAAGCAATGACAGAAAGATATCGGAAGGCCAGGCTAGAAAATCTAAAGAACCTCCCGACAGGCGAAAGGAAGTAAAAAATGAAAAAATCAGCCATAAACAAAAGGCTTGCAGCCGGATTGGCCTTTGTGATCTTATTGATGACGTTTACAACAGGATACACATATAATCAAGGCTTGGGAGAAATCGTCCATGAATCTGAAACCTATCTGACAGAGGATGTTTTTTTCAATGAAAAGATCGCTGTCAATTCCAGCCAGGCCGTACAGCATGCGTTCAGCGCCGACATCCTTAAAACCGAAGGCAGTGTTATGCCTTATGTGTTCGTGGGCGATGTGACAGGGCGCTGCACGATGACTTATATGATGAATCTTCTTAAAGATGAAGGCTATACGGTCGTCGCCGCGGTGAACGGTGATTTTTTCGACACTTCATCCGGCGTTCCTCTGGGGATGAGCGTACATGAAGGGAAAATCAAGAATTCAGGCGCCAATTACAGCAATGCGGTGGGATTCAGACAGGATGGCACAGCTTTTCTTGCTCCTGTCCGTTTCGATTTCTCGTTTATTGTAAATGATAATGCGATTTATAATTTCAATCACGTCAATAAGCCGAGAGGTGTTTCGAACGGCATGCATTTTTATAACAGGGAATATGGCGCTTCAACCAAGACGACCGTCGAATGCACGGAAATAGTGCTTGAGGCCGACGATAGTCCTGAGTTGTCCATAAACGGAACAATCGGAGCCGTTGTGAGCGAAGTCAGAATGAATGCCATGAATACACCGATCAATGACAATCAAATAGTCTTGTCTGCTGCAGTCGGGACTTCTCAGGCTGCAATACTGGCTGCGCTCGTTCCCGGAGACCAGGTATCGTTTTCGGTTACCGATCAGACAGGCGTTTGGGGCGATACAGCCGAAGCCATAGGCGCATACCAGATAATCGCCCAATACGGAGCGGTGACAACAACTGACAAAGTATCCAACCCCAGAACATGCCTGGGCATAAAAGCGGATGGGAGTGTGATGCTTTATGCTGTGGACGGAAGGCAATCGGGTTATTCTGTCGGTATGAACCTTTCAGATGTTGCAGCATACATGCTCGAAAAAGGCTGTGTCTCAGTCATAAACTTCGATGGCGGAGGCTCGACGACATTCGCCGCGCGTATGCCGGGCGATGTATCTGCCAAGGTGCTGAACGCGCCTTCTGATGGAAAAGAAAGAAGCATCTCGAACGGCCTGCTTTTTGTTCTCCGGGATAACGGCAGCGGCGAGATCGAGAATTTGCATCTCTATCCTTTGTCGACTGTAATGATGCCCGGCGCAAAATTGCAGTTTGACGTAAAAACGACCGATGACATGTATTGCCCGACAGAAGACCTGGACGATGTCTTTTATGAGACTGGAAACGGACTCGGCGAGATCGATGGCGAAGGGCTGTTTTTCGCCGGAGATGAAGAGGGAGAGGAAACAATCATGGCTGAGGCTGGCCGGCTGCGTACTTCCGCGAAGGTCAGGATCACAAAATCCGTGAACATTTATCCGGACAAGACCGACCTCGTCCTGGAGCCCGGACAGTCTTCCGATATCAACGTAAAAGCGTTCAGCCGCTATGTCCCGGTCGTCTGCGAGGATAGATTGTTTACATGGACATGTGACCCCACGATCGGCACGATCAGCCAGAACGGTGTATTTACGGCGTCTGACAGGACCGGAGTCAGCGGCAGGATCTATATATCCTACAATGGAAAGGAAAAGACCATTCCCGTGCAAGTTGGGCCGACGACTGTATCCTTCAGCGATACGAACGAGCATTGGGCTAAGAAATACATCGAAATACTGGCGGCAAAGGGTATCGTGAAAGGCATGGGGGAAGATAGGTTCCTGCCGGACGCTCAGCTGACCAGGGCTCAATTCCTGACAATGATGTCAAATACTGTTTACGGTTTGAATGTTGCAGATTCGCCGCCGGCAAATTTTGCCGATGTCCACGACATAGACTGGTTCGCGCCCTATGTTAATTGGGGGCTTGCAAATAAGATCGTCAGCGGGAATCCTGATGGGACATTCATGCCGGATGCGCCTATAACGCGCGAACAGATGGCCGTCATTCTAAACAATTTTGCCGGAGCCGAGGGCATCGCATACACGCCGTTAAATGGAGAAATCATTTTCACCGACAGCGGCAGTATCAGTCCATGGGCCTCAGCAGCAGTCAGCACGGTCGTCAGGGCAGGTGTCATGAACGGAAGGCCTGAAGGAAATTACGACCCGCAGGGCTTTGCAACAAGAGCGGAAGCTTCGAAAGTCATTTACAGCGTTGTAAATCTAATGGAGTAACATAAATAGTTTTATTGTTAACAAAAATGACCATGCCGGGCTTCGCACCGGCTGGTTTTTTTACATGCCTGATCAGTGTATAATCGACGGGTACATTCTCGGATTGGCGTCCTTTACTGTAATAAGCGGCAACTGATGCCGCTTCAAGCAAAGTTGTTTCGGGAATCTGCCTGCCGTCGGAAATGATGACGACATGGGATCCCGGAATATCCTTCGTGTGCAGCCAGATATCTTTCGGCGAGGCCGTCTTAAAGGTTAAAATGTCGTTTTCCCGATTGTTTCGGCCGATCAGGATACGGAATCCGTCTGAAGAAACGCGGCAAATTGGAGCCGGCTTCGGTTTCGATGCTTTTGAGCTGCTGCTTTTCCTGCGCAGATAACCCCCATCGACAAGCTCCTGCCGGATATCTTCAATATCTTCATAAGCAGACGCATTTTCAATATGCGTCAGGACAGATTCAAGATATTTTATATCGGAATCAGCCTCTTCAAGCTGACATTTCTTTTCTATGACGGCTGTTTTTGCCTTAGTATATTTCTTGAAGTACCTTTGTGCGTTTCTGGAAGCCGAAAGCCTCTCGTCAAGCGGGATCCTGACCGCTTCACCGGTATAATAATTCAAAACCTCGGTCTCGGTTTGCTTTGCAGCAATGGTATGGAGATTCGCCGTGATGAGTTCGCCGAAAAGCCTGTAATGATCCGCGCGTCCGGCTTCGATGAGATCCTCGGACAATTTCTGTTTTTTCAGATGCAGCTTGTCGAGTCCCGTTTCAAGTGCACGCACAAGATCCGACGATTTCTGCTTCATTTTATTGGAGGATGTTTTATGGTCATAGTAATATTCGACTGCTTCGCTCATATCTTTGAAAATCATCTCACGATAGTAGCTCGAAGGTTCGAGTAATTGGAAACAATGGAAATCTGCCGGCTCATCATCGTGATCAAGATAGACGCAGGGGGTGAAAAGGCATTGCTTGATCTGAAGTATACGATCCTTTAGCATGTCGAACAAAGCTTCAACTGACGATGTACGCGCAGCGAAATCTGCCGCCAGAGCGGGGCTGATGCCCTGGATGCGGGAGAGGAGTATTTTAGCTGTGATGTCAGGCTCATAAGCCTCCGCCGCTTCAACATTAAAAAAGGAATAGAACGTATCGCGATCAATGCTGAAGATGCTTGTCTTGCCCTGATCAGGAGGGCAAACATAGAGAAGGCCGGGCAGGAGCTGTCTATAGCGATTGACGTCGATGGAGATCCTTTTTATGCTGTCGATTATTTTGCCGGCCGTGTTATCGACCAAAATAATATTGCTATGCTTGCCCATGATTTCAACGATCAGTTTCTTGCTGACCGAATATCCCATTTCATTTTGCGTGTCAAAGCATATCTCTACGATGCGCTCTGAATCCATCTGCTGGATAGACTGAATCCTGCCGTTCATCAAATGCTTTCTGAGCAGCATGCAAAAGGCCATCGGATTCTGCGGATTGGATTTGGGAGCGTTGGTCACATGCAGTCTGGCATGGCTGCTGCCGGATGATATGAGCAGTCTATGGCTTGATTTGCCTGAGTGGATATGCAGGATGATCTCATCCTGCTCAGGCTGGTAGATCTTTTCTATTTTACCGCCGATCAGTTTATTATTAAGCTCGCATACGACGCTTGAAGTTACGATTCCGTCAAAAGGCATTGCAGTATCCCCCATAAAAATATATAATAATTAATAATATCATAACAGGAGGTATAAGCGAGTGGAATTTTGGAAAATGCATGGCGCAGGCAATGATTTCATTATTGCGGACAATAGGGAAAACCAATTCGCCGGCAATTTGCCGGAAAAATCCAAGCTTGCAAAATCAATGTGCCACCGGCATTTCGGCATCGGAGCCGATGGCATGATATTTGCCGAAAAATCGAGTATCTGCAGCATAAAGATGTCATTTTTCAATGCAGACGGTTCGGAAGCGACCATGTGCGGAAATGGCATCCGATGTTTCGCAAAATATATTTATGATAAAGGAATATCGCCCGAAACTGAATTTGATATTGAAACCGGAGATGGAGCAAAACGTGTCAAAATAATCGAATCAAGACAGGATCTTTCGACTGTGCGTGTCGAAATGGGTAAATGGGACAATAATCTCATTGAATTCGATCTGCATGTATTCGATCAGACGCTAACAGTATCATTCCTGCATATGGGCGTACCGCACGCAGTCTATTTCATGGATGACAGGCATGGTTCGGACGTATCGCTGCGGGAAGATTTTATTTTGAAATTCGGGCCTGCCATTGAGAAAAATCCTATTTTCAAAGAAGGCACCAATGTTAATTTTGTTCAGATTTTGGACAATCAGAGGATCAGAGTCGATACATGGGAGCGCGGCGCAGGAAGGACGCTGGCTTGCGGGACCGGGGCATCGGCTTCGGTGATCGTGGCAAGCCGGCTGAAAGGGCTTCATAACGAACTTGATGCTGAAATGCCAGGAGGAACTGTAAAAATAACGCTGCTTGAGGATGACGGCGTTTTCATGGAAGGACCTGCGAGAACTATCTGCAAGGGCACTTATTTACTATAAGGAGACAGCTGATTATGATAAAAAGCATGACCGGTTTCGGAAGAAGCGAATACAGCGACGGCAAAAGAAATATCATCGTTGAGATCAAATCTGTCAATCACAGATACAGCGACATAACGGTCAAGATGCCCAGACGTTATTCATTTGCGGAAGACAGGCTTAAAAATATCGTCAAGGATATCGCCCGGAGAGGAAAGATTGAGGTTTCGATCATTGTCGAAAATCTTACAGAGGACGACATCAATATAAAACTCAATTCGATGGTCGCAAAACAGTACTACGAAAATCTTAAACAACTGAAAAGCGTTTTTGACGTCAGCGGAGAAATCACGCTTCAGTTCCTGGCGACAATGCCGGATGTCATGAAGGCGGTCGCCGATGTCGAGGACGAAGAGGAAATCGTCAAGGCGCTGGAGATACCTGTACGGGAAGCGGCGAATAAACTGAATGATATGAGGGTCGTGGAAGGCTCGAAGCTTTCTGAGGACATCATTTGCCGCGGAGAAACGATCCGCAGTCTCGTAAACAAGATTACCGAACGATCGCCGCTGGTTACCGCTTCATATGCGGATAAGCTCCGCGAACGCATAAAAGATATTCTTGGCGGTTCCATTGATGTCCCTGAAGACAGGATACTTGTCGAAGCGGCCATTTTTGCGGACAAATGCAGCGTGACTGAAGAGCTGGTTCGGCTCGACAGTCATATAATTCAACTGGAGAGGATCATTTCCCAAAGTACGCAGCCCGATGGCAAAAAGCTGGATTTCCTCGTGCAGGAAATGAACAGGGAAGCAAATACCATCGGTTCGAAAGCAAATGATATAGAGATAACCAATATCGTGATCGAAATTAAAAGTGAGATCGAGAAAATCCGTGAACAGGTCCAGAATATTGAATGATGCTATTGAATATTATTAAGATTTGAGATATTCTTAACATCTGAAATTATTTGCGTACGAAAGGGAGTATGATGGGAAAAGGTCTTTTGTTTGTGGTATCTGGACCGTCCGGCACCGGAAAGGGCACGATCTGCAAGGAGCTGCTGGCAAGAACGAACGTTTCGCTGTCGGTATCGATGACGACGCGCAAAGCGCGGAACGGAGAAGTCGATGGATTGAATTACTACTTTGTTTCCAGAAAAGAATTCGAGGATACAATCGCTCAAGACGGATTCCTGGAATATGCCGAAGTATATGGCAATTATTATGGTACGCCTCAAAAGGCGGTGCTCTCAAAATTGGAGCAGGGCAGGGATGTCGTGCTGGAGATCGATATTCAGGGGGCGCTGAAAATCAAGGAGGTCTATCCAAAGGGGATTTTCATATTCATTTTGCCGCCATCCATGATGGAACTTCGCAAAAGGATCACAGGAAGGGGATCTGAAAGTCCCGACGCTATCGATATCAGGCTCGGTGAAGCGCTGAAGGAGGTCTCGTATATCGACAAATATGATTATTGTGTCGTGAATGACGAGGTACATAAAGCCGTTGAAAAAATAATTGCCATCATGAATGCCGAGCATTCCCGTGTTTCCGAAGATATTTATTCGCTAATTGAGAATTACAAGGAGGAATTATAATGCTCTATCCATCCATCAACGAAATCAGAACGAAAGCCGACAGCAGATACACCATTGTGATATTGGCCGCCAAGCGAGCCAGGGACCTGATCGACGGCAAGCCTGCGCTTGTGCATTCCATTATACAAAAGCCGGTCACCATAGCAACAAGGGAAATCGCCGATGGCCTTATCACATACAAGAGAAGCTCTGATTTGGAGATATAATTGCCATGAAAAAGCATGCCGTGATTGGTGTAACGGGCGGGATAGCCTGCTATAAAGCGCTGGACATCGTCAGCAGACTGAAAAAAGAAGGCATTGAAGTCACCGTCATAATGACCCGCAATGCCGAACAATTCATTATGCCGCTGTCATTTCAGACGATCTCGAAAAATCCGGTCGTGACTGATATGTTTGATGCTCCCAATGCCTGGGAGGTCGAGCATATCGCATTGGCGCAGAAGGCCGATATTTTCCTGATCGCTCCGGCGACGGCGAATATCATCGGCAAGATCGCTTGCGGCATTGCCGATGATATGCTCACCACGACGATCATGGCAACCAGAAAGCCTGTAATGCTCGCGCCTGCCATGAATACGGCGATGTATGAGAATCCGATATTCCGGGAGAACATGGATAAGCTTAAAGATATGGGCTATCTTTTTATTGAGCCGGATTCCGGAATGCTCGCCTGCGGCGATACAGGCCCGGGCAAGCTCGCGGAGCCTTCTGTTATAGTTCAAGAGGTTATGCGTATTCTTGACCTGGCTCCCGCAATGAGCTCAGGCGATCTTGACGGCCGCAAGATACTTGTCACAGCTGGCCCGACTGTTGAAGACATCGACCCGGTCCGGTTCATCACAAACAATTCCTCCGGGAAAATGGGCTTTGCCATAGCGGAGGCAGCGCTTCGAAGAGGCGCTGAAGTCACGCTCGTGTCGGGCCCGGTCAATCTTGCCTGCAGTGACGGAATCAATAGGGTTGACGTCCGAAGCACCGCGGAAATGTCGGCGGCGGTCAACGAAGCATTTGAAAATTGTGACGCAGTCATCATGGCGGCGGCACCTTCTGACTATAGAGTTTCGGATCCGTCACCATTAAAACTGAAGAAGACAAACGCGGCATATACGATGACGTTTATCGAAAATGAAGATATCATCGCGGGACTCGGTAAAAAAAAGGGCGGCAGGATCCTGATAGGATTCGCAGCGGAAACTCATGATCTGGAAGCTTATGCCAGGGAAAAAATCAGGAAAAAGAATCTTGATTATATTGTCGCCAACAATGTCGCCGAAGAAGGTGCGGGCTTCCGTTTCGATACCAACATCATCACGATCATCTCGGCGGATGGCGGGATGAAAGAATATGAAAAAATGGAAAAGACAGAAGCGGCTGAAATCATACTTGATTTGTTAAAAAAGAAATAGCGGTGTCGGAGCTGGGATTGAAAACAGTAATTCATGTGTTTAGCAGGGTGGACCCCTGCTTTTCTGTTTCATTCATTTGTGACGCATTATACTTTACAAATTTAGCGCGGTAAAGTATAATGGTCCTGAAAATCGATTCAAGGAGGAGTTCTTTATGTTTAGAAAAACCAGTTTATTACTTGTGCTGTTATTGCTGCTCAGCGTATTCGCCTTTGGATGCGGCGGCACAGAAAACCAGTCAGAACCCGAACCTGCGGCAGAAGATACGTCTCTTGCCGACATTCAGGAAAAAGGGTTTTTCATTTTGGGACTTGATGACGCGTTTCCGCCGATGGGATTCAGAGGAGAGAGCGGTGACATCGAAGGGTTCGACATCGATCTGGCGAATGCCGTTGCCGAAAGAATGGGCGTAGAGGTCCAATTACAGCCGATCGATTGGAATGCCAAGGACCTGGAGATGGAAAATAAAAATATCGATGTGATTTGGAATGGATTCACGATCACACCTGAACGAGAAGAAGTCTACACCTTCTCACAGCCATATTTATCCAATACACAGGCTATTGTCGTCCTGGCGGATTCCGATATTGATACAAAGGCTGATCTTGCAGAGAAAAAAGTCGGCGTTCAGCTTGACAGCAGCGGACAGGAAGCGCTTGAAAGCGATACCGCGACGATGGAAAGCCTCAGTGAGCTGCTTAAATTTGACACTTATACGACCGCGATGCTGGATCTGAAAAACGGTACGATCGACGCAGTGGTTGGCGATGTGACGCTTATCGGCTTCATGATGTCCAAAGACCCAGGGGTTTATAAAATTGCTTCGGAGAATTTCGGAGAAGAGCTTTATGGTATTGGATTCAGAAAGACAGACGTTTCGTTTGCAGAAGAAGTGGACAGAATCCTGAATGAGCTGGTCGAGGATGGTACGGCCGCCGAAATTTCAATCAAATGGTTCGACGAAGATATTTTCTACGTTCCTGCTGAATAGTCAAACATATGGATGGACGGAAGGGCTGCGGTTCCGCCGCGGTCCTTCCACTTGCTATAAAGGATGGATCTTATGAAAGATGTGGTTTTATATATACTGGCCGGCGGCTCGACGACGCTGAAGATTTTCTTTATTACAATCATTTTTTCCATTCCTCTTGGCGTTGTTTTTGCTATCGGAAAAATTGCCGGCGGAAAAGTGATCAGAATGATACTTGAGGTGTATACATGGCTGCTCCGTGGCACACCGCTGATGCTGCAGCTCTTTTTTGTATTTTACGGGATTCCGCAGCTGCTTCATATCAGGCTTGACAGGGAGTTTGCAGCTTATTTGGCTTTCGTGATCAACTATGCGGCTTACTTTACCGAAATATTCCGCGCAGGCATACTGTCAATAGACAAGGGGCAATTTGAAGCTTCAAAAGCGCTGGGCATGTCCTATCCTCAAACCATGCGCCGCATCATCATTCCCCAGGCGGTAAAAAGAGTTCTTCCTCCCGTAGGCAATGAATTCATAACGCTTATAAAAGATACAGCCCTGGCGATGGTGATCGCCATACCGGATATCATGAGGAATACCAAGGAAATCGTTTCGGGCGGATCAAAGCCTGAAACATTCATCATTGCGGCAGTGATCTATCTGATTCTAACTTATGGGATCGTACTTTGCTTCAATAGATTTGAAAAAAAACTATCTTATTATGAATGAAAAGGGATGAGACGATGAAAGTGGTAAGCCTTAAAAAAATAGAAAAATCGTTTGGAACCCTTAAAGCCTTGAAGGGTGTGGATCTTGAAGTAAGGAAAGGTGAGATCGTTTCGATTATAGGCCCCTCCGGTTCGGGGAAAAGCACCATGCTTCGCTGTATCAATCATCTGGAGAAGATTGAAAAAGGCGAGATCGAGGTTTTGAATAAGACGATTGCCGCGGCACAGCCCGACGGAAGATCGAAATATATTCCGGAGGCGGAAATCAGAAAAACCATACAGCAGGTGGGAATGGTTTTCCAGAGCTTCAATCTGTTTCCCCATAAATCTGTGCTGGAAAATGTCATGGAGGCCCAGCTGACCGTTAAAAAAACTCCTGAACCCGAGGCCAGGACAATCGCTTTGGAACTGCTGAAAAAAGTCGGGATCGAAGAAAAAGCAGGTTCATATCCCTCGCAATTGTCCGGCGGCCAAAAGCAGCGTGTTGCGATTGCCAGGGCGCTGGCCATGAAGCCTGAGATCATGTTGTTTGACGAACCGACCTCGGCACTTGATCCGGAGCTTGTCGGCGAAGTGCTTCAGGTCATCAAAAAATTGGCTGAGGAGCATATGACAATGATCGTTGTGACACATGAAATGGCATTCGCCCGTGAAATTTCAAACAGAGTCATCTTTATGGACGAGGGCAATATAATCGTCGACGGCATGCCGGACGATATTTTTATCGATCCGAAGCATCCCAGGATCAAAACGTTTATTGATAAAATGATATAGAATATGAATAATCTCAAGCAATAAAACAAACGGAGTTTAATTTTCCTTCTTTTTGTGATATAATATCAGCAATTTATTAAAAGGAGGGATAGCGTGAATGCAAACGCAAAAATTCTAAACATCGACCTTACCCAAAAAACCCATTCTATTGAAATTCTACCTGCGGAAATTTACAGAAAATACCCGGGAGGATCCGCATTGGGCATGTACCTTATGTCAAGGGACATGAAGCCGGGAATCGATCCGCTTTCAGCGGATAACATGCTGATATTCTCAGTGTCGCCGCTAACAGGAATCCCGATCAGCGGCCAGAGCCGTATGTGTGTCACAACTAAAAGTCCTCTGACTGGAACAGCCGGAGACTCCCAGGTCGGCGGATTCATTCCGGCCCACATCAAGGGAAACGGTTATGATTCCATTGTCTTCAGGGGCAAATCAGAGAAACCCGTTTATGTTTATATCGACAAGGAAAAAGTGGAGATCCGCGACGCTGTAAATGTATGGGGAAAGACGACGGGAGAAACAGAAGACATCATCGTTTCTGAGCTGGGCGAAACCAAGATCGAATCTTCCATAATCGGGCCGGCCGGAGAAAACATGGTCAGCTACGCATCCATAATGCACATGCGATGCAGGGCTAACGGCCGTAATGGCGTCGGTGCAGTCATGGGCTCCAAGAACCTTAAAGCGCTGGCTGTTAAAAAACAGCCTCCGGTTAAGGCGATGGATCCTGTGGGCATGAAGGAATTAACAATAAATGTCAAAGAACGGATCGCTGCAAATGCTGTCATGGTCGACACCGCAGAAAACGGAACTGCAGGCGTAGTCGATTTTCATGCGGCAGAGGGATTTCTTCCCAGCTATAACTGGACGCGAGGCGCAATGGAAGGCTCGGAAAAGATCACGGGCGCAACGATCACCAAAACGATCCTCAAGGAACGCGACACTTGCTTCGGCTGCGCCATTCGATGCAAGCCTGTCGTCTCTATCGAAGGTAAAGCGGATCCTGAATATGGCGGACCGGAATACGAAACCCTGGCGACGTTCGGCTCCTATTGCGGCAACAGCGACCTCGGAGACCTGTGCGAAGCTAATCAGCTGTGCAATATGTACGGACTTGATACGATCTCATGCGGCGCAACGATCGCGTTTGCCATGGAGTGCTTTGAAAAAGGACTTCTGACAATAGACGATACCGATGGGATCGAACTCAAATTTGGCAACAGCAAAGCCTTTGCTCCGCTGATCCGCAAAATCGCCTATAAGGAAAAAGGAATCGGCGAGCTGCTTGCGCTTGGAAGCGCCAAGGCATCCCAAAAGATTGGCAGAGGGTCCGAAGCGTTTGCCATAACCTGTAAGGGCCAGGAATTGCCGGCGCATATGGTGCAGATGAAGCCGAATCTGGCTGTAAACTATGCCGTCAATTGTTTCGGCGCTGACCATCAATCCTCCGAGCACGATCCGGCACTGATGGCCGCAGATGATTCGAACGACTGGATCTGGGTCAATCAGCTCGAAAAATTTGAAAAATGCGATGCCTACGGAGTGCTTGATGAAAACAAGGCTAAATTTGCCTTGGCGACCCAGAAGTACTACTCCATGCTAGACACGCTTTGTCTCTGCCAGTTTGCCTGGGGACCGGCATGGCAGCTTTACGGGCCTTCCGACCTGATCAAATTCTGCAAATACGCAGTCGACTGGGACGTGACGATCGAAGAGCTTCAGCTTGTCGGAGAGCGAAGGATCAACATGATGCGCTTGTTCAACGCGAGGGAAGGCTTTACCAGAGCTCAGGACACGCTTCCAGACAGGATGTTCATCGCGATCCCAGATGGCCCCAATGCGGGAACGGGTATCAGCAAGGAAGATTTTGCGGACGCCCTTGAAGCTTATTACAGATTTGCCGGCTGGGATGAAAAAACAGGAAATCCGACGCCCGAAACGATAAAAAGGCTTGGTCTTGAATGGATATAGACCGATAAGGCAGGCAGATGATTGTAAAATGCGGTGAATTTTGTGCAAAAGCAAAAAAACATTGCAAATCATAAGGTTCTATAGTATAGTTTATAAGGATATTCTGAGGCTCAGAATATCCTTATTCAATCAGTTTAGCACAAAATACACACACCTTGAGACTCGAGGACAGGTGCCTGTAAACAGGCTGTTCCGGGGATGATCTCGGTGGAGGGAAAAACCAGGAGGTAAAAAAACATGGCAGTTATTTCGATGAAGCAATTACTTGAAGCGGGCGTCCATTTCGGGCATCAGACCAGAAGATGGAATCCTAAGATGGCTCCTTACATCTTTACGGAAAGAAACGGGATCTATATCATTGATCTTCAGAAAACAGTAAGGAAGATCGACGAAGCATATGCGTTCATGAAGGAAGTCGGCGAAACGGGCCGACCTGTACTGTTCGTCGGAACAAAGAAACAGGCACAGGGCGCCATCGCAGAAGAAGCTAAGAGATGCGGCATGTTTTATGTCAACGAAAGATGGCTCGGAGGCATGCTGACAAATTACAAGACTATATCCATGAGGATCAAAAGACTCAACGAAATCAAGGCGATGGAAACGGATGGCACATTTGAAGCCCTGACAAAAAAAGAAGTAATCAAGCTGAGAGCAGAACTTGAAAAATTGGAAAAATTCCTTGGTGGAATAAAAGATATGAAGGGGATGCCGGCCGCCATATTTGTCGTGGATCCCAAAAAAGAGCGGATCGCCGTTAAGGAAGCAAGGATCCTTGGCATTCCAATCGTCGGAATCGTTGATACAAACTGCGATCCGGATGATGTGGATTATATCATACCGGCCAACGACGACGCCATCAGGGCAGTCAAACTGATCGCTGGCAGAATGGCAGATGCGGTCATCGAATCCAGGCAGGGCGAATCCTTTGATGAAGGGGAGCCAGCCAAATCAGAGCCTAAGCCTGCTCCAAGAGCAAAAGAGGCTTCCAAAGAACCGGCAGCCGCAGTAAAAGAAGTCTCCGGCGATACCGCCGAGGCAGTTGAAGCATAGCATTACAAGACTATCTTGTTGAAATAGGAGGAAATTTAAATGCAGATCACCGCGGGAATGGTCAAAGAACTGCGCGAAAGAACGGGCGCAGGCATGATGGACTGTAAGAATGCGTTGGCGGAAGTCGACGGCAATATGGAAAAAGCAATTGAGACATTGAGGGAGAAGGGACTTGCCAAGGCGGCAAAAAAAGCCGGCAGGATCGCATCCCAGGGTCTTGTGAATGTCGTGTTTTCTGAAGACGGAAAGAGAGGCGCCATCATTGAGGTCAATTCAGAAACGGATTTTGTAGCAAAGAATGAAGAATTCATAGGCTTTGTGACAAAGCTTGCCGAAATCGTTCTCGATTCAAAAGCTGCAGAAGTCCAGGATCTGTTAAAACTCGATTATGCAGGCGAAGGTACGGTCGAATCTGTTCTTAACAATAAGATCGCAACGATCGGCGAAAATATGAGCATCCGAAGATTCGTTAAATGTGAAAAACCTGGAACGGTCAATGTCGGATACGTTCATGGCGGTGGCAGGATCGGCGTCGTCGTCGAGCTTGAGACAACGGCAACGGTAAATGAGGTCTCAGTAGCAGGCAAGGATGTCGCAATGCAGATTGCGTCCATGAATCCACGGTTTATAGATGAAAGCAGTGTGGATCCTGAATATTTAGAAAGCGAAAAGAAAATTCTTGTGCAGCAAGCCCTTAATGAAGGAAAACCTGCCGAAATCGTCGAAAAAATGGTTGTTGGAAGACTAAAAAAAGAATTGAAGGAAACTTGTCTTCTGGAACAGAAATTCGTAAAAGACAGCGAAATATCCGTTGGACAATACATTGAAAACGCAGCAAAATCGATCGGAAAATCAATCAAGATCGTTGGCATGGTTCGATATGAGGTCGGTGAGGGCATTGAGAAGGCTGAAGAAAATTTTGCCGAAGAAGTGGCAAAACAGATGAACAGCTAATCTATATATGCTATAATAAAGAAGACACTATGCTGTAGTGTCTTTTTTTTAAGGATGAAACCGAAAAAATACTATGGCATAGTGGAGGAGATATTGATGGAGCCTAAATACAAGCGGGTCATACTCAAAATCAGTGGAGAAGCCTTGGCGGGCGAGAAAAAATTCGGTTTGGATGAAGTGATGCTCAACATGGTGGCTGAGCAGGTAAAAAACCTTATGGGTCTTGGCGTACAGGTCGGAGTCGTCGTCGGAGGGGGAAATTTCTGGAGGGGCAGAACGAGCAACAGCATGGATAGGGCTACGGCTGATTACATGGGTATGCTTGCGACGGTCATCAATTCTCTTGCTCTACAGGATGCTTTCGAGAATATCGGCATACCGACAAGAGTCCAGACTGCGATCGAAATGAAAGAAGTTGCGGAGCCCTATATCAGGCGTAAGGCAATGGCGCATCTGTCCAATAATATTGTTGTGATTTTTGCGGCAGGAACAGGTAATCCGTTTTTCTCGACAGACACGACCGCCGCGCTGCGAGCCGCTGAAGTCGACGCCGAAATCATCTTGCTGGCTAAAAAAGTCGACGCAGTATATGACTCTGATCCTGAGATAAATCCAAATGCAAAAAGATTTGATTGTCTGACGCACAAAGACCTTCTGGACAAAGGACTCGGTGTCATGGATTCTACCGCCGCTTCGCTTTGCATGGACAATAACATCCCGATCCATGTATTTGCCCTGAATGAACCGGATAATGTCATTAAGGCGATCTACGGCGAAAAAATCGGAACAATCATCAAAGATTAAAATACATAAATAAGTATATGAATTCGGGGAAAATCCCCTTGAACCAGGAGGAGATTTTATGAAGAACGTACAGGAAATGTTTGAAGACAAAACCAAAAAATCGATCAGTATCCTTAAAGAATCGCTGAATACCGTAAGAGCAGGCAGAGCCAATCCGGCGCTGCTAGATAAGGTGACAGTCGATTATTATGGAAGCCCGACGCCTCTTAAAAACTTATCGAATATATCGGTGCCGGATCCAAGGACGCTTATGATCACGCCATTTGACCCAAAATCGATTCCGGGAATCGAAAAAGCCATCAATATCGCAAACCTCGGCATCAATCCTTCAAATGACGGGAAGGTCATAAGGCTCGTCATACCTCAGGTCACCGAGGAAAGAAGAAAAGAACTGGTTAAAATCGTCAAGAAAATGGGAGAAGACGACAAAGTCGCTATTCGAAACGAGCGGCGTGAGGCTAATGAAGAGCTGAAAAAGATGGAAAAAAACGGCGAGCTGACAGAAGATGATCTTAAATCGGAGCTCGATGCGATCCAGAAACAGACGGACAGGCATATCAAGGAGATCGATGATATCTGCGCTGCTAAAGAGCGTGAGATCCTGGAGGTCTAGGCATTGGAGAACTGCCCGGATGTAGTTGGCCTTAAGCTGGCAGAAGCGTCTGATATACTTGATGGATTTCAGATTGATTATATTGTGACGGAAACAATATCAAGGAAAAGAGAGCCCGTTCAAGGCGTTCTTCGCGTCATCAGACAGACTGAAAGCAACGGGCGTCTGAATCTTACGGTATGCAGGGTGCCGGATTTGTGCGGCCAGGGAGCGAACGATGACGACCAGTAGAAAAATCGATCCGGCCAAATTGCCGGTCCACATCGCCATAGTTATGGACGGTAATGGACGATGGGCGCAGCAGCGTTCACTTCCAAGACTTGCAGGTCACAATGCCGGCATGAAGGCATTGAAAAAAATCGTTAAGGCTGCTTCGGAGATCGGTATCAGGTATTTGACGGTCTATGCTTTTTCGACTGAAAACTGGAAAAGATCAGAGGAAGAAGTCAACGGTATATTCAAAATACTCGTCTATTATATAGAAAAAGAATTGAACGAACTCAACAGCAACAATGTCAGGGTCAAGATACTTGGTGATTACAGCAAACTGCCGGCGGAAGCCGTCGATAAGCTTGAAATATCATTGAAGACAACCGCCTTGAACAGCGGGCTCCGATTCAACATTGCGCTGAATTACGGAGGACGGGCAGAAATCCTCAAAGCGGTCACCGCGCTGGCAGACAAGGCCAGGGAAGATGGATCGGTTCCTGAAACGATAAGCGAGGAAGTATTTGCAAGCCAACTATATACCGGAGATATTCCCGATCCGGATCTCGTGATCAGGACCGGCGGAGAGATGAGACTCAGCAATTTTCTTTTGTGGCAGTCCGCTTACAGTGAATTGTGGTTCACGAACACATACTGGCCTGATTTCACAAAAAAGGATTTTGAGGCTGCTATTATGGATTATCAAGGCAGAAAGCGCAGATATGGCGGTGTTAAATAATGAGAACCAGAGTGTTGTCCGGGATGATTCTTGCGCCGCTACTGATCATCGTTTATTTTGGCGGATGGCCACTTTTAATCGGGTGCATGATCATTGGGGCAGTCGGGATTCGCGAGTTTTTCAAAGGCTTTGGCAGTCTTGATATCAGACCGTCCTTCAGCATCGCTTACTTATGTGGAGGGTTGCTCTATTTGACGGCAATAACCGGCACAACGGAAAGATATTATTCCGCATGGTTGTTTTTTTCTGTAGTTTTATGCCTGCTCTATTTGTTCGATATCGGTAAAAGATCACTGGCGGACGCGATGGCGACACTGACGGGGATCGTGTATGTGCTGTTTTTTTCTTTTCATGTCGTTATGATCGATAAGATATCCGGCTATGAGCATCTGATTTGGCTGGTTTTTATTGCCGCCTTTGGAACGGATACAATGGCTTACTTCTCAGGCTATCTGTTTGGAAAGCATAAGCTGTGCCCCGAGATCAGCCCTAAAAAAACGATTGAGGGCGCAGTTGGCGGAACTATCGGAAGCATAGTCCTATGCGGAATTTTTGGTGCGCTGTTTACAGACGGCCTGATCGTGCATTGCCTGGCCATCGGTTTGATCGGCAGCATATTTGCTCAAATCGGCGACTTGTCGGCATCGATATTCAAAAGAAAAATGGGTATAAAGGATTATGGGAATCTTATACCGGGCCACGGTGGCATATTGGACAGATTCGACAGTATTCTGTTTACGGCTCCGCTGGTCTATTATTACATAACTTTGGTGATTGGATGAAAAAAATAGCTGTATTGGGCTCCACAGGGTCTATCGGCACCCAGGCTCTTGATATTATTGATAAAAATCCGGACAAGTATTCAGTATCGGTTTTATCGGGAGCAACGAAGCTTGAACTATTGTCAGAGCAGATAGGCAAATACCATCCGAAGGCGGTGGCCGTCGCGAACGAGTCGTCTTTGGGTTTTTTGCGTTCCAAATACCCTGATATGGAATTCCTCGTCGGAATGGATGGCCTCATTGAAGCTGCTTCGGCATCGGACAGCGATCTTGTCCTGAATGCACTGGTCGGAATGATCGGGCTGATGCCTACATATGCGGCTCTTGGATCAGGCAAGGATGTCGCACTCGCCAACAAGGAGACCCTGGTGGCGGGCGGACAGCTGATCATGGAGACCGCATCCGCTTCGGGCGCTGGAATCATTCCCGTAGATAGTGAACACAGTGCCATTTTCCAGTGTCTAGAGGGACAGCGGTCCAAATCTGTCAACCGTCTGATCATAACCGCTTCAGGCGGCCCTTTCCGGGGCAAAGACCGTCAGGACCTAAAGGGAGTCACTTTGAAAGAAGCGCTTGACCATCCAAAATGGAAAATGGGAAATAAAATCACGATCGATTCAGCTACTTTGATGAATAAGGGGCTTGAGGTCATAGAAGCACACTGGCTGTTCGGAACGCCTGCGGACAGGATCGATGTGACCGTCCATCCTCAATGCGTGATCCATTCGATGGTGGAATTTGAGGATCATTCCATTTTGGCGCAGATGGGTATACCGGATATGCGCATTCCGATCGGTTATGCGTTCTCATATCCTGACCGGCTGCCGAATGATTTGCCGGGCCTGGATATTTTAGCTGCAGGACCCTTCACTTTCGAGGAACCCGATAAAAAAACCTTCAAATGCCTTCAGCTGGCCTATGACGCCCTGAAAGCGGGCGGAAGTTGTCCGGTTGTTCTCAATGCGGCGAACGAGGAGCTTGTCGGGATGTTTTTATTAAATAAGATTGGATTTCTTGATATACAGGATAGTGTCGATAGACTTCTGCAAGAACATGAGCCTATATATAGCCTGTCGATCGAATCGATCCTGGAAATCGACAAAAATGTAAGGGAAAGGGTGAAGCAACTATGGCGCTAACGATATTCTGGGCAGTCATCATATTCTGTCTGCTGATATTTGTACATGAGCTTGGTCATTTTGCAACTGCGAAAGCAGTTGGTATCAAAGTCAACGAATTCGCCATCGGGATGGGACCGGTACTGCTTAGATCCACAAAAGGCGAGACGGAGTACTCTTTGCGCGCATTTCCAATCGGCGGATATGTCAAGATGGAAGGCGAGGAAGAGAATTCTGATGACGAACGTGCCTTCAACAATAAACCTACCTGGGCGAAAGCGATCGTTGTCGTAGCCGGATCGCTGATGAACCTGATCACGGCGATCGTCATTCTGACGCTGGTGTTCTTCTTTATGGGGTTTCCGGGGAATGTCGTCAGCGAAGTCAGCGAAGGCGCGCCTGCCATGGAGGCAGGAATCATTGAAGGTGACCGGATCATCGAAATCAACGGCGAGCCGATCGTCACCTGGGATGAAATCATCGAGAAGATTTCCGGCAGCGAAGGAGACAGCATTCAAATAAAAGTTGAACGCGATCAGCAGATCGTCGTAATCAACACCGGTGTCTCGATTGACGAAACGGGCAGACGAATCATCGGCATTACTCCGGCCTATGAAAAGAAACCGTTTCAGGCACTTAAAATGGGATTTATCAGTACTTATTCAATGGGTATAATGATGCTGGAATATCTCGGTGTTTTGCTGACCGGAGGCGGGTCGACTGCAGATCTGATGGGGCCGGTCGGGATAGTGAGCACGATCGGTGATTTTGCGCGGATGGGTTTCGCGTACCTGGCTAATCTGACTGCCCTGATCAGCTTGAATCTTGCAATTGTAAATATGCTGCCGTTCCCGGCCCTTGATGGCGGAAGGCTTCTTTTTATGGCAATCAGGAAAATTACAGGGAAAGCAATAACGGATGAAATGGAAAACAAGATACATTTTCTGGGATTGATGCTTCTGTTCGCACTGATGATATGGATCACGGTGCAGGATGTCGGGCGTGTAATGATTAAATAATCGTTTTGGGACGGTGAATGAGCATGAGAAGAATATCCAGACAGGTATTGTGCGGCGATGTGCCGATTGGCGGAGGCGCCCCGGTCACGATCCAATCGATGACCAGCACCGACACGAGGGATATAGAAGCGACTGCGGCGCAAATACAGCGCCTCGAGGAAGCCGGATGCCAGATCGTTCGCTGCGCCGTGCCTGATATGGAAGCGGCGGCAGCGATCGGGAGCATTCGTAAAAAGATACATATCCCATTGGTGGCCGATATACATTTTGACCATCGGCTCGCCATCGAGTCGATCCGGCAGGGAGCCGACAAAATAAGGATCAATCCGGGCAATATGCCTGACAGGGACCATGTCAGGAAAATAATATCCGAAGCGAAGAGCAGGAGTATTCCTATCAGGATAGGCGTAAATTCGGGATCTCTTGAAAAAGATCTGCTTCAGAAATTCGGAGCGGTGACCGCTGAAGGGTTGGCCGAAAGCGCGCTCAGGAATATTGCCTTGATCGAAGGCATGGGCTTTGAAGATATCGTCGTTTCGATCAAATCTCCGCATGTCAGACTGAACTATGAAGCGCATCTGATCCTGGCTGAAAAGACGATCCATCCAATGCATATAGGGATCACTGAGTCAGGCACGCCGGAGCATGGAAAAGTAAAATCGGCTGTTGGTATCGGAGCGCTGCTGCTGGCGGGTATCGGCGATACAATAAGGGTCTCGCTGACAGGTGATCCGGTCAGCGAAGTGCTTCTCGGAAAAGAAATATTGAAAGCGGCGGGCTTGATCGAAGAGGGGATCGAATTTATTTCATGTCCGACATGCGGCAGATGCAGTGTCGATATGGTGAAAATCGCGTCGCAGATCGAACAGGAGCTGGATGAGCTTGGCGAGAAGAAGCATCTGACTGTCGCAGTGATGGGGTGCGAGGTGAACGGTCCCGGTGAAGCGCGCGAAGCGGATATAGGGATAGCGTTCGGCAAGGGCAAGGCAGTCATGTTCAGAAAAGGGATACCGGTAAAGACATTGCCGGTCGAAAATATTAAATATGAATTTATAAAGGCAGTTAAAGAATTATTGAATTCTAACGAACAGTAATATTATTGGCTATAATAGGATCTCAGGAGCTCGAAATGCAAAAAATTATCGATCAAACAATCGACTGGAACAGAATTGGAGGCTGCGGCAAAGAAAAGTGTAAATACTATATCGAGCAGGCGGCTATAAAAAAAGACTCGAAAGAATTGAATATCCGAATCAGATCGAATTTTATCATTCCCTACGACAACCTTGAACTGATCCGGAAGAGGCTGATAGAAGAACTCCCTCATATAAGCGGGGTTTCTTTTGACTTTTTGTATGATGAGATGGTCGTGCCGGCATGCGAAACCATCAGACTTTATATTGATTATTTGATAGAGGAAGCCTCTGCAGGCAGTACCCATCTGACCAAAACGATACTGCCAGGGAAAGCCTCTTATGATCAGGACAATGGCATGCTCAGGATCAAGGCGCTTGGAGATATGGCCGTCAAAGAGCTGAATAAGGATACGGGACTCAAATTTTCCCGCATTCTATCTGAAAGATTCAATATTACAACCGAAGTAATTTTTGAAAACGATTCGGAGGTCTATAGAGACAAAGCCAGGGAGGCAGAAGCAACTGCTGTTGCAGAGATCAAGGCAATCGGGACAGGCAATGGCGCCCCTTGTACTTCCCGATCCGTTTCATCCGCTGCCAAACCCTTAAACGATGCTTCGTTCAAGGCAGCCTCGAAAAAACAGCCTGGCCAATCAGGACGGCTGACAGGGAAAAAAATCATTGATGTGCCGGCTGATATTCGTGAGTTGAATCATAACAGCGGCAGCATGTGCATCCAGGGAAGGCTTTTCGGCAAGGCGTCCAAAGTAACTAGGAACGGAAAATTATTGGCGACTTTGCTGGTCAATGACAAAACCGGATCCATATGCGCCAAGCTGTTCCTCTCCCAGGAAAAGTGGGAGGATATCGACAAGAATCTTGAAGTCGGCGACTTTATAAAAATCAAGGGCGAAGTCTCATATGACAATTTTGAGAACGGCCTGGTGCTGATGGCAAAAGATATCGAAAAAATTGAAGCCGTGAAGCGGGAGGACGACGCGGAAATAAAAAGAGTGGAGCTGCACGCACATACAAAAATGAGTGCGATGGACGGATTTATAGATGTCAAGGAAATGATCAATACAGCCGCAAGGTGGGGGCACAAGGCGATAGCTGTGACCGACCACGGCGTCGCCCAGGCATTTCCGGATGCTATGGAGGCATGCAGAAAACTGAAAGGTGCTATCAAGGTCATCTATGGCATGGAAGCATATGTATTTAATGATGAAGCTTCATATGCCGGTTATCCGGATGATTTGTCGACAGACAGCGAATATGTTGTTTTTGATATCGAAACCACGGGCTTGTCTTCTGCAACAGATGAAATAATCGAAATTGGAGCTGTTAAAATAAAAGGAAAGTCCGTAACAGATACTTATCATACATTTGTAAAGCCTTCAAGGGGATATATACCCGATAGAATAACGGAACTGACCGGCATCACTTTTGATATGGTAGAAAACGCCCCGGGAATCGACAAGGTTTATTCGGAATTCATCAATTTTTCTTCAGGCATACCGTATGTAGCCCATAATGCTGAGTTTGACGTTTCATTTATCAGAGAAATCGCTAGAAAAAAAGGCGAAATTATTGAAAATCATGTCGTCGATACGCTTTATCTTGCAAGACTTTTACTGAAGGATCTTAAGCGCCACAAATTGAACCTTGTGGCGGATGCGCTCGGGATCAGGCTTGACAACCATCACCGGGCCATCGATGACGCGAAAGCGACTGCCGGGATTCTGGTCAAGCTGTTTGAAAAGCTGGAAGAAGCAGGGATATTCCGCCTCAGGGATATTGGAAAGATCGCGTCGAGCACGATCGATTTCAAAAGCAAGGATACGTTCCATACGATCATATTGGTCCAGGACCATCATGGGCTGAAAAATCTGTATAAATTGATTTCAAGCTCGCATATGGATTATTTCTATAAAAAACCGCGCATACCAAAATCAGTCCTATCCGCTCACAGGCAAGGCCTTTTGATCGGTTCGGCGTGCCAGGCCGGGGAAGTTTACCAGTCGATACTCAATAATAAGACGGATCAGGAGATCAATGATACGGTAAAGTATTATGATTATCTTGAGATCCAGCCGCTGATCAATAATGAATTTCTTGTCAGCGATGAAAAAGTGGAAAACAGAGAAAGATTGATCGAGATAAATAAGGATATCGTCAGCAGGGGAAAACAGCTCGGCAGAATGACAGTCGCTACCTGTGACGCCCATTATATGGATCCGGATGAAGCGCTGTACCGAAAAATCCTGATGTCAGGGCAGAATTACAAAGATATTGAAGGGGACAAGGGACTATATTTCAGAACCACAAGAGAAATGCTGGATGAATTCGATTATCTCGGAGAAAATCTTGCAAAGGAGACGGTTATTGACAATCCAAATGCGATCGCGAATCTGATAGAGTCGATACAGCCGATACCTGACGGTACGTTCCCTCCGAAAATAGAAGGCTCAGAAGACAGTCTGCGAAATATATGCTGGCAGACCGCCAGGAGCATTTATGGCGATCCGCTGCCGGAAATCGTTGAAAAAAGATTAAAACGAGAGCTTATGTCGATCATTGACCATGGCTATGCCGTCATGTACGTTGTGGCGCAAATGCTCGTTCGCAAATCAATGGCTGATGGCTACCTGGTCGGCTCCAGGGGATCAGTCGGTTCGTCGCTTGCGGCAACCATGAGCGGCATAACCGAAGTCAATCCGCTGCCGGCGCATTACATATGTCCAAGCTGCATGCATTCGGATTTTTCGAATCCCGAAGGATGGGACTGCGGCGTCGACATGCCGGACAAGGATTGTCCAATATGCGGGACTCCTTATAAAAAAGATGGATTCAGCATTCCGTTCGAGGTCTTTCTCGGTTTTGAAGGCGACAAGGAGCCTGATATTGATTTGAATTTCGCCGGGGAATATCAGTCAAACGCTCATAAATACACGGAAACTATCTTTGGAAGCGACAATGTGTACAGAGCGGGAACGATCGGTACGATAGCATCCAAGACCGCTTACGGATTTGTCATGAAGTATTTTGAAGAAAGAACCGAAGCTGTTTCAAAGTGGGAGGCAGAGCGGCTCACACAGTGCTGCACAGGCGTCAAACGCACTACGGGCCAGCATCCCGGAGGTGTCATGATCGTCCCGAAGGATAAGGAAATCTATGATTTCTGTCCTATTCAATACCCGGCAAACGATGTGAATTCGGGCGTCATCACGACCCATTTCGATTATCATTCCATAAGCGGCAGGCTTTTGAAGCTGGATATCCTTGGGCACGATGTCCCGACGATGATCAAAATGCTTCAGGATATGACCGGGCTGGATCCGTTGACGGTTCCGCTTCGGGACACGAAAGTGAACAGCATATTCAACGGAATAGACGGTATTGATATTAAAATCCCGAATTACAGATATAATCACGGGAGCTTCGGCATTCCGGAATTCGGAACAAGATTCGTACGTCAGATGCTGGATGTGACAAATCCCTCAACATTCTCGGATCTTGTACGAATATCCGGCCTTTCGCACGGCACGAACGTATGGCTGAACAACGCGTCGGATCTTATTGCCGGCGGAACGGCTGAACTCAAGGATGTCATATCGACGCGCGATGACATTATGAATTTTCTGATCAATAAAGGCGTCGCGAATAAAACCGCATTCAAGATCATGGAAAACGTCAGAAAAGGCAGAGGCGTCACTGAAGAGGAAGCGGAGGCCATGCGCTCAAAGGGCGTCCCGGAATGGTACATCGAATCATGCAGAAAGATAGAATACATGTTCCCAAAAGCCCATGCGGTGGCTTATGTGATGATGTCCTACAGGATCGCTTATTATAAGGTTTATTATCCTGAAGCATTTTATGCTGTTGCATTTTCCATGAAAGTATCGGAATTTGATGCCGATACGATTCTCAAAGGCATTAAAGCGATCGAGAAGAAAATCGAAGCGATTGAGGAGCTTGGCAAAAATGCGGCTAAAAAAGAGGAAAGCGAAATCACTGTACTGGAGCTTGCATATGAAATGTATGCGCGCGGCTATGAATTCATGCCCGCTGCGATCGGCGTCTCGAACGCTCTTGATTTCAAGGTCGTAGACGGTAAAGTAGTTCTGCCGCTGGCGGCTCTTGCCGGCGTCGGCGAAAGTGCTGCGTTATCGATCAATGCTGAATTTGCCAAAGGCCCATTTATGTCGGTGGATGATCTTAAAAACAGGACCAGGATCAATAAAACCGCCGTCGCGGCGCTTCAGGAACACGGCACTCTGGCAACGCTGCCTGAATCAGATCAGTTGTCGTTATTTTAGCAGATTCGAATTTGAAAATATTTTAAAATAATGTTGATTTTCGAACGCTCTTATGTTATATTGTATAAGGCATAAGTAATAAAAACGTTAGCAAAGAGTGGGGTTGCCCACTCTTTCGTTTTTAACCTTCGGGATTCAATAAAGAGGAGGTCTTCATGAGTAAGAAAAAGATAACGGAATTGGTGCCCGAATTGCTGGAATCTTTTTTAGCGGACAACCAATATGAACTATTCAATATTGAGTATGTCAAAGAAGGCAAGGACTGGTTTTTAAGGATATACATCGATCGGCTGCCCGATGCTTATGGCAACGAACAAAGCGTCGGCATCGATGATTGCGAGAAGGTCAGCCGCTTCATCAGCGATAAGCTTGACGAAGCTGATCTTATCGAACGCAATTATTATCTCGAGGTATCTTCGCCCGGCCTCGACAGACCGCTGCTCAAAGAGTCTGATTACATCAAGCATCAGGGCAAACTCGTGGAGGTTTTCTTATATAAGGCCTTGGATGGGAAAAAGGTCATTTCAGGCGAATTAGCCGGAACAACTGAAGAAAACATTTTGATCAAGGATGAAAACGGCAAAATTATAGAGATTTCAAAAGATAAAATAGCAAAGACAAAATTAGCTGTTATTTTTTAAGGAGGAGAACAGTCGGAAATGAACAAGGAATTTTTAAAAGCAGTCGAGGATTTGGAAAAAGAAAAAGAGATCTCAAAGGAGCTTTTGATGGAAGCCATTGAATCGGCGCTGGTTTCCGCGTATAAGAAAAATTATGGCTCTTCCCAGAACGTCAGAGTGGATATCGATCCTGATACAGGCATTTTCGAAGTCTATATGCAAAGAGAGGTCGTCGAGGAAGTCAGCGACAAATATGCTGAGATATCGCTTGAGGAAGCACGAGAGGCCGACAAGAATTACAAGCTCGGGGATATAGTCGAAAAACGGGTAACGCCTAAGGATTTTGGAAGGATTGCGGCTCAAACCGCCAAGCAGGTCGTCGTACAGCGCATCAGGGAAGCGGAAAGAGGAATGATCTATGATGATTTCTCCAGCAGGCAAAGCGAATTGATCACAGGCATCATCCAGAGGATCAGCAATGACACTATTTTTATAAATATGGGCAAGACCGAAGGGATCCTTGCACATACCGAGCAGGTCAAAGGTGAAAGATATACTGTCAACAGCAGATTGAAAGTATATATCATGGATGTCAAAAAGACGACAAAGGGCCCGCAGGTGTATTTGTCGAGGTCACATCCGGGTCTCGTCAAGCGGCTGTTTGAACTTGAAGTTCCCGAGATCCATGACGGCATTGTCGAAATCAAGAGCATATCCAGAGAAGCTGGCTCGAGAACAAAAATTGCCGTACATACAAACGACCCTAACGTCGATGCGGTCGGAGCCTGCGTCGGATCGCGGGGAAACAGGGTACAGAATATAGTCGACGAGCTTTTCGGCGAAAAGATAGACATCATTAACTGGAGTGCCAGTTCCGCGGAGCTTATCAAAAGCGCTCTCAGCCCTGCAAAGGTCGAAAAAGTGATCCTGCATGAATCCGATAAGTCGGCTACGGTCGTCGTGCCGGATTATCAGTTGTCTCTTGCCATAGGCAAAGAAGGCCAGAATGTCAGGCTTGCCGCAAAATTGTGCGGTTGGAAGATCGACATCAAGAGTCATACGCAATTCTTCCCGGACGGAGAACCGCTTGAGGAAGACAACGAGCCTGAAGCGGCGGTGATTCCGGAACCTGCCGAAGAAGCAGCAGTTGAGGAGGCGGCTGCCGAACCGACTGAAGCTGAGGCAGCGGAAGAGGCTGAAGAAGAACAGGCTGCTGAGGCGGCTGAAGAGGAATCATTTGAAGAGCCGAAAGAGGCGGAGGAAGAATACGCGGACGCCGGGCCGGTCGAGCCGTCTGAAGAGGTGAAGGAAAAAAATGTTGAGATAACCGAAGGCGCTCATCCAAAAGGCAAAAAGAAAGCCGGCAAGAAATCGGGCGCAGCGGATATAATCGAAGAGGCTCCGGCTAAAACCAAGAAGCCGAAGATCAAAAAGTCACCGAAGAAAAATTCCGGATACAGAAATTATGAGGATTACGAAGATGACGATGACGATATTTAAAAGTCGCGTTGTCAAAAGGAAGTGATACGGATTGAAGGCAAAGAAAATACCGATGAGGCGTTGCGTGGGATGCATGGAGTCAAAGCCTAAAAGAGAGCTGATACGCATCGTGGCTGACAAGGACGGGCACATCAGCATCGATCCGACGGGAAAAGCTGCAGGGCGAGGTGTCTATCTCTGTCCGAGCCAGGAATGCTTTGCCCAGGCGAGAAAAAAACGAGCGATAAAGAGAAGCCTTGAGATCGAGATCCCTGAAGAGAGATTGGATCAATTATTTGAAGAATTGAGAGCGTATGAGAAAAAAGATTCATAGTTATCTCGGCTTTGCAAAAAGGTCAGGAAATCTGCTTGCGGGATATAACACTTGCGAAATGGCTATTTCCAGAAGAAAAGCAAAACTGATCATTCTGACTGGCGATATAGCCGAAAATACAAAAAAGAAGTTCACCAAAATGGCGCGGGATGCCGGGGTCCCGATATATGTCTATGGAGATGCGTCAGACGTTCCATTATACGCCGGCAGCGAAGGCAAGGGAGTGTTTTGTGTTACAAACAGCCATTTTGCCAAAATAATAGAAAATGAAATAATTCTTGAAATAAAGGAAGAAAATAGCATGCAAGATAAATAGTTGAAGAAACAGGAGGTGTTCTTATTGACTACAACAAAAAGAGTGTACGAATTGGCAAAGGAGTTGTCAAAGAGCAATAAGGAAATGATGGATATCATTACCGCCATGGGGATCGAGATCAGAAGCCACATGAGCGTATTGTCGGAAGAGGAAATAAAGAGGATCACAAAGCAGGTCCAGCCGAAAAAGGAAGAGCCGAAAAAAGAAGTTAAACCGGCAGCAAAAAAAGAAGCTAAACCGACAGCGCGCACAAAGCCGCAGGCAAAAAGCACAACGAGAGAATCGCGTGAGCATGAGAGCGCCGAAAATCAAGGGCCGAAAGGCATTGTCATCAATGTGCCCATCACCGTGGCCGGTTTTGCGGACCAGATCAGCAAATCATCCAGCGAAATCATCATGAAACTGATGAGGCTGGGTATCATGGCCAATATAAACCAGAACATCGATGAAGACACCGTCCTGATCCTGGCCGACGAGCTTGGAGTCAATGTCGAAATCGGCAATGTCGGCATCGCGATCGTCGAGGAAGGCCTTGACCTCCATGAAGACAAGCCGGAGGATCTCAAGACAAGACCACCGATCATCACTGTAATGGGACATGTAGATCACGGTAAGACATCCCTGCTCGATACCATCAGAAAATCAAATATCACCGCAACGGAATCGGGCGGTATCACTCAGCATATCGGCGCGTCTGAAGTCTATGTGGGAGAGAAGAAGATTGTCTTTCTCGATACGCCCGGCCATGAGGCTTTCACCGCCATGCGAGCGAGAGGAGCTCATGTGACCGATATCGCCGTCCTTGTCGTCGCGGCGGATGACAGCGTAAAGCCTCAGACAATAGAGGCGATCAGCCATGCAAGAGCTGCCAACGTGCCTGTGATCGTTGCCATAAACAAGATAGACAAGCCGGGAGCAAATGTCGAAAAGGTCAAAAGCGACCTCACGATGCAGGGCGTCCTGATCGAAGAACTGGGAGGCGAAACGATTTGCGTTCCCGTTTCCGCCAAGACACGCGAAGGCATTGACTCGCTGCTTGACATGATATTGCTTCAAGCTGAAATTCTTGAACTGAAGGCGAATCCCCACAGACTTGCGATGGGCACAGTCATAGAAGCAAGGCTTGACAAGGCAAAAGGGCCGGTCGCAACGCTGCTGATCCAAAACGGAAGCTTGCATATAGGCATGCCGATCGTTGCGGGAACATGCAGTGGAAAGATCCGGGCAATGACTAATTTCAAAGGGATACCATTGAAGAAGGCAGGACCTGCGACAGCAGTCGAAGTGCTCGGATTGACGGACGTTCCTGAAGCAGGCGATGAGTTCAATGCAGTCAAGGATGAAAAAATCGCAAGGGAGATCGCTGAAAAGCGTTCAATAAGGTTCAGGGAAGAGATCATGGCCAGGAACAGCAGTGTAACGCTGCAGGAATTGTTCGACAAGATCCAGATCGGCGAAATCAAGGAATTGAACCTGATCATCAAGGGCGATGTGCAGGGTTCGGTAGGAGCGCTGATCCAGTCTCTCGAAAAAATGACGAACGAGAATGTAAAAGTCAAAATCATCCACTCCGGTGTCGGAACGATTACGGAATCCGATGTCATGCTGGCCAGCACATCCGGCGCGATCATTATCGGATTCAATGTACGCGCAAATACCGCGGTTGCTCAGATGGCAGAGCGTGAAAATATTGAAATCCGAAATTACAGGGTCATATACGAAGTGATCGAAGATATCGAAGCGGCCATGAGAGGTATGCTGGATCCCGTATTCAAGGAAGTCATTCTGGGCAAAGCGGAAATCCGGAACACTTTCAAGGTTCCGGGAGCAGGGATCATTGGCGGCGCATATGTGACAGAAGGAAAAATATTGCGAAATGCTCAGATAAGGTTGCTACGGGATGGAATCATCATCCATGAAGGCAAAATTTCATCACTTAGAAGATTCAAGGATGATGTCAAGGAAGTAGCGACGAGCTATGAATGCGGAATAGGAATAGAAAATTATAACGATCTCAAGGAAGGCGACATCATTGAAGCTTTCAAGATGGAAGAGATCATAAGAAAATAGGTGGGATAAATGGGTAAAAACTACAGACCCGGAAGAATCGGCGAGGAAATCAGAAGGATCATCAGTGAAATGCTGCTTAGAGAGCTTAAGGACCCCAGGCTGGTTTCATGCATGGTCAGTATTACAAGTGTCGATGTCACAAAAGATCACAGTTACGCAACTGTTTTTGTGAGTGTTGTTTCTCCGTCAGATGTCGCTAATGAGAATGAAGAACTGAAAAGTGATGTTATTGATGCATTCAACAGCGCAAAAGGATTCATAAGGAGAGAACTTGGCAAAGATCTGGAGCTAAGACATGTGCCTGAATTGATATTTAAAATTGATACATCGCTTGAATACGGAAGGCATATGGACAAACTGATCGATAGTTTATAAGGAGTAAATGGCATGAAACACAAACACTCCTTCGAGGCGATAATCAAGGAAATCGAAAAAGCCGAAAAAATCCTGCTTTATACACATGTGTTGATGGACGGCGATACGCTGGGCTCTGCGATCGCCTTGTGCGGGACATTCCGCAGCATGGGCAAGACGGCATATATCCTGATTGAGGATCCGATTCCGGAATACCTGACATTCATGGATCCCGGATATTGCACGTTCGACTGTGATATCATAGCGGAGCCGGACCTATCGATTGCAGTCGACTGCACGGATATCCAGAGATTTGTTCTGCGCAAGGAAAAATTCCTGGAAGGAAAGCGGAAGATCTGCATCGACCATCATCATACGAGCGGGTATTTTGCTGATTTGAATTATGTCGATGAATACGCGTCTTCGACCGGTGAACTGATATTCAGGCTGTTCAAGGAGATGAACCTGCCGCTGACCAAGGAGGCGGCAGAGGCGATATATATCGCGATCACGACTGACACCGGAAACTTTCAGTATTCAAACACCACAGCGGAGTGCCACTTAATCACCGCCGAACTTTTTGGAACCGGTATCGACCCCGGGCGGATCAGTGTCGAGCTTTATCAGAATGTCAGACCTGAGAAACTGAAATTGACCGGAGAAATCCTTAAAACCATAGATATGCGTTGCGGCGGAAGAGTGGCGGTGGCATACGTGACCCAGCAGATTCTCCGGGAAACAAATTCATCACTTGAAGACAGCGAAGGCATCGTTGAAACATTAAGGAGTATACGAGGAGTAGAGGCTTCCGTATTTATCAAAGAAATATCCGATAAAGAAACAAAGGTAGGCATGCGTGCGAAAAGTTACGCCAATGTAGCGGAAATCATGCAGAAGTTTGGCGGCGGCGGCCATATCAAGGCGGCTGGCTGTACGATCAAGGCCTCTCTGAAGGAAGCCAGAGAGATCATAGTCCAAGAGGTTGAAAAATATTTTAATGAATGGGATACTCAACATCCTTAAACCGGCCGGAATGACATCCCATGATGTCGTCAATGCAGTCAGAAGAATATTAAAAATCCGCAAGGTCGGACACACAGGGACGTTGGATCCCATGGCTGCAGGCGTTTTGCCTGTTTGCGTCGGCAGCGCGACCCGCATCACGGAATATTTGGATGCAGACTATAAAAAGTACAGATGTGAAATGCAGTTGGGGATACAAACCGATACAGAGGACATTTGGGGAAACGTGCTTTCGAGAATGGCTGTTGCTATTGAAACGACAGAAACTCACGAGCAATGCGATAAAAATGAAAACGTTATGAAGCGCATCAGCGAAGCAGCTGTCATTGAAGCGGCCAGGCGGTTCGTCGGAGATGTCATGCAGAAGCCGCCTGATTATTCTGCGGTCAGGATCGCCGGGAGAAGATTGTATGAATACGCAAGAAATGGCGAGAGTGTCCTTGTTGAGCCCAGAAGGATCAATGTCAAAGCTTTGACTGTCAGAAATTTCCGCCATGCAGAAGCTCGAGTGATGTTTGATATTGAATCTTCAAAAGGATCCTATATCAGGACGATCTGCTCAGAAATAGGGAACGCGCTGGGATGCGGAGCCGCCATGAGTTTTCTGGTCAGAACGGCGTGCGGAAGATTTGAGCTGGAGCATGCAACCAGCCTCGAAGAGCTTGAGCGCGCGACGATGGATGGGAGGCTCCAGGATGTGATGCTGCCCATGGACTATCCGCTGACGCGATTTGAGGCGATCCAGGTAATAAATGAAAGCAGGGCGCAATATTTTATCAATGGCGGCCCTCTGGATCCTTTCGAAACGATAGGCAATCTGCCAGTAGACGGAAGTCTGTTCAGGCTGTATAGCGGAGGTGTATTCATCGCCATGGCCAGATTCGATGCGGATACGGGAAAAATCAAATCCGACAAGGTTTTCCACCGTGGTTTGAATATAAAGACAGAAGTTCGTGGTTAAAGGGAGCACATGCAGATGAAAATATTCAAGAGCATTGAAGATATTGAAAATATTGAGGAAACAGTGACCGCGCTTGGAAATTTCGACGGTGTACACAAAGGCCACCAGGAATTGATCAGAAGAGCGGTGCGAAGTGCTAAGGCAGCAGGGCTGAAAAGCGCCGTTTTCACTTTTTCCAATCATCCCAAGAATGTCATATCGGGCACGCAAACAATCAAAAACATTTTAACATGGGAAGATAAGGCGTCAATCATCAAATCCTTCGGAGTCGATTATTTGATCTCCATTCCATTCGATGAGGAAATGCTGAACATGGAGCCCGAGGATTTCATCATGAATGTATTGGTTGGGAAGCTGAATATGAAAGAAGCCTATTGCGGGTTCAATTTCAGATTCGGACACTGCGCGAAAGGCAATGCGGAGCTTCTGATGAAAATAGGACTGCGCGAGGACTTTGGCATACATGTGCTTGAACCGATCAAGGTAGAAGGCACCGTTGTCAGCAGTTCTCTCATGAGGCAGCTGATTACTGAAGGACGGGTTTCGGAATGTGAAAAATATCTCGGAAGGTATTATTCGATCGGCGGCACGGTGGTGACCGGGAACAAAATCGGTCGAACAATCGGCTTTCCGACATCCAATATCATCCTTGACGAGGGGATGGTGACACCTGCCAGCGGAGTCTATGTCACGTATTGCATCTACAACAATATTCGGTACAAAGGGGTAACGAACGTAGGCGTCAAGCCGACCATTGGCGATAATATCCATACGATCGAAACACATATATTCGATTTCAATTATGATATATACGGCAAGATGATCAGAGTCGAGTTTCTGATGAAATTAAGAGATGAAATGAAGTTTTCCGGAGTCGATGAACTTGCGGCTCAAATAGCCAAAGATTCAGCGGCCGCGAAGGAGTTTCACAAATAAATACTCCTTTACAATACAAGCGTTACTGTGGTATTATTTATTGTCATTAGTATGACCTTTTGCTGCGTTTCGCGACACTCCGACGCATTACCCGGCTAAAGGCAAATAAAAAGATAAGGAGATAGAAAGCAATGATCGACCAAACAAAAAAAATGGCTATTATCAATGATTACAAGAAACATGAGGGAGATACCGGATCTCCGGAAGTGCAAGTCGCCATCCTGACTTTCAGGATCAATGATTTGAACGAGCATCTCAAGATCCACAAGAAGGACCACCATTCCAGAAGAGGGCTTCTCAAGATGGTAGGCCAGAGAAGAAACCTTCTCAATTATCTTAAGAATAAAGATATACAAAGATACAGAGAAGTCATTTCTCGTCTTGGATTGAGAAAATAAGTCGAAAATTAAGCGGGGAAAAATCCCCGCTTAATCTATTGTTTAGAAGTGGGCCGGGCTTGAGAAATTAGCTTATCGACCGGATAAGTTAACTTGTCAAGCTGGGCCCTGAAGAATTATCAGGAGGTAAGTTGATAATGAGATTCACGGATTACAAGGTTTTTAAAACGGAAATAGGGGGAAGGACCCTTGAACTTGAAGTCGGAAAGGTGGCACAGCTGGCGAGCGGCTCTGTATTCGTCAAGTATGGCGATACTAATGTACTTGTCGCAGCAACGGCCTCCGCGGAGCCTAGAGCGGATATCGATTTTTTTCCGCTGAGCGTGGATTATGAAGAAAAGCAGTATGCAGCCGGAAAGATACCGGGCGGATACATCAAGAGAGAATCGCGTCCGTCGGAGAAGGCGATCCTGAGTTCAAGACTTATAGACAGACCGATCAGGCCACTTTTTCCAAAGGGGTTTTATAATGACGTTGTGGTTGTTGCAACTGTAATGTGCGTTGATTTGGACTGCTCGCCCGAGATTGTCGCCATGGTTGGATCTTCAGTGGCACTGTCCATATCCGACATTCCGTTTGAAGGGCCTACGGGATCTGTCCTTATTGGGCTGATCGACGGAGAATTCATCGTCAATCCGACGCTGGAGCAGCGCGAAAAGAGTCTGCTTCATCTCGTTGTATCTGGAACAAAGGATGCAATCATGATGGTGGAAGCCGGAGCTGAAGAAATTTCGGAAGACGTTATGCTTGAGGCGATCATGTTTGCTCACGAGGAAATTAAAAAAATAGTCGCTTTTATTGAAACTGTTGTTGCTGAAGTCGGAAAAGCGAAAAGGGATGTCAAATTCATCAAAGCGCCGGAAGATATCGAAACCGCGGTCAAGGAATTTGCAAATGCCAAGATGAGGGCAGCTATCCAGACCTTCGACAAGCAGGAACGGCTCGACAATATGGCCACCGTCGAAAAGGAGACGAAGGAGCATTTTGCAGCCATTTATCCTGACAATTCCAAGGATATTTCTGCAGTACTTTACAGCATCACCAAGGAACAGGTCAGGAATATGATCCTGAACGAGGGGATAAGGCCGGATAATCGAAAAACAACGGAAATCAGGCCGATCTGGTGTGAAACCAGCGTGCTGCCCCGTACCCACGGAACAGGTCTGTTTACGAGAGGGCAGACGCAGGTCCTGACTGTTGCAACGCTTGGATCAATGGGCGATGCGCAGCGTTTGGACGGTATTTCCGAAGACACTGAAAAAAGATATATGCATCATTATAATTTCCCGGCATACAGCGTTGGGGAAGCAAAATCCTCAAGAGGTCCCGGCAGAAGGGAAATAGGGCATGGCGCTCTGGCTGAGCGCGCGCTGATCCCGGTGCTGCCTTCAGTCGAGGAATTCCCATATGCGATCAGGCTTGTTTCGGAAGTCCTCGCATCGAACGGAAGCACATCCCAGGCATCGGTATGCGGAAGCACGCTGGCGCTCATGGATGCGGGTGTACCGATCAAATCGCCGGTTGCCGGCATTGCGATGGGCTTGATCAAAACAGAAGAAAAGGTAGCGATTCTGAGCGATATCCAGGGCATGGAAGATTTCCTCGGCGACATGGACTTCAAGGNNGCATTGAGCCCGGTTATTCCACCCCATGATGAATTCGAATATACCATTCGTCTGGTGGGCGAAGTCATGGAATCCAACGGGTCATCTTCCATGGGAACCGTATGTTCCGGATGCCTGGCCCTGATGGATGGGGGGGTGCCCATTAAAGCCCCGGTATCCGGCATCGCCATGGGGCTGGTCTCTGATGAAAACAATACGGTTGTCCTTTCCGACATCCTCGGCGAGGAAGACCATTTCGGCGACATGGACTTCAAGGTTGCCGGTACAGCCAAAGGAATCACGGCAATCCAGATGGATATCAAGATCCACGGCATCGACAGGAATATTCTGAGGACTGCCTTGCAGCAAGCCCAGGAAGGCAGAATGTTCATCATGGGGAAAATGATGGAGGAACTCGATGCACCGAGGCCTGAAATATCCCCATTTGCTCCGAGGATCATATCGATGATGATAGATATAGATAAAATCAGAACGGTCATCGGACCAGGAGGAAAGACGATCAACAGGATCATCGATGAAACGGGTGTCAAAATCGATATCAATGACGACGGACAGGTATTTGTCACAGGAAAAGATCTGGCGACCGCAGAGCTTGGAGTCAACGCGATCAAGATGCTTGTCAGGGATGTTGAGATCGGAGCCACTTATGAAGGAAAAGTAACCAGGCTGATGACATTTGGAGCATTTATCGAGATATTGCCCGGAAAAGAAGGACTGCTCCATATATCAAAGATGGCTGATCACAGGGTGGCCAAGGTCGAAGACGAAATGAATGTCGGAGATGTCGTGATGGTAAAAGTCACCGAGATAGACAGCCAAAACAGGATCAACCTGACGAGAAAAGGGATCCAATAGGGTCTTCGTTATAAGCAGAACATAATAATGCGGGCTTTGCATATGGATTAAGCGCTAAACCATAGGCAGAGCCCTCTATTGCAGCACAAAGAACACAGCTGCGATTCAAATCACAGGAAAGTAGATGGTTTAATGATAACAAGCAAAAAACTAGACTGCGGTCTCAGGATCGTCATGGAAAAAATTCCGTATGTGCAGTCCGTTGCCGTAGGCATATGGGCCAAGGCGGGTTCAGTGGATGAGAAGGATGAAATACTGGGTATATCTCATTATATTGAACATATGCTTTTCAAAGGCACAGATAAAAGAACCGCAAAACAGATTGCGCAAGATATCGATAAGATCGGCGCGCAGATCAATGCTTTTACAAGCAAGGAAAGCACCTGCTATTACGTTAAATCTTTGAGCAGTAACCTCGAGCAGGCCGCAGAAGTCCTGCTGGACATGTTTCTGAATTCAAGCTTTGATGAGACTGAAATGGAAAAAGAAAAGCGTGTTGTGTATGAAGAAATCAACATGGTGGAGGATTCCCCGGAGGATGACGTCCATGACCTGCTTTACGAGGTGCTCTTCAAAGGCGCGCCGCTGGCTGCGCCGATCCTGGGAACGCGTAAAACGATCAAAGGTTTTACTCGGGAAAAAATCCAAAGCTATATCAACGATGAATATACAAGGGATAATATCGTGATAGCGGTAGCTGGCAATTTTGACGAGAATGAGGTGTGCAGCTTATTTGAAGGCAAATTGAAGTCGCTCAATGCGGCCAAGGTGTCAAAGGATATCAATATGCCGGATTATGTGCCGCGATTCAAAGTCAAGACAAAGGATATCGAGCAATCCCATATCTGCTTAGGTACAAAGGGACTGACACTCGGCGATGACCGCTACCATACGATGTCGCTGCTCAACAACATCATGGGCGGCAGCATGAGTTCCAGGCTCTTTCAAAATATCAGGGAAGAAAAGGGCATGGCATATGCTGTCTATTCATATACAAGTTCTTATACCAATGACGGGTTTTTCGGAATTTATGCAGGCGTCAGCCACAATATGGTAGAGCCGGCGGTGAAAGCAATCATGGAGGAACTCGATCTGCTCAGGACCAGGGGGATCACCGAAGCAGAGCTCAGTACGGCAAAAGAACAGCTTAAAGGCAGCTACATATTCAGCCTGGAAAGCGTTAACGGCAGAATGGCCGCGATTGGAAAAAGTACGCTTTTGCTTGGGAAGACCCTCACTGCGAAAGAAGTCATTGATAAGATCAATGCGGTTTCAATGGATGATATCATGGAAGTAGCTCAAAAGATAACTGCCATCGATCGATATTCCGGCGTTTTATTGACGAGAGAAAAGAAGGATCTGAAGAAAATACTTCTGAATTCCTAGAGAAAGGACCGGCAGCATGATCATTCGCATTACAAGTGACAGCGGCAAAATGCCTTCGTATGAGACGGAAGGATCGGCCGGCATGGATCTGCGTGCATTCGTTGATGAATCTTTGGTTTTAAAGCCAGGCGAGCGAAAGCTGATTCCTACGGGGATACGTATCGAACTGCCGCCCGGCTATGAAGCCCAGATCAGGCCAAGGAGCGGTTTGGCCGTTTCCAATGGAATAGGGATGGTCAATGGCGTCGGTACGATCGACAGCGACTATCGGGGAGAAATCAAGATACCACTCATCAATTGGGGGTCTGAAGATTTCAAGATCGATAGCGGAGACCGTATCGCGCAATTGGTCGTCGCCCGTTACGAAAGAGTCCAATGGCAGAATGTGGAATTGCTTGAAGAGACTAAACGCGGCACCGGCGGATTTGGCCATACCGGGAAATAATCCTTTTATCGTTTAGACAAGGGGTGATAGCATGGTTTTGAGAGAACAGCTTGAAGAAAAAGAACACAGGGAACTGTCGGAATTCGCGGCAAAATCATCCGAGACGGCCGGCAGAGCCGAGCCCGAGGAAAAATGCGATCTGCGAACCGAATACCAAAGAGACCGCGACAGGATCGTTCATTCAAAAGCACTCCGGAGGCTCATGCATAAAACCCAGGTCTTTTTGTCGCCTGAAGGCGATCATTTCAGGACTCGCCTGACACATACACTGGAAGTATCCCAGATATCGAGGACCATTGCGCGTGCGCTCGGACTGAACGAAGATCTCACGGAAGCGATCGCCATGGGACATGATCTGGGACATACGCCATTTGGACACAATGGAGAAGAATCTCTGGACAAGGTCCACCCAGGAGGATTCAAGCATAACGAGCAGAGCCTCAGAGTCGTCGAGGTGCTGGAAAGCAACTCGAGAAGACGCGGCATGAACCTGACGAGAGAAGTCAGGGACGGAATTCTCAATCATACCGGCAGCAGCACGCCGATCACACTTGAGGGCTGTGTCGTCAGAATCAGCGACAGGATTGCCTATATCAATCACGATATCGACGATGCTATCAGAGGCAGGATCATCAGGCAGGAGGACCTTCCGGAGGAATGTGTGAGGGTGCTCGGCGCCGATCATCGTACGCGTATCAACAGCCTGGTGCTCGACTTAGTCAAAAGCAGCGACGGCAAACCGGAAATATCGATGAGCGAGGAGTTTAGTTTGCAAATGAACAAGCTTCGGGAATTCATGTTCGCCAATGTTTATAAAAGCAACATCGTTAAAAGAGATGAAGAATTGGAAAAAATTGAAAAGATGATACAGTCGCTCTATTTCCACTATTGCGACCATCCAAAGAAAATGCCGAAGGAACGGCAGTTGATGATACCGGAATTCGGTGTCCGGGAGGTCGTCAAGGATCATATAGCCGGCATGACAGACAGGTATGCGATCAATATCTACATGGAAACATTCGTTCCGAAAGGATGGAAATAAATTTTCAAAAAAAAAGGAAGATACGCATCCGCATAGAATAACAAGACATGAGATATGATGAAGGGGTTTGTGCGTGAGAGCAGTATCGAGCGAAAACATAGTTGAGGAAATAAAAAGCAGGTGCAACATTGTCGATGTGGTTGGACGTACGGTCAGTCTGAAAAAAACCGGGAGCAATCACAAGGGCTTATGTCCTTTTCACAATGAGAAGACACCTTCTTTTGTTGTCTCGGAGGAAAAGCAGATATTTACCTGCTTCGGTTGCGGAGCGACAGGTGATGTCATCGAATTTGTCAAACGCCTGAACAACTGGGATTTTCGTGAAGCTGCCGAGCATCTGGCTGCCGAATGCGGCCTCGAGATAACGGACCGCAACGAAGGGCAGGAGAGCAGGCGAAATGAGCTTTATGAAATCAATCGCGAGGCAGCGATGTTTTTTTACCGGAGATTTTCCGGCAGCAGCAATCCTGGCCTTGATTACATGAATAAACGCGGCATTGATACTGTTACGCTCAAGAAATTCGGTATCGGCTATGCCGATGAAGGCTGGGACAGTCTTTTTAAATTTTTCTCTGCCAAGGGCGCGAGCAAGGAGCAGCTGGCGGAGCTGGGTCTTGTGACAAAGACAAAAGATAAATACTATGATAAATTCCGGAATAGAGTCATTTTTCCAATCATAAACACCCGGGGGAAAGTGATCGGCTTCGGCGGCAGATCGATCGGGGATGACAAGCCGAAATACCTTAATTCACAGGAGTCGCCGATCTTCCAAAAAAAATCCAATTTATACGGCTTGAACCTGTCCCGTTCAGAGATCGCAAAGAATAATCAGGCTATAATCGTCGAAGGATATATGGACGTCATTTCTCTTTACCAGCATGGGGTCAGGAATGCCGTCGCGACACTAGGAACAGCCCTTACATCCAGTCAGGCTTCCATGATACGCAGATATACGGATAATGTCATACTATCTTATGATGCGGATGAAGCAGGATTGACCGCAGCGCTTCGTGGCATGGATATACTCGGAGATGCCGGCTGCAAGGTCAGGATCCTCCAGATCAAAGACTGCAAGGATCCGGATGAATTCATCAAAAAAAATGGCAGCGAGGCTTTTCTCCGGCTGGTGGATGAAGCGCTTCCTCTGATCGACTACAAAATAAGTCTCGCCAGGCAAAAATGCAGTCTGGAAACAACAGAAGGGAAACTTGATTATATCAGAGAAGTGACACCGATACTCAAAGCTCTGAAGAGTCCCGTGGAAGCAGATGCCTATATCGCCAAGATCGCTTCGGAAACCAGGATATCGGAAGGAGCATTGCATCTGGAAGTCTTTGGAAGCGACGGCAGGAAACTGCCGGATACCGCAAAGGAACAGCAGCTGCCTAAGAAAAAAACGCAGGGGGAGAACGAGTTTCTCGAAAAAAACCTCATTAAACTGATGCTGGTGAAAGCGTCCTTTATTCCTGAGGTGATGAAATTCGGCGATATTTTTTCGGTCAAGGGATGCAAGGCGATTTATGATGTCATCTGTTCTCTTTATAAAGATGATGATGAAATCGATATCATGAAAATGGCCGACAGCCTTAATGAGGAAGACAACAAGCTGCTTGGCGACATCCTGGAAAATGTCCATATCGCAGGCAAGGAAGATGTCATATTCAATGATTGCATCGGCAGGATCAAATCCCGCGATCTGCTCGGACGTCAGGAAGAGATATTGAAGATTCTTCAGATGGCGGACGAGGACGCTGACCGCGAAAAGATAATGGAATTGACCCAGGAACTGATCGAGATACAAAACAAGAAAAGAAGCAGAATATAATGCAGCATAATATACGATAATAAGGGGAGTGAGATTATGAATTTTGATCTTGAAACAAACAGAGACGAAAAAAAATTCGAATATGTCAATGAGATCATAGAAAAGGCTAAAATGAAAGGAACTATTTCCTATAGGGAAATTTCCGATTATCTCGAAAATATCGAACTGGATAAGGAACAGATCGATGATCTTTATGACACATTGATTTCGATCGGCGTCGAAATCGTCTCTGAAGTCGATCCGGATGATTTTGAAATCATCGCATTGGAAGGGGATCATGATGAGGAGCTGGATCTTGCGGCCGTGGATGGCGCAGAGATAGATCTGGAAACCACACTCCCGAAAGGAATAGCGGTTGACGATCCTGTAAGGATGTATCTGAAAGAAATCGGCAAGGTTCCGCTGCTTAGCGCCGATAAAGAAATAGAACTGGCAAAAAGAATGGAGGATGGCGACGAAGAAGCAAAAAAAGAACTTTGCGAAGCAAATCTCAGACTCGTTGTCAGTATAGCAAAGAGATATGTCGGAAGAGGCATGCTGTTCCTGGATCTGATCCAGGAAGGAAATCTGGGTCTGATCAAGGCCGTTGACAAGTTTGACTGGCGAAAGGGATACAAGTTCAGCACTTACGCCACGTGGTGGATCAGGCAGGCAATCACGCGATCCATTGCGGATCAGGCCAGAACGATTAGAATTCCAGTTCATATGGTCGAGACGATCAACAAACTTATCAGGATATCAAGACAGCTGCTTCAGGAATACGGACGGGAGCCTTCTCCCGAGGAAATCGCGGCAGAAATGGATATACCTGTTGAGAAAGTGCGTGAAATCCAGAAGATCGCGCAGGAGCCGGTATCCCTCGAGACACCCATCGGCGAAGAAGAGGACAGCCATCTGGGTGATTTCATCCCCGACGACGACGTTCCTGCTCCGGCAGATGCCGCTGCTTTTTCTATGCTTAAAGAGCAGCTTGTGGAGGTGCTGGATACGTTGACTGAAAGAGAGCAGAAGGTCCTAAAGCTCAGATTCGGACTCGAGGACGGCAGGGCTAGAACGCTTGAGGAAGTCGGCAGACGATTCGACGTCACCAGAGAGAGGATCAGGCAAATCGAGGCGAAAGCGCTGAGAAAGCTGAGGCACCCGAGCAGAAGCAAAAAACTGAAGGATTATTTGGAATAATGAAACCGGACATATCGGATAGATTGAAAAAAATCGCAGAATTCGTCTCTGATGGAGAACGTGTTGCGGATATCGGCACCGATCATGGGCTGCTGGCTCTGTTCCTCAAGGAGCGCGATGCTTCAATAAAAATGATTTTAAGCGATGTCAGGATCGGACCTCTTGAAAAAGCCCGCAGGAATATAGCGAAACACTCATGCATTGAAGCATTTGATATCAGGATGGCAGACGGTCTTCAGGCACTTCGGCCGGGAGAAGCCGACACGGTAGTTATAGCCGGCATGGGGGGGAGTCTGATTATCGACATACTGATGCATGACACGGCTCACTCAAATTCTTTTAAAAAATTCATTTTTCAGCCCAGGAGAGATTCTGTCAAATTAAGACAATGGCTTGCAGAAAACGGATTTGCGATCATCGATGAAGCCTTGGTCCGAGAAGGCAAATATATTTGCGAGATCATTGTGTCAGCTCCTTTGCAACTGGCAAAAGCTAGTGAAGAATACGATCAGGATGATTTCGAATTTAGCCCGATACTAATACAACGGAGTGAACCGCTTTGGAATGCGTTTCTGTCAGCAAAAATCGCAGCCGAAAAAAAAGCGCTTGTGAAAATCGAAAAAGCGTCGGCATCCGCCAAATTGACGGAAGCCGGAAAATACAGACGGGAAGTCATCAGGGGACATATCGACAAAATGTATGGGATGATGATGAAACCGGATGAAGCCGATCGTGCGGCATCGGATGAAGTATCACAGAAAGGCGGCAGCAATGACGATCAGCATCAATGAATTATGTGCAGCCATCAGGGATCTGGCACCTGAAGAAATCGCGGAATCCTGGGATAACAGCGGTATACAGCTTGAGCTGACTTCCAAACCTGTAGCTAAAATACTGATATGCCTGGAAATCACAGGCAGGATAATTGATGAGGCAATAGCGTCGGATTGTGATTTCATTCTGACGCATCATCCTCTTATATTTCAGCCTATATCGAAAGTTGACATAAATACAATTATGGGAACCTATCTGGTACGGCTGATTGGCAATGGCATTTCAGTATATTCGGCACACACATCCTTTGACTCCGCTTGGGGAGGCAATAATGACGATTTGGCTAACAGGCTGGGTTTAAGCGAAATCAGGGCATTTGACGACACCGGACATCCAAAGAGCGGAGGACTTGGACGGATCGGGCTTTTTCAGCCTCCGCGACGATTGGAGGATATTGTCAGGATGGTCAAGGAAGTTCTTGATATTGACAAGACTGTCAACTATGTCGGAAATCCTGAACAGATGATCAGGGAAGTTGCGGTATGCGCGGGATCGGGTGCTGATTCGATCGATGATGTCAGGTCAAAGGGCTGCGAATTGCTTATCACAGGCGATACAAAATTCAGACATGGACAGAAGGCAAGAGAGACAGGCATCGCATTGATCGATGCAGGCCATTATCATACGGAAAAAATTTTTGCTGACAATATGGCCGGATATTTGCGGAGCCGTTTCGCAAATCAAGTTGAGATAATGGAATCCGCTATAGACCTTGATCCGTTCGACATGCTATAATCATTTAGTGAGTAAATCAGACAATCGCATGCATTGCATGAGGAAAGTCCGAGCTCCGCAGGGCAGGGTGCCGGATAACGTCCGGTGAAGGCGACTTCAAGGAAAGTGCAACAGAAACATACCGCCGGAGATGATCCGGCAAGGTTGAAATGGTGAGGTAAGAGCTCACCGGCAGACTGGCAACAGCCTGGCCATGTAAACCCCACCCGGAGCAAGACCAAATAGGGCGCAAAAGGCGGCTGCCCGTCGCTGCCCGGTAGGTAGGTCGCATGAGCGCGCTGGCGACAGCGAGCCTAGATAGATGATTGTCAGATACAGAACTCGGCTTACAGATTTGCTCACACAATAATAGAAGCGTGATTGAACCACGCTTTTTTATTACAAATAATCAGCTATATTGCGAAAAAAGCATAGAATGATAAATGGAGGTTTCTTATATGAAAATCGTCACATGGAACGTCAATGGCCTGCGTGCCTGTCTCGAAAAAGGATTCCTTGAATACGTCGTCCGATCCGATGCGGATATCGTCTGCATACAGGAAACAAAGATGCAGCGTGGCCAGGCCGAAATCGACCTTCCAGGATTCGAAGAATACTGGAACAGCGCTGAAAAAAAAGGGTATTCAGGCACGGCCTGCTTCTCCAGAATAAAGCCCATAACTGCAACGTACGGATTGGGCATCGATAGACATGCTTTTGAAGGGCGAGTCATAACGCTGGAATTCGAAAGATTTTATCTGGTCAATGTCTACACGCCCAATTCCCAGGAGAAACTGGCAAGATTGGATTACAGAATGGCGTGGGACGATGATTTTCGCTCCTATGTAAAAAAACTGGATGGCATCAAACCGGTGATAATCTGCGGTGATCTTAATGTTGCGCATCAGGAGATCGATTTGAAAAATCCCAAAACCAATCGAATGAATGCAGGATTCACCGACCAGGAAAGGGAAAAAATGACACAGCTGCTTGACGCCGGATTTATTGACAGTTTTCGCTTTAAATATCCGTACGTTGAGAATATATACACATGGTGGTCTTATCGTTTCAATGCCAGAGCAAATAATGCAGGATGGAGGATCGATTATTTCCTCGTATCATCACGGATCGCAGATAAGGTCGAAGACCAGATTGTCAAGAATGATATTCTTGGGAGCGACCATTGCCCCGTAGAGCTTATAGCCGCTCTATGAATGATAACCAGTGAGCCCATCTATTTGCATTATGATGCCATTAGTAGTAAAATGAAGTTGTAAAAGGAGGGGATGAATATGTCATATATTGAAAAACTCGAAAAAATCAGAGAAGATTTCAAGCCGGAAAAGATCGAAGTGCTGTTCGTAGGCGAATCGATTCCGTCAAACAACACATTCTTTTATACAGAGGATTCCCCTTTGTACAAATATACGAAAGAAGCTTTCGAGGAAGTCTTTAAAGGCGAGGAGTTTTCTCTTGACATGTTCAGGGAAAAAGGCTGCTTTCTATTCGACTTGACTTCATCCATAAACGGAATGAATCATAAGCAAAGGGTGGAAGCATTGTCGAAAGGCATCCCGAAGCTGGCAAAACTGATAACCGAACACAAACCTAAATACATTATTTCAACGAAAGGCAGCAATATCAACGCTATCGTGATGGCGAACGCCGAAGCGGATGATCTTGTGCCACAGGAAAATATTTTCGATCTTCCCGCGCCGATATTCGGCAGCCATCATTATTATCGGGACAGGCTGGTACAAACGCTCAACGCGATTTATTCCGGCAAGTGATCAGCACCGGATCCTCAAGGGGAACCAGGCGGTATTTTTCAAAGGGAGGGAATTGAAATGTCTTTTATAGAGAATGAGGAAAAACTCAGAAGATCCTACAAGCCGGATAAGATCGAAATATTGTTTGTAGGCGAGGCTATACCCGATGACAACACTTTCTTTTACGCAGCAAATTCGCCTCTTTACAAATATACCAGAGAGGCATTCGAAGAGGTCTTTCCGGGTACCGAATTCACGCTCGAGGTATTCAAGGAAAAAGGTTGCTATCTGTTCGATCTTGCCGGGCCTGTCGGAAATATGACATATAAGGGAAGAATCACCACGATAGCCGAAGGCATACCGGTTCTTGCGAAACTCATCACTGATGAAAAGCCAAAATATATAATTTCAACAAAAAGTGCGAATATCAGCGCGATCGTCATTGCCAACGAACATGCGGGAGACCTGATACCTGACAAGAATATTTTTGATCTACCGGCGCCAATTTTTGGAAGCCATCACTTCTATAAAGCGAAGCTCGTTAAAACATTGAAGCATATTTACAATTTGTAGAAGAATCAGCGGCTGACGACGGATAGGGACGTATCATCCCTGTCGTTTGAATCATGCAGTACCAAATCGCGGATCAGCGGATCTTGAACAAGTCTTGCCCAGACAGTATGCACTGCTTTGACAAAAGACGGTTCAAGATCTGTTTTGTTTTGGATCAGCGGACATTCATAAGGCAGCTTCAACGGAAAAATAATCATCACCAGTTTTCCGTCACGCGTGATATGGGGGGCCAAAGGAAAAAACCTGCATTGGAGCGGACGTTCTTTTCTGTGGCAGTATGCGGGACCGAGGCATGTCAGGAAGTAGATCTTGCCATGCCATGAATCCGGGAATTCATAATCCTCGGCATTTTCAACATCCCAACGCAGCCAGGCCTCTTTCCTGGAAAATAGTTTCTCTTCACCCGGAAGCAGATAAATGCCCATATTGCCTTCGGTATTCCGGCAGCACGCAGAGTCGCACAACAGTCCGCAGTCGGTCTTTATCGGCGAAACCCGGTCGAGAAGACGATAAATCGCTTTATATGTCGATTTTCTGATAGAACTTTTCATATATTAATTTTACCATTTCATACAGCATTATGCGACAAGAAAATCGACTGAAGGGTCAATTATTATAAATGCCAACTGTTCAAAATATGGTTTATGGGGTATAATTATCCTTGGATTTTTATTGGATTTCAATAGTATCAAAATGATAATGGGAGCGGAAATGAAACTGAAACTTGGTATTGATGTCGGGTCGACGACCGTCAAGGTCGTATTGCTCAACGAAAGAAACAATATAATATTCAGCCGTTATGACCGGCATATGTCGAACATATTCGATAAAGTATCCGAGCTTCTGAAAGATCTTTATTTGCAATATAAAAACGATAGTGTCTCAGTGATCATCACAGGTTCGGGAGGATTGTCGCTGTCAACGCTTCTTGACATTCCTTTTGAGCAGGAGGTCATCGCCTGCAGCAAGGCCGTCGAGACATTCATCCCCCAGACAGATGTCGCCATTGAGCTCGGCGGTGAAGACGCGAAGATCACTTTTTACGGAGCGGCGGTTGAGCAGAGGATGAACGGCACCTGTGCCGGAGGCACGGGGGCATTTATTGATCAGATGGCCGTATTGCTCAATACAGATGTCAACGGACTTAACGAATACGCAAAAGGCTGCAAGGTGATCTATCCGATTGCTGCGCGCTGCGGCGTGTTTGCAAAAACAGATATCCAGCCGCTGATCAACGAAGGGGCCGATAGGGAAGACATCGCTGCATCGATATTTCAAGCTGTCGTCAATCAGACGATCAGTGGTCTTGCATGCGGCAGAACGATACGTGGCAAAATCGCTTTTCTCGGCGGCCCGCTGTTCTTTCTTTCAGAACTCAGGAAACGATTCATCGATACACTGAAGCTCACTGAAGAAACCATTATATTTCCAAAAGACTCACAGTATTACGTTGCCATTGGGGCAGCGCTGCTTTCTTCAAAACATGAACCCGTCACTATAGAAAGTATTTATGCCAAAGCTCAAAATGCCGTACATCTGCCAAACGCAGATTCAAAATATCTGGAGCCGCTCTTCGGCAGCTTTGAGGATTACAAGGAATTCAACTATAGGCATGCCAAGGAAAAAATAAAAAAGAGAGACATTAAAAAGGCCAGGGGCGGGCTCTTTTTAGGAATCGACGCAGGATCGACCACGACAAAAGCCGCGCTGATCGACAGCGAAGGATATTTGCTGTATTCATTCTATAAAAACAACGAGGGCAAGCCTATCGAGGCTGTCCGTTCGATGCTGAGGGAAATGTATCATGCCCTGCCGGAAGGATCCTATATCGCCAATGCGACCGTTACAGGCTATGGCGAGGGATTGATCAAGGCAGCCTTCGAAGTCGATCTGGGTGAAATCGAGACGATGGCCCATTACAAAGCCGCGGAAGCTTTTCTTCCCGGAGTCGAATTCATTCTGGATATCGGTGGGCAGGACATGAAATGCATGAAAATAAAAGATGGCTCCATCTATAACATCATGCTCAACGAAGCATGCTCGTCAGGTTGCGGATCGTTCCTTGAAACCTATGCAAAATCAGTGAATATGGATGTCGAAGGCTTTTCCAGCGAAGCTCTTTTTGCAAAGCTTCCAGTCGATCTCGGAACGCGCTGCACTGTATTCATGAATTCCAGAGTCAAACAGGCGCAGAAGGAAGGGGCATCGATCGGCGATATTTCTGCCGGCCTTTCGTATTCCGTTATCAAGAACGCGCTTTATAAGGTTATTAAACTAAGGGATTCGGATGAAGCGGGAAGCAAAATCGTCGTTCAAGGAGGGACATTCCTGAATACTGCGGTTCTTCGGAGCATAGAACTTGTTCTTGGCAAGAATGTCATACGGCCGGACATATCGGGCATCATGGGAGCCTACGGTGCCGCACTGATCGCCCAGGAACGATATATCATGGACACGCAGTCCACAATTTTGGATGTGGATGAAATCGAGCAATTTTCCGTTGCCGTTTCAAACGGCCGATGCAAAGGTTGTGAGAATAACTGCCTTTTGACGATCAGCAAATTTGGGGACGGCAGCAGGTATATTACCGGTAACCGCTGCGAGCGTGGGGCGGGAGCCGACCAGACATCTGAGAAATTGCCGAACCTTTATGCATATAAGTATAAGAGGCTGTTTGGATATGAGCCTTTGGAATTGAAATATGCTTCAAGGGGCAAGATCGGCATACCGCGGGTCTTGAATCTCTACGAAAATTATCCGTTCTGGTTTACGTTCTTTACAAAACTGGGATTTAGCGTGGTCCTTTCACCGGTATCTTCAAAAGCGCTGTATGAAATGGGCATGGATACCATATCCTCGGATACCGCATGTTATCCGGCCAAGCTGGTGCACGGCCATGTCAAATGGCTGGTGGAAAACGATGTCAAATTAATTTTTTATCCTTCGATCAACCATGAAATCAAAGAGGATCAAACAGCGCCAAATCATTACAATTGCCCAATCGTCGCAACATATCCCGAAGTGATCGGCAAAAATATGGACGACGTGTTTCATGAATTCGGCGTTGAATTCCTGCATCCGTTTCTACCCTATGACATTGACGAGCGATTGACCAGAAGAATGTATGAAACGCTCAGGCACCTTCATATAAGCATGGCTGAGGTTTCGGCAGCAGTTAAAGCTGGACGCAAGGAGGATTTGAAATTTAAGGAGGATGTCAGAAAACAGGGCGCGAAAGCAATTAAATATATCAAAGACAGCGGAAAAAAGGCAGTGATATTGGCCGGACGTCCTTATCACGTCGATCCCGAGATCAATCACGGCATAGACCAGCTGGTGATCTCTTCAGGGATGGCGGTCATAACGGAGGACGCCATATCTCATTTTGCCAAAATGAACAGACCGCTCCGGGTACTTGATCAGTGGATGTATCACTCCAGGCTTTATAAAGCAGCTGTCGTTGCTGGGCGAAATGACGATATCGAGCTTATCCAGCTCAATTCTTTCGGCTGCGGACTTGACGCAGTTACCACCGATCAGGTGGAAGAATTTCTGAGCGCGAAGAATAAACTGTACACATTGATCAAAATTGACGAGGGTTCAAATCTTGGCGCTGCCAAAATCCGCATACGGTCGCTCAAAGCCGCCATGGATGAACGGGATAAGAACAATATAAAGCCAAGCATGGGGGAAGTGTTCTTCAGGCGCAGGGAATTTACGAAACCGATGAAAAAGGACTATACGATCCTTTTGCCGCAGATGTCTCCGATCCATTTCAGATTTATCGAGGCCGCATTGCAGCAGGAGGGTTATCGCGCAGTGACCCTGCCGTCTGTCGATACAGATGCTGTCAATGAAGGCTTGAAGCATATCAATAATGACGCCTGTTATCCAACAATAGTAGTCGTGGGACAAATCATCAATGCGCTTAAATCCGGAAAATATGATCTTGACAAGGTGGCGGTGCTCATGTCCCAGACGGGAGGCGGCTGCAGGGCGAGCAATTATATCGCGCTTTTAAGAAAAGCGCTCAAGGACATGAAGCTTGATAAGATCCCGGTCATATCCGTCAATTATGCGGGTCTTGACAAGCATTCGGGCTTCAGGATCACACCGAGCCTTATCAAGAGACTCGTTATGAGCGTGATCTACGGCGATACGTTCATGAGGGTGCTGTACAAGACGAGGCCATATGAGGCGGAGCCGGGCTCTGCAAACAGGCTTTACGAAGAACTGTCCGCCCAGGCGGTCGAAAACGTCAGAAGGGGGAGTCTCACTAGATTCAAGAAAGATCTGAAAAACATTGTCTCAGAATTCGACCGGCTTCCATTACTGGAAATCAACAAACCTAAGGTTGGAGTGGTCGGCGAGATCCTGGTGAAATTCCATCCGACCGCCAACAATGACATCGTCGGCCTGATAGAGGCCGAAGGAGGTGAAGCGGTCGTTCCGGATCTGATGGATTTCTTCCTTTATGGCATGCACAGCAAGGAATACAATTTCAGATACATGTCCGGCACATATAAGGCTATGCTGGGCAACGCGGCCGCTATAGGAGCTATAGAAAAACTGCGCAAGCATGCGCGTGATGCGCTTGAACAAAGCAAACGGTTTGAACCTCCGCTTCGCATCAGGGAAATGGCGGGCAAAGCCAAACGGCTCATATCGCTTGGCAATCAGTGCGGAGAAGGCTGGCTGCTTACAGCAGAAATGATAGAGCTTATAGACAGCGGCGTCGGCAATATCGTTTGTCTTCAGCCATTCGCTTGCCTGCCGAACCATGTTACCGGAAAAGGCATGATCAAGGCGCTCAGAAAATACAGCGCCCAGGCAAACATCGCCGCCATCGACTATGATCCGGGTGCCAGCGACGTTAACCAGATGAACAGGATAAAGCTGATGATGGCAACGGCGTTTAAAAACCTCGGATTCTCTGACGATAATCCAATAATATCCAAGTAGTAAGGAGAAAAAAATGAGAGCAGTCATAACAGTCCTGGGACGGGACAAAATAGGGATCATTTACGGTATATCCTCCGTACTTGCCAAGTATAGTGTCAATATTCTTGATATAAGCCAGACGATCATGCAGGATTTCTTTTCAATGGTGACAGTCGTCGACCTTGCCGGCTGTACTGTAAAGTTTGAGGAGCTGCAATCGGAGCTTGAGAAAAAAGGGGTCGAAATCGGACTAACGGTAAGGATTCAGCATGAGGACATTATTAATTCCATGCACCAGATTTAGGAGACACGAAGAATGTATAATCATGAAGCAATTTTAAAAACGATCAATATGATCGAAAAGGAAAAACTGGACATCAGGACGATCACAATGGGCATTACATTGCTCGATTGCTGTGACAGCGATTCCATTAAGTCCAGAAGAAAGGTTTATGATAAAATAACGACCAAGGCGGAAAACCTCGTCAGAGTCGGAGAAAGCATTGAGAAGGAATACGGCATACCCATCATCAATAAGCGTATATCGGTAACGCCTATATCCCTTGTCGCGCAGGCGACTTCAGATACCAGTTATGTCAAATATGCCGAAACCCTCGATAAAGCGGCGATGGAGACCGGTGTCAATTTCATAGGCGGCTTTTCGGCGCTTGTTTACAAAGGCTATTCCAAGGGAGATGTGATCCTCATCGATTCCATTCCCGAAGCCCTCGCGACGACGCAGCGCGTGTGCGCGTCAGTCAGTGTCGCTTCCAGTAAAAGCGGGATCAATATGGACGCCGTCAGGCAAATGGGCAGGGTCATTGTAGATACGGCGCATCTAACTGCTAATAGAGACAGCATTGGATGCGCAAAGCTTGTGGTATTCGCCAATGCGGTCGAAGACAACCCATTCATGGCTGGAGCTTTTCACGGCGTCGGAGAGCCCGATACTGTCATCAATGTCGGAGTCAGCGGGCCGGGCGTCGTCAAGATCGCGCTGGAGGACTGCCGAGGACAATCATTTGACGTTGTTGCCGAAACCATCAAAAAAACAGCCTTTAAAATCACGCGTATGGGCCAGCTTGTCGCGAACGAAGCATCCAGACGATTGAACGTACCTTTCGGAATAGTGGATCTTTCCCTTGCTCCGACACCAGCGGTTGGGGACAGTATTGCAAGGATACTTGAGGAAATGGGCCTGGAGGTGTGCGGCGCTCCGGGTACGACCGCTGCGCTGGCGCTGCTGAACGATGCCGTGAAAAAAGGTGGTGTAATGGCGTCATCGCATGTCGGGGGGCTCAGCGGAGCATTCATACCCGTCAGTGAGGATGAAGGAATGATAGAAGCTGTCAAGTGCGGAGCGTTGACTCTTGAGAAGCTGGAAGCCATGACTTGTGTTTGCTCTGTCGGACTGGACATGATCGCTTTACCCGGTGATACAACGGCAGAAACTATTTCCGGAATTATTGCGGATGAAGCGGCGATCGGCATGATCAATAATAAAACGACGGCTGTTCGGCTGATTCCCGTTGCCGGAAAAAGGGTCGGGGATACAGTCGAATTCGGAGGCCTTCTTGGCAGCGCGCCAATAATGCCGGTCAGCAAATTCTCCTGCAGTGAATTCATCGAACGAGGCGGAAGGATACCGGCTCCGATCCATTCAATGAAGAACTAAAATAAACGAAAGCATTAATAACAGCTGAATTTTGAAGCATTGGATTCTAAATTCGGCTGTTATTTTGCGATATTTTATGATATTATGAATTTATAAAGAAAACGCGAGGAGATTGATCATATGGGAAGACACGGCACTATCGCCAACAGAAAAGCATCACAGGATTCAAAACGCGCTCAAGTATTCACGAAATATGCCAGGGCTATCACAGTTGCCGCAAAGAACGGCGGAGACCCTGATTACAACATGGGCCTCAAGCATGCGATCGATAAAGCCAAATCGATCAATATGCCTAACGATAATATCACCCGTGCCATAAAAAAAGGGACCGGCGAGCTGGCCGGTGAAACTTATGAGGAAAATTCATTCGAAGGCTACGGAGCCGGAGGGGTTGCTGTCATCGTCGATGTATTGACGGACAATAGGAACAGAAGTACTGCCGCAGTCAAGCATGCCTTCGATAAATTTGGCGGCAATCTCGGAGCGATGGGCTGTGTTTCGTATATGTTTGACCGCAAGGGTGTCATTATTATCGAAAAAACAGCCTCGGTCGGCGAAGACGCACTAATGGAGACCGCCTTGGAAGCCGGAATGGAAGATATGCTCACTGAAGAGGACAGCTACGAGATCCTGACAACGCCCGAATCTTTCAACGATGTTGCAGAAACATTGAAAAAAGCTAATTATGAACTGGCTTTTGCCGATATTGAATATGTGCCTTCCATAGAAGCCACGCCGACAGACGAGCACGACATCAAGAACCTGAAAAAAATGATCGCGCTGCTTGAGGAGAACGACGATGTGCAGAAGGTCCATCACAATTGTACCATTGATTTAAGCGAAGAGTAGAAAAAGGCAAAATACAGCCACTGGCTCGAATATAATCCGGAAAATAAATAAGTCCTAGAGTGCGCGTTATGGTTTTGTAATTTAACCTACAGAGTATTCACGGGAATTCGCGTTTCGCCAGAACATGTGGAGCCGCCTCGGAGCAGTTGACAGACGCTGGGAACAGAGTACCCACCTATCATGTGATAGGGTGTGAATTATCAGACCAGACGGCACCCCGGGATTTTTTTTTGCTGATTTCATGATTCCAATAGCATTATTCCTTGATTCGAAGTTGATCGATCCGGATTTCATTATTTATAATTGATTTTCTTTGTATGACAGTATAAAATAATAATCAGGTTCGTAATGCGAAATGTTATTTCGCAATGCGAAACTTAAAGAAACAATAAAGGCAGCGTGGCTGAATAATAATCAGGAGGAACCCAATGAGTTTTAAAAGTGATATCGAAATCGCACAGGAAGCCAGGCCTGAATCAATTGCAAAGATTGCCGAAAAACTGGATATAGCGGAGGAATTCGTTGAATGTTACGGCAAATATAAAGCGAAAATTGATTATAACATCCTGGATGAAATGCAAGACAGGAAAAATGGCAAGCTTATTCTTGTCACGGCAATCACGCCGACTCCGGCCGGAGAAGGGAAGACCACGACGACTGTGGGACTTGGAGATGCGCTCAGCATGATTGGAAAAAGAGCAGTGATCGCGCTCAGGGAGCCCTCCCTGGGACCTGTATTCGGCGTCAAGGGCGGCGCAGCAGGCGGTGGATATGCCCAGGTCATACCGATGGAAGACATCAATTTGCATTTCACCGGCGACATACACGCAGTAACGACTGCAAATAATCTGATCGCAGCGCTGCTCGACAATCATATACACCAAGGCAATGCGCTTGACATTGATTCGAGAAGGATTGTTTGGAGAAGATGCATGGACATGAATGACAGGCAATTGCGTTTCATTGTTGACGGGCTTGGCGGAAAGGCTAACGGAACGCCAAGAGAGGATGGTTTCGACATATCCGTAGCATCGGAAATCATGGCTGTGCTATGTCTTTCCAATGACCTGGAGGACTTGAAGCAGAGGGTGGGCAGGATCATAGTCGCTTATGACCACACAGGGAAGGCTGTCACTGTTTCACAGTTGAAAGGTCAAGGAGCGGTTGCCGCGCTGTTGAAAGACGCGCTTAAACCCAATTTGGTGCAGACTCTTGAAAAAACGCCCGCTTTTATTCATGGTGGGCCGTTTGCCAATATTGCCCACGGCTGTAATAGCATCATGGCGACGAAAATTGCTCTTAAGCTCGGAGAGTATGTCGTTACCGAGGCAGGTTTCGGTGCGGATCTGGGCGCGGAGAAATTTATAGATATAAAATGCCGGCAGAGCGGATTGAAGCCCGACGCGGTGGTCCTCGTGGCAACAGCACGCGCTTTAAAATCGCATGGAGGGGTTCAAAAGCAGGATCTGGGCAAGGAAAATATTGACGCAATAGCCACCGGAATAGAGAATCTGGTCAAGCATGTGGAAAACATGACAGGCGTTTTCGGACTTCCGGTTGTAGTGGCAATCAACAGATTTCCGCAGGATACCGAAGCAGAACTTCAATATATCGAAGACCGATGCAAAAAACTGGGTGTCAATGTCATATTGTCCGAGCTCTGGGCAAAGGGAAGCTTGGGCGGAAAAGCACTGGCTGAGGAAGTAGTCCGTGTTATCGAGCATGAAAACAATAATTTTAAATACGCTTATGATGAGAGCGCATCGATCAGAGAAAAGATCGAAACCATCGCAACAAAGATCTATGGGGCCGATGGCGTCGATTTTATGGGAAATACATTGAAGATGATCGCCGATATCGAAGCGCAGGGATTCGGCCATCTGCCTGTGTGCATGGCCAAGACGCAATATTCGCTGTCCGATGATCCCTTAAAGCTTTCGAGACCAAGGGATTTCAGGATCAGTGTCCGCAATATCAAGGCATCCATCGGCGCGGGATTTATCGTGGCGATCACGGGCGAAATCATGACGATGCCGGGACTGCCGCGGGTACCCGCGGCTGAATCGATCGATGTCAATGCAGCCGGAAAGATATCCGGATTATTTTAGGAGGTCAAAGTGTTAAAGAGCAATTGCAATGAATTCATATCCATGCTGGCATCCAAGGAGCCTGTACCGGGCGGCGGCGGCGCAAGCGCCTATGTCGGCGCTTTAGGCGTGGCGCTTGGAAGCATGGTTGGAAATCTAACCATTGGAAAAAAGAAATACGAGCATGTCGAAAACGAAATGAAGGAAATGGTCCGCGAATCTTACAAACTGCAGGAAGATTTCAGCATGCTGGCGACCAAAGACACAGAAGCGTTCAAACCATTGGCTGCCGCTTATAAAATGCCCTCGGGTACGGAAACGGAAAAACAGCTTAAAGAAGTGGCGCTGCAGACAGCGCTGAAGGAGGCGGCGATCGTACCGCTGCAAATCGCAGAATTTACTGTTCAGGCGCTTCATTTGCTCGAACAGTTTGCGCATAAGGGAAGCCGGATGGTCATAAGTGATGCCGGTGTTGGAGCGGCATTTTGCAAGGCTGCGTTGCAGGGTTCCAAAATGAACGTTCTGATCAATGTAAAATCCATGAAGGATGAGGCGCTGAAAGCTCAGATACTCGAAAGCCTCGCCATTGCGTATGCTGAAGGCGCGGCGCTTGCGGACGGAATCATCCGTTATGTCGAGAGCGAATTGTCATGACGCGGATTTTGTACGGTAAGCCGGTAGCGGATAAAATCAAAGCACATATGATCGAGCAGATCAATGCATTCAAATCGGAAAGCATCTTTCCGAAAATTGCAATTATCAGGGTCGGGCAGCGGCCCGATGATATTGCCTATGAAGAAAGAATCATCAAAAACTGCAATGATTTGGGTATAGAGGTATCAACTCATCGAGTTGACCATAATATATTTATGGATAATCTAGAAAAGCTCATGCTCGATTTGAATGCTGCGGACGATATTCATGGCATACTGATGTTCCGGCCTTTGCCGCCGCATCTTGACGCTGACTTGATCTGCAGGACCATAGATCCAACGAAAGATATCGACTGCATGAGTCCCGTCAACGCTCAAAAGATTTTCATCGGAGACAGGTCCGTGATTCCGCCATGCACGCCGCTGGCGGTACTGGAAATTTTGAAATATTATGACTACAGCCTCGAAGGAGCTGATGTTGTGATTGTCAATAGAAGCATGGTTCTCGGCAAACCGCTCGGTATGCTTCTTTTGGATGAGAATGCGACTGTCACCATATGCCATTCCAGGACAAAAGACATAAAAAGCCTGACTTCGCATGCAGATATCATTGTTACGGGAGCCGGCAAAGCGGGATTCTTTGACAGCAGTTATTTTTCAAGCCATTCGGTTGTAATAGACGCAGGTATCAATTTCAAGAATGGAGATATTTGCGGGGATGTCGAGCATGGTGCTGTTTTGGATTTTGTTGAGGCTGTTTCTCCGGTTCCGGGAGGCGTCGGCACTGTGACATCGACTATTTTGCTTCGAAATGTTCTGGTGGCGATCGAGCTGCAGAAAAAAAGCCGATGATTGATTAAGGAGCTATAATATATGGAGAACAGAACTTTAACGCCCTTCGAAATAACACAGACAGTAATTGAAAATTCGGTGCACAAATCGATGTCCGGTTTCGGTAAACTCATGATACTCGGCGTTCTGGCTGGTGCCTTTATCGCTTTCGCTGCCGAAGGATCAAACATGGCCGCTTTCAATCTGCTGGCTGACCCATCGACTTATGGCCTGGGTAAAGCGTTGGCCGGAGCTGTTTTCGGGACCGGGCTCATGCTGGTCGTGCTTGCCGGTGGGGAACTTTTCACTGGAAATACGCTTATGACTGCGGCGGTCCTCGATAAGAGGATCACGGCCATGTCCATGCTTCGCAACTGGATGATCGTTTATTCCGGCAATTTGGCCGGATCGCTGCTGATCGTATATATGATGGTCCATTCGGGGCTGTTTGAGAGCGGCTCGTCCATGCTGGGGGCCGTTACGCTGAATATCGCCTTGCATAAGGTCAATCTTGCTTTCCTTGAAGCGTTTTTCCTCGGGATCATGTGCAATTGGCTGGTTTGTCTCGCGGTCTGGATGGCATATGGCGCCGATTCCATGACAGGCAAGATATTCGCGATATTCTTTCCGATATGGTTATTCATTACATCTGGATTCGAACACTGCATCGCAAATATGTATTACATACCAGCAGGACTTCTGATTAAAAGCAATGAAATATATTCATCGCTGGCCGGAGTCACGGCGGATCATCTGGGCACGCTGACCTGGGGAAACTTTTTCTTGAAAAATCTTCTGCCTGTTACACTGGGCAATATAGTAGGCGGTGCCTTGTTTGTCGGTATGGCGTATTGGTTCGCTTATAAGAAAATGAAGATCGGGTGCAATCATGGAGCATAAAATCGATCACACCCGGGAAAGGTCCAACAGGGTCAAATCCATTGAAAAAGCACTGAATATATTAGACCTGCTCGATCGCGAGCATGAATTGAGCCTTGGGGATATAAGCGAAAAGCTGGATATGGACAAGGGCACGGCTCACAGGCTGCTTTCAACACTCAAATTCTCGGGCTATATAGATCAAAATCCAGTTACGAGAAAATACGCGAACAGCTTTAAACTTTTTGAAATGGGAAACAATGTCGCTGACAAAATCGGGGTCCGAAAGGTCGCTTCAAAGCATATCGAATCAGCGTCGGCACTTGCGGGCGAAACCATCAATCTCGGAATCATCCAGGAAAGCAACGTGATCTATATTGACAAGATCGAGAGCCATGAGACCATCAAAGTTGGATTGAATATCGGAAAAAAAATTCCGGTGTATTGCACGGGTCTCGGGAAAGCAATGCTTGCGTTCATGACATCCGAACAGTCGGATAAAATTCTGAAGGACATATTTTTCGAAAGATTTACAAGTCATACAACAACAAACAGACAGACTCTGGACCGTCAGCTGATACAAATAAGAACGGACGGTTTCTTCATCGATGATGAAGAATATGTCGAGGGCCTGATCTGCATCGCTGCACCTATTTTTGACCATACCGGACATCCTGTTGCCGCAGTAAGTGTTTCTGTTCCAAAATACCGCTATGCAGAAGCCAGCAAATGCACGAATTTTATTGAAATAATCAAAGAGACTGCCGCTAAAATTTCAAGGGACCTGGGTTATAAACAATAACCGCCGGTCATCGATAGGAGGTAAAACAATGGCTAAAATCACAACACAAAAGTTAAGGGAAATGAAAGAGCAAGGCGTTAAAATCAGTATGACGACCGCGTACGATTATCCGACTGCATTTCTCGTGGACAAAGCGGGCATCGACATCATTCTGGTTGGCGATTCGCTTATGATGACAGTTCTGGGCGATGATTCGACTGTTGCCTGCACTATGGATCAAATGCTGCACCATATAAAGCCCGTAGTGCTTGGAGCTCCAAATCCAATGATTGTCGGCGACATGCCGTTCGGCTCGTATAATGTTTCCAGAGAGCAGACGATCATCAATGCGACGAGAATGCTCAAGGAAGGACGATGCGATGTGATCAAGCTTGAAGGCGGAAGGGAAGTGGCCGATACAGTAAAGGCGATCGTCGATGCGGGAATACCGGTCATGGGCCATATCGGCCTGACGCCGCAGACTGTTTCAAAACTCGGAGGTTTCAAGGTGCAGGGCAAGGGCACAGAGGCCGCAAAATCGGTCCTGGAAGACGCTCTGGCGCTTGAAAAGGCAGGAGCGTTCAGCATCGTGCTTGAATGCGTGCCTGAGCTGCTGGCTAAGCATATTACTGAAAAATTATCCATACCGACGATTGGAATCGGCGGCGGNNGGCGGAAGATATTGCGACGGTCAGGTTTTGGTCTTTCATGATATGGTGGGTCTTTTTGAAAAATTCACACCTAAATTTGTAAAGCAATATTTGAATTTGGCACCTGAAGTCATAAAAGCCCTCGAAACATTCAAGGAAGAAGTTCGCGCCGGCATTTTTCCTGAAGAAAAGCATGCCTTCGGCGGAGTGGATGAAGAAGATCTAAAAAGATTGTATTGAAGCAAAGTACATATAAAATTGATATGCTACCTAGAAACCGTTTGAAATGAGGTGCAGCAATGAAAATAGCCATTATTGGCGCCGGAGCCATGGGCAGCCTCTATGGAGCAAAACTCTCTGAAGGCGGACATGAGGTCTGGCTGATCGATATCATGCGCGAACATGTGGAATCGATAAAAACTGCCGGACTAATCGTTGAAGAAAAAGATGAAAAAGGAAACTTCGCTGAAATTGTCTACAGAAATTTAAACAGTACTATGGATCCGCTTGAAGCGGGAATAGCTGAACTTGCAATAATATTTGTCAAGTCAACCATGACCGGGAAAGCTGTCAAAGAAAACAGAGCAGTTTTCGGTCGCGATACAGTCGCGCTTACGCTTCAGAATGGCCTTGGCAATTTGGAAGCGATCGAGTGCGAAATCGGAACAGGCAGGACTGTCGCCGGAACGACCGCCCATGGCGCAACAATGCTGGGACCCGGTAAAATCAGGCATGCGGGCATAGGCAAGACGTTGATAGGAGAACTTGACGGCATCAGGACAGAAAGATTGGACACTATAGTTGACATTTTCGTCCAAGCCGGACTTGATACCGAATGGTCGCAGAATGTTGTCGGCCTGCTGTGGGACAAATTGCTTGTCAACACAGGAATCAATGCCTTGACGGCGCTTTCCGGCCAGCAAAACGGCAAGCTGATCGAAAGCCGGGAACTGAAAGAGATCCTGGAAATGGCCGTCGAAGAAGGAATGCTTGTCGCAGCGGCAAAGGGCATCCTTTTGAGCTATGAGGACCCGGTAGCGCATACAAAAGAAATTTGCGCCGCAACAGCTGAAAACAAATCATCGATGCTGCAGGACGTCCTGAATGGAAGGATGACAGAAATCGACATGATAAACGGCGCAATAGTAAAAGAAGGGAAAGCGTTGGGCATATCGACGCCTGTAAATACTGTTCTATCAAATCTCATTAAAGCGAAGCAGTATTTCGGAGGATGATGAATATGACGAAATATGATAAGATCATCGAAATGATCGATAGCGGGGGGCTGATACGATTTGCGCAGGATCTCATCCGTATCAGGAGTGTTTACGATCCGGATAAAGAAGGGGCGAATGAGTATGAGACCGCCAGATTCATTGAGGCGTTCCTGAAAAAGGAAGGCATCGAGGTCCATTTCCAGGAGGTCGTGCCCGGACGTCCCAATGTCATTGGCATTATCAATGGCATAAACAAGGGGAAAACGATTCTTTTTGAAGGGCATACGGATGTTGTCACAGAAGGTGACCCCGACGAGTGGCAGCATGATCCTTTCGGAGCTGAAATCGCGGATGGCAAAATATTCGGCCGCGGAGCATGCGATACGAAAGGGAATGTCGCGGCGGCGATTTTCGCGGCAAAGGCCATAAAGGATTCGGGAACGGCATTTAACGGGTGTATCCTTCTATGCATTCCATGCGACGAAGAGGGCATGATGATCGGCATCAAAGACTTTATTGCACAAGGCTGGGCCGATCATACGGATGGCGCGATCATTTGCGAGCCTGAAGAAAACCAGCTCTGCATATTACAGAAAGGCGCCATGCGGATCGAAATAAGCATTACCGGCAAACAATCACACGGCGCCATGCCGCTTACGGGCATCAATCCGAACTGGAGACTGGCAAGACTCATCAGCCGTCTGGAAAGGCTTGAGGCAGAAGAGAAGGAAAGAATTGGAGTCCATGAATATCTAGGCTGGCCCAGCATCACGCCAACGATCATCAGATCCCCGGCAAAAGGAGAGGCCCAGATCAATGTGGTGCCCGGAGAAGCTTACATGGCCTTGGATATAAGGACCGTACCGGGGCAGGAGCATGCCGTGCTCGCCGATCGGATCGAAGAGATATTCAAAGAGCTTGGCGAAGAAGATCCTGATTTTCGCGGGTCGTTTCGGATCATTGAGGAAAGGCCATGGACGGAGACGTTCAGGAATGATCCCATTGTGACTTCAGTGGCGAAAGCCTACAGAGACGTTACGGGAAATGATCCGGTTTTCAATGGCGTTCCCGGAGCGACGGACGGCACTTTCCTGTCGGCATTGAAGAATATCCCTGTAGTGGTGACGGGTGCCGGAAATCGTCTTATTCCGCATCATGTCGACGAATATGTCGAGATTGAAGAATTGATAGAGGCTTGCAGGATCTATGCGCTTGCGGCGATGAATTTCCTTGAAACAAATTAGTCTGAAAAAATAAAGCCGTCATCAATTAGCTGACGGCTTTACAGATTATTACTAGAGAATCTGATTTTGGATGGGAAGCTGATTGTCGAAAGTAGTAATATACTTGAAGCCCTGAGACTTTAGAAATTCCGGAAGAAAGTCAAGCTTGTACCCGACATCCTCCGGATAGTGGGCATCAGATCCTATCGTGATGATCTCTCCGCCCAGAGATTTGTATAAACGAATAATGGAAAGGGCGGGCGTCATGCGGTCTCCCATTCCGTAGCGAAAACTCGAGGTATTGATTTCGATTCCTTTTCCGTCAGCAATAATCAGTTTCAATATTGATTCGATGATATCGAAATACACATTCTCCCTTGGAATCCCGCTGGAATAGCGATCCAGGATGTTGAAATGACCGATGACACTGTAATCCTTATAAGCGATCAGGCAGTCATGCATATAGGTATAAAAGGCGATATAAGATTGGTCCAGAGTCCTGCCCTTGAAAAAGTCTCCGCCGTAAAGCTCTTTGTTTTCGGCGCAATGAAATGATGCGAGAATAAAATCGTAGTCAAATGCCAGAGCGGCATTTCGGCACAAAGATAGCGCTTTTTTCTGAAGTCCGATCTCAATGCCTTTAACGACCTTAATTCGCGTTTCGTACTTTTTCCTCATTTCATTCAGCTTATTGTGATATGCGTTGAAATCCAGGTCAAAAGGCAGGTCGCGATTCGGGTACATTGGATCATAGTGGTCAGTTATGGCGATCTCGCTGTATCCTAGATAATAGGCCGAATCGATCATATCTTCGATCCTTGCGCTTGAATCGTCGGAAAAACTTGTATGGGTATGATAATCGAACATAATGATATACTCCTTGAACTATGGTTTTCTTGTATTATAACATAAAATCCGCCGGCATACGAACCTGAAAACAGCAGCTTCTTCATTCAAAATTCGTTGACAACCTTTAAAACGCAATATATAATTTAGGACAGTAAAGTGGTAAATCGAGAAAGCGCGGAGGATCCAATCATGTCCAACATAAATAATTTCATCCCCGAAGGGGTTGAAGACATCAATTATGAACAATATGAAGAAACCCAGAAACTACAGAATCTGATAAGCGGCGTTTTTAAGAAATCAGGCTGCAAGCAGATCCTGACGCCGACGTTTGAATATTATGATCTTTTTGCAGGTCTTGATATGTCGATCGATAAGGATCAAATGTACAAAATCATTGATACAAACGGCAAGATCCTTGTGCTTCGTCCGGATGTCACGATACCGGTTGCACGGATGGTGGCCACAAATTACGAAAAGCTGGACGAAGATTTAAAATACATGTATTTTGCCAATGTTTTCAGATCGGATGATTTCAGAGCCGGAGGGAAACGTGAATTCGTCCAGGCCGGTGTCGAGTATTTTGGAAATGGTTCCACGCGTGCAGACGCCGACATCATCGGGATCGCTATCCAGGCGCTTGTTTCATCCGGATTCGGCCAATTGAAGGTCGAGCTTGGTGACGCCAAGTATTTCAACGGACTAATGGAAGAAATCGACAATCATATCGACAAAGAGTCTATAGCTCAAATAAAAGCATTGGTCGAGGGGAAAAACAGTCCGGGATTGATACAATTGCTTGATGGCATGGATATTGACGACAGGTTTAAAAACGTTCTCGTGCAGCTTCCGTTCCTGTATGGCCCTGTCGTTGACACAGCAGGCAAAGCCTATGGTCTGGCACTGAATGAAACAATGAAATCCGCTGTCGACGATGTGTTGAATATTTATGAGCAATTGAGCGAAAAGGATTTTGAAAGGTTTATATATGCGGATCTTGGCCTTGTAAACCATCTGGATTATTATTCGGGAATGATTTTCAAGATCTATATCCAGAATTCAGGAATCATAGCCGGAAGCGGCGGCAGATACGATGTCCTGATGGAGAAGTTCGGCAGGAAGATTCCGGCAACAGGGTTTGGGCTGAACATGGATATTTTATACGAAGCGCTTCAGTCGGACAAAATGAAGGACGATATCCTCAACATCGCTCTTGGCAAAGGCCGGCTCGCTGAAATAACCATGGAAAAACTGGAGGCCATCGGCGTCCGTTTTCCCGAGTATAATAAAAGCAGCAGGAAATTGATTTTTGCAGACGAGACAGGAACAATCAGGATCGTTTTCGTTAAAGCGGGCGATGTGGACATTTATGTTGAAAAAGGCGCTTGCGATATCGGTGTTGCAGGAAAGGATACACTGATGGAAAGCAGTTCCGATGTGTACGAGATGCTGGATTTGGGATATGGGAAATGCAAATTCGCCATAGCGGCGCTGGTTGGATTCGAAAAGAAAAAACATAAAAAAATCAGAGTGGCGACGAAATATCCCAATGTGGCCAAGACTTATTTCGAAAAGAAGGGTGAACCTATTGAAATCATCAAGATAAACGGTTCTGTGGAACTTGCGCCGATCATGGGACTGGCTGATGTCATCGTCGATATAGTTGAAACCGGAACCACACTCAAGGAAAACGGACTCGAGATCATCGAAAAGATAGAGGATGTCAGTGCACGGCTGATCGTCAACCGCGTCAGCCTAAAAACAAAGCAGGAATCGGTATCGAAAATCATAGATGCTTTAAGGAGGTAAAGGGGATGCGCATTATAAATATCAAAAAAGGTGCCGAAGAAAGCATAGCATCTTATCTGAGCAACAGGGAAGAATCGGATCTGAAAAAAATCGATGTTCAAGTTGACGCGATCATCAGGTCCGTCAAGCTGCGCGGTGACGAGGCAATAGTCGAGTACATGGAAGCTTTTGACAATGTGCCCGGAGAACTTCTGGACGGGACTTTGAAAGTTGGACAACAGGATATTGACAATGCGTACGGATCGATCGAGAAGGAAGTACGCGATGCTTTGGAAGCTGCAGCTATCAAAATCAAGGAGTTTCATCAAAAACAACTCGAAAAAACATGGATGAGCACAGAGGAGAACGGATCAATGCTCGGACAGCTCATACGGCCGATTGCGAGCGTCGGCATTTATGTTCCGGGAGGCAAGGCGGCATATCCGTCCACGGTGCTGATGAATGTCATACCGGCAAAGATTGCAGGTGTCAACAGGATCGTGATCACAACACCCCCGGGAAAAAACGGGGCTGTCGACCCTTATGTGCTTGCTGCGGCTAAAATAGCGGGCGCCGACGAGGTATACAGGGTCGGAGGTGCCCAGGCCATCGCAGCGCTCGCATACGGGACTCAATCAATCAAGGCGGTGGATAAAATAACCGGCCCGGGCAACATTTATGTTGCGCGGGCAAAAAAAATGGTGTTTGGGCAAGTGGATATTGACATGATAGCCGGCCCGAGCGAGATCTGTATCATTGCGGACGGAGCCGCCAATGCAGACTTCATAGCGGCAGATCTGCTGTCACAGGCAGAGCATGATGAAATGGCGGCTTCTGTCCTTGTGACAACATCGAAAGAGCTTGCCGCTAAGGTTAAATCCGCTGTTGCGCTCCAATTATCATTACTGGATCGTGAAAGCATCGCGATGATGTCGATCCATAACAATGGTGCCATATTCGTAGCTGAAGATGACGATAGCTGCTTTGAAATCGCTAATATATTCGCACCGGAGCATCTTGAGATCATGCTGCCCGATCCGATTTCGTGCCTGGACCGCGTCAGGAACGCCGGAGCGGTTTTTCTCGGTGATTATTCTCCCGAGCCTTTGGGCGATTATTTCGCAGGGCCGAACCATACGCTTCCAACTGGCGGAACAGCACGATTCGCATCCCCGCTGGGCGTTTATGATTTTATAAAAAAATCAAGCATCATTTATTATCCCAAAGATGTATTGTATAATGAAAAAGACAAAATCATGGCCATTGCAGAAAAGGAAGGCCTGACCGCGCATAAAAAAGCGATCGGCATACGATTTGAACAGGAGCTGAAAAATGAGAATCAGTAATCAGGCCAGAAAAACAAACGAAACGGAAATCAAGCTGACATTGAATGTCGACGGATCGGGAGACAGTAACATCGCCACGGGTGTCGGCTTTTTTGATCATATGCTCCAAAGCTTTGCCAAACATGGTAAATTCGACTTGGACATCTACTGCAAAGGGGACATACATGTCGATTTCCACCACACTGTCGAGGATGTGGGTATTGTTCTCGGCAAAGCCTTCGCCCAGTGTTTATCAGACAAGACAGGCATCCGGAGATATGGCGCATCTTTTACGCCAATGGATGAAGCGCTTGCGGAAGTTTTTGCAGCCGTCCAGGATTTGTCCGATAAGGATCGATTTGTTCAGACCGTCACCGACATATCAGGGCGGCCATTTTTCGTATTCAATGCGGAATTCGCGACGCCGATGGTCGGAGATTTTCCGTCCGAACTCGTTGAGGAATTCTTTCGGGCCTTCGCAGTTAACGCACTGATCACACTGCATATCAATGTGCCCTATGGCAAAAATACGCATCACATCATAGAAGCGATATTCAAAGGTGTCGGCCGGGCGCTGGCAGAAGCGGCGAGAGTTGAAGGAAATACGCTTCTGTCCACGAAAGGTGTTATTTAAGGGAGGAATTTAAACAGCATGATAGCAATCATAGATTACGGTGCCGGCAATCTGAAGAGCGTCAGCAAAGCACTTGAAAAACTGGGAGCGGATTCAGTCATCACATCGGACCAAAGCATCATCGACCGGTGCGGATCGATCATTTTACCAGGTGTAGGTTCTTTTGGAGCAGCCATGAACAATCTCACAGAGCTTGGACTTGATGACTGTATTAAAAGGAATGTAGTTGAGGGGAAGCTTTTTCTCGGGATTTGCCTCGGCATGCAGCTGCTTTTTGACAAGAGCTTTGAGGATGGCGAATGGAAAGGGCTCGGCATTTTGCCTGGAAATATCGTCAAATTCGAAGACACGAGCTTAAAAATCCCCCATATGGGATGGAACAGGCTTATAGAGAGCAGGCGCGATCCTATCGGAACCGGCGTCGATGAGGGCGAATATGTGTATTTTGTACATTCATATTATGCCGTTCCGAGCAACTGGAACGACGTCGTGTTTTATGCGGACTATGGCGTTCGTGTTCCAGGCGTCGTCAGAAACGGCAATGTGATCGGGATGCAGTTCCACCCAGAGAAGAGTTCGAAGACAGGACTGAAACTTTTGCAAAATTTTCTTAATGAAGCAAAGGAGCGCAGCAAATGATCATTTTTCCGGCAATAGATCTCAAGGACGGCAAATGCGTACGCCTGCAGCAGGGCGATTATGACAAGCAGGAGATATTCTCCGAGGATCCCGTTGAAACGGCGCTTAAATGGCAGGAACAGGGAGGGCAATACCTGCATCTTATCGATCTTGGCGGCGCTCTTACAGGCAAGCCTGAAAATAAAGACACCATAGAAAAAATTGTCAGGGCACTTGATATACCGGTTCAGGTAGGCGGCGGGATACGGGACATGGACTATGCGGACAATATGATCGCCATCGGCGTGGAACGCATCATCATAGGCACCAGTGCCATCGCAGACGCAGCATTCACCAAAGAAGTCCTGAATAAATACAATAAGCATGTCGCTGTGTCCATCGATGCAAAGAAAGGTTTCGCCGCCATCAAAGGCTGGACAGAATTGAGCGGCATGCGTGCTGCTGATTTGGCGAATCAATTGAAGGATTACGGGCTGAAAACGATCGTCTATACAGATATCGCAAAAGACGGAATGATGCAGGGACCCAACTTTGATGAACTTGAAGCCATGCAGCGTGAAACGGCCCTGGACATCATTGCTTCAGGCGGGGTCTCCAGTGCAAGCGATATCGCAAAGCTGGAGACCATGGGGCTTTATGGAGCGATCATAGGCAAGGCCTTGTATACCGGCGCGATAGATTTGAGAAAACTCATGGAGGTCAAAAGATGATAACCAAAAGGATCATTCCTTGCCTTGATGTCGACAAGGGCAGAGTCGTGAAAGGCAAAAAATTCCAAGGGCTTGAAGACGTCTCCGATCCCGTGGCGCTGGCCCGGTACTATAGCGATTGCGGCGCAGACGAACTTGTATTTTATGATATCACCGCTTCAAACGAGGCTCGGGACATATTTGTGACCATCGTGGAAAAAACAGCTTATGAAGTTTATATCCCTTTTACCGTTGGCGGCGGCATAAGAACGATCGAAGACTTCAATAAAGTCTTGAGAGCGGGTGCGGACAAGGTTTCCGTCAATTCTGCCGCGGTTGCGAACCCGGAGCTTCTGACTGAAGCAGCTTTGAAATTCGGATGTCAATGTGTCGTACTGTCGATAGATGCTAAAAAGCATGGGGATTCATGGAATGTATATATCAACGGCGGCAGGGTCGATACAGGGATCGACGCGGTTGAATGGGCGCTTCGCGGCGAAAAACTCGGAGCGGGAGAGCTTGTCCTGAACAGCATCGACGCTGACGGCATAAAAAACGGATATGATATCGCATTGAACAGGATCGTTTCTGAAAATGTCCGGATACCGGTCATAGCATCGGGCGGGGCCGGCAAGAAGGAAGACTTTCTTGAAGTATTCAAAGAAGGAAAAGCAGACGCTGCATTGGCGGCATCGGTATTCCACTTCGGGGAAATTGCGATCAACGATTTGAAAAAATATTTACAGGAAAATGATATTGACATGCGTATATGAAAAAGGAGGACGAAGATATGATCGAATTGAAATTTGATGAAAGAGGGTTGATTCCGGCAATTGTTCAGGACATAAAAACGAAGAAAGTCCTTATGCTGGCCTATATGAACGAGGAATCCATGAAAAAGACCATGAGCACAGAAACGACATGGTTTTACAGCAGGAGCAGGCAGGAGCTCTGGAATAAAGGAGCCACTTCGGGAAATATTCAAACGGTCCGAAAGATATCTTATGATTGCGATGGCGACGCGCTGCTGATCGAAGTGGAACAGCACGGCGTGGCATGCCATACCGGCAACTATTCCTGCTTTTACCGTGAAATATTGAACAGGGCAGGTGAAGACGAGGAAATCCGCGATATCATAAGCAAATTGGCTGTAACGATCCGGGATAGAAAAGAAAATCCGAAGGATGGATCCTATACGAATTATTTGTTTGAAAAGGGCATTGACAAAATACTGAAAAAAATCGGGGAAGAAGCGGCAGAAATAATCATAGCTGCGAAAAATCCAATCAACGATGATCTCGTGTATGAAATTTGCGATTTTATTTATCACTTGATGGTGCTGATGGAAATCAGGGATGTTTCAATCGAGGATGTCATGGCCGAACTGAATAAAAGATATAAATAATACGACTATATAACGATATCTCTTGGAAAGGAGGGGGTCTCATGACATATGCCGAAGCTCAGCTGATCAGCCGCGCCAGGAATGGCGATGCTGACAGCTTTGAATTGCTTATACAAAACAGCAGGACGAAAGCCTACAATATAGCACTGCGATATATGCAGAACGAGGAAGATGCCATGGATGCCCTTCAGGAAAGCTATATCAAGATATTCAGAGCGCTTTCCAGATTCAAGGAGGAGAGCAGTTTTGACACATGGGTCTATCGGATCGTCGTCAATACATGTACCGATATGCTCCGCAAGGCAAAACAAAGCCGAAGCAATATCAGTATCTTTCAAAAGCGGGAGGATGACAGCGATAGCATAATGGAAATCCCGGATTCTTCCGAATCCCCGGAACGTTCACTTGAACGCAAGGAGGAAATGGCCCGTATTTTCAGCAGTATTGAGATGCTGCCAAAGGAACAGAGGGAAGCGATCCTGCTGCGCGATGTCCATGGGTTCACATACGAAGAAATCGCCGGCATATTGAGTTGCTCGGACGGCACGATAAAATCCAGGATCAGCAGGGGCCGCATGGCTTTAAGGAAGCTGCTGCTTGAATAGGGAACCCGATCACATATAATTCGTCTAAAAAGTATGAGACTAAACAAGAGATGCCAACGATACATTTTTGAAGAAAGGAGGTCAACCATATGGAAACCGGCAAAAATACAAATGAACAGCATGCAATCTGCTCAGAAATCATGGAAATGCTGCCGCTTTATATTGAAGGACATCTTGACGTTGAACAGGCGGCAAAAGTTGACATGCATCTGGCGCTATGTCCGGAATGCGTCCGCACAAAAGAAGAACTGCAGAAGATCCAAGCTGTATTGAGCAAAACTTCGGAAGTGCCAGTTCCGGATGGATTTGACCTCAGGCTGAAAAAAGCTCTCCGAATGGAAATCGCCTCAAGGCGTAAATCAGTTCGCCGAAGGGCTTTTGGCGCACTAGCGGCATCTGTGATGATCGTATTCTTCAGTTATAATATCATCAATGATGGCATATTGCAGCAAAACAACGGTGAAGAAACAGCCATGTCCATGAAATCCGAGGAGCCGGCCAGCCGTATGGCGGAAGAAGCCGATCTTTCGTCAGAGACAATGGAGGCGACCGCTTCAAATCAAGATGCCGCTTTCGGAGGAGAAACCGAGGAGGAAGCGATTTACGCCGGCACAGGCGATTATGATTATCAAAAGGCTGTAAGCGATAAGCTGGAGGGTTATGATTATACCGTTATTTCTGATACGCCGGAAAGCGGAGAAATGGTATTTTTGATTCTTTCTGACGATCAGGGAAATACAATAGGCAGGGAATTCACCATTCAATACAGGGACGGTGTTATTTCGTCACCTGACAACTGGCTCGATATCGATTTCGAACAATAAGGAGGCCAATATGGGGAAACGCATCATTCTGATAGACGGCAACAGCCTGATCAACAGGGCTTATTATGCTATTCAGCGTCCAATGATCACCAAAGAAGGCATTTATACCCATGCGATTTATGGTTTTATCAACATACTGAACAAAATATACCGCGATTACGAGCCGGATTATCTTGCCATCGCCTTTGACAGAAAAGCTCCGACGTTCAGGCATATCGAATTTTCGGATTACAAAGCAGGCCGCAGGAAAATGCCGCCTGAACTTGCGATGCAGATGCCGATCCTCAAGGAAGTCCTTGAGGCAATGAATGTCTCCATGCTTGAAACTGACGGATTTGAAGCCGATGATATAATTGGAACGATCGTCAAGAGGAGCGAAGAGGAAGGCCTGGAACCGCTCGTCATAACAGGGGACAAGGATGAGCTGCAGCTTGCGTCAGATAAGACCAAGATTCTGATCACCAAAAAAGGAATCTCTGATTTCGAACTGTTCAGCAACGACACCATGAATGAAAAATATGGCTTTTCAGCCCTCCAATTCATTGATTATAAAGGCTTGATGGGCGACCAGTCCGATAACATCCCGGGGGTTCCCGGCGTAGGGGAAAAGACCGCGCAAAAGCTCATACAGCAATTTGGCTCGATCGAAAACATGATCGCCAATTCCGATAAGATCACGCCGGAAAAACTCAGACTCAAGATAGAAGAAAATACACAGATCGCCATGATGAGCAAACGGCTGGCAACGATACATACCGGCGTGCCGATCGAATTCAATATCAAGCAATTCAGTATCGGAAAACCTGATTATAAAAGGCTTGTCGAATTGTATACGAAGCTGGAATTTAACAGCTTGATAAATAAATTAAATATTAACCCTGATGATAAATTAAATATTAATAAGCTTGACGATAATGAACGAATGATTGCAAATCAAAATTCAGAAGCAACGAAAAGAATTCTCATAGATTCCCCGGCAAAAATTGATGTTCTCGAAGAAGCGATCACAGCACTCTTCAAATCGGACGAATCCGATAAATCCTTATATATCAAGGTTTTCGGGGATAATAACCATAAAGGGGTCCCTGAAGTTTACTGTATTAGTATTTTGTTAACCAATACATACTTTTTCATTTATGGCACAGATCACGAAATTATTGTAAAAACCGCTTTACTATTGGCCAAGACCGGTGTCGGCATTGCAGGGCATGATTTGAAAACAGATTATTACGCACTATTATGCCATATACCGGATCAGGAGCCCGTCCCTCAAGATGCATTGATTTTCAAAACCGTTTTTGATTCAGCAATCGCCCAATATCTCATTGAGCCGGAGCGGACAAATTATGGCATAAAGAATATGATGCTGTCATATTTTGGTGAAAACATACAGGATGAATCAGAATTCTATAAGGAAAATGGTCAGATGGGATTTTTAGCCGCATCCGAGAACAGCCTTGCCGATTACGGAATGAAGTGGTGTTGGGCTGTCAAAAGGCTCCGAAGCGTTATTTCCGGAATAATTGCCAATGAAAAATATGAGGAATTGTTTTATGATATCGAGCTTCCGCTGATTGAGGTCCTGGCATCCATGGAACATCTGGGATTTAAGGTCAATCGGCAGGAGCTCATCAACGCGGGTGCGATACTGACCGAATCTATAGCAGATATTTCAAAACGCATATTCCAGTTGGCAGGTGAAGAATTCAATATCAATTCGACTAAACAGCTTGGCTTGATTCTTTTTGATAAGTTGGGCCTTGCCTCCGGCAAAAAAACAAAAAGTGGCTATTCTACGGGTATCGATGTCCTGGAAAAGCTGAGAGAAGAGCATCCTATCATTCCGCTGATACTGGAATACCGCAATCTCAGCAAACTGAACAGCACCTATATCGAAGGACTGTTGCCGTTGATCGCATCGGACGGCAAGATCCATGCGCATTTCAACCAGACTGTCGCAGCGACGGGACGCATCAGCTGCACGGAACCAAATCTGCAGAACATTCCGATCCGGCAGGAGTCGGGGCGAAAGCTCAGAAAAGCATTCACTGCTGATTCCGGAGATTATCTGCTGATCGGCGCCGATTATTCGCAAATAGAGCTGCGGCTGCTTGCCGATATGTCGGGAGACGAAACCTTGATACAAGGATTCGTCTCGGGAGATGATGTACACAGGATTACCGCCTCCAAGGTTTTCGGCGTTCCTGAATCTGAGGTCACAAATCTTCAGCGCAGCAATGCAAAGGCAGTCAATTTTGGAGTGATCTATGGCATGAGCGGGTTTGGACTGTCCGAGGAATTGAATATTTCACGAAAAGAAGCGGAAAAATATATTTCGGAATATTTTAAGAAATATACCAAGGTCAAGGAATTCTTAGATGGATTGGTGCTTGAATGCAAGGCGAATGGCTTTGTTTCGACGATCATGAACAGGAAAAGGACAATACATGAAATCAATGCGGCCAATTATATGGTCCGCCAACTCGGTGAACGACTGGCCATGAACAGTCCTTTGCAGGGAAGCGCTGCAGATATTATAAAAATCGCGATGGTCAACGTATACAAAGAATTACGGAAAGAGGGACTTAAATCTTCGCTGATCCTTCAGGTCCACGATGAACTCATCATCCATACCTATAAAAATGAAATTGAAAGCGTGAAGATGATACTTGCGGACAAGATGTGCAATGCAGTAAAATTAAAGGTGCCGCTTGAGATTTCAATCGATATCGGAAACAGCTGGTACGATTTGAAATAATGATGGGTTTTAGGAGAAAACGATGAAGGTCATTGGTCTCACAGGAGGCATAGGCAGCGGAAAATCAACGGTATCCGAGTATTTGGAGTCCCGTGGCTATACCATCATCGATGCGGACAAGATCGCCCGGGAGATCGTATCAGTGGGATCTGAAACACTGGATCACCTTGTAGCGTATTTCGGCACCTCCATATTGCGCGAAGACGGATCTCTAAACAGGAAAAAACTAGCCGATATCGTTTTTGCCGATCCTGTGAAGCGATCAGCCATGGACGACATCATGCTGCGGCAGATCATCAGCGTCATACATGAAAGGCTTGATCATTTCAGATCCATTGAAGCAACGAGCCATAAAATCGAAGCACAAAACCCTGTCAAGGATGGCATTGTATTCCTTGATGCAGCGCTTTTGTATGAATCCGGGCTTGATGCCGCAACAGACAAGGTCTGGCTCGTGGACGCCGATGAGGAGATTCGGATACGAAGAGTCGTCAGCCGGGACAATATGTCGGAAAAGGATATCAAACGCCGTATTAAATCGCAGATGGCAAGAGAAGACCGGCTGACAAAGGATTGTTATGTGCTGGACAATTCAGGAAGCGTCAAGGAACTCTACAGCCAAATAGACTGCCTGCTTGCAGCGCTCCAACAGTGCGGATCCAAATAAAATCATCCGGAGAATATGAAGTGAAGAAAATAATATGTATAAGCCTGGCAATGATATTGTTCTCAATTCTCATCACTGCTTGTGGCAATAAGAGTATATTGAATATCTCGGGATCAGAGGAGGCCGAACCTGCAAAAATGATCTCCTCGGAGATTGCTATTCCCATACTCAAATATAGAACCCTGAATCCGGTCATGACCAAGGATGAAGATGTTTTTTTTATGGAAAAACTTGTTTATGACCCGCTTGTCCGGCTGGACGGCACACTGTCTCCAATCCCCGGCATCGCTTCAGGCTGGGTGTATTCCGACGATGGTATGACTCTGACATTCGACATCAGGAAGGGCATATTCTGGCATGACGGCAAGGAGCTGACAGCAGAAGACGTCAAATTCACTTTCGATGTTCTTCTCAAAGCCCAATATTCCAATTATTCGCTTTACAAGGACAATATAGCAAATATCAAGTCTGTTACGGCCAAAGACTCCGGTATCGTCGTCAAATTCAAAACCAATACAGATAATGACATAAGCAATTTTGTCTTTCCCATTATACCGAAGCATCAATTTTCAGGGATCAATAAGGTTTTCTCAAATGTAGATTCTTTTATGCCGATCGGAACCGGGCCTTATAAAGTGACTGAAATCGACGCAGTAAAAAAAGTTGTACTTGAACCCAACGATGAATATTATGGAGATAAGAAGGCCGGAAATACGCTTGTATTCAAAATAATACCCAACAAGCGACAAGCCGTGAATCTGTTTGACATTGGAGACCTCATGATCACATTTTCCGAAGAAACAGACAGGAATACGATATTCGAAGATAAGGACGTCAATATTTTCCCTTATCTAGCCAATGAAGTCGAGGTGCTCGGCTTCAACTTCAGCAAGCCGGCATTAAAAGACAAGCGCGTAAGACAGGCTATTGCAAATGCTATCGATACACAGGAGATCATCGAAAACGCCTATTACAACAACGGGGTTCGGAACGACAATATTTATTTTCCCAATTATCTTGGCAAGAACAGCGCGGAGGAGCTTGTGGCCCAAAATTATGAAAAAGCGGTCAGACTGCTTGCAGAGGCCGGGTTTATCAACCGTGACGAGGATATCTTCGTAGAAGATTCCAGCGGAAATGAAATCGAAATAGGTATACTCGTCAATAATGACAATGCTTCTCGGGCAGCGGCGGCCGACATAATTAAAAATAGTCTTGACAAACTACCTATACATTCATATATAATATTAAAGGACTGGTCAGGATATACAGTTGCATTAAATTCAGGACAATATGATATTTATATAGGCGGTTTTAAAATCGAAGCGGGGTATGATATGAGATTCGCTCTTAAAACCGGCAACAACCTGATTGGCTATTCCAATTTAAAACTTGATGCTTTATTGGATAAAATGGAATCCGGCATCGACAGCAAAACGAAATTGGAAACTTATACTGAAATCAAGGAAATACTCAACGAGGAACTGCCATACCACTGTCTCGCATATAAAACTTATGCGGCAGTCACCTCAAAATCCATGCAGGGGATCGTTGAACCATATTTTTTTGACATATATCACAGCAGCGAAGACTGGAAATACGAGTATTGATATTTATCGGGCGGTCGTGGCGGAATAGGCAGACGCGCACGGTTGAGGGCCGTGTGAGAGATCGTAAGGGTTCAAGTCCCTTCGACCGCACCAATCAATTAAAGCTCTAACGCTTCGTTAGAGTTTTAATTTTTATAGAATCAGAAAAGCCACATCAAATACAGAAAAATAAAGGAAATTGATATGATAAAATTGGACAAATTGGATGAATTGCTGATACAGGTCGAGAAGCCCGCCCGTTATACCGGCGGTGAGCTGAATTCCATAAAAAAGAGCTTTGGTGACGGAAGAGACCAATTCCGAACGAGGTTTGTATTTGCTTTTCCGGATACATACGAAATAGGCATGTCGTATTTGGGGCTTCAGATCATTTATGCGCTTCTGAATGATGTGGAGGGAGTCTATTGCGAACGTGTTTTTGCGCCGGCAACCGATATGGAGGAGAAAATGCGTGAAAACAAAGTGCCTTTATTCACGCTCGAAACAAAAACACCTGTATCTGAAGCTGATATAGTCGGATTTACCCTTCAGTATGAATTATCTTATACCAATGTTCTGAATATGCTGGACCTATCGGGAATACCGCTGTTTTCCAAAGAGCGGAATGAAAGCCACCCGTTTGTCGCTGCCGGGGGTCCATGTGTTTTCAATCCGGAACCCATGTCGGGTTTTATCGATTTTTTCATGATAGGAGACGGGGAAGATCTCTTGAAGGAGGTTGTTTGTAAACATCTTGAATGGAAAGGCAGCGGCAGGGGCAGAAATGACTTTCTCGCGTCAATAGCCGAGTTGGAAGGTGTTTATGTCCCTGCTTTCTATGAAGTTTCATACGATGACAACGGCAGTATCATAAAATACAGCAAAACAGACACACATGCGCCTGAAAGAGTTCGTAAAAGGGTTGTTTCGGACCTTGACGCAGCTCCTTTCCCAAGTGCTACGATCGTGCCCTTCATAGAGACGGTCCACAACAGAGCTGTCGTTGAAATATTCCGCGGCTGTATAAGAGGGTGCAGATTCTGCCAGGCAGGCATGATCTATAGGCCTGTCAGGGAGCGCAAAGCAGGGAATATCAAGAAAATTGCTTCAAGTCAGCTGAAAAAAACCGGGTATGACGAATTGTCGATACTATCCCTTTCGACCAGTGATTACAGTGGCATAGAAGAACTCGTAACCGACCTGATGAAAACCTGCAGGGAAAACGATGCTGCGCTTTCGCTTCCAAGCCTTAGGCTGGATTCGTTTTCCATACGGGTGCTCGAGGAAATACAAGGCTATAGGAAAACCGGACTTACATTTGCGCCGGAAGCTGGCACCCAGCGTCTTCGGGACGTTATAAACAAATCCATAACGGATGAAAACATATATACGGCTATAGAACAGGCTTCCGAACTCGGCTGGTTCAATTTTAAATTTTACTTCATGATAGGGCTTCCAACCGAAACAGATACGGATCTTGATGGCATTGTCGAAATCGCTTATAATACAGCGCAGATCCTAAGAAAACATAAAACACGAAGCGGAAGGTCCAATGTCACAATCAGCGTCTCAAATTTCGTACCGAAGCCGCATACTCCTTTTCAATGGTTTCCGCAAAGCAGCCGCAGCGAATTCGACCGAAAGCATTGGTATCTTAAAGACAAATTGAAAAATATGAAAAATGTCACATTCAGCTATCATGGCACAGAATCAAGCTATATTGAAGCAGTACTCGCCAGAGGAGACAGGAGGTCTGGAAAAGCTATTTTCGAGGCTTGGCGGAAGGGATGTAAATTTGATGGGTGGCGTGAACATTTCAATTTTGACCGCTGGATCGAAGCATTCAAGTGCGCCGGCCTGGATCCCGACAGCTTCGCGATGGCGTCTCCGGGCTACGATGACGTCTTACCCTGGGATATCATAGATTCCGGAGTCACAAAGAAATTTTTGATCAGTGAGAACGAAAAATCTCTTAAAGGGAATCAGACGCCTAATTGCAGGTCAGCCTGCAGCGGCTGTGGTATAACGGCCCATTATGAATGCGATCTTTCGGCGGGTGATGTGAAATGAACAGATATATCATAAAATTTTCCAAGGGCGGATACTTGAAATACATATCTCATCTCGACTTGATGCGACTGTTCGACCGCACATTGAAAAGATCCGGAATCCAACTGACGTATTCGAAAGGCTTCAATCCTCATCCTAAAATGAGCATTGCCCAGCCGCTGTCCCTGGGATTCAGCAGCATAGGAGAATATCTGGAAATTGAAACGACCATGCTCTTGGAACCTGAAACCATCAAGGAACTGCTTAATAAAAACCTGCCGGAGGGAATTTCTATATTAAGATGCGGAAAAGCGCCGATGACATCCAAAACGCTTGCGTCTTCCGTTGAATACGGCAGATATGAGGCTGTTGTTCCACTGGATGGATCCGGAATCGTGCCGCAAATCGAAAGCTACCTGAATCAGCGTTCGATCGTTATGACCAGGCATCAAAAAAAGACAGGCAAGGATATCGCGGTCGATATCAGGCCTCTGATTCGAGAATTCGCCTGCACAGTGACCGATGATCGTCTGATTATGGACATGGTCATCGCCACAGGCAGTGCTTCCAATCTTAATCCGGAACTTCTCGTATCCTCATTTTTAAACTACCATGATCTTGCGCCGGATAAGTTCCGTCATGCAATCACTAGAATAGATCTATATTATACAAAAGATGGCATCTTATTATCACTGGATAGTTTTATATTGTAGAAAATGTCAGGCGAAGACGCCGAGGCTGCTTAAGATCAAATATGACAGCATCGGCACTTCAGACTTGACCACACTATTTTAACCGATAAAGGAAATTGAAAGAACAGCAAGCCTCATCCGTTACCTCGGGTGAGGCTTTTTATGCACATAAAAAGTAAATAAATGGAAGCATTTAATGTCGTTTGATTGACATTATTTTACATTAATGGTAATCTGTAGCCAATCAGTCAGCGACTAAGGAAGGAACTTTATTTGAAATTTAAAATCATAGCCGGAATACTGCTGCTTACTATTACTGCTTTCATCTATCTGCAGGAAAACAAAGATTTCTATTCAGATAAATTTCTGATCTCGGAAGGAGGGGTAATCAAAGAAGGGGCGTTTTCCACGGAGCAAACTGGCGACGACTTACAGAGCGAAGCTAATGATCATGGAGCAGAACGCGTTGATCAGGCATTGGAAATCATTGTCGATGTTGATGGGTCGGTTCAAAAGCCCGGGATCGTAAAACTGCCTCAAAATAGTCGCATTTACGAAGCCATCGACGCCGCAGGAGGGCTTCGGTCAACTGCGGACACCTCATCTGTCAATCTGGCTGCAGTAATGACGGACGGTGAAAAAATCTATATACCTGATAAATCAGAAGCAGCTGTCATACCGGCTTTAAAGGCTAAATCGCTGATTAATATCAATACGGCCGATTCGCTGACATTACAAAAAATCAGCGGAATAGGGCCATCGACGGCGGAGAAAATCATCGAACACCGCACACAATACGGTAAATTCAGGAAGATAGAGGATATCAAAAATGTTTCAGGAATCGGTGATAAGACATTTGAAAAATTTAAGACGCAAATTTGCGTCAATTAACCAGGGGAAATTTAAAAAGAGGGGTGCAAATGGAAAAGGAAATAATGGTCTATATCAGCAGGATCGGCATATCTGCGCGCGTAAAAGGTTTCAAATACCTCACAGATGGGATTGAGATGGTCATTGAGGACAGCGATATATTGGAAGCCGTGACGAAAGAATTATATCCTGCAATCGCCAAAAAGAACAACACTTCAATCGCGAGCGTTGAAAAAGCCATCAGACATGCCATCAGAAATGCATGGATCAACGGCTATTTTGAAGCGATGGAGAATCATTTTAATTCTAAGCGCTATAAAGCGACAAAGAAGCCGACAAACAGCGAGTTTATCGCCTATGTCGCCAACAGGCTGCGATTCAGCAGAAAACCTTTATTGAGTTGAAATCAGAATAAAGTTGTGATATTATACATGTGCTGCAAATCGGACAAAGCCGGTTTGACGGCACATTTTTATTGGGATATGGAGATTAAATCATGCTGGAAGCAGAAAAAATAGAACGAATCAATTTTTTGGCAAAAAAATCGAAAACCGAAGGTCTTACTGAGGCAGAAAAGGCGGAGCAGGCCGTTCTTCGCGAAGAATACTTGTGTAGTTTTCGCGAAAATTTTAAAAGTCAGCTAGATCGCATCAAATTTGTAGAAGATGTCGACAAAGCAGATGAAAGCAAAAATTAATGGCCTTTTGACTCATTCGATCAATACATTCCGTTTTTTACGTTTCAATTCGTTTTTTGCGTTTCAATTTAACATATTGTTGGTATAATTTAACGGTGACATCAACGAACCGGAAGGAGATCATAATATGCGCGAAGTTTATCTGGATTATTCAGCGACAACACCGGTCAAAAAAGAGGTTTTGGATGCTATGCTGCCTTATTTTACAGAAAAATTCGGCAACCCGTCCAGCTTGTATCGAACAGGCACTGACTCAAAGGATGCGATAACGGCTGCCAGGCGTCAAATCGCGGATCTGATCGGCGCACATGAACGAGAGATATATTTCACCTCGGGCGGAACTGAAGCTGACAACTGGGCAATCCTGTCCTCTGCCAAAGCCAGGCTGAAAAAAGGTAATCATATAATAACGTCAGCCATCGAGCATCATGCTATTCTGCACACGTGCGAATATCTTGAAAAGAATGGATATGAAGTGACCTATCTTCCTGTCGACCACAACGGTCAGATCGATTTGCAAGAACTTGAAGCATCGATCAATGACCGTACAACACTTATTTCGATCATGTATGCAAACAATGAGGTCGGCAGCATTCAACCAATCAAGGCGATAGCGGATATTGCCAAGAAACATGATCTGCTTTTTCACACGGATGCAGTTCAGGCCTTGGGAAATATGGCGATCAATGTCAAGGAGCTCGGCGTCGACATGATGTCGCTTTCAGCTCATAAAATTTATGGACCCAAGGGCATCGGCGCTTTATATATCCGCAAAGGCCTTATGATTCCGAACCTCCTTCATGGAGGCGCACAGGAAAACAATAAAAGGGCCGGGACTGAGAATCTGACTGGTATTATTGGATTTGGAAAAGCGGCTGAATTGGCCGGACGGGATATTGAGAACCATATAAAGAACATTTCGAAACTTAGGGATTATTTCATCAATGAACTCTTTGACAAGATCGACGGACTTGAAATCAACGGGGGCATGGATTCGAGACTGCCGGGCAATGTAAATATAGCATTTCAGGGGGTAGAGGGCGAAGCGCTGCTGCTGTACATGGATGTGAGAGGCATTTCCGCATCTACGGGATCCGCCTGCTCGTCGGCTACATTTTCGGCTTCACATGTGCTAAAAGCTTTAGGCCATCCACTTGAACGCGTTTATTGCTCTATCAGATTCACTGTAGGCGATTTCACGACCAGAGAAGATATCGATTATGTCGTCGCCGAATTAGTGGCCATGGTAAATAAATTCAGAGCGTTTTCACCGCTTTATGAAAAGAAAGGATCGTGAAATTATGGGAATGTACAACGATAAAGTTATGGAGCATTTTATGAATCCACATAACGCCGGAGAAATGGAGAATCCAGATGCTGTAGGAGTTTATGGCAGCCCCGTTTGCGGCGATATGATGCAGATATCGTTAAAAGTCGTGGATGGCGTTATAGAAGATGTGAAATTCAAGACATTCGGATGCGGTTCCGCTATAGCTTCGTCGAGCGTGGCAACGGACATGGTCAAGGGAAAAACACTTGAAGAAGCGCTTGTTTTGACAAACAAGGATTTTGTTGAAGAACTCGGCGGGCTTCCCGGAGCGAAGCTGCATTGTTCCGTACTTGCGGAACAGGCAATCAAGCTAGCGATATATAATTACGCCAAAGAGCATGATATCTATCTTGAAGCGCTGAAGGATTTTGACCCCGATGCTGAATTTGATGAGGATCACGATGGCGATACCTGCGGCTGATTTGAAAAAGAACAGAGTTTTACTGGGATTAAGCGGCGGAGTCGACAGCACCGCCGCCGCTTTTTTATTGCAGGAAAGAGGCTATGAAGTCATAGGCTTCTTTTTTGATGTGCTCGGTGACCGGAATCAGGCTTCATCGGCAGAAGCGGCAGCCAATGCGCTTGGAATCGATTTTATCTATAAAAATGCTGCCGAGGAATTCAAGAAAATCATCATTGATCACTTTTGTGCCGAATACATCGGGGGAAGAACTCCGAATCCCTGCGTGAACTGCAATCCGCTGATCAAGTTCAAACTGATGCTCGAAGCGGCAGATCAGCGCGGTGCATACCATATCGCGACAGGGCACTATGCAAGGGTGCGATATGTGGATGCCATCTCCCGTTATGCTGTCTTCAAAGGCGCCAGCGCTCTCAAAGATCAATCCTACATGCTTTATGCACTGGGGCAGGATGTATTGAGCAGAGTGTTGTTCCCGCTTGGGGACATAAAGGAAAAAGAGGAGGTCAGGAAGCTCCTCCGGGCTGAAAACATTCGGAATTCCGAGGCAAAAGACAGCCAGGAAATCTGTTTTATCAAAGATAATGATTATGTGAAATTTATTAAAGCACAAGAATGGAATTCCGCCGGAGGGCGCTTTGTTGATAAAAAGGGCAATACCTTGGGGACACACCAAGGCGTCATGAATTATACGGTCGGACAGCGAAAAGGACTGGGCGTTACATTCGGAAAGCCTAAATACGTCATTAAATTGAATGCCGAAGATAACACCGTCGTTCTCGGTGACGAATCTGATTTATTTAGCATAGAGGTTTATTCAAGATGCAATCTTGATAATTTCGCGATCGCGGATACTTCCGAATTGCGTGCAGGACTGGAAATAAAAGCAAAAATCAGATACGCCGCAAAGGAAGCCCCGGCGGTCATCAGCCTGGTTGAAGTCAATGCCGTCGGAAATAGCGGTGCGACAATCCGATCTGTTTTCAAGGAGCCGCAGAGAGCCGCTACACCAGGACAGTCCATTGTATTTTACATTGACGACATGCTGCTTGGCGGAGGTGTCATCGAATATGCGGTACCGCGTTAAAACATGATGATCGCGAGAACGGGACACTTCGGTGCGCAATATCCGCAAGTCAGGCAGATTTCATGATCCACTTCGGCTTTTCCGTTGATATTAATGAAAATCGCATTATTGGGGCAACGCTTCACACATATCCCGCATCCCAGGCAATCGCCCTGATCGATCCTTATTTTCTTGTGGCTCGTTTCTGGAATATAATCAGGAGAAAGGGTACCTGACATCATCTCCAGGATCCTGTCGATTTCATAATGGTATCCAAAGCCGATCATCATAGATGATATCCCCGGCAAATCCCGGACATACGTGATGGCTTCCCGATAATGGCCTGTCAGGTTGCCGCCGCCGAAAACCTTCATCGCAAACACGCCTTTTCCTGCCTCGCTGGCTCGACGGATCGCTGCAGCCATGTCTTCCTTCGTACCTGGTCCATCTCCGTGACGGATGCCCATGCTCCTGAAATTGATCAGCGGAAACAGCACATCGATTGCTTCAATGGAAGCTGCACGCTCAGCCACATCAACATGATGCGTCGATATCCCGATTGCTTTTACATAGCCTTTTGCTTTAGCTTCCATAAGGTATTCCCAGGCGCCTTGCCGATCATTCCAGTCGCTGCCCGCACGCACTTCATGCATCATAAAGATGTTGATGACGTCTCTGTCCATTTCGCGTCGTGCCTCCTCGACAGCTGTTTTCATCTCTTCATAGGAAGGATCCAGACATTTTGATGCAATGACCACATCATTTTTAAAGCCTTTGAGAGCTTCTTTAATGTAAGGATAGGTCTGGTAATATTGCGCGGTATCGATAAAATCAATGCCGCTGTCGAGTGCGTATCGCAGTACCGCAGCGCCTTCGCTGACCGGAAGGTTCATCTGCCAGGGGCCGATCGTTAATACGCCGAATCCGATCGGAGTGACATATATGTCTGATTTACCCAATTTTACATGCTTCATCCTGTTAACCTCGAATTTAAACTAATGTTAATGTTGTTGCTGCCTGACTGTGGTGGTATACTTGTATCGGTTGGACATCCTGTTTGGCATCGTGTCTATCCTTTATTGTAAACTATGATAATACTGTATTGCAAGGAGGAACTGGATATGTCAAAATTGAGCATAATCGAAGGCATTGGTGAAGCGTATGGAAAAAAACTGGATGAAGCCGGGATATCTTCTATAGAAGATCTGCTGGAAAAATCAAAATCACCCAAAGGACGGGCCGATCTGGCGAACGCGTCTGCAATTTCGGAAAAACTGATACTGAAATGGGCTAATCACGCCGATCTTTTCCGGATCAAGGGCATTGGCGGCGAATATGCCGAACTGCTTGAAATGTCTGGAGTCGATACGGTTCCTGAACTTGCTCAGCGCAATGCGAAAAATTTACATGCTAAAATGACCGAAATCAATGAATCGAAGAATCTCGTGCGAAAGCTGCCTGCCGAAAGCCAGGTCGATGATTGGATCAAACAAGCGGCCGTGCTGCCGCGTGTCATTCAATATTAAAGTGAATGAAGAAACAATACAACGATTTGATTCAAGAGATCGGCTCAAAAAGCTGGTCTCTTGTCATTATTTTTTAGTGGAATTATAATATGAGTGTTTTTAATTATTATCGCGGATTGCCAAAAGCTGTATATATTATTTTCTTTGCCCAGATCATTAATAGATTCGGGGATTTTGTCGTACCGTTCCTGACATTGTTTCTGGTTAAAATAATGGGATATTCCTATCAGGAGGCTGGATTGGCAGCGATGCTTGCGTCTCTTGCGACGATCCCGGGCTCGTTTGCCGGCGGCAAGATTGCGGATCATATCGGCAGAAAAACGACTTATTGCATATTTCAGTCCGCTGCAGGCATTTCACTTTTACTATGTGTGTTCTTCAACGAATCAGTCACAATCGTAGTATTGATTTGTGTTTCATCTTTCTTGAACGGAGGGGTCAAGCCAATATTTTCAGCTATAATTGCTGACGTTCTGCCTTCAGACAAACGTCAGCAGGGTTATTCACTGTCATATCTGGGCATCAATATAGGCGTGGCGTTGGGACCCGTCGTCGCCGGATTCCTATTCAATAACTATTTGCCGCTGATATTCATCGGCGATTCTGTGACCTCATTCCTGGCTGTAGCTCTAATGATGCGCCACATTAAGGAATCGCTTCCAGGCCATGATTCCGACCAATCAGGCAGCGAGCACGAACGCAGGGAGAACGGCACACTGCTCAAGGTATTGTTCAGGCGTCCGCGAATACTTGCCTATATGATCATCAATCTATTTTTTAGCGCTGTCTATGCCCAGCATGTTTTCGGCCTTCCGATCGTTTTAAATGATATTTTCGGCCCTGATGGGCCCAGGTATTATGGATCGGTGATGAGTTTCAACGCCGTAACGGTTCTTATAATTACCTTATTCATCACTCGGGCAACACATAAATGGCATCCGCTGGCCGCTGTAACACTGGCAGGCATTTTATACGCAGCCGGTTTCGGCATGATAGGACTGATTGAAGACATTTCCATGTTCTTTTTATCGACTTTCATCTGGACAATAGGGGAGATCCTCATTGTCACCAATTCGGGCGTATTTATTGCGAATTACGCTCCGCAAAATTTTCGCGCACGTTTCAATGCGGTTATGTCACTAAGCTGGTATGGAGGTGCCATACTCGGAACAGCTGCCATGGGAACGGTGATGGATGCGATCGGAATCAGGGGCGTATGGCTGTTCATATTTATATTCGGCCTGTGCGGTGCGGCAGGCATGCATTTGCTGAAGCTCCGAATGATTTCGGACAGAAAAGACGATATCGAGGTCATTGACACTTAGTTCGATTTAGATTATAATCACTCTAGTTTGAATACAATAATACAGTGATAAAGAATAGTACGCGGAACGACAAGTTCAATAGAGAGGAAGGTGATGGTGGAAACCTTCCGGACAAAGTCCGCGGAAGCCGCTTTTGAGTTTTCCGGATGAGCCTGTCATGTTAGTCCGGAACGGCTAGGCACCGTTAGATGCAATGAGAGACCGTTTGGTAAGTAGGGTGGTACCGCGAGTAGAACTCGTCCCTATATAAGGAACGGGTTTTTTGTTTTTTGACTATTAATATGATGGAGGATAGTAATGGAAAAAATTGGATTGAATGAATTGCGAAATATGTTCAGGGAGTTTTATATTGGAAAGGATCACTATCCTCAGAAAAGCTTCTCCCTGATACCGGAGAAGGATAAAAGCCTGCTGCTCATCAATTCTGGAATGGCGCCCCTAAAGCCTTTTTTTGCCGGCACAGAGACGCCGCCGAGCAAAAGGATGACCACATGCCAGAAGTGTATCAGGACCGGTGATATAGACAATGTCGGGATCACAGCGCGTCATGCTACATTTTTTGAAATGCTCGGCAGTTTTTCTTTTGGCGACTACTTCAAGAAAGAATCCATCGAATGGGGCTGGGAGTTCATAACAAAGGTTCTGCAGATGCCTGAAGACCGCATATGGGCAAGCATCTATGAAAAAGATGACGAAGCACATGATTTGTGGCGGAAGATGATCGGCATGCCCGAGGAGCGTATCGTCAGGCTGGGCAAGGATGACAACTTCTGGGAAATCGGAATAGGCCCCTGCGGCCCATGCTCGGAGCTTTATTACGACCGTGGTGAAAAATATGGCTGCGATAATCCTGATTGCAAGCCCGGCTGCGATTGCGACCGATATGTGGAATTCTGGAATCATGTATTCACTCAGTACAATAGGGATGAAGCCGGCAATTACACGCCATTGCCAAATCCAAATATCGATACCGGGATGGGACTCGAAAGATTAGCGTGCATCATGCAATCTGTCGATTCTATTTTTGAAATAGATACGATCAAATATATCCTGGATACAGTTGTCGGACTTTCCGGCATCGACTATAGATCAAGCGCTGCTCCTTCCGATATTTCAATCAGGATCATAACAGACCATATTAGATCCGTGACCTTTATGATATGCGATGGAGTACTGCCAAGCAATGAAGGCAGGGGATACGTCCTGAGAAGGCTTTTGCGGCGTGCGGCGCGACATGGCCGCATGATCGGCATCAATGGAAGTTTCCTCGCAGCGTTGTCGGAAAAGGTCATCGAAATTTCAAGGGCTGCTTATCCTGAGCTTTCAGAGAAGGAAAGCTATATCAGAAAGATCCTGACCATCGAAGAAGAAAAATTCAACGAAACCATCGACCAGGGCATGCATATTCTAGAAGAATACATGGAAGAATTGAAAAATGAAGAAATTCAAACATTGTCGGGAGAAAAGGCCTTTAAATTATATGATACCTACGGTTTTCCTGTCGAACTGACTGCCGAAATCCTAACCGAAAAGAATTACGGTCTCGATCTTGATGGCTTTGAGGCGCATATGGCGCACCAGAAGGAATTGGCACGTTCAGCCAGAAAAGCAGATACGGACGCAGGCTGGGCTGAAGAAGCAGTTGATTATTCAGCATTTGGTGCTACGGTATTTACGGGTTACGACAACCTGGAACAGGGCGGGATCATTATTGGCATCATCAAAGGCGGCTTCAGTGTTAAAAGTGCAAAGTCCGGCGACAAAGTCAGGATCATTCTTGACAAGACATCGTTTTATGCTGAAAGCGGGGGACAGACAGCCGATTCCGGTACTATTCAAGTATCCGGCTCCTTGATTCCGGTAAACGATTGCATCAAGATCAAGGATGTATTTTTACATGATGCGACTTTGAATACAGATATAGCGATCGGAATGCCTGCCTATGCTTCAGTCGATAAAGTCAAACGCCATTCCACTGCCCGAAATCATACCGCCACCCATATTCTCCACAAAGCGCTCAAGCAAATTGCGGGACAACATGTCGAACAGGCAGGCTCAATGGTATCGCCGGACCGCCTTCGCTTCGATTTCAAACACTTTGAAGCGTTGTCCAGAAGCGATATTTCGGCAATCGAAAAAATTGTGAATCAGGCAATCAATGAATTCATGCCGGTAACGACGATAGAATCCGATATGGAAACAGCGGTGCAAAACGGGGCGACGGCATTGTTCGGCGAAAAATACCAGAACAGGGTACGCGTCGTGTCGGTTGGAGATTTCAGCAAAGAACTGTGCGGCGGGACACATGTTGCCAATTCCGGCCAGATAGGAGCCTTCCATATTCTGAGCGAATCTGGAGTTGCGGCAGGTATAAGACGCATAGAGGCTCTGACTGGGTCCGGTATCTATCAGGCGCTGCTTGCTTCGGATGATGTATGCGCAAAGGCAGGCGAAATTCTTAAAGCCAATCCGGCCAATCTTCTAACAAGGCTTGAATCTCTCGCGGAAGATCATAGGGAACTAAAAAAAGAACTGGATGAGCTTAAAAAAATATCCCTGAAAAGTGTCAGCGAGGATATAATGAAGGAAGCGCGTGATGTCAAGGGAATCAACTTCATCGCTAAAAAATTCGAGAATATTGATGCTAATGAATTAAGAAGCCTTACCGATGATATCAAGGCGAAAAATAAAAATGTCTTTATCGTCTTTGCAACTGTATCTGAAGGAAAAGTGACCTTCATAACCACTCTCAGCGACGATCTGCTGGACAAAGGCTATCACGCTGGCAATATGATCAAGAAAATCGCAGCAGCTGCGGGAGGCAGTGGAGGAGGCAAAGCAGATATGGCACAGGCCGGCGCAAAAGATCCCGAAATGATCGACACGGCATTTCAGGTCGCCGAAGAATTGCTGTAGATCCGGATGATTTTGCTTGTATATAGATGCGATATTTTGTATAATAATCACAATATAGAAGAAAGGCTGTGATAAGATGGAAAGAAACACGATTTTATTTACCAATCCGGAGAAAGAAGCGACCAGGACAACCGAGGATATACTCAGGACCGTTTATAATGCGCTTGAAGAAAAAGGGTACAATTCCATCGATCAGATGGTCGGCTATATTTTATCCGGGGATCCTTCCTATATCACAAGTTATGGAAATGCTCGGAATCTGATACGGCACGTCGAGAGAGACGAGCTGGTCGAAGAATTGCTAAAATCATTTTTAGATAAAAAATAACCAATGCGGACAATAGTCCGCATTTACTTTGTGTTATGCAATGTGTTATACAATAATTATATTATGTATACAATTGAATTCGTATATTGTTTTATACGGATCGGATATGGAAGTGAAAAGATATGCTATTAAAAGCAATTGGACTCGACGTCGGAGATAAGACAATAGGCATTGCAATAAGCGATGATTTGATGTATACGGCCCAGGGTCATAAAACAATAGAACGTATAGGTATAAGAAAAGATGCCGACAAAGTGCTTGATTTGGTGAAAGAGTACAACTGTCAGACGATCGTCGTCGGGCTGCCGCTTAAACTGGATGGAAGTGATAGCCCTCAGACAATAAAAGTTCGAGAATTTCGAACAATGCTGGAAAACAAAATCAAAAGCACGGGTCTGAAAAATATCGAAATCGTTTTCCAGGATGAAAGACTGACAACAGTCATGGCTGAAAAAGTTCTTATAGCAGCAGATGTCAGCAGAAAAAACAGAAAAGCCGTGATCGATAAACAGGCGGCAATTTTGATACTTCAAAGTTATCTTGACCGACAGGCATTTATAAAACGACAGCAAGCCGACAATGAGGAATAGTGGGTCGAATGGTTTGATTTGAAAAGTAGGGAACCAGCGATAAGATACTTGATGTAAAATGTCACATCTATTCCTAAAATGTATATTTTGGGAATAGATGTAAAGGATCTGCTGATTTGCTGGGATTCCTTTATAAATCAGCGTTTTCGGCCGCTTCTGCAGCCTTTTTTTAAAAATTAAAGAATATGCATTATTGATTATATTTTATGTTCTTTCATTTACTGCTCTAAGATCTTTAAATGATTTTCGTTGTGCCAAATTTATTTGACATTCACATCCGATGTATCATCTTATAATTATTGATTATCAATTAGGCTGTACTCAATGACCAGTATTTTTTTATTTTTTTGATCACGACCAGTTTTTCGGCCGATTTCTATATTAATTTGTCATAATCTATCTATAAATGTTGCAATTCCAACGTTTATAGATACTGAGGCTCAAATTTGCCCTATAAGCGTTTTTTTTTGATGCGGTAAGGTGTTTGTACCTGCGTAAAACGCCGGAATTCTATTACAAGCTTTGAGGTATCAAAATAACTTGTCCCGGGTAGAGTTCATCTGCTCTGATTTCATTCAAGCTGTATATTTCACGAACAACTTTTCGTGTATCGATATTGATCGGGCCAAATTCCCGGGCAAGCTCCCATATAGTATCGCCATATTCGACCTGGATCTGAGCATAGGCAGTTTTCGTCAAACTCTCAGCCTGATTGAAGCCAATGAGAATATTTGAAATAATCATTCCCATAAGTATAGTTAGTGTAAGGAACATTGTGAATCTGAATCGATTCCTGATTTTATACTTTCTGATCATTCTCCATTCCTCCCTGTCCAAATTAATAGAACGCTTGTTCTTTTATGATCATAACAGAACGCGCGTTCTATGTAAAGAGGTTTGCGAACAATTGTTCGATTTTATTTTAATCCGGAATCTGCATGTTCACAATCACCATTTCGCGTGGATCATTTTATCGTAAAATTTATTTCCATATTTGATGAGCAGATCCTTTTTTATGATGCAGAAGATGAACAGGAGCACTGTTGCAGCCACCAGCACGACCAATTCCAGATAACTTCCATTATAGAGCATCCTGCTCATGGCGATTGTCGCCATCAATGCCGGTGTGCGTCCGGCTAATGAAATCAGGAGAAATGGCGTCAGTTTCATTTCCGATATACCGGCTGCATATGATAGCAGATCCTTGGGCAGGCCAGGAATGGCAAAGAATATGAACATCAGCATGTATGCTCTTTTGCTATTTAGTATCTGTACATATTTTACGACCCGCTGCTCGCCGAATATGACATGCATCGCGTCTTTTCCGAGAAGTCTGGCCAGATAGAAAGTTATTACAGTACCCAGCCCTACACCAATAAGCGAAAGGATCGTGCCGAATATGAAACCATAGATATATCCGGCCGCAAACTGAAGTATCTGTCCAGGCAGGACAGATACAACGACCTGGACGATCTGGAGCGCTATATAGACAACGATCCCGAACGCTCGATATTGCATTATAAAATTCTCAAGGTCTTCAAGATTTTCAAATTTATGTATTATGTCAGGATAATATCTGTATGCAAGATAAGACAGACCGACAATGAATCCGATCAATATTGACAGCTTTAATATCGCAATAAACTTCGTCAATCCAGCCTTGCTCATAATAGCGCTCCTCGATAATCCTACAACTTGATCAGTTTATCGTCATGCAATTTTTGCAACGCCTTGATCACACCGAATTTGGAATGCTCATATGTCAGACCGCCCTGGAAATAAACGATATACGGCGGTCTTATCGGTGCGTCGGCACTGAGTTCAATGGATGATCCCTGAACGAAAGCACCTGCAGCCATGATGACCTGGTCCCCGTAGCCGGGCATGTCCCAGGGGATCGGCTTGACGTGGGAATCGATAGGCGCCGCCTCCTGTATGCCCTGGCAAAATGATATGACCGCCTCGGCAGATCCGAGCCTGACAGCCTCGATTATGTCACTTCTCTGATCCTCCGGTTTCGGGCAAACAGAAAAACCCAGATTTTCAAATACCTGAGCGCATAGAATGGCGCCCTTGACCGCACCATTGACAGTTTTAGGCGCTATGAAAAGCCCTTGGAACATTGTTCTTGTCTGGCCGAAAGTCAAACCGCATTCGCCGCCAATGCCCGGAGCGGTCATCCGATAGGAAATGTCCTCGATCAGGTCCGTTCGTCCTGCGATATAACCGCCGGTCAATGCCAGTCCGCCACCGGGATTCTTGATCAGTGAACCGGCCAGAACGTCAGCGCCGACTTCTGTAGGTTCTTCAGTGTCTAAAAATTCTCCATAGCAATTGTCAACCATGCAAACAATATTTGGATTGATATTTTTAACGAATTTTGTCCATTCTCCGATTTGTGCGATCGTCACGGCTTTTCGCCAGCCGTATCCGGTAGCGCGCTGCAATGAAACCATTCGGGTTTTAGGGCTGATCGCTTTTTCGAGAGCTTCAAAATCGATTGTGCCATCTTCTTTCAGATCGACTTGCTTGTATGCTATCCCGAAATCCTTCAGAGACCCTTTCCCCTGCCCTCTTATACCAATGACCTCTTCCAGCGTGTCGTAGGGGGCGCCTGTACAATAAATCAATTCATCGCCGGGACGCAGGATACCTGCCAGCGTCAGTGTCAATGCATGGGTGCCGTTGACGATCGTCGGCCTGACCAGCGCAGCCTCGGTCCTGAAAAGAGATGCGTAAGTTTTTTCAAGCGCTTCACGACCCGGATCGTTATAACCGTATCCGGTATTCCATGAAAAATGCATGTCGCTGATCCTGTTTTTTTGAAAGACATCCAGCACTTTGTATTGATTGAATGCCATGATATCATCAAGCGTGCCGAAGATGCCGGAAACCTGTTCTTCCGCCCTGCCGACCGCGTCAATGACCTTCTCGCTGATGCCCATATGCCGGACAAGTAGTTTTCGCGTGTTATTCTGCATTTTTCTTTCCTCCGCCTTTCTTGTCGTTTCCAGAGCCTGAATATTTATCGAACTCGTCCATCCATTCAAAATTCCTTATCAATTCCTGTTTGGAATGTTTTTTATGGGCGGCATAAAGCTGTGTCGTCGTGATGTTCTCGTGGTCGAGAAGATTCTGTACATCAAAGATGGAATTCCCCTGATTGATCAGTGCAGTCGCTGCGGTAGCCCGCAGCTTATGCGGGCTGTATCCGGATGATCTTGAGGTATTCATTCCGATCGATGAATACTTCTTCACAAGCTCCCGTATGGCACGCTCTGTCATCCGTCCTCCTTGCAGCGAGAGAAACAGCGCATCCTTGTGTTCAATAGGTATTTTATCCGCCGAAGGCCTTTCGTTTTCAAGATAATCCTTCAGCGCTTTCATGACCGATTTATTGAGCGGCATGGCGCTTTCTTTTCCTCTTTTCCTATAGATCTTAAATTCGCCGCGTTGAAAGTTGAAAGATGTCATGTTGAGCTGCTGAAGCTCGTTAAGCCGCAATCCGTAAGTCACAAAAAGCATAAGGATCGCAACATCCCTTTTGCGCGTTTTACGCCAAAATTCCATTTCCTTTTTCGTCATGTTGCTTCCGGAAATCGCCGCGTCGAGCATCCTTTTGACTTCATCTTCTTCAAGCGTTTTGATTTCCTTCTCTCCCGGCTTTGGAAGTTTGATCGGATTAAAGGCATCAGTAATATTGTTTTCGATTATTTCATCGCGGTACAAGTATTTAAATAGCACCGATAAAGTGGATTTTTTTCTTGCAAGCGACCTGTTGCCGTTTTCATAGACGGTCGTTCCTTTTGAGTTCTTGTTTTCGACATAATAACGTGTACAGTAATCCCCGATAAAAAGATTGATGTCCTTTGCGGTGACAGCATTGAATTCAGAAGCTTTGATAGCCGCGATTTCCGAGGCCGAAGTCAGGGATGTCTCGCTGATCATATATCGGCAAAAGAATCTGATGTCTCTAAGGTAGGCCAGCCGGCTCATCGGCAGCACGCTGGTTTTCAAGTAAACAAAAAAACTCTTCATGAAAAGCGGCAGCTCCGATTCGATTGCCAGACACATTTCAATAATGTCATTTTCTCTCTTGACTATATTGTCCGGTTTGTCTGATTTGTTATGATATCTGATTTTTGTTCGATCCATTCAAGAACCTCTCGCAACGCGTCTTCCTCATGGCTGTATTCGCTTAAATTGAACCATTTGACATCATTATACCGCTTGAACCATGTCATTTGTCTTTTTGCATAATTCCTGGAATTTTGCTTGACGATATCGACCGCATCCTGCAAGGAGCATTGACCGGAAAGATACCGCGCCACTTCTTTGTATCCTATCCCCTGCATCGATATGGCAGATTCGGCGAGCCCCATAGCCAAAAGCCTTCTGACTTCTTCAACAAGTCCTCTGTCAAATAATATGTCCGCCCGTTTATTGATCCTGGCATAAAGCTCCGCGCGGTCCCTGGTCAAACCTACTATTATTATACCGTAATCAGTTGTGGGTTTGAATGACAGTTCGAAGCTTTTCGCACTTTTTCCTGAAACATGATAAATTTCAATCGCCCGGATGATTTTTTTCAGATTATTCGGGTGTATGCGCTCCGCTGCATCAGGATCGAGCATTTTCAGCTTTTCATGCAGCGAAACCGATCCATGAGCCTCGGCTTCACGTTCAAGCGTTATGCGTAAATCATCCTGCGCTGGCTGCACTGTGAAATCCATATCGTATATCAATGAATTGACATAAAGACCGGTACCGCCTGAAATGACAGGCACCTTGCCACGCTTGAAAATCCCGGATATATGTTGTTTTGCCAGCTTCTGATATTCGGCCGCAGAGAAAGGCTTGGCGGGATCGATCTCGTCCACAAGCCAATGGCGTACGCTGCCCATTTCATCTTTGGTCGGCTTGGCGCTTCCAATATCCAGATGTCTATAAATCTGCATGGAATCGGCGGAAACGATTTCTCCACCGATCGCTTTGGCTACGGCAATGGCATATTCGGTTTTTCCGACCGCTGTAGGGCCAACTATTATCACAATGGTATTTTTCATAGATACACCTTCAGAGACGTTTGAACATTTTTTCGATTTCGTGTCTGCTCAATCTGAGGAAAACCGGCCTTCCGTGAGGGCATGTATATGGCTGACCGGCTTCTGACAAATCCTTGACCAGCTGCTTCATTTCTTTTAAATCCAAGGCATCATGGGCCTTGACAGCGCTTTTGCATGCATTCATGATGATTTTATCGATTCTTTTCGAATCGTCTGGTGCCATCCCTTCCGCTGCGTTATCGAGATAATCGGAGACAAATTCCCGGGACTCTTGAAGCGTCATAAAGAGCGGGACGGACTTCACTATATAGGATTTCATGCCAAAAGGCTCGATTTCAAATCCAATATCCAACAAAGGGCCGATCCAGGATGGTTCATTTGCTTTGTCGCCATAAGTTGCCTCGACTATATACGGCGACAATAATTTTTGGCTGTGCTTCAGACTGGAGCCGTATTCGTGAATAAGCTTTTCGTAAAATATTCTTTCGTGGGCTGCGTGCTGGTCGATCAGGTAAAAATAATCACTCTCAACAGCAGTGATATAGGTATTGAAAAGCGAGCCGGTTACTTTCAAATTGCCTATTTTGAACGGCTGTTCGGTTATTTCATCAGCAGCCTCGCCGTAATCAGACGATGTCTCTGAAACGCGATGGATCGTTTCTCTGTGCTCTTGGGAAATAGCCGTTTCGGATTTCTCAAGGCGTTTTGTTTCAAATAATTTATTTATGTCAACCACGATTTGGCGTGAACTCTGATCCTCACTTCTGGAATCGATCCCGACAAGCGTCTTTCTGATCAGCGGTATCGCTTCGGGTGTTCGCAAATGAGCGGAAATAACCTGGGATAACTGTCGCGTCAAGCCCTGCTCGTCATCAAAGCGGATCTCTTTTTTGTTGGGATGGATGTTGACATCCAGTCTTCTCGGGTCAGTCTCAAGAAAAATAAACGCAGCCGGATATCTGCCTTCGGCAATTTTCTCTTTGTATGCTTCGGCTAAGGCATTATCGAT
>DIEM01000017.1 GCA_002418625.1 Firmicutes bacterium UBA5774
TGTCATGCCACCTTTGCAAACGTAAAGCAGCTGGCCTGGACAGTCAAGCAGATGTGCAAGGCCGAAATAGCCACTCATGTCGGAAAAGGCAAATGGTAGCTGCCTGTTCAAAAGCACGCTGCCCTGCAGCACAATGCACGATTCGATAATAAATACCAACGGAAAATGGAGGAACTATCATGAATTTAAAAGGATCAAAAACCGAAGCCAATTTGTGGGCGGGATTCGCCGGAGAGTCGCAGGCAAGAAACAAATACACCTACTATGCTTCACAGGCTAAAAAAGAAGGATATGAACAGATTGCAGCAATCTTCCAGGAAACCGCTGACAATGAAATGGAGCACGCCAAGCTCTGGTTCAAATACCTCGAGGGCATCGGCACCACAGAGGAGAATCTGAAGCACGCGGCAGAAGGCGAGCACTATGAATGGACCGACATGTACGCAGGCTTCGCGAAGGATGCCCGTGAAGAAGGCTTCAACGAGATCGCGGCTGTTTTTGAGAACGTCGCTAAGATCGAAAAGGCTCATGAGGCACGATATCTGGATCTTATGAAGAATGTCGCCGAATGCTCAGTCTTCAAAAAGCCTGAAATCAAGGTCTGGAAATGCAGAAATTGCGGACACCTTCTCGAAAGCGACAGTGCTCCGGATATCTGCCCGACCTGCAAGCACCCGAAATCCTATTTCGAGCTGCGGGCAGTAAACTGGTAAAATTCCTGATCGGATTTCAATGACGGCATAGCAATATGCCGTCTTTTTATGCTACAATAGCTAATGCAGCAAATCCGGGGAGGTGACACATGGACAGAAATATCAGCTTTGGCCGCATGACAGTCAATCGGGACCTTTTCCTTTTTCTTGTCATCAGCGTGCTTCTGGGGATCGTGGCGGCGGCTGAGAACACCTCCATGGCCAACAGACTATTTGAGGATCTCAATTTTACCGTCATGCAGCGTTCCCTGCTGGAAACGCCGCGCGAACTGCCGGGGCTGCTGACGGTAGTGATGATCGGCATGCTTAGCGGCTTCAGCGACATCAGGATCGCTGCCATAGCCAATATCATCGGGGGCATCGGCCTGTTGTTCTTCGGATTCGTTCCTGCAGAGTACGCGCTTGTCCTCATGGCTCTGGTCACTTACAGCACCGGCCAGCATCTTTATCTTCCGCTGTCAAGCAGCATCAGCATGAGCTTCGCCAAAGGCGATAATTTCGGCAGGCGTATCGGCGAGATCCAGGGACTCGGGAGCTTGTCGGTCATTGTTTCAAGCGGCCTGCTATTCATTGTGTACAAATTCTTCGATTTGAAATATGTTACGGTTTTTGTCGTATCCGCCGTTGCAATGATCCTTGCAGGCTTTCTATTCCTGGCGATGAGCGAAGGGCGCCAGATCAAAAGCGAGCAAAGATTCGTCTTCAGACGTCAATACAAGGTTTACTACGGACTGTCGCTGATCAATGGCGCCCGCAAGCAGATCACACTCACATTCCTTCCATGGCTGATCATCGATACCTTCAATCAGCCTGTAACGACGATCACATTTCTTTTTTTCACCGTTTGCGTCATCAATATATTTTTCAAGCCCTGGCTCGGCAGATTTATCGATGCCCGCGGTGAACGGCTGACGCTGAAGCTCGAAGCTGTTCTCATGGCCATCGTCTGCCTTGGGCTGGCCTTTGCGGGATCTCTTTTCCCGTTCGATGTCGCCCTGATCATCGTCAGCGTCTGCTATGTGCTCGACAGCCTTCTGATATCCGTGTCCATGGCCAGGGCCACCTATGTCAGAAAAGTCGCCATCCAACCGTCGGATATATTGAGAACGTTATCGATGGGCCAAAGCATTGACCATATCATTTCCATGTTCATTCCGATACTTGCAGGCTTCGTCTGGTACGCCAACGGGCCTTCCGGATATATATACGTTTTTCTGGGCGGCATCGTTCTTTCGATCCTGAATTTCATCATGGCGTCAAAAATATAAAACCGCCCGGCCTATATCGGCCGGACGGTCTGTCATTGCTGATGGTCTACTGTTTTTCGAACTGGCTCTTGTCCGCAGAGCAAAGCGGGCAGACCCAGTCAGCCGGAACGTCTTCGAACGAGGTTCCGGGGGCGATGCCGTTGTCAGGATCCCCATCCTCCGGATCATAGATATAGCCGCAAACCAAACATACATACTTGTCCATTTTTCCACTCCTTTTTTATAAAGAAATACTTCAGGATCGGATGATCAGCCTCCTGATATCTTCGGGTAAGCCTTCAGCTCGTCTCCTTCTTTTAGAGGCGCATCGATCATGACTCTGTGGCTGTTGATTGCGACAAAGCCGAAGTTTCTTGCGGTCTCCCAGTCGATCCCGACGGTTTTCAGTGCTTCACCCGCATTCAGCCCTTCGGGGATATCGACTACCCTTTGCTTCTCTCCATCAAAATGCCTCACCAAATGTCCTCTAAGAGATATCGTTATCTTCATAATCATCACCTCCTTCATTTTACTATTAAACAGAGGAACAGGCAATACCTGTTCCTCTGAACTTCTATTCAATTACTGTGCTTAATATAGGATTCTTCAATACTGCCGATTCTACAGCTGGCAAAGGATGCTGTCCGGCACGATGCCGTCCCTGCTCCAGCCAAGCACGTCATAATACTGATTAAGCATATCCTCAAAGGCTTCCTGCGGGATCTTCTGCCCTGCGGCAGGTCCTGTTTTAAGGGCCTCGTTGACAAGCCTCTTCGGCATCGTGTCGTCCTTTCTGTTAAAGCCTTCACGCTGATTGAACGCGCGGGCCAGGTGGATGACCCTCGCCGCAACTGCGTTGAGCTCGTCGATGGTCCATTCTTTTCCGGTAATCATCGTCATGACTTCAGCCATGCGCTCCATGCTGAGCGGCCAGAAATCACAGATGACCATCGAGAACTTCACAGCGTTGTAGATAGCCAGGTTATAAACCATTTCGCCTTTGCCTTCGGCAGTGTATGGCGGAATGGATGCCGCGAAGACTTCCTCATTCGGCGCATAGGCTCTCATATGGCAGGCGCCTCGGTCAGATACGGCATAGGCCAGGGACATGCCCCAGGATCCGCGTGGTTCATACTGCGGATATTCGAGTCCCTTGACATGCATCGCAAAGTCCTGTCCGCCGTATTTTTCAGACAGCTTCTTGACGCCGAGCGCAAGTTCGGCACCGACGCCTTCTCTTCTGGCCATCAGCTTCAGATATTCGATATATTTTTCCTTATCTCCGAATTTGATGCCGAAGTCATGTATTCCCTTTTCGGTCATTTCCATTGCGTAAATGATCGTATCGCCGGCACTGATCGTGTCAAGGCCCATATCGTCGGCAACCTGATTGGCTTTGACGATGGATTCCGGATCCGTGACCCCGGCATTTGGTCCAGCGACAGCAATGCTTTCATATTCCGGGCCTTCGCATATG
>DIEM01000033.1 GCA_002418625.1 Firmicutes bacterium UBA5774
AAGGCGCCAGTCGAGAGTTTCATGTGTTCGTCATCCCGGTGGCAACGGAGCTGGACCTGAAGGCGGCGGCCCGGGCGGCAGGAGAAAAGTCGGTCGAAATGATCAAGATCAACGACATTCTGAAAGTGACTGGATATATAAGAGGCGGCTGTTCGCCCATCGGCATGAAGAAGCAATATCCGACCATCATAGACAGCGCCTGCGAAGGACTCGACACTGTAATCGTCAGCGCAGGAAAAATAGGCCATCAGATAGAGCTTTCGCCGAAGGATCTCGCGCATGCCGCGAAAGCAGTCGTGGCAACGGTAACGGCAACGGCGGCCATTTGATCTTTTCCAGTGCAGGAATACTTTTGCAAAAACCTTATACTATGTGGAATGATTTCGCCCTTTTGCTCTTAATGGGGAGTATTTACAATTTTCTGAATTTTTTTCGATGTTTGTTTTTTTCTGAAATCTATAGGAGTATAATTAAGTGGTAGGGACGCGCAGATCCCGACTTCTACTCCGAACTTCTCTAAACCACTGTATCGGTGGCTTGCCAAGTCGCTGGGCATAGGGAGCAATTCCTATACCTGCCTTTTGCAAAGGAGTATAAAGATATTTTATATTCTATTTTTGTGCTATTTAAAAAAGGAGGTGTTTCCGGTCGATCCGGAGAGATGATGAGCAAGATTTTAATGATCTCACCCAAGAAATGTACCGGCTGCAGGACGTGCGAGATAATATGCTCTTACACGAAAACCAAGGGGTTCAATCCCAAGAATGCAGCTGTTACGATTCACGAATATGAGGAGGTCGGCATAGCGGTGCCGATGATGTGCATGCAGTGTGAGGATGCCGCCTGCCAGAACATTTGCCCGGTTTCAGCCATCAGCAAGGATGAAAACGGCACGACACTCATCGATTACGACAAGTGCATCGGCTGCAAGATGTGCGTCAGCGCATGTCCTTTCGGCAACATGTCCATCAGCCTCGAGAACAGGAAGCTTATCAAATGCGACCTGTGCGGCGGGGCGCCGATGTGCGCCGAATTCTGTCCGTCGGGCGCCATTTCCTATGTTGAAGCAACAGGGCTCAATATCCTTAAAAAGAAGGATCTGGCCCGCAAGTTCAAAGAACTGACAGAGGAGGTGTAGGAAATGAACGGATGGATGGGAACAATATTAAGGGTCAATTTGACAGACGGAACGATCACAAAAGAAAAGCTCAACCAGAAATTTGCGAAACAATATATCGGCGCGCGGGGTCTCGGCACGAAATACTATATTGAAGAGGTCAAGCCAGATGTGGATGCTTTCAGCCCTGAAAACAACCTGATTTTCATGACGGGTCCGCTGACGGGAACGTTCGCCACTTCGGGATCGCGATACAATGTCGTTACAAAAGGTCCATTGACGGGAACGATCGCTGCATCCAACTCCGGCGGCACTTTCGGACCGGAGCTCAAGATGGCCGGATATGACGGCATCATTTTCGAAGGAAAATCGGATAAGCCGGTTTATCTTCTGATTGAGGACGACAAGGTGAGCCTCGAGGATGCTTCCGGTCTCTGGGGAAAGGCCGTGCCGGAGACGACGGACACCCTGGTGGCGAAACACGGGAACGATATTAAAGTTTCCTGCATCGGTCCGGCCGGGGAAAAGAAAGTTCTTTTCGCCGGTGTCATGAACGATAAGAACAGAGCTGCGGGACGCACCGGCGTTGGCGCGGTCATGGGGGATAAAAACCTTAAAGCTGTCGCCGTAATGGGGACAAGATCGATCAGGGTAGCGGAGCCTGAAGCGTTTATCGCCGCCTGCAGAGACGCCAGGCAGAAGCTGAAGGCGCATCCGGTCACGGGAACGGGACTTGGCGTCTACGGCACAGAGATCCTGGTCAACATCGTGAACGGCGTCGGCGGATTCCCGACCCAAAACTGGCAGGAAGCCACTTATGACAAAGCCGACGATACCGGCGGCGAAGCATTGGTTGAAAAGTATCTTATAAGGCCGAAGGGCTGCTTCGGCTGCAACATGGGGTGCGGAAGACTGACGAAGCTGAACGGCAAATATGATGATATAGGCGAAGGCCCAGAATACGAAGCGGCCTGGGCGCTGGGCGGCGACTGCAGGATCAATGATCTTGCGGCGATCACAAAGGCGAACTTCATATGCAATGAGCTCGGAATGGATCCGATCACGCTGGGATCCACGATTGCTTGCGCCATGGAGCTTTACGACAAAGGCTTTCTTACCGAAAAGGACTTGGGAGGGCCGCTCAACTGGGGAGACGCCGACGCGCTTGTCGATTTTACGATGAAAACCGGCATGAGGGAAGGCTTCGGAGACGTCATGGCACTAGGCTCTTATAGGATGGCTGAAAAATACGGACATCCGGAATTGTCCATGACTGTCAAGAAGCAGGAAATGCCAGCCTATGACGGCAGGGCGATCCAGGGTATCGGCTTGAATTATGCGACCTCCAACCGCGGAGGCTGCCATGTCAGAGGATATATGATCTCGACCGAGGTGCTTGGCATTGCAGGCGGACAGCCTCATAAAATGGATCAATTCGCAACTGAGGGAAAAGCCGCGATGCTGAAAATATTCCAGGACCTGACGGGCGTCGTAGACTCCTCTGGGATATGTCTTTTCACAGTATTCGGCATCGGATTGCCTGAAATCGCGGCAATGTACAGAACCGCCACCGGCGAGACACTGACGGATGAAGAACTGCTGAAAGCCGGAGACAGGATCTGGAACATGGAAAAACTGTACAATCTGAAGTGCGGATTTACAAAGGCGGACGACACATTGCCGCCGAGATTGCTTTATGAGCCGATACCGGATGGGCCGGCCAAGGGAAAAGTGAATGAGCTGGATGTCATGCTAAAAGAGTATTACGAACTGCGTGGCTGGGATGAGAACGGCATACCGACGCCGGATAAACTTAAAGACCTGGATCTGGCTGAAAATTAAACCGTGCTCCGACAGCTCCTGCAAATCTATCAACGTCGGAACAGAAATCTGACAGCGGGGCTGCGCCGGAACGAGGCAGGGGGTCTTTCCCCCGGGAGATTCCGGCGCGGCTTCACTTATACCAGTTCTCCGCGGTTGCGAGGCAAATCGCCGGCGAACGCATTTATGTAAACAGGATTACGACAGTATGAAGGTCAAATTTTTTGCGAATATCAGAGATATTACGAAATCCAAGGAAATCGAAATGGAAGCGCCAGAAGACATTATGCGGCTTCTGTTCCTGTTGTCCGAAAAATATGGAAAGGAAATGAGGAAAAAACTCATTTCAGAAGACAACAGGCTGCATTCGGACATGATCGTCCTTCTGAACGGCAGGCATATCGAGCATCTTGAGGAGGAGCGGTCCAAGCTGTCGGACAATGATACGGTCAGCTTCTTTCCGCGGATAGCAGGAGGCTGACGGACGATTTGAGAACGATGGCCGCCGGGGGCGCCGTATGCGGTGCGGCAAAAGCACTGTGCGAATTGAGAGGCAAATATATGGAAGAAGAAAAACAAATGAAGGAGATCATTTTTGGATATCCGCCGGAGACGCGGCATTCGCTGGCGATCATGCAGGATATCCAAAGACAATACAATTATGTGCCAAGAGAGGCCCTTGAAATGATTTCCGGGCATCTGTCGATCCCTTTAAGCAAGCTGTACGGCATGGCAACTTTTTATAAAGCGTTGAGTCTGAAGCCGAAAGGGAAATACGTCATCAAGATCTGTGACGGAACTGCCTGCCACATCCGCTCATCCCTTGTCATCCTGAATGAACTGGAAAAGCTTCTGGATATCGGGCCCGGAGACGTTACGCCCGACGGGCTTTTTTCGCTTGAAACAGTCAATTGCGTGGGTGCTTGCGCGCTCGCGCCGGTCATGGTGATCAATGGGGAATATTACGGCAAGCTGACACCGCAGGATACCAGGGACATCATTGAAAAATACAAAGGCGGTGAGCATGATGAGTGACAGGAAGATCCTGATATGCTGCGGAACCGGCTGCCTGGCCAACGGCAGCAAAAAAGTGGAGCAGGCGTTCATAGCAGAATTGAAGAACAGGAATGCGGACATCGCTGTTGAACCATACATCAAATGCACAGGCTGCAACGGCCTCTGCGAAAAAGGCCCGATCGTCAAGTTCGAGCCGGAGGACATTGCCTATTATCATGTCACGCCTGAGGATGTGCCGGAAATAGTCGAAAAAACCATCATCGGCGGCGAAGAAATCAAACGGCTGCTGTATTATGACACAAAAGCCAAAATGCATGTCCGGTCGCATAAGGATTCGGAATTCATGAAGAGACAGACCAAGATCGCGCTTCGTAATATCGGGGAAATCGATCCGAATGCGATTGAAGACTATCTGGCGACCGGCGGCTACCAGGCGCTGCGAAAAGCCATTTTTGAAATGTCCGGGAATGAAATCATTGAAGAGATAAAAAAATCGGGGCTTCGCGGCCGCGGCGGCGGCGGTTTTCCGACAGGCAGAAAATGGGAAGCCTGCAAAGAAATTGAGCGCACGCCCAAGTACATCATTTGCAACGGGGATGAAGGCGACCCGGGTGCTTTCATGGACAGGAGCATCATGGAGGGCGACCCCCATACCGTCCTGGAAGGGATGATCATCGCCGCAGTCGCCTTGAACGTGCAAAATGGCTATTTCTATATTCGTGATGAATACGGGCTTGCGCTTGAGAATATGCATAAAGCCATAGCCGATGCAAAGCTCCATAATTATCTTGGCAGCAATATCCTTGGCACAGGCCACAGCTTCGATGTGGAGATCGTCCGAGGCGGAGGGGCGTTCGTCTGCGGAGAATCTTCAGCGCTTATGGCCTCTATTGAAGGAAGGGTCGGCGAGCCGAGAGCCAAGTATATCCGTTCGTCGGAATTCGGGCTCTGGGGCCAGCCAACGGTTCTGAACAACGTTGAAACCTGGGCCAATGTTCCCGTCATCATCATGAAGGGCAGCGGCTGGTTCAACTCGATCGGGACAGAGACCAGCAAGGGGACCAAGGTGTTTTCGCTGGTCGGCAAGGTTAAAAATACAGGGCTGGTTGAAATACCGATGGGTGTCACGCTTCGGGAGTTGGTTTTCGACATTGGCGGCGGCACGATCAAAAAGGAATTTAAAGCGATACAGACAGGCGGGCCTTCGGGAGGCTGTCTCCCCAAGGAGCTGCTCGATCTGCCCGTTGATTTCGACAATCTTGAGGCTGCCGGTTCCATGATGGGATCGGGCGGAATGATCGTCACCGATGAGCGTACCTGCATGGTCGAGTTTGCCAGATACTATGTGGCATTTCTGGCTGAGGAATCCTGCGGAAAATGCGTTTCCTGCAGGGAGGGCATCAGGCAGATGCATAAAATCCTGTCGGATATCTGCGAAGGCCGCGGGCAGGAGGGGGACCTCGAATTGCTGGAGTCGCTTTCTGAAACGATCATGGAAGCGTCGCTCTGCGCCCTTGGAAAAACAGCGCCGAATCCTGTATTGAGTACGATCAGATACTTCAGGGACGAATATCTGGAGCATATCAGGGATAAACGCTGCAGGGCAGGTGTCTGCAAGGAGCTGACGGAGTTTTACATCGATGCGGATGCATGCACCGGCTGCGGCCTGTGCAAAAAAGTATGTGCTCCGGCCGCGATCACAGGGGAAATGAAGAAATCCCATGTCATCGACCGGGAGAAATGCATCAAATGCGGAAATTGCATCGACATTTGCAATTTTAAAGCAGTTAAGGTGAGGTGAGGGAAAAAATGGATACGGTAAAAGTCATTATCAATGGCAAAGAATGCATTGCCGAAAAAGGTCAGTTCCTGATCGATATCGCGAAGGCCAACCGCATCGGGATCCCTCACATATGCCATCATGAAGCGCTGCGGGGATTGAATTCATGCAGGCTGTGCATCGTGGAAGTGACTGAGGGCAAAAGGACCAGAGTGGTCACATCCTGCGCCTTTCCTGCCATGAACGACGGCCTGGTCGTTGAAACGAATACCGATCGGATCAAAAAAATGAGGAAGGTCCTGCTGAGTCTATTGAGAGCGGAAGCGCCGGACAATGCTTATGTGACGAAAACGATCAAGGCTTTCGGCGCGACGGATTCCTCACGCTATGAAATGAGCACCGGCAATGACTGCATCATGTGCGGCCTTTGCGTCAAGGCCTGCGAAGAGGTCGGGTGCACGGCGATCGCCACTGTCAACAGAGGAACCACGAAGAAGATCTCAACGCCTTACGACATGGAATCCTCGGATTGCATCGGATGCGGCTCCTGCGCCTATGTATGCCCGACGGAGTGCATCAAAATGGAAGACAAGGACGGAATACGCACGATCTGGGGCAAAGAGTTCAAGCTGCTTCAGTGTAATGTCTGCGGCGGGTATTATATCACTGAGGAACAGCGCGAGCATTTGCTGAAAAGGAACATTCCGGAAGAATCTCTTGTTTGCGAGCGTTGCAAGAAGGAGCATTTTTCGCGCGAAATGGTGAAGGTCTTCATGAAATAGCCGGATCGGAGGATCCGAAGGAACAAAAAGCAAGGGGCTGTCTCTCCATGATTTTTTCAATCATTTTGAGCCAGCCCATCTTTATATTGTACTTATGGCCTCATTGCACACAGGCTTAAAGCGGCGGGAATTCCGCGCTTTCGATGCCGCGCAGCAAGCCGCCGGATAAATGATCGAGAAGATTTTCGATCAGCAGATAATGTTTGCTCTCTTCGGATACGAGCTTGCTGAAAAGCGCCTTAGCCTTTTCGTCGTCAGTCTGGCCTGCATATTCCTCGTAAAGCTGGATGCTTTTATACTCTATATCCAGCGCGTGCCTCAACGCATCTTCTCCGGCGTTAAATGGGATCTCTTCTCCGGAGCTTTCCAGATCCTCGAACACATTGGCCGCAAAATCCAGAACCTTCGAATTTTCGACATCGCCGCCGCCGTCTTTCAAAGCGTCATAATGTGCCTGCTCGTCGGACGCGAGCATTTTGAATATCGTTTTGATTGATGTGTCCTCGGAAAGATGCATCAATTTTTCATAATAGTCCTTTCCGTTTGCTTCCATTTTCAATGCGAAATCATAAATATTCATCGGCAACCCCCTCCCTTTAATCCATTATATTCCCGCATGGCATCATATTCAATATCAACGATGGTAAAGGTCGAAAAATAAACCGTTCTGCAGTGCCGGAGCCGAATATTTCCGTTGTTCTTTGAAACAGCCGGAAGTATAATGATTTAAAGAGATCAAGTGCATGGAGGATCGATGTTTTTATTTGATTGGTTGAGAACTGATGTTAAATCGGAGAAGGATCTGATCCTGAAACGGCATGCACTCGAGGAGAATATCAAACGAGGCGTTCTTCTCGCATATCTCATTATTGGATTTGAAACGCTGTTTATGATCATCGATGTGGCCGGCTCGCTGCTCAAAATGCGGGATGATTTTCATTTCAGCACGTACGCGCTGATGTACCTGCTGATGATATTCATTAATATCCGGTTCGTGATCATGGCAAGACGTTCGCCGGAGGTCGAATCGATGTCGGTCAGGCAGCTGGGCAAATATGAAACTGAAATCGCCATGTATGTTACGGCCGTCATGTGCTGGGGAAGCATCCTGTCGCTGCTGGACCAGGCGCTTTATGGCCAGCTGATGGTCTTTATGGTCAACATGATCGCGTGCTCCGCTTTTTTCTATCTTAAGAAGAATGTGCTCGCCGTGCCCTTCGTGCTGTCGACGCTGATCCTGTTCGCCGGACTTCCTTTTTTTCAGCAGTCTCCTGATGTACTTGTCGGGCATTATATCAACGGCGGAGTTTTTATCATCGTCAGCTGGTCTGTATCAAGAATCATGTACGGCAATTTTCTCAGCGACCACAATAGCAGGGATATGATCAAAAGGGCCAACCTGATGCTTGAGCGGGAGATACACGAGAACACGATCATCAACGCGAGACTTTCCGAGCGGAACATGCATTTGAAGCAATTATCCCTGTATGATGAATTGACAGGCATTCCCAACCGGCGTGCCTTCAGGAATTTTGTCGATATCGCTCTCGACAGTTATGCGGAAACAAACGGAAGGTTTTCTGTGATCATGATCGATGTTGATCATTTTAAAAAATTCAACGACGCGTACGGGCACGGTAAAGGCGACGAAGTCCTGACGGACATTGCCGGACGCATCAATTCTTTTGTGGATCATTCGAAGGCCTTCGCCGCCAGATGGGGCGGCGAGGAATTCATATATGCGTCGTTTGATGCAGATCAGGAGGAGCTGGCCGCTATTGCCGACAGGATCAGGAAGGGCGTTCTGGAGATGCGGATCCCGCATAGCGGTTCGCCGGCGCACAATATCATCACTGTGAGCCTCGGGGCCGCTACAGCAGTGCTTGACGGCCAGGAGGCCATCGCAAAGTGCATTGAGATGGCGGACAAGGCGCTGTACAGGGCAAAGGCGAATGGCCGAAACGCGCTGTTCGTTCATGGTGGAGAAAATGTATAAATATCTTAAAAGGCATGAAGAATACGTTCTCAAAGCGCTTGAGTCGCGCGGGACCGATCTTGCGGCGCTGGCGGACTACCATAAAACGCAGATAGGGTTCCTGCAGCATGAGCGTCTGATACACTTGCTGGTGACACTGGCCGTCGCACTGTTCATGATCGTGTCCGCGGGGATCGCCCTCATGCCGGGGAACACCTGTTTTTTTCTGATCGTCCTGATTCTTCTGGTGCTGCTGCTGTTTTACGTCGTGCACTATTATCATCTTGAGAACGGTGTCCAGCGCTGGTATGCGATTTATGACAAAATAATCGGAATGCAGGCTGAAAGAGGGGATGGATATGGCGAAGAGTGAGTTCTTTTATTTGAAGGGCAGTGGCGGAATGCAGGCCTGCGACAGTGCCGAGGAAGCGCTGGCAAAGACTGTTGAAGGGGGATTCGTCTGGCTGTCCTATATCCAGCCTTCGATCGAAGAATTGAAAATATTGACTGAAGAGCTCAAGATCCATCCGTTGTCCATCAAAGATTGTTTTGACGACAAGCAGATCCCGAAGGTCGACAACTTCCCGGATTATACCCATGTGCTGTTCAATTCCTTCGATTATACGAATAATGAACTGAAAGTCGAAGAGGTGAATCTCTTTCTTGGAGAAAAATTTATCGTTTCCGTCGGCCAGCAGCCAAGCGAAAAACATCATCTGATGAATCAGCTGCGTCCCATTATCGAGATGGAGATGGACAAGGTCAGCGAAGGGCCGTCCTACGTCATGCATGAGATCCTGGACAATATCGTGGATCAGAAGCTGGAAGCCATTGAAGCCATCGAGGATGATCTGATTGCGGCGGAAGACATAATGCTTGAAAATTCAACCGAATTCGATGTGGGCAGTTTGCAGCGGATCCGCAGGGTACTTCTCGTTTTAAGGAAGAGCCTCATCAGCGAACGCGAGATACTGGTGAAGATCTGCAGAAAAGACAGCAGGTTCATACCGGATGCTGCCATTTATCATTACAGCGATATTTACGACCATCTCAACAAATTTGTTGAGCTCACTGAAAGCAACCGCGAGACACTGACCAGCCTGATCCAGATGAACCTGACGCTGCTGAACAATCAGATGTCCAGAGCATCCAATCAGACGAACAAATTTGTCAGAAGGCTGACATTTATAACAACGATCTTCATGCCGCTGACATTGCTGACGGGCATCGGCGGGATGTCCGAATATACTATGGCGACGGGATCGTCAAATTGGCGGGCCGCGTATCTCATTCTGCTTGCGGTCATGCTCCTGATAGGGATATTGAACTATTATGGCCTCAAGTGGCTCGGACGAAACGATGAAAAGCCGGACTGAAAAGTCCGGTTTTAAATTATTGAAGCGATGTGAAACTTTTTTTGCTCTCAACCTGTCTAATAGTTATCAAACTCTGGAGGTGTTCACGATGAAGAAATATTTGTTTATACTGTTGATCCTTGCGATGGTCTTTTCGTTTTCAGGATGCGGCGGGTCTGTATCCACGATGGAAAGCGCTCCCTCGGAGGATTCGGGAACGTATGGGCAGGACTCCGCGGATATGGCGAAAAACGAGGCGGGAGCGGTCGAAGAATCTGCCGAGGCGGATTCGGACGGCAGCGGTACCGCGTATCAGGGGGCGGTGATCCCGGGAAGCGGATTTGTGGCGAGCCCCGCGCAGAAAATCATATTCAGCAGTGATATCAGCCTTGAAACGGAGAAGTTCGATGACACGATGGCTAAAATCGACATCAAGGTCAAGGAAACGGGATCCTATATCGAGAGCTCATCGATCAGCGGCACGGGGAAAAACGATTATGATTTAAGATATGCCAGCCTGATCATCAGAGTCCCGTCAGGGAAATTCGATCAGATGAAAAAGGCCGCCGAGGAATGGGGAACCGTGACAAGCTCCAGCACAGCAAGCCAGGATGTCACAAAGCAGTACGTCGATACGGAAGCCAGGATCAAAACATTGAAGATACAGGAAGAACGCCTTTTGCTGCTGCTTGGAAAGGCCGAGAAGCTGGAGGATATCATTGTATTGGAGGGAAGGCTTTCTGAGCTTAGGTTCGAAATCGAAAGTTATACAGGCACGCTGCAGGCTTTGGATGCGCTCGTCGATTATGCGACCATCGGCGTGTCCGTAAGGGAAGTGAAATCCGAGACGTACATACCCGAGAATTTCGGGCAGAAGCTTCTGGAAGCAGTGAAAGATTCAATACGGCAGCTTGGAATGGCTCTCGAAGGCATCCTGATCACATTGATCTACTTGACCCCGTATATTGTCCTGCTGATCGTCCTGGCGATCATTATAAGGAAGACGGGAGCCATTGGAAAATTGTTTGGGAACAGGCATAAAAAAAGCGACGGATCCGATCGGACCCCCAAACTCTGATGCCGGAAGCGAAAAAAGGCCGTTCAAATCGTTTCAATGAAATTTACGATCTTTCGGATGGCCTCGTCCGAAGCAGGCCCCTTCAGCATGACGTGGCCGGAAGGCTCGAAATAATCCAGGTGCTTATTGCCGGACGGCGAGCTTCGATAAATAAAATCCGCGCTCTTGCGATGGACCGTATCGTCGTCAAGGCCCTGCAGAACATAGAGAGGACAATTAAGAAGGGAAAACAGGCGCTTGCTCTTATGCAGGAGCAGCTTGAAATGGATCAGCGAAGCAAGCGGAAAGCTGAAGGCGGAGTATGCGTACCACTTAAGGCTTTCCATGCTTCGTTCCTTGACGCCTTTTGACAAATTGGCGAGAATACGCTTGAAATCCCATACGTAGATCGGCGTACTGATGGTTATAACGGCGGCCGCCGGGTAGTTGGCCGCCAAGTTCGCCGCAATGAGGCCGCCTGTCGAAAATCCGATCAATATGATTTTTTCATAGTCGCTATATAAGTCCAGATAGTCGTCTTCAGCCGATCTGATCCAATCCCGGTGCGTGGCATGCTTCATTTCCCGGCGCCGGCCGGTGTGGCCGGCCAGTCGGGTTCGCCGGACTTCATAGCCGAGATTTTCAAGATAGGCGGCCAGCGGCTCGATTTCGCCGGTGTCGCCGCCGAAGCCGTGGATCAGGATGCAGGCAATATTTCCAGTCATGTCCTTATGCCTCCGTTATTAATAATCGACGAGTTCCCTGACATATTTCGGCAGCACGAAGCAGGCCCCGTGCACTTCGGGCGTATAGCACCTTGTTTCGAAATCGGGAGCTCTTCGCTCTTCCACCGCCATCGGATCATATTTCTTGGAGCCGATCGTAAAGCAGTGCAGGCCGCTCGGATACGTCGGGACATTGGCTGTATAAAGTCTGGTGATCGGGTATATCGATCCGACGTCCTTCTGGATCCTTCGGATCAGGTCGCGATGATAAAACGGCGATTCGGTCTGCTGAACGAAAAGACCTTCGTCATTCAGCGCTTCATAGACATCCCGGTAAAATTCGTATGTGAAAAGCTGCTCTCCGGGGCCGACGGGATCGGAGCAGTCGACGATGATGACATCATACAGTCCCTTGGATTCGCGCATATGCTTGATGCCGTCCTCGATCTTGAGGCGGACTTTGGGATTGCCTTCCAGCATGTGATTCCACTCAGGCAAATATTTTTTGCATGTTTCTATGACCATTGCGTCGATATCGACCCAATCAGCTTCTTCAACGCAGCTGTGCTTTGTCGTTTCGCGCATGCTTCCGCCGTCTCCGCCGCCGATGACAAGCACCTTTTTCGGCGACGGATGCGTGAACATCGGCACGTGTACGATCATTTCATGATATATGAACTCATCAAACGGCGTCGTCTGGATGACCCCGTCAAGAATCAGCATTTTTCCGAAATAGTCGGTTTCCAAGACAGAGATCTCCTGATAGTCGGACTTCCCCGTGAAAAGCGTTTTCTTGACTCTGCAGGTGAATCGGACATCGTCGTTCTGCTGCTCTGTAACCCATAGCTCCATTGTTTTATCCCCTCCGTTTTCTTTTATCGGCTCCTGCGCGAAAATTGCCGGTATCATGGCAAATCCGCGGGAGCATAGTTTGAAAGATAATAGTAAATTGTATATTATCACCTCATGGGATTTGTATCAATATAATTTTCGCATATAAAATGATAATGACCGGTTTTTCCGGGCGCGTCAGCATGCGCTGACGTTAAAAGGCATTTGTAATATGGCGGCTCGGGTGATAAAATTACTAATATATCAAATCAAGCTGCCGCGGAGACGACAGCGGCCGGCGCACAGTCGCCTGTACGCAATGTCGCCCGTGCCAGACATCAAGGCAAAATGGAGGGATATTATGAATATTAAGAAATGGCTGGTTCTTCTTGTTGCGATCATCCTGATCATCGGATCTATGGGCGCGTGCGGTTCTTCTTCCGAGCCTGAAGAGAGCGCCGGCGCCGAAAGTTCAGAATCGGCTGAAACGGAAGCGGCTGAAGAGCCGGAAAATATCGACACGGAATATCTGACGAACGTCCTTTCGCAGGGAAAAGCCATGGCTGACGGCATCAGCTACGATATGACGGTCAACGGAGCGGGCCAGACCATGACGATGAGCTGCTTCATGGAAGGCGATAAGATAAAAATGATCGGATCCGTCGAGGGGATAGAGTCGGTGACGATCATGGACGGGGAGACAATGATCAATTATGATCCTGTTTCCAAGACAGGAATGAAATTTGTGAACGAATCAAATTCCATGGATGCGGAGGGTTATGTGGATTCGGACATTTCGGATGATTTTGACCAGTCCAGCATGACATATCTGGGAAAAGAGGAATTTGACGGGGAGGAATGCCTGACCGTTTCGGCCGACAGCGGCGTTGAAAGCGGCGAGGTCAAGCTTTGGATCAACGAGCGCATCGGAATGGTCGTCAAGATGGAAGCAAAGACGGCCGACGGTCAGCTGATGACCACGGAGCTAACGAATATCAAACTCGGGAAGCAGCCAGCCGGAACGTTCGATGTGCCGGCTGACGTTGAAATAGTAGAATTGCCGGGGATGTAGCAGAAGGAGACAGAGTATGGAAAATTTCAACAATCTGGATATCGAAGTATTTTCCATATTCATACTGCTTTGTATCATTTTAGATGCAAGAAGGCAGCGGCGCTGGAACAGCGGCAGCTATCCGATCTTTACCGCCATGATCGCCGCGAATATTATGTTATGTTTGCTGGACGTCTTCCAGATAGGCTGTGACGGATCCGGACTCGAAGCATGTGCGGTCGTGCTCAGGATCGTCACACCGATCGGTTTTCTTCTGAATCCGCTGCCGTGCATGCTTTGGTCGCTTTATGCCGATCACCATATCAACGGCGATGCGGCTCGGACCCGCAGGATGGCGCTGCTGCTGTCTCCGCCGATGCTCCTGTCCGGTGTGGTGTCGCTGCTGAGCGTGTTCGGAGGCTACTACTACTATTTTGATTCCGCTAATGTATATCACCGGGGAGAATTGTTCCCCTTGCTGGTTGCGATTTGCTATTTCTACATTATTTTCACTCTGGTCCAGATAGTGCGCTCAAGAAATCGGTTCAGGAAGAAGGATATGGCGCCGCTGGTGATTTTTGCGCTGCCGCCGACGATCGCCGGAATCCTGCAGACGATGGTGTATGGCGTGAACCTGATCTGGCCGGCGATGACGCTGTCCATGCTCATAGTGTATCTTTACATCCAAAACGACAAGCTGTCGAAGGATCACCTGACCAAAGTCTATAATCGTAATGAACTGGACAATTATCTGGAATTCAAAACCAGGACCATCAAGCCGGGAAGAAGTCTGGCGGGGATCATGCTGGACCTGGATGATTTCAAGAGTATAAATGACAAATACGGACATCTGGCAGGTGACCGGGCGCTGGAGCAGACCGCGGCGGTCCTGCGAAAATGCTTCAGGGATGATGATTTTATCGCGCGGTATGCCGGCGATGAATTTGTTGTCATTCTGGAGGCCAAAGGAAGCGATGATCTGGATGCGAGCGTCGCAAGGATCCATAGCGGGCTTGCGGAGTTCAACGCGAAATGTGAAGAGCCGTATCGGCTGAGAGCGAGCGTCGGGGCTGCGATTTTCGAGGAGGCAAAAGGTGTTTCTGCCGAGAAATTGCTCGATATCATCGATCAGCTGATGTATGAAGATAAAAAAAGAGAAAAATGATCACAGGAAGGGAGCGGTCAATCATGAAAAAGGCACTGTTGCTTTTGTTGGCGCTGCTGCTGGCGCTGTCCATGAATTTCAGCGTTTTTGCGGCGGCAGACCCTGTGGGTGAGCGGACGCTGGCCCTGTACATCGGGAGCCCCTTGACGATCTCCGGCGGCGGCATAAAAGCCCTCGATCCGGATAATCCAAACGTGGCTCCGATCATTCACAAGAGCCGTACGCTTGTCCCGGTGCGTGCCATTGCAGAGCATTTCGGATCGGAAGTCTCCTATGACGCTGTCCGGAAAGCGGCTGTGATCGCATACAAAGGCGAGACTTATTATTTTTATGTCGGAAAGGGTTATTATACCAGCGTCGGAGCGGGCGGCATAGAACAACGCCATGTCATAGATACCGAGACGCTTATCAGGGAGAGCCGTGCAATGGTTCCGCTCAGGGCGATCTGTGAAGAGGTCCTCGATATGCGGGTCAGCTACAGCCGAAGCGTCATCCTTGTCGGGGACAGCCCGGCCGACCTGACTGCCGATACGGCGCTTCGGGATGATATCAAGGCCAGGATCGGTCAAGCTGTCAGGATCTCGTCGCTTGAACAGCTGCAGGCCATAGTGGCGCCGAAGGTCGACAGATATGGCGCCGAAATGGCTGCGGCGAAGGACAAGGCGGCGATCGAGCTTGCGGAGGAAGCGGCTGTTTCGCCAACGGCCGGTGCCACTTCCTCGCAGGAGTCCGCTGCCGTCGAAGGAGCATCCGGCGATGACGCTGCAGGCTACTCTACGACGACGATCCAGGTGGAAGGCATCGATGAAGCGGACGTTGTCAAAACGGACGGTAAATTTATCTATGTTGCGGCAGGAGGCTTTGTCAGCATCATCAAGGCTGATGCCGGGACCATGTCGGTGGCGGATGTCATCAAAATGCCTAAAGATGCTCAAACCGGATCCGGTATCAATATTTCGGACATTTATATAGATGAGGGAAGGCTGGTCATACTGGGCACGATGTGGCGAAACGATTATCATATTATGCCAATGACCGAAAGCGGCGCGTCCATTATGGAGGCCGATTCGCCGTCCATTGCCATCTATCCGCCGATTTCGCGGGGAAGAACCTTCTCCTACTGCGGTGTCTATGCGATCGATGAAAACGGGCAGACCGAGCTTCTCAGGGAGTTGCAGCTCGAAGGCTCAATGGTCAGCAGCCGTAAAAGCGGCGATTTCGTTTATATTGCAACAAATAAATATATGAACTATTACTACCCGGATTATCCGGCGGAGATCCTGCCAATGTATCGTGATACGGCGGCCGGCAGCGACTATCAGTCAATGTCGGCGGACAGGATCATGTACTATCCCGACAGCCTCTATCCTCAATATATGATAGTAGCCGCGCTCGATATCATGGATACAGGCAAGGAAGCCACGATCGAGGCGATGCTTGGAAGCGGATCGACGATTTATATGAATGACAGCGCTTTGTATGTCGCTTCCCCGGATTACGGCAGCTGGCAGGGAACGATGACCGGCATCACGAAGTTTTCGATCGACGGCACCAGGATCGGCTTTGCAGGCGGCGGAAAAGTTCCGGGAAATATATTGAATCAATTTTCCATGGATGAGCATGAGGGGAATTTCAGGATAGCGACTACCGATTGGAACCGGGTCAGCACCAATGCGCTGTATATCCTGGACAGCGAGCTTGATCAGATCGGTGCTATTGAAAACATAGCTCCGGGTGAAAGGATCTATGCGGTCCGATTTATGGGTAACAAGGGCTATATCGTGACGTTTAGACAGATCGACCCTCTTTTCGTGCTTGATCTTTCAGATCCGTTTTCACCAAAGATCACGGGCGAGCTAAAGGTGCCCGGCTTTTCCAATTTCCTGTATCCTATCGGGGAAGACATCCTGATGGGTGTCGGGCAGGCTTCCCGGGATATTTTCGCAAGAGATGAGAATGGCAAGGAAACGGTGATCGGAACGATGCAGACCGGCATAAAATTCTCGATGTTCGACGTTTCAGACCAAGGCAAGCCAAAAGAGATGCACAGCTATGTATTGGGCGGCAGCGGAAGCTATTCCGATATCCTCTATAATCATAAAGCGATCATGCTCGACCGCAATGGTCAGGCAGTGGCATTTGATGCGTCGATTGTCGATAGCGGCCTTGACGGCAAGGCACTTTCAGATTATTTCACAGGCGCAGTCATATTGTCCTATGATTTTGATGACGGATTCGATGTAAAAGGACGGATCGCTTATGAATCATCTGTGGTCAATGCAGGAGATACGGTTTACTACTCCTATATCCGCCGGGTCTGCTATATAGGCGATGTGCTGTATTATGTTCAGGATGGACTTGTCAGGTCGTTTGATCTCGACACATTGAAGCCAATCAGTTCCGTCGGCATTTGGAAATAAACGTGGAGGAGCTATGCGTCTTTTCGTAGCGGTCAATTTCAATGATGAAATCAAAGACAGTCTTTGCCGAGCCATTGATGCGTTGCGAGGCGCTTCTTTCAAAGGCAGCTTCTCCCGACGGGAAAATCTTCATTTGACGCTGGTTTTTCTCGGAGAAGTGCGTCCGAATGATGTGATGGAAATCACAAAATGCATTGATTTAATCGATTGCGAGCCTTTCACGCTCAGAGTCGGAGGCATCGGCCGGTTCGCCAGGCACGGAGGGGACATATGCTGGGCGGGTGTGAAACCGGATAAGAACCTGAAGGAGTTGCAGAAAATGATATCGGAAGGGCTCGAGAATGCCGGCTTCTCTTTTGACAGGCGCGAGTACCATCCGCATCTGACGCTGGGCAGGGAGGTGCTCATAAAGCAGAGCAGCAGACAATCTGAAGAGCTGCGGAAGGCGGATGCCGCGGCGAAGTGGTATGAAGATCCGCAGAATCAGAGACTGGTTCCGGATATGGCTATGGAAGTCAAAAAGGTGAGCCTGATGCAATCCGAGCGAATCGGAGGGCGGATGGTCTATTCGGAAATTTATGTAAAAAATTTGAGGTGAGCACATGACGTTTCCTCCGGTATGGTCTCCGGATGCAAAGATATTGATTCTTGGAACCTATCCATCCCCAAAATCCAGAGAAATCGGATTTTATTACGGGCATCCGCAAAATCGCTTCTGGCCGCTGATGGCTGAGCTGCTTGACAGCGAATTGCCTGAAACGACCGAAGCGCGCAGGGAACTTCTGATACGGAACAGGATCTCTATTTGGGATGTTCTGGAAAGCTGCGACATAACGGGAGCCAGCGACAGCAGCATTCAAAATCCGGTTCTGAATGATCTTGGCACCATCATTTTCGGAACCGGGATCGAGAAAGTCTATGCAAACGGCAGCAAAGCCGGACAGCTGTTCCGGCATTTCATGAAGCAGCATGAGTCGGTGCCTTTCCGTCAGTTGCCGTCAACGAGCCCGGCTAATGCCAGCTATGGATTTGCGAGGCTGGCGGAGGAATGGTCTTGTATTTTGGAACATTTGAGATGAGGCTTTTCGCTTTGGAAACGATATGAACATGGCACAGGAGGGCGACGATGAAAGAAAAATTGAAAGCCGCGGATCTGATCCAGATGCTAGTGGCGCTGCTTCGGAGCAAAGAACAGATCTGCGGCGTTTTACAGCGTGTCGATGCTGAGGGATTCGCCTCGGGGATTTTGGGCATCCATCAGGACATATTCAATGACTCGCTCAAGAGCTTGATTTTGGGCGGGATGCAGGCTGAGGAATTCGATATACGGTTTTCCGCCGATTCCGTCCGTGTAACAGTTGACAAATATATCAAGGCGATGATGCTTGAAAAGGTTGTTCGAATCAAGTTGAAATTCCATAATATCGATCTGATATTCAAGAACGGGCAGCATTTTCTCACAGTCGATTACATGACGGAATTTGAGGGGATACCGCCGATCATTGAGAGAATGCCCGGCGGGAATGCGATCAAGGATATGATCATCAACACCTTCATCAAGTATAAAATAAAAGATGCCGACTGGATCGACATCAAAGGCGACAGGATCTATGCGGATTTCAGCAGGATGCCGGCATTCGCAAAGCTTGAGCAGTCAGGGATCTTTGGCGTGGACATCGTCAATGAAGTGGAGCTGGAGTTTCTTGGGACCAATAACGGAGAACTCCAATTCGGCTTCAAGACAAAGTAACAGGTTCGCTTTAAAATGGCAGTGCCAACTTGCCGATGCTGATCGGAAGATAAAGCCCAAGCGCAAGGCAAACGGCCGTAATGATGATTCCTTCCGCGAGCCTGTATTTTTCAACGTATATGTAATATACAAGCGTAACGGCGGCAAAAATGGCGCCGGCTATCATGATCGTCTGATAATTGTCCAGGATTTTGAACAGAAGTATAAAAAACGGGATCGAAACGATTGTTTTGAGTATTTTCATGTTCCCTCCTCACGCCAAAATTATTCACAAGTTGTATTCTATATCATGATCGCAGGTTTTTCAATCCCATAATGACAAGTCTGATGAGCTGCTTCGGAATGAAAAATAATACTGAAGGTTGTTTTGTCCAAAAAAAACATTTGCTTCCATGCGGAAGTGATATAATGAAATCGATCCCTAAAAACGATAAATTTTAATAAAGGAGGTTTAAGCAATGGCACAGCAAATCATTGCGGCAGCAGTGTCGCACAGGCGTGAAGAAGCAGAGTCGCTTCAGAAGGTTTTAACGGACCACGGCTGCAAGATCAAAGCGAGACTTGGACTTCACGAGGCAGGGGGCGTATGCTCCGAAGAAGGATTGATCATCCTTCAGCTTGTTCCGGAAGAACCCGGTGCGGCTGAATTTCTGGATGACCTGAACAAATTGAATGGCGTTCGCGCCCAGCTGATCGAACTTTAATCGAAACAAGGAGGTTTCCAAATGAAACGAAGCATGCGTTATCTCGTGATCGCCGTATTGCTGCTGGTCCTGTCGTCGGGCAGCGCCTTCGCGGCGGATTATACCGTAAAATCCGGAGATGTTCTTTGGAAAATTGCCGATAGTCTGGATATTCC
>DIEM01000035.1 GCA_002418625.1 Firmicutes bacterium UBA5774
GACAAGAAATGTGCGCAATCTGATCATCACTCATGTTTTTTCAGCTATCGCGGTCAATATGCTTTCTGCCAGCCAGTATGTCGCGATTTTGATCCCGGGCAGGATGTTCCTTTCGTCCTATGACAAACTGAATGTCAAAAGATATGTGGCATCCAGGACTTCTGAGGATGGCGGTACGGTAACATCACCACTGGTTCCCTGGGGCCTTTGCGGAGTCTTTTTCACCGGCACGCTGGGAGTTGCGACCATTGAATATCTGCCTTATGCCTATCTGGCCATATTCACACCGCTGATCGCGATCCTGTATGCTTCCACCGGAAAATTCATCTGGTACAATACGGATGAAGAAAAGGCGGAAATCGAGAAGGAGTACAATGCTGAGCAGATTGGTTGATTTGGGGGCACGGCTATGATTGATAGAAATGAAGTTATTGACCTGATGAAGAAGCTGATATCCATACCAAGCCCATATTTCGAGGAAGACAGTATCATGGAATTCACTGGCTCCTGGTTTGAGGAAAATGGAATGGATGCGCAGCTTCATCAGTACCACGAAGCAAAGATCACCGGATTTCACGGAAAAAATATCGTTGCTGTCATGAATGGTGGCAAGCCGGGCCGTACGATCTGCCTGAATGGCCATATGGACACAGTCAAGCTGTGCAATGGATGGACGCGGGACCCATTCTCCGGGGTCGTCGAGGGAGACAGGATCTACGGGCTGGGCGCGCTGGACATGAAATCGGGATGCGCCGCCGCGATGCTGGCATTGAAATCGTTTATGCAGGACCGCAAAGAATTCAACGGAAAGATTATAGCGACATTCGTGTCGGATGAAGAGGGGCCGTATGGACTCGGGACAAACGCGCTGATTGAAGAAGGCTATTTGGATGGCATCGATTTTTCAATCGTGACCGAACCCTCAGCGGGATTTACGAATATGGAATTTCCGGTCGTTTGCCTCGGCGCCAGAGGCGGCTACGGGCTTGAGATCGAGCTCTTCGGCAAGTCCTCCCACGCTGCGAATCCGAAAGACGGCAGAAGCGCTGCCGTCGATGCGGCAAAAGTCGTTTGCGAGCTGGAAAAGGCCGAGTATGCTGTGCACGAGCATCTGGGACAGGGAACTGCATGTGTTCTGGCCATCGAAAGCGACGGGGGAGCCTGCAGCGTTCCCGATTATGCGAAAATAAAGCTCTTTTGGCATATTGTGGTCGGAGAAGATGAAAAGACCATCGAAGCCGAAGTAATGAGGGCGATCGCCCGCGCGGGCATCAGCTGCCGCTGGAAAATCAGTTTCAGGGAGGCGCCGAGCGAAGGTTCAAAGGGCTTTATGCCCTATACCGTCAGCGAGGATGACTTTTATGTAAAAGAATTCATCGACGCGGCTAGGGAAGTATGCGGCAAATACCCGGCACGGTCGTATTTTCAAAGCATTGGTGATTTCAACTATCTCGGGTCGCGTGTAGATGCCCCGGTTGTCATATTTGGCGCTGCGGGGGAGAATTTTCACAGTTATGATGAATACGCGACGATTTCTTCTATACAGAAGACAGCGGAGACTGTGTGCCGGTTTCTTGAGAAAGTGCTGACATGACCGGCTTGCACAAATAGAATAGTCAGGAAACGGAACCCTTTCACGGTTCCGTTTCCTGACTTGCAATAAAGGGCAGCGCAATTCCGGACTGCACCAGTGCCCTCCGTGACGCAAAAGAAATTTGATTAGAGGACCGTTCTGCTGTAAAATACAAGCTGTAGGAATACTGTGAACGGATTTGGAAGGATCGACAGATGGAAGCCATTCTGATTAAAAATGCCAAATGTCTCACGATGAAAGATCAAGCCTGCTATGACTGGATTGTGACGAAGGGCCGAGATATCATCGATATGGGATTTGGCGAAGAGTATGAAAAATATACTGGCAACCCGTTCAGGATTATGGATGCCAACGGAGGAACAGTTCTGCCAGGGTTTATCGACAGCCATTTTCATGTCGTCCAGGCCGCGATAGACCTGCGCAGCGTCGATTTGAGCCGGGCCAGAACATTCAGGGATATCGGGGAGCTCATCTCGAAGCAAGCAAAGAAATCACCCGGAAAGCCCATCAGAGGGATCCGGCTGGACGAGCAGAACCTGAAAGAAGGAAGGATGCCTGATCGGACGATTCTTGACAAATATTGCAGCGACGCACCGGTATTCATCAACAGTGTCGAATATCAAAAAAGTGTATTGAACACATACGCGATGCTCTACTACAAAATACCTTTCACGCTCGATGGGATCGATTTTAATGAAAATCAAATGCCGACAGGCATCATCACCCATTATGCCAACGCGACGCTGCGTGAGAATGTACTGCGAAACATTCCGAATTCATACAGGATGGATGCTGTGGAGCATTTGATGGAAACGGTCATCAGGCAGGGCATCACGACGATCAATGCCATGGAGGGCGGCAGGCTTTATTCCGACAAGGACGCAGATTTCATTTATGAGCATATGAACGATTTCAAGGCCGATATGGCGCTTTTCTACCAGACGATGGATATTGGCAGGATCAGGGAGATGAATCTGAAAAGAATAGGCGGCTGCCTGTATGTCGACGGGACGTTCGGGGCGAGGACATCAGCATTGTCATTCGATTACCACGACAGCCCCGGCAACAGGGGGCGGTTGAATTTCACTCAGGAGGAGCTGAATGAATTCGTGCTGGACTGCTATATCAATAAACTGCAGCTGGCGCTTTACACCATTGGGGACAGGGCGATCGAACAGGCTATAGCCGCGCACGAATATGCGTTGGGCAAAACCGGAAACCATGGCCTGCGGCATCGCCTCGAGCATGTCGAATTGCCGACACCGGTTCATATAGAAAGATCCAGGGAATTGGGACTCATCTATTCCATGTCGCCGACATATGAGCATATTTGGGGCGGAGACGGCAGACTTTACTGGGACAGGCTCGGACCCAACTACAAGCTGACGAATCCATTAAAGGAAATCATCGAAGCCGGAGTCGTCGTCTGCGGCGGCTCGGATTGCGATGTGACACCGGCGGATCCGATCCTCGGCATCCACTCGGCTGTCAACCACCCGGTTGCGGCGCACAGGATCGAGGTTTATGACGCTATCAAGCTGTTTACGGCAAACGGCGCCTATGCGATTTTTGAAGAAGACAGAAAAGGTACGCTCGAGATCGGCAAGCTGGCGGATATCGTGATTTTGGACAGGGATATCAGAGCAGTCAAAAAAGATGCTATAAAGGATATCAGGGTTTGCGCGACGATCAAAAACGGCGAGGTGTTATTCAGCGATCTGTGATGGATGGGGGCAACTCAATGCTGACAGTCAATATGCTTGGAAAAGCGAATATAAGCCATGATGGCGAAAGCATTGCCGACAAGCTCAGCAATAAGCTTGTGGCGCTGATCTGCCTGCTCGTGCTGAACCGGGAGAGGGATATGAGCAGGGAGAAGATCATCACTTATCTCTGGCCCGACAGCAGCGATGAAGCGGCTAAATACAATTTGCGATTCAATTTGTGGACGATCCGTAAGAACGTTCCTAAGGACGAAAATGACGAGGAATTCATTGTCATAGGGAAAGATTACTGCCGTATCAATAAAAAGTATCATTACAAGTGCGACATCGTCACGCTCCAGGATACTGTCATCAATGGAAGCTTGGATATCGGCGAACTGATAATTCTTAAGGATCTGTTCCGCGGAGATTTCATGGAGGGGCTTTACCTTAAGAATTGCGGAGATTTCAACGAAATGGTGCTTTTTGAGAGAATCGCCTGCCAGAGAAAACAGGTTGAGATCCTCACGAGGCTTGCGAATAAATATGAAGAGCAGGAGCAGTATGACGAAGGGCTTCCGATTCTAGCTGAAATGGCATCCATCGAGCCGTACAACGAAAGCTTTGCGCAGCAGGCGATCAGGATGTTTGCCAAAATGGGAAACAGGTCGGGAGCGATCAATTACTATAAGAAATTTGAATGCGAGCTGCGCAGGAATCTTGGCATATCTCCGGACGGCGAACTGAAAATGCTTTATGCGAGCCTGATGGAGAATGCAGGCGGCATCAGGAGTGGCGACAGGGCCAGGGCCCATAAGCGGACTATCGAGATCACGTCGCGCTGCCTCAAGGGCATTGAATATTTTTGGGCCGCGAATGTCATTCATGAGATCCTGAATGTAGCGGATGTTAAATATATGCTTGAACTGGACAGATCCTACATAGCTGATCTGGGTTATATACAAAATGAATTGCTGATCCTATACAGAAAATATATTTCAGACATCGCTGAAAACACCACTCAGGTCCCGCCCGTGCGGATCATCAATGCCTTTATACAATTTATGCGCCATGCGGCCTTCGTATACGACATCGATGTTCGGATTATCGATCATCAGGACATGGATATCATCTCAGCCGATATCCTGAAACACATCGGGGAGATCAAGCCGTCAGGGCTGCGGTTCATATATTGACTTGTAAATGATTTCCTGATTTATCAAAATCATTGCTCTTGAAAACAACCCGGACGCATGCTATAATCAACAAATAGGCAACAACAGCAATTGAATAAAATATCCACTGAATCTTAATTGAGCGGGAGAACCAATCATGGGGTGAATCCGGGCGTTTGCCCCGGTAGGGTCAACTCTTTCGACCCGAATCCGTCAGCTAATCTCGTAAGTGTTGAAAGAGGAAAAATCCGGTACCTGGTTTTAAGGTATCTCTGTTTGATGTATACTGAAAACATGCTGCAGATTTTTCTGCGGCGCTTATTTTCGGCGACATCTTTTTTTTTCTTTGGTTATGAGAGTTTGAACCGATCAAGGCGGTATCGCAGGAAGCTTGCCGGATATACGGATATAAAGGAATGCAGGAGGAGCAATATGAATATTGACAAAAAGGAACTTCAATATTATGAAAAACTGGCTGGAAAATCAATAAAAAGCAGCGTGATCGATCCGACGCTCTATGAAAAATATGAGGTCAAAAAAGGACTGCGCGATATCAACGGTGTCGGAGTGGTTGCCGGCCTTACGGAAATCGGCGAAGTAATAGGACATGAATATGTCTGCGGAGAGATGCTTTCCGTACCCGGAAGATTGAAATATCGAGGTATCGATATCAAGGATATTGTGAACAATTTCTTGTCGGAGGACCGTTACGGATTTGAAGAAGTCATGTATCTGCTGCTCTTCGGAAACCTTCCGAGCCAGAAGACCATGGACCGGTTCAACGAGCTGCTTTCAAAGTGCCGGATGCTCCCTGAATCATTCATCAGGGAGAACATTTTGACCGTCCCGAGCAAGGATATGATGAACACCCTCGCCAGAGGCGTATTGACGCTGTACAGCTACGACGACGAATGCGACGACATATCCATACCGAATGTCGTTCGGCAATGCATACAGCTGATCGCTTGTTTTCCGCTGCTTGCAGTATATGGATACCAGGCGTATCTGCACTTCCATCGCCATGAGAGCCTGACGATCCACAACCCGCTATACGGAGCCAGCACCGCTGAAAACTTTCTGCATATGCTCCGGCCAGACAGCAAATTCACGAAGCTGGAGGCGAAGCTGCTCGATCTGGCTCTCGTGCTCCATGCGGAGCACGGAGGCGGCAACAACTCATCCTTCATCACGCATGTAGCCACCTCGTCCGATACGGACACCTACTCGGTGATCGCGGCGGCGCTGGGATCCCTGAAAGGCCCGCGCCATGGCGGCTCGAATTATCAGGTCGTCCGAATGATCGAGGAAATCAAGGAGAATGTCAGCGATTGGAAAGATGAAGAGGCGATTTCGGCATATCTGACCGACATCCTTGATAAGAAGGCATTTGACAGGACGGGGTTTATTTATGGCATCGGACATGCCGTGTATTCCATATCGGATCCGAGAGCTGAGATTCTGAAGCATTATGCGTCCCTTCTGGCGGATGAGAAGGGCCTGGGCGACGAATTCCAGTTGTACTCGAAAATTGAAAAGCTGGCTCCCCGTGTTATTGAAAAGAACAGGACCATGTACAAAGGCGTCAGCGTCAATGTCGATTTTTATTCCGGCCTGGTTTATAAAATGCTGAACATACCGATGGAACTCATCACGCCGCTGTTCGCCGTCGCAAGGATCGTGGGCTGGAGCGCCCATCGGCTGGAGGAACTGGCCAATGACGGCAAGATCATCAGGCCTGCGTATAAAAGCGTTGCGCCCCATCGAGAGTATGTAAAAATAGAAGACAGACCAGAAGAGGAAGATGTATAATAACTTCAGGAAAGCTCTGAATGAACGACTCGCCGGATTCGATCCCGAGGGTGATTTATTTAAAGTTTCAAGGAGGCAACGACGATGAAAAATATTTTGATACCGATCGATGGATCTGTTTATTCGAACAAAGCATTGGAGCTGGGCAGAGAAATCGCCAGGGAATTCGACAGCAGCATAACAGTTCTCAATGCCATTCATGTCGCCATGCCGGTCATTGCGATGAGCCACAGCGCTGTGGCTATAGACAACGCATTTGAGAAAGCGGAGCTTGAAAAAGCCCGGGAGCACTCCTATGAACTGCTCCAGGCTGCAAAGGACTCTTTTGGGGACATGGCGGACAAGGTTGAGATGATCTGCATTGAGGGGGATGCCGTGAAGTCCATCGTCAACTACGCGAACGCGAACGGCATCGATCTTTTGATCATGGGATCCCACGGACTCGGCGCAGTGCTGGAACGACTGCTGGTGGGGAGCGTGACGACCAAGGTGCTGCATCAGGCCGAGCAGCCTGTGCTGGTCGTGAAATAGACCGGTATTCCGGCTGAGCACAGCAAGTTATTACACATTGAACCGGAACAGGATCACATCGCCATCCTTGACGATATAGTCCTTGCCTTCCGAGCGTACCAGACCTCTTTCCTTGGCTGCCGCCATGGTGCCGCAGGCAATCAGATCGTCATATGCGACGATTTCTGCGCGTATGAAGCCGCGTTCGAAGTCAGAATGGATCTTTCCGGCCGCCTGAGGAGCCTTCGAACCGCGTTTGATGGTCCAGGCCCTGACTTCCTGGGGCCCTGCCGTCAGGAAGGAAATAAGATCCAGAAGATGGTACGATGCCTTGATCAGCTTGTCAAGACCGGATTCGTCGATGCCAAGATCCCTGAAAAACTCTGATTTTTCATCATCCTCCAATTCGGCGATCTCGGACTCGAGCTTGGCGCAGACCACGACGACATCTGAGCCCTCGGAAGCTGCGAACTCCCTGACCTGGCGCACATAGGCGTTGTCGGTCCCGTCTGCGACAGCATCCTCTTCCGAGACGTTCGCAGCGTAGATCACGGGCTTGAAGGACAGCAGGTCCAGGGAGCGAATGAAATCCGATTCCTCCGCTGTCATGTCGATTGTTCTTGCAGACAGGCCGTTGTTGAGCGTATCGCGAACTTTTTCCAGTATCTCCAGTTCAGCCTGAAGGTTTTTATCACTCTTCAGGTTTTTTTGCGTCTTTTGGATTCTGCGGTCGAGGATTTCCATATCCGCAAGGATCAGCTCGAGATTGATCGTGTCGATGTCCTTAAGCGGGCCGATCTCACCGTCCACATGGACGACATTGTCGTCATGGAAGCATCGGACGACATGAATGATGGCCGCCACTTCCCGAATATGCGACAGGAATTTGTTGCCAAGTCCCTCACCCTTGGAGGCGCCTTTTACGAGTCCAGCTATATCATAGAACTCAATTGCCGTGTAGACTGTCTTTTTTGAGTCGTACATCTCGTGGAGCACTTTCAGACGATCATCGGGGACCGTAACGACCCCGACGTTGGGCTCGATGGTGCAGAAAGGATAATTGGCAGCCTCTGCGCCTGCTTTGGTTATTGCGTTGAATAAGGTGCTCTTTCCGACATTCGGGAGCCCTACGATGCCAAGTTTCATAAATACCTCCGGTTGGTGAACATATTGGCGCGTTGTTTTGCCGCGCGCCTCATTATGCAGTATGCGATCAAAAATGTCACGAAGACGATACCACTGACCAGCTGGGCCGTTTTGAGCTGACCGATCATCAGGCTGTCTGTCCTGAGCCATTCAACAAAGAATCTCTCAAATGAGTATAGTATGCCGTACAGCAGGAATATCTGCCCTTCAAAAAGCCTGCGCCGGTCCAGATAGCTTAAAATAAGGAAAAGCAGGAGGCACCAGACAGATTCATAAAGAAAAGTCGGATGGACCATGACGCCGTCTATATTGATGGCCCATGGCAGGTCTGTAGGCGTGCCGTAGGCCTCCTTATTGAAAAAGTTGCCCCAGCGGCCGATGGATTGGGCAAGGGCTACAGCCGGCATGCCGAGATCCAGAAGGTTCAGCGTGCCTATATGCCAGGCGCGGCTCAGGATGACCGCAGCCAGGATGCCAGTAATGAGGCCGCCATGGATCGCCAGGCCGCCGGAGCGAAAGTCCATGATCCTTCCAATGTCGCCCTGGTAGTAATCCCAGTTCGCAAGCACATAATAAAGCCGTGTGCCGATCACGGCAAGCGGAATGACGATCAAAACAAGGTCTACCATCTTTTCGGGCTCGATCCCGTGCCGTGGAGCCCTTGAATAGATGACAAGCATAGCCAGAAGCATGCCGGATGCGATCAGGATCCCATACCAGCGGATGTCCAGCCCGATTACTGTGAAAGCGACAGGATCGAATTCCATACCCATACCCCCCAGGTTGATTCAACCTATTTATTATATATTACCAGACATTAAAAAGACAGTACTGAATTGATTCAAATAGCGGGTGAATTGAAAAAATCTGCAGTTATCGGCAAAATCAGGAAAAAGCGGATAAAATATGATTGAATAGGGCGAATTCTGAAATTTCAATAAATATAAAGGCTTGCTAAGCAAGATGATATACAAATTATAACAAAATTAAACACATCGTTGATTGTACTCTCGAATGACAGGTGCAGCAGCTATGGTATTTGCCTGTGGAAGAGTTCCCGGAGTGCATGAGGCAAAGCTATCGGCGTTTCAGGATGCTGATCGGGACCGATTTCGCCATTTCAAAGAAGGATATGCAGGAGAACCATAAGAAATTATGAAATCATAAAAATGCTGTTATTTAAAGGAATGGAGTGAGTTGCAGGGCAATATTATATACGGGCGAAAGCAAAATTATACACTTCAGGAAAATCAGCTTAAACTTTGGCGGTTGCCATCCCGGATAACCAATTGACACTGACTCGGAGACATTCTTCATGGTATAATTAGTAATTAATTTTGGCAGTGATCGGGAGGATCAAAGATGATTTATAAAAATATCGAAGAGGGCCGTTTCATTTCCCGGCCGAACCGATTTCTGGCCATTGTGGAAATGGAAGGAACGCAGCATGTCGTCCATGTAAAGAATACAAGCCGATGCAGAGAGCTGCTGACAGAAGGCGCAAAGGTATTTGTGGAGAAAAGCGGCAACCCGCAGAGGAAGACGGGGTATTCCCTCATAACCGTCGAAAAGGACGGCCGCCTGTTCAATATCGATTCCCAGGCTCCAAACAAGATATGCCTGGAGGGAATCATCGGCAAGCAGATCGTTCTGCCGGGCATGACAGGTTATATGGAAACGGTCAGGACGGAAAAGGCATACGGCGATTCCAGATTGGATATTTATATTGAGGAACGGCTGGAAACCGGAATCAGAAAAGCATATATAGAAGTCAAAGGCGTAACGCTTGAGGAGGATGGCGTGGCGCGCTTTCCCGACGCACCGACGGAGCGCGGCCTCAGGCATATCGGTGAATTGCGCCGCATAGCGGCGTCCGGCGATCTGGCCTACATCATATTCATTCTGCAGATGAAGGGTTCTCGAAGCTTTGAACCCAATGACAGGATGCATCCGGCATTCGGGGAGGCGCTTCGCTTTGCGGCGGCGGAGGGTGTACGGCCGCTCGCTTATGATTGCCTCGTGGGGCCGGACCGTATCGAGGCTGCAGATCCCGTGCCGATCATTTTTTAAACAGCTGCTTCGACAGCGGCATGCAATTGACTGAAATAATCTTGAAGACATTCCCGGCCCGGTTTCGTTTTATTTGACAGAGGGGGTATGGGGATCAGGGATATGTCTGAAAATGGAGGTGAGGATCATTCTAACAGACAAGAAAGAGCAGCTGGCTGCTTATATAGAACAGTATTCCAGACTGATCCTGACCATCTGCTATTCCATGACAAGAGACCGTTTTGACGCTGAGGATCTGGCCCAGGAGACATTCATCGCAGCCTATAGGAATTTGGACGACTTCGATGGAAGGAATATCAAGGCCTGGCTGACGACGATCGCGGCAAACAAATGCAGGGATTATTTGAAAAGTGCAGCGCGCAGGATCACTCCCGCAGCAGGGGAAAACTTCGAGGAAATGCGGGATGACAGCGCCTTGCCGGAAGACATGCTTCTCAGGGACGATTCGGAGCGGCGGATGAGAGCGCTTTGCGGAAAGCTCAAGGAGCCATATCAGACAACAGCCTGCCGCCATTTTTGTGACAACAGGAGCGCAGGGGAAATATCGGCGGAGACGGGCAGAAACATCAAGACCGTGCAGACGCACATATACAGGGCGAAGGCAATGCTCAGAGAATTGTGGAAGGAGGAATACTCATGAATAAACCGATAATTGAGATCAGCGGACACCTTTCGGATGAGACGATCCTTCTGCTGAAAAGCGGGAAATTGTCTTATGACGACAATCTCAGGGCGCTGGAGCATTTGGGACAATGCCCGGTCTGCTCGGATTTTCTGGCACAATGCTTTGAGGAGCAGGAGCTGCTGGCTGTCGATCCGGATTTTTCGGACCGGATCATGAGAGAAGCCGTCAGAGCGGGTAAAGAAGCTGCTGCTCCACGGCCGGAGAAGCCTATGAGGGTATTTTATTCCTATGCGCTTCGCGTTGCCGCGGCTGTATGCCTGACCCTGCTGATGCTTTCCGCAGGTCCGTTCCAGATGGCTGTCGACGCCATCGAAAGCAATGACAGCACCATCGTTGGAGAGATTAGTATTGCCAAAGTGGACGCCTTCACAGAAAGCGTCTGGACTATAACTGATAAAATTGTGAAGCTGGAGGTTTATAAAAATGATCAGGAAGAGAAATAGATTCTGGACGGTCATGTTCGCGATGCTGCCGGGAGCAGGCCATATGTACAACGGATTCATGAAGCTTGGCGTATCATTCATGTCGCTATTTTTCGCCATCGCCTTTCTATCGGTGTCGCTGAGAATAGGACCCATCATGATGCTGGCGCCGGTGATCTGGTTCTACGCATTTTTCGATTGCATCAACAGAAGATTCCAGGACGATGAGGAATTCTACGCGCAGCAGGATTATTACCTGTTTGAAATGGAAAAGCTTCGGAGCTTCGACTTCGGATTTCTGGTGCGCCGCAAAATGATCGTCGGGATCGGGCTGATCGCGTTCGGCGCTTATATACTGTGGGAGAACACTATCATATATATGCTGTACAGGCTGGACCTGCCCGATTATATCATCAACAACATCGTGGCTTTCTCGGAAGTCCTTCCGCAGATCGCCTTCAGCATACTGGTCATCTGGGGCGGACTGTGCCTGATCAAAGGTAAAAAGAGCGAGGTCGACCGTGAATTTGCCGGAGCTTCCGGACATTCGGGCGCAGCGGATGCAGCAAAGGCGCAGAATGGGGAGACCGGCGTCATGGCCCGGACAGACGAGGCCGCTGGAGAAAAGGAGGATGATCACGATGAGCAGTAACCGTCGCGTTGGAACGCTCACACTGGGTTTGACGCTCGTGCTGATGGGCGGTGCTTTTCTATCCCATCTGGCGTGGCCGGCTGTGGATTATCTGAAGCTTATCGATTTCTGGCCGATCGTCCTGATCCTGCTCGGCATTGAGACAATCGCCTCATATATTGTCAATCGTGAAGAGAAGCTGAGATATGACGGCTGGGCTATCGTGCTCATCATACTTTTGACTGGATTTTCGGTCTGTATGGGCGGGATCCAATTCCTCGTGGAGCAATATCCGGGACATCTTCATTTCTATTGATTTGCCGAAACGGCTAAGATAGAAACGATATTTAGACATGGAATCACAATATACACAATATATTGTGATTCTTCTTTTTTTGCTATTATTGCCCGCAGAATTATAGGTGGGAAGTGGTTGAAAATATAATTAATATCCTTTAAAAATGTTGCGGAGTGGAGGGATGTGGAGTATAGTGGTGTTAAATGAATGCTAAAGGTGGAATAATATCATGCTGATCGGCACTTATCATCATTCAATAGACCCTAAAAGCAGGATCATCGTGCCGTCCAAGTTCAGGGAAGAACTGGGCTGCAGATTCATTCTGACAAAGGGACTCGATAATTGCCTCTTCATTTATTCCATGACCGAATGGGAGAAATTCGAAGACAGGATCCAGGAGCTCCCGATCGGCAGCAAAGATGCAAGGACATTCGTCCGATACTTCTTCTCATCGGCAGTCGAATGCGATATCGATAAACAAGGCAGACTGACGATTCCTCAAAATTTAAGAGAATATGCGAAAATCGAAAAGGACCTCGTCACGATCGGCGTCCAGTCCAGGGTTGAGATCTGGAGCAGGCGCGAGTGGGAAAACTACAATGCAGCAGCAGATCTGAGCGATAACGGCATCGCTGAAAAGATGGCCGATCTTGGAATTTAGGAGAACTGCAATGGAGTTCAGGCACACGTCGGTGCTATTTGCTGAATCGATCGAGAATCTCAATATCAAGCCGGACGGCATCTACGTCGACGGCACGCTTGGCGGCGGCGGGCACGCCTGCGGGATCTGCGCCGGACTCGGGCGCCTCGGGACCCTGATCGGAGTGGACAGGGATGTGGACGCGCTGGATGCGGCCAGGGTAAAC
>DIEM01000044.1 GCA_002418625.1 Firmicutes bacterium UBA5774
TGATCCCTGTCCCTGCGGCAGCGGGCTGAAATACAAGAAGTGCTGCGGTAAATAGGCCGACGGCTCACAATGATGAATTTGGTGAATGTAAAAGGATGTGAGAGACTATGATTCAGCTGGAGCAAATCAAATCCAGCCTTGGAGGCATGACTGAAAATATAGTAGAACTGGGTGATTCACTTTGACTTCGCAGGACTGTCGGCGAGATTCAAGGAAATAGAGACAATATGTCAGGAAGACGGCTTTTGGGAGGACCGCGAAAAAGCGCAAAACCTGCTGAAAGAAAAGAAGAGCATTGAAAACAGGATCAACGAATATGAGAAGCTTCGATCGGAGCTTGAGGATATTTCGGTGCTGATCGAGCTTGCTGAAGAAGAGGAAGACGAAAGCCTGGTAACGGAGATCGAGGATGCTTACGCAAAGCTGATCGAAAAAACGGAAGCCATGCGCATCAAGATCCTTCTCGATGGCGAATATGACGGCAATAACGCGATTATTTCAATACATGCGGGATCAGGCGGACTCGACGCGCAGGACTGGGCGGAAATGCTGATGCGCATGTACACCAGATGGTCCGAAAGGAAAGGGTTCAAGGTCAAGACCCTCGATTATTCCTCCGATGACGCGGCAGGGATCAAGAGCGCCACGTTCCTGATATCCGGCGAGAACGCCTACGGATATCTTAAAAACGAGAAGGGTGTGCACCGTGTCGTTCGCATCTCCCCTTTCGATTCGTCCGGACGGCGCCATACCTCTTTTGCTTCGCTGGATGTAACGCCTGAATTGAATGCGGATGTCACGGTCGATATCGATCCAGAAGATCTTCGCATCGATACATTCAGATCCAGCGGCGCCGGAGGACAACATGTCAATACGACTGACTCGGCGATCAGGATCACGCATTTGCCGACGAATATAGTCGTATCCTGCCAGAACGAGAGGTCGCAGCATCAGAACAAGGATACGGCCATGAAGATCCTGATGGCCAAGCTGCTTGAATTAAAGGAGCAGGAGCACAAGGACAGGGTCGACGACCTGAAGGGCGACTACAGCCAGATCAGCTGGGGAAGTCAGATACGCTCGTATGTGTTCCATCCCTATTCTCTTGTCAAGGACCACAGGACCAATGCCGAGGTCGGAAACGTCTACGCGGTGATGGACGGCGATCTGGACTACTTTATCAACGAAAAACTAAAGCAGAAATAAGATTTGTTCGGATAGAAAGCTGTCCGGGCTGCATGAGGCAGCCGGGCGGCTTTTCCGCTCTATGGCAGCAACCGGGCATTATTTGAAGGCAATGAGCAAGAGAATCCGGGAATCCGGCAGATGGAGGGAAATATATGATTTTGGAGCAATTGGCAAAGGAATTTAAAATAAGGCAAAGCCAGGTGGACAGTACCGTAGCGCTGATCGACGACGGGAATACGATCCCCTTCATCGCGCGCTACAGAAAAGAAGCGACCGGCGGCCTTTCGGATGTCACGCTGAGAGAGCTTGACGAGCGTCTGACCTATCTCAGAAACCTGGAGGTCCGCAAGGAAGAGGTCGTCAGGCTCATCGACGAGCAGGGCGCCCTGACACCGGAGTTGAGGGACGAGATCCTGAAGGCGCAGGTCCTTCAGCGCGTGGAAGACCTATATAAGCCATTCAAGAAGAAGAAGAGCACGCGGGCTTCCAAGGCCAGGGAAAAAGGATTGGAGCCGCTGGCATGGATCATATGGGAAATGGAAGCGGAGGCAGGAACGCCGGCAGATGCCGCCCAGCCCTTCATCAATGCGGAAAAAGGCGTCATGACGGCGGAGGAAGCGCTTGCCGGAGCGGTGGATATCCTGGCGGAAGTCGTCGCCGATGATCCGGAATTCAACGCCGACGCCCGTGAAAAGACAATGCGGTCCGGACTGATCGTTTCTGAAGCTGTCAACACGGAGGAAAGCACGGTATACGACATGTATTACGAGTATTCCGAGGCGATTGCCAAAATACCGGATCACCGTGTGCTCGCGATCAACAGGGGGGAAAGCGAAAAGAAGCTCAAGGTCCGCGTGAAAGCGCCGGCGGAAAGCATCTGCGCCATGCTTCGGCATGCGGTCATCGTCAATGAAAAATCCATATACCTCGAGCTGATGGACAGCATGGTCGAGGATGCCTATAAACGGCTGATGGCACCATCCATCGAACGGGAAATGAGGAACATGCTCACCGAACGGGCTGAGCGGGAGGCTGTCAAGGTATTTGCCAAGAATACCGAAAAGCTTCTTATGACGCCGCCTGTCAGGGATGCCCGCGTGCTCAGCATCGATCCGGGGTTCAGGACCGGCTGCAAGGTGACGATGCTGGACGAAACAGGGAAATTGCTGGCTTACACGGCAATCTATCCAACGGAGCCAAGAAGGGACATCGCCGGCGCGAGAAAGACCGTGGACAGCCTGATAGAAAAGCATGGCGCCAATGTCATCGTGATCGGAAACGGAACAGCATCCAGAGAGACGGAGACATTCGTTGCCGAATATCTGAAGGAATCGGGCAGGGACATTCCCTATACGATCGTCAGCGAGGCCGGTGCTTCCGTGTATTCGGCCTCCAAGGTGGCGTCGGAAGAATATCCTGACCTTGATGTGACGACCCGGGGCGCCATGTCCATCGGTAAGCGGCTCCAGGATCCGCTGGCGGAGCTGGTCAAGATAGAGCCTCGGCATATTGGAGTTGGCCAATACCAGCATGATCTCAGCCAAAGCCTTTTGGACGGAGCTTTGGCCAATGTCGTGGAGGACTGTGTCAACAGAGTAGGTGTTGATCTGAATACCGCATCGCCCTCTTTGCTGAAATATATTGCGGGGATCAGCGGCCCCATTGCGAAAAACATCGTAACATATAGAGAAGCCAACGGGAAATTCAAAAAGAGGACTGAATTGAAGAAGGTGGCGAAGCTTGGAGAAAAAACCTTCAACCAATGTGCCGGTTTTATGCGAATAGCGGACGGGGCTGACCCGCTGGACGCAACGGCAGTCCATCCGGAGTCCTACGGCGCGGCGGACCTGGTGCTGAAGAAGCTCGGGATCGACAAGAGCGAGATACGGCGCGGCGGCTTTCAGGGCATTGAGACCAGAATCAGCGAGGTTTATCCGGTGACCGGCAAGGATGGAGAGACGGTTAAAAGCATCGAGAGAAGTATCGGTCTCATGGCGGAGGAGATCGGAATAGGCGTCATGACCTTGACGGATATTATCGGCGAGATCGGCAAGCCCGGCCGCGATCCCCGTGAAAGCATGCCGCCTGTTGTCTTCAGGAACGATGTACTCAGCTTCGAAGATCTGAAGGTCGATATGGAGCTGACCGGCACGGTGCGCAATGTCGTCGATTTTGGAGCTTTCGTGGATATCGGGGTCAAAAATGACGGGCTTGTGCATATTTCCCAGATGAGCGATAAGTTCATTAAGCACCCGATGGATGTCGTCGGGGTAGGGGACACCGTCAAGGTCAAGATCTTGAGCATCGACCATGACAGGCATAAAATATCGCTGACAATGAAACTATAGGGAACGCGAGGATATAGAGATGGAAAACAGAAAAATCACGACGGTTTTATTTGATTTTGACGGAACGCTCATAGACACGAATGAAGTGATCATCCAGTCCTTTCAATACACATTCAAAAAAGTACTAGGCAAAGAAAAACCGATCGATGAGATCATCGCCAATTTCGGAGAGCCTTTGGCCGTAACCATGGAAAGAATGCTGGACATCCCGCCTGAAGAGGCGATCGCGATCTATCGGGAATATCATTACGATAAATTCGATGATCTGATAAAGGTGTTTCCGGGCATGCCGGAGTTGATTCACGAACTGAAGGAGCAGGGCTACAAGCTGGCGATCGTGACATCCAGATTGAAGCATACGACGATGAAGGGACTTGAGAAATATGGGCTCGCGGAGTATTTTGACTATGTGCTGACTGCTGATGACACCGACCGCCATAAGCCGGATCCGACGCCGATCTATATGGCGCTTGAAAATCTGGGGTCAAAGCCTGAAGAGACTATCATGGTCGGCGACAGCATGTTCGACATTCTATGTGCTCAAAATGCCGGCGTTGAATCGATTCTTGTAGGCTGGGCCATCGCGGTGACAGAGGAAGATAAAACAGGGCCGAACAGGCCGACATATATCGTGGAAAAGGCGAGAGACATCCTGGACATCGTTAAATAGTACAATGGCATATATTTTGCTTAATAATTAGTCAGGCAAATAGTTTAATTTGTCTGACTTTTTAATTTCAGTTGAAATTCCGCTGCGTATACTGTATATTAGCAAATGGTATACCTTGGACGAAACCGGCATTATGTAAAAATGTGCACAGAATAACGCTGGGAAGTGCAATTTTTATCAATTGGAACCAACTGAAGGCAACCAATAACAGCATATCAAATTTCAAAGTACTGAAAGGAGTATGAAACATGTCAGACCATGGAACTAACGGACAAATTGCGAAAGTCCAGTCGGTGGTGAGCAATCCGTCCGCTATAGGCCTCTTCGGACTTGCTATGGTAACACTTGTCGCGTCTTCGCAAAAGCTTGGATTTACGGAGGGAACTGCGCTCATCATCCCGTGGGCGATATTCCTTGGCGCCTGCGCGCAGCTGGTGGCCAGTATCAACGACAGCAAACTCAATAACGCCTTCGGAGCGACGGCTTTCGGCGCATATGCATTCTTCTGGTTTGCTGTTGCGGGGACCTGGATGATTCAAAACGGCGTATTCGGCGAAACAATGGCAGCGAATGCGGATGTCAGGCAGCTTGGCGTTGCCTTTGCCGGCTATCTGATATTTTCAATATATATGACGGTCGGTTCGATGAGCGTGAGCAAAGTACTGTTCATGATTTTCGTTCTGATCGATTTCCTGTTCCTGGGGCTTTCCTGCAGCGTTCTGGGCTTTGCTCCGGAAACAATGCATATGGTGGCGGCCGTTTCGGAATTGCTGATCGCGCTGCTGTCCTTCTACGGCTCGGCCGGAGCGCTGCTCAACGGCCAGTATGGCAAGGTGATCCTGCCTCAGGGCAAGCCCTTCAATGTATTCAGCGGAAACGCGGGTGTGGATGAAGCGATGATCAANNCAGGTCCCAAAAGCGGCGTGACCGCATGTATGGACGCTGTCCCGATATCAGTTCTGTGATTGATGATGAGACTGTGCCGAAGGCTGATGCCCGGCACAGTTTTTTATTGCGGATACCAGGCGGCCTCAAAATAACTGGAATTTGGGATGTTGCCGTGCTAAACTGAAGAAAGGGTAGAAAAACCCAAATTTATATCGCGTTTGGAGGCGAGATTTTGAAAATTTTATTGGTTGGAACAGGCGGAGTGGGCGAAGCTGCGGCAAGAATTGCAGCGCAGCGTGATCCCGGCGGCGAGTGGCTGGAGCAGATGGTGCTTTCGGATTACAGTCTGGAAAGAGCGTCAGAAGTATCGGCCAAGATCGGCGACCCGAGATTTCCGGCAGAGAAGGTCGATGCGCGAAATACAGATGATCTGATATCGCTTATTGAAAAATACAGGCCGGATCTGCTTTTCAATGCCTGTGACCCGAGCTTCAACGAAAACCTATTCGATGCAGCTTATAAGTGCGGGATCAACTACATGGATATGGCTTTGACATTGTCAGTTCCTCATCCGACGGATCCCTACCACAAAACCAATATCAAAATGGGAGACTATCAGTTTGCGAAGCATGGCGATTGGGAGAAAAAGGGACTTCTCGCGCTTGTCGGGACCGGTATGGATCCGGGCGGCGCCAATGTCTTCGCAAGATTTGCCGCGAATCATTTCTTTGATGAGATCGATGAAATCAGCATCAAGGATGGCGGCAATCTGCATGCCGAAGGCTATGACATCACATTCGGATTTTCCATTTGGACGACCATTGATGAATGCCTGAATCCGCCGTTTATATGGGAAAAGGAGAAAGGGATCTATACGGTAGAGCCGTTTTCGGATCCGGAGCTGTTCACCTTCCCGGATGGCATCGGAGAGCAGGAGCTTGTCAATGTCGAGCATGAGGAGCTCGTGATGATCCCGAGATTCATGGGAGATCTTTGCAGGAAGGTGACCTTTAAGTATGGCCTTGGCGCGGAATTCATAACGATGCTTAAAAATTTACGGGCATTGCGGCTTGACGACAAGCATGGCAAGGTTCGGGGAACGAATCTGTCGCCGCGTGACGTGGTCGGCATGGTTGCCCCAAATCCGGTTGAGGTCGCCGGAAAAATGAAGGGAAAAGTCTGTGTCGGCACACAGGTGACCGGCAAAAAAGCCGGTATGGACAGAAAGGTGTTTATTTACCAGACGACCGATACGGAGGAGTCCATGAGAAGGATCGGCTGCGGAGCGGTCGTAGCCCAGACGGCATACAATCCGGTGCTGGCCATGGAGCTTCTCGCGACGGGGCAGTGGTCGGGCAAAGGCGTGCAGGGTCCGGAATGCTTTGACCCGGATCCATATATCCGGCTTGCCGACAGTTATGATTTTTATATCGGCATGATGGAAATGGAATCGGAATACAAGAAGGCTTCCGACAAGAAAGCGGTTTTGGCCGTTATTTAAATGAAATCGCGGCTTGAACCGCGCGGAAAAATGATTCGGATGAGCAGGAGGAACCGATGTTCAGGGTTTGCTGGGGCAGAGCGGATATCGACAAAGACAGATTCCTTTTCGACAGGATCGGCGAAAGCCTTGCAGCCTTGGGGCGACAGGCCGGAAAGCGGGTCCTCCTGGTCGTGCCGGATCAATATACATTGCAGGCGGAGCGCAACGCATTCGCCTATATGAAGACAGACGGCCTGATGGAGCTTGAAGTGCTCAGCCAGGCCAGGCTTGGAGAGAAAGTGCTGGCGGAGACAGGCACAAGCGCCGAAACGCCGGTGGACAAATATGGCAGGCATATGCTTCTGGCCAGGATCGTCGCCGAGGAGGAAAGGGAGTTTGGTGCTTTTGGCGGAATGGGAAAGAACCACGCGTTCATTTCCATGGTCAACGACCTGATTTCCGAATTCAAGCAATATAATGCGAAGCCGGACGATATCCGGCGGATACTGGAATCGCTGGACCAAAACACGATCCTTTGCAGAAAATTGAATGACATTCACAGGATTTATTCGAAATATGAGAGTCTTATTCGGGGGAAATATATAGATACTGAGGATCATCTTGATCTCATCAATGCAAATGCCGGCCGTTCGAATCTGATAGCAGGTGCGGATATCTGGATCGACGGCTTTGATCATTTCACGCCAAAAACGCTGGCGCTGATCGAGCAGCTCGTACGCTCGTCATGCCAGGTCAATATCATCATGACGTACGACCGGACTGAAGCGGACGCAGATCTGTTCGCCCTGCCGGGCAGGATGCTGGACAGATTCAGGGAGCTTGCCGCCAGAAACGGCGAAAGACTCATTGAAGAGAGCATCGGACCGGAGTATGCTTTCGCGGCGGGCTCCGGTACATTGGAAAGAGATCCGGCCATAAGGCATATAGAGCGGGAGCTTTATGCATACCCCTACAGAAGGTTTCGGGACGGAGACAGCGGCCGGGCGATCGATTTTTGCAGGTGTGGAAGCTACTATGCTGAAGCTGAAACCGCAGCGGCCCGTATTGATGTCCTCGTTCGCGAAAATGGAATGAGGTTCAGGGACATTCTTGTGATCTGCAACGACATAGACGGCCGGGGCTCCATAGTCCGACGTGTTTTCGAGGAGTATGGAATTCCATGCTTCATAGACCGCAAACGCAGCATCGTCCATAATCCATGTGTCGAGTACATCCTGGCATTTCTCGACATCATTGGAAGGGGATGGCGCTTTGAGGACGTTTTCAGACTGATCAAGACAGGTCTTGCGCCTGTATTGCCTGAAGACGGAGAAGATATTGAAAATTACGCTTATAAATACAGGATCAGGGGCAGCAGATGGAAATCGGCGTTCCGGTTTGGGGCAGTCGAGCTTGGAGAAGACGGCCTTGCGGCGCTCAACGTTTCGCGGGAGGCTATAGCCGGCTTGATTTCAGATTTTGAGGCGGAATTTCGAACGCAGAAGACAGCGGGAGGCAAAACCGAAGCGCTGTATGACTTTTTGCGCGATACAGCTCAAATACCGGCCCGCGCGGAATCTCTGACAGAATTCCTGCGTCATATCGGCCGGCATGAATACGCAGAGGAGACTGCACAGATATGGAGCGTCATTGTCGGTATTCTGGATCAGGTCAAGGCGCTCGCCGGAGATGAACCAATGTCGGGTGAAGAATACGGCGCAATGCTCAGGACAGGGCTTGAAGCAGTCGAAATAGGCCTGCTGCCGCCGACCATGGATCAGGTCCTGGTCGGAACCATGCAAAGAACAAGGCCCGGTGCGGTGAAGGCATTGTTCGTGATAGGCGCCAACGATGGCGTCCTGCCGGCTGCCACAGCTGCTGAAGGGATCCTGAATGAAGATGAAAAAGCATTGCTTTTGGGAAAAAGCATTGAAATATGCAAGCACGACGACTTGAGGGCGCAGGAGGAGAAGCTTGCGATCTACCGAATGCTTTCAAAGCCTGCAAAGAAGCTTTGGATCGGCTATTCGGCCGCAGACCCTGAAGGGAAGGAATTGAAGCCGTCATTGATACTCGGAAAGCTTAGGAAAATTTTTCCGGATATTATCGAAAGCAAAGATATAATAAGCCTTCGGGATCCGCTCCTGATGATCGGAAGCCGGAACGGCACGCTGCGGCATCTGTCGGAGGAACTGCGGGAGGGCTTCGAAGCCGGCGAGGTAGCTTCCGAATGGAAGGCGGCATACCGCTGGTTTTTCGAACAGTCCGGACTGGACGGCAGGTCGGACGCCCGGCCGATAGCGGAACGGCTGCGTGTCATTAAAGCAGGCATGACTTTTGACAATAAAGTCGAAAAATTGGGTGCGGAGCTCGTCAGGGATTTGTATGGGAGAGGCGAGGACAGGCAGATCTCCGTAAGCCCCTCGAGGATCGAACGCTTTTCCAAATGCCCTTTCGCATATTTCATCAATTACGGGCTCAGGGCGGACGAGCGGAGGATCTTTGAGATCGCGGGCAGGGAGATAGGGGACATCTGTCACGAATGCCTTATGAAGCTTGGAAATGAGCTGACAGTCGAAGGAATAGGCACCACTGATCCGGATTCTCCATGGATGACTGTGTCCGAAAGCGGCTGCGAAGCGATGGTCGGCAGGATTCTGGGCGAATCGGCCGCCGATTACCGGGAAGGTGTTTTTGATGTGGGCGAAGCTGAAAAGTACAGACAGGAACGCGTCAGGAAGATATGCGTGAAGACGGCCTGGATCCTGATCGGCCATGTACGCAAGGGCAATATCCGCAAGATGTTGTTCGAGGCCGAATTCGGCCGCGGCGCACTTTCCGGATTGCCGCCGGTGCAGATCCGTACAGCGGAAGGCGATGTCCTGATCGAAGGAAAGATCGACCGCATAGATATTCTTGGCGGAGAACAGCCGCATTTGAAGATCATCGACTATAAATCAGGCAGCGAGCGCTTCAACGCCGGGGAAGCGAGGGCCGGCTGGCGCCTTCAGCTTATGCTGTACCTGAAGGCGGCGACTGATGGATTGTCTGCAAAACCGGCCGGTGTATTCTATTTTTTCATTGACGATCCGATGGTGGATGCCGCCTTGCCGGCAAGCGCGCCGGAGGACAAGATAAAAGCCGCGGTGGCCGGACTGGCGGGGCAGATCCGCAAGAAATTCCGGATGGACGGCATACTGGTCGACGAGCCCGGGGTCGTTGCCGATATCGACAGGGACTTTTCGGGTTATTCTGATATCGTTCCGATACGAAGAAAAGATGACGGCAGTCTGGCGGGTTCCGATAACCGGCTGATCAGCCCGGAAGAATTCACGGCATTTCAGCAGGAAGTGGAGCAGACGGTTTCGACGTTGTGCAGCCGCCTCATGCAGGGAATCATCGATATTGCGCCTAAAAAACTGAAAAACGGCACATCCGCATGCACATACTGCCAGTACAGGTCGATCTGCAATTTTGACCTGGCGTTTGAAGGCTGCCGATATGAGACGATATGATGAAGCTTTGGAAAGCCTTCGGCTGAAAGGACGATAATAATAGAGCGGCGGAAACGGGATTGTGCCCGGATCCGCCGCTCTATTATCCTAACGCGGTATCATGTGATTTCCAGATTGGATTTATACTGGATTTGAGACGGTCAGCTGTTCGCTCGTCTTGATGACGCCGACAGGGCACGCAGCGATGCATGCGCCGCAATTGGTGCATTTTTCGGGATCGATGGTCGCAATATTGTTTTCGACTTTGATAGCGTCGAATTCGCAGACCTTTTCACATTTTTTGCAGGCGATGCATCCGGCCTTGCAGGCCTTTCTGGTGACGGCTGCCGGATCCGGGGAGCTGCAGCCGACAAAGACCGTGCTGCTCGAAGGAATGATCGCAATAAGATCGTTCGGACAGCGGCTCACACAGAGCCCGCATCCGACACAGCTGCATTTATCAACCACGGCAACGCCGTTGACGATGCTGATCGCATCGTAATTGCAAGCCTTGACACAATCTCCGTAGCCGAGGCACGCCTTGAAGCAGGCGCCGCGGCCGCGGTAGAAAAGCTTGTTGGCCGAGCAGGATTGGAGCCCCCTGAAATCCATGACGTAATCTGTCTTGTCAAGGGTACCCGAGCATTTTACGATAGCGTATTTTCCAGCTACCGATTCAAATTCGATGCCAAGAATCGTGCTGATCTTTCGAGCCACATCCGCGCCGCCGGGCGTGCAGAGGTTTGGCTTGATCGAACTGTTTTCGGCAAGCTGTCTCGCATATTCTTCACATCCGGCAAATCCGCATGCGCCGCAGTTGACGCCCGGAAGGACGCTGTAAATCTGGGCGACAGATTCATTGACGGTTACAGCCATGAATTTGGCTGCCAGTGTCAGAACGACAGCCGCAATGATTCCTGTTACAGTTACAATAGCAATTGGGACCATATAATCCTGTAGCATATTATGTGGCACCCCCTATCGGAACAGGCCGTCGACAATGCCGGCGAAGCCCATGAAAGAAACTGATACGATGGAAGCCGCGATCAGTACGGATGGAACGCCTTTGAAGGCGTGCGGGATATTGCTGTGCTCCATTGTCTGTCGAACGCCGGAGAAGAGAACCATGGCCAGCATGAAGCCGATCCCGGCGCCGAGGGCATTTACAATGGACTGCAGATAGGTGTATCCGCTGTCGATATTGAGCAGCGTGACTCCGAGCACGGCACAGTTCGTCGTGATCAGCGGCAGATAAACGCCGAGGGCCTTATAAAGGACAGGCACATATTTTTTCAGCGTAATTTCCACAAGCTGGACCAGCGCGGCTATGACCAGGATGAACACGATCGTCTGAAGATATCCAATATCGTTGGGTACGAGAAGGTAGGTGAATATCGGGTAGGTCACCAGCGTCGCGATCGTCATGACAAATATGACTGCAAAGCTCATTCCAACGGCGGAATCCAGTTTTTTGGAGACACCCAGGAACGGGCAGATCCCGAGGAATTTCGAAAGAACGAAATTATCGACTAATATGACACTGACCAGAATGATCATCATTTCTTTCATTATTCCTGACCTCCTTTTGATGCCTGATTGCATGTATTGCTTGAGGGACAGCCGGCACAGCCCATCTCGCGCTTTTTGAGCACTCTTCCTCTGCTGATTCTGTTGACCAGCGCGATCAAACAGCCGTAGACGAAGAATCCGCCCGGCGCCAGCATGAAGATCGCCATGGGCTCGATAATGCCTGTCGTGATGGCGATGCCCATCCAGGTCCCGCCGCCAAGAAATTCGCGGATCGACCCGATGATGAACAGGGCCATTGTAAATCCAAGCCCCATGCCGATTGCATCCAGCGCGGAATTGATTACGCCGTTTTTGCTGGCGAATATTTCAGCTCGGCCCAGAATGATGCAGTTGACAACGATCAGCGGCAAGAATATCCCGAGCGCCTGGTCGAGATCAGGGGCATAGGCTTTCACCAGAAGTCCGACGATCGTTACAAAGCCGGCAATGAGAACGACGAATGCGGGGATCCGCACCTTGTCGGGGATAAAGTCTTTTAAAAGCGAGATGGCGATGTTGGAGCAAAGAAGGACCAGCATCGTTGAAACGCCCATCCCCAGGCCGTTCACGGCCATAGTCGTCACCGCGAGCGAGGGGCAAGCTCCGAGCAGGAGCACTAATACGGGGTTTTCTTTGATCAGGCCATTTGTTAATATTGCCAATCTGTTCATTATTCCAGTTCACCTCCTGCCTCGGGGAATTGCCGGACCGCTTTATCGACAGCCCTGTACATTGCCATTGAAGAAATGGTCGAGCCTGAAATGGCATCAACACCTTCAAGATCTGTTTTGCCAACATATTGGCCGAGATAGTCCTCGGCCATGACTCTTGTGCCGAGTCCCGGCGTTTCCTTGTGCTCGATCAGCTTGACGGCGGTAATGGCGCCGGTAGTGTCGAAGCCTGTCATGACGCGGATCTTGCCTCCAAACCCCTTGTCATTTGTCGTTATGACAAGGCCGGATTTGTTTTCCGCGAAATAAATTTCCTCTACGCCGTCCACGAGCGCATCAAGCTTCATTTCAGCGAAGCTACCTTCTCCAGACGGCAGGACTTCCGTTCTGGCAGCGTCTGCGCGCTGCTGGTTGACCTCCGCGATGACCGGCGCCGTCATGGTGTATGTGGCCGCCAGAGCCAGGGTCACGACCAGGCAGATGATGAACAAGGCGATGGAAGGAAAGACATATTCTTTAAAGTTTTTCATTTTGCGCCACCTCCATACAATCTTCTATTGGAGAAATTATCGATGTGCGGCGTCACTATATTCATGAACAGGATAGCGAACGAGACTCCCTCGGGATACGAGCCGTACAGTCGGATCATCATGGTCAGGAAACCGCATCCGATGCCGAAGATGATCTGTCCGTGAACAGTCATCGGCGATGTCGAATAGTCGGTGGCCATGAAGAATGCGCCGATCATTGCGCCGCCCGCGAGTATCTGGAATATTGGATCAACGCCGGCTATCAGGGACATGATGACCATTGTTCCCAGGAAGCTTGCCGGGATGGCGAAAGTGATCACTTTTCTGTATACAAGATAGAGTCCGCCAATCAGGATCGCGATGGCGCAGGTTTCTCCTGCAGAGCCGCCTATCGTTCCAAGCAGCATGTCGATATTGCTCGGCAGGTTCACAAGATCGCCTTTGGAGAAAAGGTTCAGGGGCGTTGCTGCTGTGACGGCGTCGCTGGCGGTCAGTATGGGATCCGGTGTCGTCCAAATTGTCATTTGGGATGAAAAGGACACCAGCAGAACGACACGGGCAGTCACGGCAGGATTGACGAAATTCTGGCCGATGCCTCCGAAAAGCTGCTTGACGATGATAATCGCGACAAAGCAGCCGACCACAGCCATCCAGTATGGAAAGGCCGGCGGCAGGTTGAACGCCAGAATGACGCCCGTCACCGCGGCGGAAAGATCGCTGATCGTATTCGTTCTCTTTGTGACCATATTGAATAAGTGCTCGAACAGGACACAGGCCGTGACACAGACGGCGGTCAGCAATACGACACGTATGCCGAAAACAAACGCGGAGGCGACGAAAGCCGGAGCCAGCGCAATGAGGACATCGCGCATGATTTTAGATGTTGTTATATCGGATGAAAAATGCGGTGAAGACGATACGATCAGGCTGCCTTCTTCATATCTGTTCATTTTGCGGCACCCCCTTCGATGACCATTTTTTTTGCGAGTCTGTTGATCAGCGCCAGCTGCTTTTTGGCCGGGCACACATAGGTGCAGCAGCCGCATTCCATGCAGATGGTGACCTTCAGCTTTTTAAGCTCTTCAACATCCTCCACTTCGTAGGCTTTGGCGATGTAGGTCGGCATCAGGTCGAGCGGGCAGCTTGCCACACAGCGTCCGCATCTGATGCAGGCGGTTTCAGGCTGTTCCAGCGTCTGGAGCTCGTCGAAGGCCAGTATCGCGTTATTGTTCTTGATAAGGGGCTTCTTGTCATCGTAAATGGCCCTGCCCATCATCGGCCCTCCCATGATGATTTTGCGCGGGACTTTTTTATAACCGCCGCAGAATGCTATGACATCGCTGATCAGAGCGCCGATGGGCGCATATAGATTTTTTGGCGTTGTGACCGCATTGCCGTCGACAGTGATGCGCTTTCTCATGACAGGCATTCCTGTCTTGAAGTATCTGGAAATAAAAGAGACGGTCGAGACGTTTGATACAAGCACGCCGATATCTGCCGGCAGTTTGCCCGGCGGAAGAGGCCGTCCGGTCACTTCGTATATCAATACACGCTCAGCGCCCTGGGGGTATTGGGATTTCAGCGTTATGACCTCTATTGAGGAATCATCGCCGATCTCTTCCTTGATAGCGGCGATCGCCTTTGGCTTGTTGCTTTCGATACCGATATAGGTTTTTTCAAGATCCAGATATTTCATGATCAGCCTTGCGCCGTTGATCACGTGCTTGGTTGATTCGAGCATCGTGCGATAATCGGAAGTAATGTATGGTTCACATTCTGCACCGTTGATGATCAGGATCTTGACCTCTTCGATATTCTTGGGGTTATATTTGACATGCGTCGGAAAAGCGGCGCCGCCCAGGCCTACTATGCCGGATGCGCGTACCGCTTTCAGAAAATCCTCCCGTGTTTCAGCCTTGGGCGGCGACAGGCCCTCCCACATTGTCTGAAGGCCGTCCGTTTCTATAACGACCATTTTATCCTTTGTGCCAAGAAGAGACATGATATCCTCTATTGCCACGACTTTGCCGGATGCGCTCGAATGGATGGGCGCGCTGACATATGCATCGGTATCTCCGATCGGCTGGCCGACCTTGACCAGGTCGCCGGGCGCGACCAGCGGGATGCATGGAGCGCCGATATGCTGGACCATGGAAATATAGATCCGGCCTGGTACAGGCATGATCTCGGTTTTGCATTCCATGGTGTTCTTGCAGTAATCCACATGTATACCGTGCAGCTGTTTTTTAAATAAACCCATGATGCCTTTTCCTCCTTCTTTATTAATGTAGTTCTTATCCGATCCTTAACAGCGATGCTGATTATTTATGTATGAACAGATCACAAATGGTCAAGGCCAGTTAAAAATAAAGCAAAAATGATGCCATGATTTTGGGAATTGTCAAATTGTCCTGCAATTGAGCAGATATGCATTCAGAATACGTCCGATGCAAAACGGATACCGGCTTCGATCTGTATGGTTATGCGCACAACTGTACGGTTTCGGTCCATGCGAGCGGCCGTCCGGCAAGACCGGCAAAACGATTTTCGAACAAACCCGTGATATTTTCTCCTCCTTTTCCGAAAGATTGAAAAAATTTGCCTGAGAAGCAATACATCTTTATAACCTTTTTCAGGGGAACAATGGCTGGTCGAGGCTCCTGAAATTAGGAATAGCAATAAATATGCCACTTCAGAATATTATTAATATAGTATACATATAAGAAGAAAAATGACAAGTGGAAAATAAAGATTATACAAAATACATGAAGAGAATACAATGTTAAAAAAGGGAAAATGACGGAATGGAAGCATTCATCCGAAATTTTCCCTGTGTTCGGCAAAAAAACCGAAAACTATTTTAATTAATAAAAATTAAACAAACAGATCCGTCGATAAATATCTTTCGCCCGTATCAGGGAAAAGAATGGCAATTTTTTTCCCTGCATTCTCCGGCCGTTTCGATAATTGCACGGCAGCCGCCGCGGCGGCGCCGGAAGATATGCCGACCAAAAGGCCCTCGTTCCGGGCAAGGAGCCGTGTGGCTTCTATGGCGTCCTCGGCTTTGATCTTGATGATTTCGTCAATGACGCTCATGTTCAGGACCGCAGGGACAAATCCCGCGCCAATGCCCTGGATTTTGTGGGGGCCGGGAGCTCCGCCTGAAAGAACAGGTGAATCGAAGGGCTCCACTGCGACGATGCGGATATAGCGGCTTTTGCTTTTCAGGCCCTCGCCGACGCCTGTTACGGTTCCGCCCGTTCCAACGCCTGCGACAAAAATATCGACCTGTCCGTCTGTATCGTGCCAGATTTCCTCTGCGGTGGTCTCACGATGCATCTTTGGATTCGCGGGATTGACGAACTGGCCGGGGATGAAGGAATGCGGCATCTTAGACGCCAATTCCTCGGCCTTCTCGATCGCGCCCCGCATGCCGGATACGGCCGGGGTAAGGACGATTTCGGCGCCATATGCGGCAAGAAGGCTTCGGCGCTCGACGCTCATGCTTTCGGACATCGTCAGGATAACACGATACCCTCTGGAAGCCGCGACGGCAGCAAGGCCCACTCCGGTATTGCCGCTCGTCGGCTCTATGATGATGCTGTTTCGCTTGAGGAGCCCTTTTTCCTCCGCATCCCTGATCATGGCGTATGCAGTCCTGTCTTTGACGCTGCCGGCAGGATTGAAGTATTCGAGCTTTGCGATCAGTTCGGCGCCGGCGCCTGTAAGGGCCGCGAACCGGTGAAGCCGTATGAGAGGGGTATGGCCTATCAGGTCAGTAATATTATCCGCGATTTTCAAAATGAACACCTTCCTTTTCCTGAGTACTCAATACGCGTCTGCTTTTCCAAAAGCCGGGCGATCCGCCTGGCAGCTGGGAGATGACGATTGCGGCGAACATGATGGCACAGCCGGTCAATTCGCGGGAAGAAAGCATCTCGCCGAGCAGGAGCCAGCCCCCGAGAGCGCCGAAGACCGCTTCCATGCTCAGAATGATCGAAGCCAGCGTTGGCGGGGCGTTCTTCTGCCCGACGATCTGGAGCGTGAAAGCGACGCCGCTGGACAATATGCCGCTATACAGGATCGGCACGAGAGTCAGCTGTATCGACGCCAATGATATCTCTTCGACAAAGAGCGCGACGATCAGGCTGACGGCCGAAACGATGGCGAACTGCATGCAGGAGAGCCTGAGCGCGGACACCTTGCCGGCATAATGGTTGATCACCAGTATGTGTGCGGCCCAGAAACCTGCTCCGATCAGGATCACGAAGTCTCCAAGGCTGATCGTGATGCTTTCCGTAATGCAGAGCAGATAAAGGCCGACAGTGGCCAGCGCGACGCCGATCCAGGCGTTCAGGGTGACTTTGTGCTTGAGGAATATCCCGAAAACCGGTACCAGTACTATGTAGAGTGCAGTGATGAATCCGGTTTTTCCGGCTGTCGTGAAGAATATGCCGAACTGCTGGAGGGAGGCGCCGGAAAAAAGGATCAGCCCGCAGATTATCCCGGCCTTGACCGGATATTTTCGCAGCATAAGCGCTTTGTGCGCAATTTTTGCGTCCTCAGCCGAAACAGCCTGGCTGCAGCCGTCTTCTGCGGCGATGCGATTACGAGCCTCCGATTTTTCTATAAAATAAATGACCGGCAGCAGCGTCAGGGCGCCGATGGCAAAGCGGATGCCGTTGAAGGCGAACGGACCCATGGTCTCCGATCCGACACGCTGTGCCACAAAGGCGAATCCCCAGATCATGGCGGTGAGCATCAGGAGGAGATTGGCCTCGACCTGTTTTTTACTCATATGAAACACTCCTTTCATAAAGCAGAAACTCCGGCATCAAAATGATTAGAGTGCATTGCTTTTCTTTCTGACTAATGATTTCCGACCGCCTGGCGGCGGCTTCCAATTAGATTAAATATGATTGCCCTGACAATGTCAAGATGGTAAAATTATGTACATGGAGCGAAGGAGAGATGATGATGGGAATCAATTTCGGCATGAACGTGAATCGTTTTAAAGATGAGTTGTATAAAGTCAGGGAGATATCAGATCTGAAGGACATGGTCGCCGGCAGCGCCGACCTCTATGCCGACAGCGACGCCTATCTTGTCAAGGATACGCCGGGGGGCAGATACCGTGCAGTCAAGTTCAGTCAGTTCAAGGAGGACATGGACGCCCTCGGAACGGCGCTGCTTGAAATCGGGCTGGGCGGTGAAAGGATTGCAGTTATCGGAGAAAACCGCTATGAATGGGTTCTTTCATATATGTCTGTGGTCAACGGCACCGGTATCGTGGTTCCGCTGGACAAGGAGCTTCCGGTGGGAGAGATCCACCATCTGCTTGAACGATGCGGCGCCGGAGCTGTCATATATTCAGGCAAGGTGGGGATCGCCATTGAAGAGGCGGCCCGCGGAGTCGAATCTATCCGATATATGATCAGCATGGATTCGGATCGCAACAGGGACCGTGACTTGTCGCTGAAACTTTTGATTGAAAAAGGGAAAAGGCTGATTTATGAAGAGAAACGCTCGTTTGTCGACGCAAAGATCGCTCCGGACGCGCTGGCAGTGATATTGTACACGTCCGGTACGACGGGTCTTGCCAAAGGCGTCATGCTGTCGCACAGAAATCTTTGCGCGAACATTGTCGGCGTATCGAAATTTGTCAGGCTGAGCGGAAAGGACACGACGTTGTCGGTTCTGCCGATCCACCATACATATGAAATGACCGGCGACATCATGGTGTGCATCTATCAGGGCGCTTGCGTCGCATTCTGCGAAGGGCTCAAGCACATAGTCAAGAATATGGCCGAATCGAGGACGACGATCATGCTCGGAGTGCCTCTCATATTTGAGTCCATGCACAAAAAGGTCTGGAAAAAAGCCGAGAGCAGCGGCAGTGCCGAAAAAATGCGAAAGGCGATTGCGCTGTCAAAGAAATTGAACAGCCTCAACATCAAAGCGGCGAGGAAGATGTTCAAGGCCGTTCATTCGGCTCTCGGCGGAAACGTCAGGATGTTCATCAGCGGCGCGGCTGCCATAGATCCCGCGGTGGTGGAGGATTTCAACGCAATGGGCATCAACATGTTTCAAGGCTATGGCCTGACCGAATGCTCCCCGCTGGTCGCGGTGAACAAGGACCGTTATTCCAAGCCGGCTTCTGTGGGCCTGCCGCTTCCGGGAACAGAGATCAGGATCGTGGAGCAGGATGAAAACGGCATCGGCGAGATCGTCTGCAGGAGCGATGCCGTTATGCTGGGATATTTCGAGGATCCTGCTGAAACGCGCAAGGTCCTGATCGACGGCTGGCTGCATACCGGAGACTACGGTTATTTTGACAAGGACGGCTTTCTCTACATTTCAGGCAGAAAAAAGAATGTGATCGTTACAAAAAACGGTAAAAATATATTTCCTGAGGAAGTGGAATTCTATCTCAATAAAAGTGATTATATATTGGAGTCCCTCGTATGGGGGCTTGAGGACGATGAAAGCGGAGAAACCATTGTCTGGGCGGAGATCGTGCCCGACATGGAGCAGATCGCGGATAGGATGGGCGTGCTGTCGGATGAGGCGCTCAATAAACTCATAAAGACGGAGATCGGAGAGGCCAACGACAAAATGTCATCTTATAAGAGGGTCAAGCGTTTTAATGTTCGTGAAGCGGAATTTGAGAAGACAACGACCAAAAAGATCAAAAGGCATGTTGCGTTGAAAAGACAGGAGGGATTAAAATGACTAAGATCCGCCCGACAGAGAGCAGCGCTCAGGATGCAGGGCCGATGACCGCGGAAGAAATCAGGCGCGGGGCGCGAGCCGCGGCCGAGGACAAGGTCGCGAAAATAAAGGCATGGCCTGACGAAAAAATCAAGTACAGGGACGTGCGGCCCATCACGGATATCAAGGACATGTACGAGTCCAGCGTCAGGGAATTCGCTGACAGCATCGCGTTTTATGTCAAGGACGTCATAGGAGGACCGTACAGAGGCATCACCTACAGAGAAACGAAAACTGATGTGGATGCCCTGGGGACCGCGCTGATCGCGATGGGGCTCAAGGACAGCAGGATAGCCATAATAGGCGAAAACCGATATGAATGGGCCGTCAGCTATCTCGCCGCGGTCTGCGGAACCGGGATCGTCGTTCCTCTTGATAAGGAGCTGCCGGAAAACGAACTGAACTATCTCGTTAAGAATGCCGAGGTCGATTGCGTCATATTTTCCAACAAGTATGAAAAAATATTCACAGACAGCAAAAGATCCGGCGACAATTCATTGAAGATCCTGATCAGCATGGATGCGGAGGAGGACAACGGCGACAGACTTTCGCTGAAGGGCGTATTGAATAGAGGCAGAAAACTCGTGTCGAACGGAGACCGCAGCTTTATCGATGCTTTCATAGACAGGGAGAAGATGAGCATACTGCTGTTCACGTCCGGAACCACCGGGATGGCAAAGGGCGTCATGCTGTCCCATGCCAACATCGCCGAGAATCTCATGGTCATGATCACGCTGGTCAATATCAGGCCTGAAGATATTTTTTTCTCGGTATTGCCGATACATCATACATACGAATGCACCTGCGGATTTTTAGTGCCGTTTTATCGCGGCGCCGCAATAGCATACTGCGAGGGGCTGAAATATATCGTCAAAAACCTTGAGGAGTGCAAGCCGACCGTTTTCTTAGGTGTTCCGCTGATTTTTGAAAGTATCTATAAGAGGATATGGACACAGGCGAGAAAGAGCGGATCGGACAAGAAACTTCGAAAGGTTCTTGAGATCAATAAAAAGACAAAAAAAATCGGCCTCGATCTGGCGCCGATACTTCTGAAGAAGGTCACAGCCGTATTCGGCGGAAGGATGCGCATGATGATCGCGGGAGGCGCCGCGATCGACCCGGAGGTGCTGAAAGGACTGAAGGCTTTCGGGATCAATGCGCTGCAGGGTTACGGCCTGACCGAGTGCTCGCCGATACTCGCCATCAACCCGGATCATGATCCGCGGGATGACGCGGCCGGCTATCCGCCGCCGTTCATCGATGTCAGGATCGTCGAGCCGAACGAAGAAGGGATCGGCGAGATCATCACGAGGGGACGGAATGTGATGCTGGGTTATTATAACAACCCGGAGGCAACGGCTCAAGTGCTGAAGGACGGCTGGCTCTACACGGGCGATCTCGGATTCATAGACCAGGAAGGGTATATACATATTACCGGACGCAAAAAGAATGTCATCATCACCAAGAACGGCAAGAATGTGTTCCCGGAGGAACTGGAATTCTATATCAATAAAATCAGTTTTGTCGATGAATGTATGGTATGGGGCGCCGACAGCGAGGACGGCGGCGATACGCTGATCTGCGCAGGCATCAAATTGAACGGGGACGAGCTCGAAGAACTGCTGGGAACAGGCTATAGCGACAAGCAGGCCTCCGAGCTGCTTTGGAAGGAGATCGACAAGCTGAACGAAGGGTTTCCGTTCTTTAAAAGGATCAAAAAAATCGACATTCGCAAGGAAGAATTTGAAAAAACGACCGCAAAGAAGATAAAACGCTTTTCAGCGGCCAATAAAAAGATGCATGGTGCATAAATGAACCTTGAATCTATTTACATTCGCCGAATAATTGTTATAATGGAATAGGTTTGTTCTAAACTGGATATAGCAAAGAACCAGGTCATTAATAAGGAGGAGAAGGAATGAAAAAAATATCATTGTTGCTCGTACTCATCATGCTCGTGGCGGCATTCGCGGCCGGATGCGGCGGTGGCGGCGGCGAAGAGGCCGCGGCGGAAAACATTATCAAAGTCGGGGTCTTTGAACCTCTTACCGGTGAAAACGGCGGCGGCGGCCAGCAGGAAGTCGACGGCATGATGTATGCCAATTCCGTCAGGCCTACGGTTACCATCGATGGCGTTGAATACACGATCGAACTGGTCGTTTCTGACAATCAGTCCGATAAGACAATGGCTGTCACATCCGCGAACTACCTGATCGACCAAGGCGTCGTTGCCGTCCTCGGTTCATATGGCTCAGGCGTTTCGATCGCAGCCGGAGAAGTATTTTCCAGTGCCGGGATCCCTGCAATGGGCGCTTCCTGCACAAATCCGCAGGTTACAAACGCAAATGAATGGTACTACAGAGTCTGCTTCCTGGATCCTTTCCAGGGCACTGTCGTTGCCAATTATGCCGTGCAGAACGGCGCAAAGACAGCTGCAGTCATAACCCAGCTCGGTGATGACTACTCGACAGGCCTCGGCAATTTCTTCATGGATTCATTCAAAGAACTTACCGGCGATGAGAACTCCATCGTTGTAGCGCAGACATTCCAGCAGAACCAGGCGGACTTCAATGCCATTCTCCAGAATGTCAAAGCCGCCAATCCGGATGTCATTTTCGCGCCATCCTCGATCACGACCGCTCCGCTGATCATCAAGCAGGCAAGGGCGCTTGGGATCACCTGCCCGATCATGGGCGGAGATACCTGGGAAAATATTACCATTGTTGAGAACGCCGGTGCGGACGCCGAAGGAATCGTACTGTCCACATTCTTTGATGCCGGTCTTGCTGACAGCAGCCAGATCGCCAAGGATTTCGTAGATGGATTCTCAGCTGAATACTATACACCTGTTCCGGCAGTATCGGCACTTGGCTATGATGCTTACATGGTAGTGGTTGATGCTATTGAAAGAGCCGGATCGACCGACGGCGAAGCCATCAAGGCGGCACTCAGTGAGACGGATGCTTTTGAAGGCGTCACCGGCTCCATCACATTTGACGAACTGGGCGATGCGCAGAAAAACATGGCAGTTATCAAAACGGTTGAAGGCGGCGAATTTGTATTCGTTCAGGCTGTGACCGTAGAGTAGCGGCATTTAAAACGAATCACACTGTTTATAAGGCAGGAGGAGGATCCTTCTCCTGCCTTATTTATAGTAAACGGGGGAATTGACATCTGTGTATCGGGCTCAAATAAGAAACATTGGAGATAAATATGGACGCTACGACTTTTTTTCAAAATTGTGTGACAGGTATATCGCTGGGCTCGGCCTACGCGCTTATCGCCATTGGATACACAATGGTTTACGGCATACTCAGACTGATCAATTTTGCCCACGGGGACATCTTTATGATGGCCGGCTATTTTACTATTTTTGCTATTGCGAATTTTCACATGCCATGGTACATTGCAATAATTTTCGTCATCATTGCCACAGTCATTCTGGGCGTCGCTATAGAAAGGGCGGCATATAAGCCGCTTCGGGAGGCACCGCGCATGTCGATCATGATATCGGCGATCGGTGTATCTTTTTTGCTCGAAAATTCAGCCACATATCTTTTCACAGGCCTGCCGAGGGCGTATCCTCAGCTGGGATTCCTGCAGAAGGTCTTTCAGATCGGAGATGTTTCGGCCCCGATCGTTACGTTTATTACACCGGTGCTGACCATAGTGCTGCTGATCGTGCTTATATATCTTGTAAATCACACAAAGACGGGTATGGCTATGAGAGCTGTCTCAAAGGATTTTGAAGCCGCAAAGCTCATGGGCATAGAAATCAACCATATCATCACCATTACCTTCATAATCGGATGTTCGCTGGCGGCGATCAGCGCGATTCTTTACTTCTCGCCGCGCCCGATGGTCTATCCGTTCAGCGGCCTGATGCCCGGACTCAAATGCTTTGTCGCAGCCGTGATCGGGGGCATCGGCAATATACCGGGAGCCGTGGTGGGCGGCTTTATCATAGGGTTGGCAGAGACGTTCCTGGTCGCTTCATTCCCGTTGATGACGGGTTACAGCGATGCATACACTTTTGTATTATTGATAATAATGCTGCTCTTCAGGCCGACGGGGATCCTCGGTGAGAAGATCGCAGAGAAAGTGTGATGCCGATGGAATTTACTTATAAAAAGCTTAATAAATCGACAAAGTTGATCCTTACCGTGCTGCTGGTGCTGGCATGCCTGGCGTTGACGTACATGCTGGATAAAGGCATCATCGGCACCTCATATTCGATCAGAATAGTAAGGATCGCTGTTATTTATTCCCTGATCGGCGTATCCATGAATCTGGTCAATGGCTTCACCGGTGTTTTTTCTCTGGGCCAGGCGGGCTTCATGGCGATCGGCGCTTATTGCGTGGGCATATTTACGATCCCGTTGGAATCAAGGGCGAATGTTTATTATCTGGTTCCGATCAGCGAAAAAATCGCCGGTGTTGAATTGCCTTTTGCGGCCGCGCTGGTGATGGGAGGCCTCATGGCTGCGGTTTTTGCGGCATTGATCGGCGCTCCGGTGCTGAAGCTTAAAAGCGATTACCTGGCTATAGCCACGCTCGGATTTTCTGAAATCATACGAGCGCTGATCGCCAATGATCAGCTGTGGCCCATCACGAACGGATCCCTGGGGTTGAAGAGCATCCCGGCGTTCAATACGCTGTTTGCACCCGTGCTTATTTCCGCGGCAGGCATCGCTTTGATGGTGATGCTGATCAATTCTTCATACGGAAGGGCCTTCAAGGCCATCCGCGAAGATGAAACGGCAGCGGAAGCGATGGGGATCAATCTGTTCAAACATAAGGAAATGTCGTTTGTCATTTCCGCGTTTTTCGCGGGAATAGGCGGAGGCCTTCTGGCGAGCCATCTTACGGCCATCGACTCGAACCAGTTCAAGATCGCAGTCACATACGAGCTTTTGCTCATCATCGTCCTCGGGGGACTTGGCAGCGTGACCGGAACGGTGATATCGGCATTTGTGATCTCATTCGGCAAGGAATATCTGAGATGGTTCGATGCCAGCCACTATATAGGCGCATGGCAGATCCCGATCTTCAGGCCGGGCCTTCGCATGGTCATATTCAGCCTGCTTCTCATGGCGGTTGTTCTGTTCTGGAGAAGAGGCCTGATGGGGCGCAAGGAATTTTCCTGGGACGGCATATACAATTTCTTCCGGAAGTGGCCGTGGCGCTGGAAGAAGTTTACAAGCGGCCAATATAAAGCCGAGGGCAAAACAAAGCGGAAAACGAAAGCCGCCGGAAAAGCTGCGGACAAAGCCGCATCCAAGACCAAAAAAGCAGGAAGGAAAGCTGAAAAGGCTGCAGACAGAGAAGAGAACAAGGAGGTGAAAACCGATGCAGAGTAGTGCGGATGTTAAGCCGAATGTCCTTCGAGTCACCGATGCCACGATGCAGTTCGGCGGAGTTGTGGCTTTGAACAACTTGAACCTCGATGTGAACAAGGGTGAAATAGTCGGCCTTATAGGCCCCAATGGCGCCGGAAAAACGACGGCTTTCAATGTGATCACGGGTGTATACCCGCCGACAAATGGGGCGGTCTACCTGAATGGGGATATGATCATCAGCAATCATCCGCAAGGCAAGATGAAAACATTGTACGCAGGCGGGAATAAGGAAAAATACAGTGAAGTGAAGGTGCTCACCCCGGATAGGATCACAAAGAAGGGAGTCGCGAGAACATTCCAGAATATCAGGCTTTTCAAGGATCTGACAGTGTATGAAAATGTATTGATCGCGCAGCATGTCAAGCTCAAGGCCAATGTTTTTGAAGCAACGCTGAAGCTGAACTATAAAGAAGAAAAAGCCATGCATGAGGAGACCTTAAGACTTCTTGAGATCCTGGGGCTGATAGATGTCAAGGACGATATATCGACATCGCTGCCTTATGGAAAACAGAGGCATCTTGAAATCGCCCGTGCCCTGGCAACCGAGCCTCAATTGCTCCTTTTAGATGAACCGGCAGCCGGCATGAACCCGCAGGAGTCCGATGAACTCATGCACTTCGTGGGACGGATCAGGAACGATTTTCATTTATCAATCCTGATGATCGAGCATCATATGCAGGTGATCATGGGCATTTGCGACCGTATTTATGTTTTGGATTACGGCTCGCTGATCGCCGAGGGCACACCTTCTCAAATACAAAAGGATCCCAAGGTCATCAAGGCTTATCTGGGGGTGGATGAATAATGCTGAAAATAGAGAATCTTCACATACATTATGGCGGCATCCATGCGCTCCGGGGAGTGAGTCTCTCTGTGCCGGACGGACAAATCATCTCATTGATAGGCGCCAACGGCGCAGGCAAGAGCACGACGCTCAAAGCCGTCATGAGCCTCATTCCGAAGACGGAAGGCCTTGTAGCGTTCGACGGCATCGACATCACAAGGATGCAGACAAGAGACGTGGTCCGTGAAGGCGTCGTGCTGTGCCCCGAAGGCCGCCGCGTTTTCCCGGATCTTACAATAGCAGAAAATCTCACTATGGGTGCGTATCTGCGACAGGATAAAACAGGCATCGCAAAGGATACCAAATGGGTTTACGAATTGTTTCCGAGACTTCTTGAACGCAAGTGGCAGCTGGCAGGGACATTGTCCGGAGGCGAGCAGCAGATGCTTGCCGTCGGCAGGGCACTGATGAGCAGGCCAAAACTCCTGATGATGGACGAACCGTCATTGGGCCTGGCGCCGATCGTGATCAAAAGCATCTTTGAGATCATTAAGGAAATCAACAGATCCGGAGTGAACATCCTGCTGATAGAACAGAACGCGAAAGCGGCGCTGGAAATCTCGGATTACGGCTATGTCATGGAAACAGGAACGATCGCCCTTGAGGGTCCGGGCAGGGAGCTTCTCGTCAACGACGAGGTCCGGAAGGCCTATCTGGGAGAATAAACTAAGGGGAATCGATTTGAAAAAAGCAGTAATAGCGGCAGCGCTCCTGCTGATCGTCATAATGGCGTCAGCCGGATGCGCCACCTACGAAAATTTTGCGGAGGAGCTGGACACACAGGGGCAGAATGATGAGGATACCGTCAGGATCGGAATATTCGAGCCATTGTCGGGGGTGGATGCCGAGTATGGCAAGCTTGAGAAGCAGGGAATAGAGCTGGCCAATGAGCTGTACCCGACAGTCCTCGGGAAACGAGTGGAATTGATCTCGGAGGACAACAAATCCGATCCGGATTACTCGGAGGTCGCCGCGGAGAAACTCATCAAGAAAAGAGCCAGCATCGTTCTAGGGAGCTATGGAAGCTCCAATTCACTGATTGGCGGTGCATTGTTCGAGCAGGCCCGCATACCGGCTGTCGGCATCACCTGCACCAATCCGCTGGTGACGAGCATCAATGAATACTATTTCAGGGTGTGCTTCATCGACACGTTCCAGGGCATAGCGATGGCCAAGCATGCCATTCAGCATGACGGTGCGCTGACGGCCGCCATCATGGAAGAGAATGAAAGTGATTATTCCAAGACACTGGCACAGGTTTTCAAGGAAAAATTCATAGAGCTGACCGGAAATCCAGACGCTATCGTGAGCCTGACAAAATACCACAAGGGGGATGAAAGCTTCACCAGCCAGCTGAACGCCGTGAAGAGCGCGGCGCCTGACGTGGTTTTTGTTCCCGGCAATCCGAAAGAAGCGGGATTGATCATGAAAGAGGCAAGAGAAGCCGGAATAAAATCGGAATTTCTGGGTATCAGTGATTGGGAGACAGATGCGTTTCTGGAATATGCCGGCAGCGCAGCCGAGGGAGCGACGTTTGTTTCGCCCTTTGACGCCGATGTGGCGTTGACAGAACAAACCGAGACATTCATTGCGGCCTATCAGCAGAAATTCGGCAGAGACGCAGTTCCGACCAAATCGGAAGCGCTTGGCTTCGACGCTTATATCGTTGCGCTCGAAGCCATCGAAAAAGCGGGCACGACGCAGAACGGCGACAGGATCAGGACGGCCCTGACCGAGATACGTCAGCTCCCGGGCGTGACGGGTGAAATAACCTTCGATGCCAATGGGGATGCCATCAAGCCAGTTGTTATAAAAACAATTCAGAATGGTGAATTTGTTTATATAAATACTGCGGTCCCGGTATGGGAATAGCAGTGTGGAATCAATAATTCGCACCGGGGACGGCGTGAACTGAAAAGGAGAATAAAATGGAAGATAATATCAAGGCAGGGATCGACAAAATCAGACCGTTTCTTCAGAGAGACGGCGGAGACATCGAATTTGTGGAATACACAGAGGACGGCATTGTGAAGGTCAGGCTTCAGGGCGCATGCAAGGGTTGCCCCGGGGCACAGATGACCATCAAGATGGTCGTGGAAAAGATCCTGAAGGAGCAGTATCCGGAAATCAAGGGCGTTGAGGCGGTATAAGCCGGTACAGGCCAAATATGCCGGCGTTGGCTTATGAAAAAAATAATCATTGTCACAGGTATATTAATAATCATGTTTCTGGCGGCGGGGATACTATTGTTCCCGCCTATTGCTTCTGTTCCCGCAGAGACGGCTGCGGAAGCGGAATTGCTGCCGGAGCCATTGCCCGAAGAGCCCGTGACGGTTTCCATTGCCTGCGTCGGCGATGTGATGGTACATTCGACTCAGTATAAGGCGCAGTATGACAGCAAGACGGGGGCTTACGATTTTGACGACAATTTTCAATATGTCGAAAATTACATAAAGGAAGCCGATCTTTCTCTTTTCAATCTGGAAACGGTTTTTGCCGGCGGCAGCCCCCAGGGCTATCCCGCGTTCAACGCGCCGGATGGATTGGCTGATTCGCTTAAAAAAGCAGGGTTTGACGTTGCTTTCATATCCAACAATCATATACTTGACCAGGGTGTGAAAGGTCTGATGAGAACGCTTTCGGTGCTCCATGAAAAGGGGATCGATACAACGGGAGCCTATCGGGAAGGCGGCCGGACTTTTTCGCTGCATCATGCCGGTGGTGTCCGCATCGGATTGGTTTCATATACATATGAAACGCCATCAATCAATGGCATGAGGACGCTGAACGGGAATTTCATCCCGGAATCCGCAAGGCCGCTGTTCAATTCCTTCAGTTATGAGGATCTGGACTCGGATATTGCAGGGATAGGTCAAGCCATCTCCGACGCGCGGGAGGCCGGCGCCGAAATCGTTGTCTGTTATTTCCATTGGGGCGAGGAATACCAGCGCGAGCCCGGACGCGAGCAGATGAGGATCGCGCGGGAAGTCGCCGGACTTGGGGCGGACATCATATTCGCATCCCATCCGCATGTCGTTCAGCCCGTGGAGATCCTGACGGACGGCGACACTGGCCGAAGAACAGCTGTGTTTTATTCGATGGGAAATTTCATATCAAATCAAAGGACCGAAACATTGAACAACAGATATACAGAGCAGGGCATCATTGCGAAGGTCTCGGTCTCCATCATGAGGAGCACCGGCGAGATCACGGATTATCAAGTGTCCGCGATCCCTGTATGGGTCGATAGATACAGGACCGACCGCATGCGTTACGCGATCGTTCCCCTTGACGGCGGTATGGCGGAAAATGCGGCGTTGAAGCAGTCCGGGCACCTTGACAGGGCCAGGACCGCATTGTCCGATCTGAAGAGCCTGATCGGAGAAGAATACTTGAAATAACAGGCCAATGAACGCATTTGAAAAAGGAGGATCAGGATGGATTATCTGGAATTGCTGGAAAGCTATAAGGAAGACATGGTCAAGACCCTGCGGGAGCTTATCGCCATCAGGAGCGTCGTCGGGCCCGCGGAAGGAGAGCTTCCGTTCGGGAAGCCGGTCCACGAGGCGTTTTTATATATGCTGGATAAAGCGAAAAGCGAGGGCTTCAAGACCGCCAACATCGATAATTACGGCGGGCACATCGAATTCGGCGGCGTTCCCTGTGAAGGCGAAGCCGCAGCAGCTGAAGGCCAGCCCGGGATACTTGCTGTCCTCAGTCATTTAGATGTCGTGCCGGAGGGCTCAAACTGGGATCATGATCCTTATGGCGGCGAGATCGTTGACGGAAAGCTATACGGCAGAGGCGCCATCGACAATAAAGGCCCTACTGTCGCTGCTTTTTATGCGCTCAAGGCTTTAAAGGACTCGGGTGTCTGCACGGAAAAAAGGGTCAGGCTCATTCTCGGCCTGGATGAGGAAATCGATTGGACCGGCATGAAGTATTACATGGAGCGAGCGGAAAAGCCTGAATTCGGATTTACGCCAGACGCCGATTTCCCGGTGATCCATGGAGAGATGGGAATCATGGTTTTCGAGCTTGCCAAAAAGCTTGGAAAATCTCTGAAGCCCGGCGTCACTCTGAAGAGCATAGCGGGAGGAAACGCCCATAATATGGTTCCCGACAGCTGCAGGGCCATTATCATGGCGGATGATTATAACCAAATAAAAAACAAGCTGGAAGAATTTTCGAAGGAAACCGGCTATAAAATCAGCCAGAGGATCCGAGGCAAAAGCATGGAAATCATCACAGAAGGGATCTCAGCTCACGGCGCCCACCCTGAAAATGGCTTGAATGCAGTTTCGATCATGATGGCGTTTCTTGGGCGACTTGAGTTGACTAATGAAGATATGGACGAGTTTGTTGAATTCTACAACTCGAGAATCGGCTTTGAACTGAACGGCGAATCGATGGGCTGCGGCTTTTCGGATGAAGCCTCAGGAAATCTGATCTTTAATGCCGGCGTCATCAATTTGGATACGGAAGCCGCCAGGCTGACGGTCAATATCAGATATCCGATCACAATGAATGACGGGCAGGTTTATGGTGCAATGAGCCCCTTGCTTGAGAAATACGGCATGGGAATCATCAAGATCGATCATAAGGGACCGATCTATTTTCCCAAAGACAGTGAAATCGTCATGAAACTCATGGAAATATACAGAAAGCATTCGGGTGATTTTGACAGTGAGCCGATCGTCATCGGCGGCGGGACTTATGCAAGGTCCATGCAGAACGCTGTCGCTTACGGCGCTGCTTTTCCAGGCGATCCGGAGGTGGCTCATCAGAAGAACGAATATATCGATCTGGATTCACTGATGAAAGCTGCAAAAATATACGCTGACGCGATATTCGAACTTGCCAGAGGAAAAAGCGTATGCTAATATAATAAAGAACTAATTTTATACGTTATGATCTTCGGGGCAGGGTGAGATTCCCTACCGGCGGTAAAAGTCCGCGAGCATATCCGTATGCTGATCCTGTGTGATTCAGGAACCGACAGTCAAAGTCTGGATGAGAGAAGATGAACTGCAGTTTTTGCATGTGTGATCAGGCTCCCGAATTATTTTTCGGGAGTTTTTTTATCAAAAACAGGTTTATCCGAAGGTTAACTGCTGACATCTGTACATTGGAGGTAAAAAATGAGCAGCCAGAATTCCGGATCCAGGGACAATGTGTCCCTGAAGACAAAAGTATTGGTCAAGACAGGCCTGCTTGTGATCATCGCGGTCATACTGCAGACCTTGGAATTTCCCATCCCCTTCTTTCCGCCGTTTCTTGAGATTGATTTCAGTGATCTTCCCGCGGTCCTCGGCGCCTTTGCGCTTGGCCCCATGGCGGGGATCACGATCGAGCTCGTCAAGAATATCATGCACTTTGTGCTTGGGCTCAGTGCGACTGCCGGAATCGGGGAGATCGCCAATTTCATTGTCGGCTGTGCCTTTGTATTGCCGGCCAGCTTGATCTACAAGCATCACAAATCCAAGAAATCAGCGCTTCTGGGGCTTGTCGCGGGTATCGTGACGATGGCCGTCGTGGCGGCGCTCATGAACTATTTTGTCATGTTTCCTTTCTATGCCAAGGCTTTCGGGCTTGACATGGAAGCAATAGTAGGGATGTTTGGCGCAGTCAATAATCTGATCGTCGATATGAAGACTGTAATTCTATTCGGTATCGTCCCGTTCAACCTGATCAAGGGCATCCTGATCAGCATTGTGACCCTCTTGATTTATAAGAGGATTTCGCCTATACTACATAAGTGAGCCTGAAAAATCAGAGCGACTTATGGGGTCTTGAATGGAAAGAATTCTGATACGGAATGAAGAGGAAACCAGGAAATTCGGAATGGAACTGGCTGAAAGGCTGGAGCCGGGTGCTATCGTCTGTCTGATCGGCGATTTGGGAACCGGCAAGACCACTCTGACGAAAGCGATCGCGGAAGGGCTGGGGATCGACGATGTCGTTACCAGCCCTACTTTTACGATCGTCCAGGAATATACCGGAGGCAGGCTGCCTCTGTATCATTTTGACGTATACCGGATCACTGATATCTCTGATATGGAAGAACTGGGGTATGAGGAATATTTCTATGGCGAAGGAATCTGCGTCATAGAATGGGCGGACCAGATCATGGACATCATACCGGATGACAGCATCGCGATCCATCTGTACTACGGGCCGGAGGAAGGAACGAGGATATATGAATATATTGGCGATTGAGACCACTTCGCCTGCCGCTTCGGTGGCGCTGATCGACGGGAGCAGACAGGTCCTGATGGAGAGAAGCGATGAAAAGCTGAGCCATCTTCAGAATTTAATGCCGATGATCGACCGAATTCTAAAGACTCGCCAAATGCAAATAGGCGATATAAACTGCATCGCCGTATCGGAAGGCCCCGGCTCTTTCACCGGGATCCGCATCGGAATGGCTGCGGCCAAGGGTCTGGCCCAGGTGCTGGATATCGGCATCATTCCGGTTCCGACGTTAAAGGCGATGGTTTTGAGCATGCCGGGGCACGAAGGGATCCTGTGCCCGATGCTGGACGCCCGCAGAGGACAAGTCTACGGCGGCGCATATATATGGAAGGAAAAAGAAAACGGACGCAGGGAATGTGTCGAGATCGTACCCGGCGGAGCATATATGGAGCAGGAGCTGCGCGCAATGGCGGAAGCCGCGCGCGCAGAACGGGACATTGCGGCCGAGACTGCATATCTGGGCGATGAGTGCCAGCTGGCTTCGAATGTCGCGCAATTGGCATTTGAGTCCTATAAAAACGGAGCGGTGAAAAATCTATTTGAGATCCATCCGGTCTATATGCGTAAAGCTGAGGCTGAACGCAAGCTTGAAGAAAAACTCAGGCAGGAGCAGGAGAGAAAATGAAAGTCAATGACAGTGGGGTCGTCATCAGGAAAATGACAAGAGAGGATGCGCAAGCTGTCGCTGAGCTGGACAAGGCTTGCTTTGCAAATCCATGGTCAGTCGGTTCCTTTGAATATGAAGCGGCGGAAAATCCGCTGGCCGATTATCTGGTCGCGCAGGGCGGGGACGGCAGCATTGTGGGTTATGCGGGCATTTGGAATATCATTGATGAGGGGCATATAACCAATGTGGCTGTCAGGACCGATTTCAGAAGAAAAGGGATTGCGGAAAAAATGATTGCCGAGCTCATTGCCCGTTCATCTGCGTCCGGCGTCGCAAGGTTCACCCTCGAGGTTCGAGTTTCCAATGAGCCTGCTCAAAAAGTCTATAGAAAATTCGGCTTCACGGAAGCCGGATATCGGCGTCGCTTTTACGAAGACAATGGAGAAGACGCTATTATCATGTGGAAGGAATAGTCATACATGAAAGCAGGAAAATTTTTAACGCTGGCTTTTGAGACAAGCTGCGATGAAACATCGGTCGCTGTCGTGGCGGATGGGCGGGAAGTCCTTTCAAACGTCATATCCTCTCAGATCGAGGTCCATCAGGCCTATGGCGGCGTCGTGCCCGAAATCGCCTCCAGGCATCATCTGGACAATATAAATGTGGTGCTTGCCGAAGCGCTGACGGAAGCCGGTGTGAGCTTCCGGGACATCGATCTCGTGGGTGTCACCCATGGGCCGGGACTGGTCGGCGCGCTGCTGATCGGATTGTCCACGGCCAAGGCGGTGGCATATGCCGCCGGTCTTCCGATCGTAGGCGTTCATCATATTCAGGGTCATATTTCAGCGAATTATATCGAAAATAAATCTTTGGAGCCGCCATTCCTTGGGGTGGTCGTTTCCGGAGGCCATACAAACATCATCGATGTGCTCGGATACAACGAATACGAGGTTCTCGGAAAAACCAGGGACGACGCTGCAGGAGAGGCTTTTGACAAGGTTGCCCGCGTGCTGGGGCTTGGCTATCCCGGCGGTCCCGCGATAGATATTCTGGCGGCCGGCGGTGATCCGCATGCGGTCGAATTCAAACGCGTTTATCTGGAAAAAGACAGTCTGGATTTCAGCTTCAGCGGTATCAAGACAGGGGTGTTGAATTATCTGAATACCCGGAAGACGAAGGGCGATGCGATCAATAAGGCAGATGTGGCTGCAGGCTTTCAGCTTGCTGTTGTGGAGGTCATTGTCAACAAGGCGGTCCAGGCGGCTCTGAAAACGAATAGAAAGAAGGTCGTGCTCGCCGGAGGCGTCGCTGCAAATTCGCTGCTGAGGCGCATGTTTGCCGAAGCATGCTCTGCCGAAGGACTGGAACTCATTTATCCGTCGCTTGCCTACTGCACGGACAACGCGGCCATGATCGGCTGCGCGGCCTATTACAGATACAAATCCGGCTTCGTCGACGACATGTCGCTGGACGCTTATCCGGCCCTGAAATTATAAAAAGGACTGTGCCACCGCTTGAACGGAAGGGCACAGTCGTTTTTTCTCTTGCTATGGAAATTCTTCGTCGAACGTTTCGTTGACCTAGTTGGTCTTTTCCTCAACGTATTTGACGATGTCGCCGATGCTGTGGAATTTTTCAGCATCTTCATCAGGGATCTCTATTTCGAATTCATCTTCGATCGCCATAATGATTTCTACGGCGTCCAGCGAATCGGCCTCAAGATCCTTCATAAGCGATGTCTCGCTGGTTACTGCGGATTCTTCAACGCCGAGCTGCTCAACGATGATCTCCTTGATTTTGTCAAATATCATCTTATACCTCCCATACTTCAACTTTAATTGAAATGTATGTAATTTTTAATGCTTATCACATCAAAACATATTATAAGTGAGACTTCTATTTTCTGCAACAGGTATTTGCCTTTTTTTAAAAAATTTATTCGTCGCCGGAAATGTTCATTTTTGAAGGTTTTTGCTCGTGAAGCTCCACCCATGAGGCATAAATATCGTTGAGCCTTGATTTTCTTCCAATGAGTTCGTCATTGAGGGCGGCAACTTTTTCGTGGTCGGTGAAAACGGTATCTCTGCACATCTCGGCCTCGATCGCTGCTATTTTGTCTTCATGCTGCGCGATTTCCGCTTCAAGACGCTGCAGCTCTTTTTCACGTTTCTTAATGGCAGTCTGCAGCTCCTTTTCCCGCCGGCGTTCTTCGATTCGCTGCTCTTTTTCGCTCAATTGGCTTTGAAGCCGCACATCAGCGCCGGATGCGCCGCCGATCTGTCTTCCCATCTCCGTCAAGTATGACTTCGGTGAGTTTTCTTCGAACTTCTTTTCCATATAATAGTCATAGCTCCCGAGATAGCTTGTGATGCCTGCGGGCGCCAGCTCCATGATTCGCGTGGGGACTTTGTTCAAAAAGTAACGGTCATGGGAAACGAGCAGCAGTGTGCCCGGGAAATCCAGCAGTGCATCTTCGACAAGCTCCTTGGATGATATGTCGAGATGATTGGTCGGCTCGTCCATGATCAGGAAATTGGCGCCTGAAATCATGAGCTTCAGCAGTGAAAGCCGGGCTTTTTCCCCGCCGCTCAGGGAGCCGACCGTCTTGAAGACGTCGTCGTTCTTAAAGAGGAACCGGCCAAGCAGGCTTCGCAGCTCGGTCTCGCTGTATAGCCGATATGCTGAATGCAGTTCGTTCAGGACGGTGTTATTGCAGTCGATCAGCTCCTGGTTCTGGTCATAGTAGCCGAAGATGATATTATGGCCGATCTTGATGTGTCCGGCCTGTGCCTGCGCAGCTGACATGATGATCCTGAGCAGCGTCGTCTTGCCGATGCCGTTGGGCCCGACCAGACAGACTCGTTCTCCGCGCTTGATATCAAAAGAAACATGTTCAAAAAGCGTCCTGCTGTTTGGGCCTTTACCAAAAACCTTGGAGATGTCGACGGCTTCAAGAGCATCTCTGCCGCTCTGCGGGCCTTCCTTGAAGCTGAACCGGATCTTGCCGGGCCGCGATACGGGCCTGTCGAGGACCTCGATGTGCTCCAGCCGCTTTTCCCTTGACTGGGCGCGCTTGGCGAGTTTCTCGGTTCCGTGCTGCTTGAAGCGGCGTATCATTTCCTCCTGTCTCGCGATCTCTTTCTGCTGCTTGTCATATTTATTCAGCGCCGCGGCTTCCCGGTCCTTCTTCTTCTGGGCGAAGGCGGTATAATTGCCTTCGTAGCATTGAAGGCGCCTGCTCTCGAGCTCGAATATCCGATTGGCGGTCTGGTCCAGGAAATACCGGTCATGGGATATGATGACGATCGTTCCCGAGTAGCTCTTCAGATACTGCTCCAGCCATTTGAGTGTGTCAATGTCCAGGTGATTGGTCGGCTCGTCCAGAAGCAGCAGCTCCGGTTTTTTCAGAAGCAGGGCGGCCAGTGCGAGACGCGTCCTTTCCCCGCCGCTGAGCATAGAGATCTTCTTGTCGTAATACTCGGGCGGAAAAGCCAGGCTGTTCAGGATCCCGGCTATCTCGCTTTTATAGCCATAGCCGTTCCCGGCTTTGTAGAGTTCTGTCAAATCGTCGTACTGATGCAGCAGTTTCTCCACATCTTCACCGGCGTCCGACAGTGAGGCGATTTTTTCCGACAGCGCCGCAAGCTCCTGCTCCATTACGATCAGGCTGTCAAAAATGCACAGCATTTCTTCGTAGACCGTATTTTCAGAATCCAGCATGTCGCTTTGCCGCAGATAGCCGGCCTTAAAGCCGGGAGCCATATAAAAATCACCGGAATCACAGGGCATATTCCCGGACAGGATATTGAGAAGCGTGGTTTTGCCGGCTCCATTGACGCCGATGATGCCGACCCGGTCGCCTTTGTTTATAATGAAAGAAACGTCGGACAATATCGTCTCCACGCCGAAAGTTTTGGTCAAGTTGTTTGCCGATAATACGATCATGATGTTCAAATCCTTGCAATCACTGTTTTGACTGAAAAGCGGCAGGCTTTCCGTATCATTTTACCATTTGCCGACGACAGAACGCCATCATTTTTTTATTGTACTCAATATTAATAAGTGTTACAATAAACAATAAGTTAATTTTTTAACTGAGTTTATGTGAGGAAAAGGTAATTGGGTATGAAGGAGCAGGATAGAATATCAAGTGCGGTTATTAAAAGATTGCCTAGATATAGAAGATATCTGGAAGATCTGCTGAAGAAGAATGTAGACCGGATATCCTCAAATGAATTGAGCATCCTGATGGGCTACACCGCCTCGCAGATACGCCAGGACCTCAACAATTTCGGAGGCTTCGGGCAGCAGGGATACGGCTACAACATCAGGGAATTATACAATCAGATCGGCATAATCCTCGGACTTGACCAGGAATACAGGATGATCATCGTCGGTTCCGGAAATCTGGGACAGGCTATAGCGAATTATACGCACTATTATAAGGAAGGCTTCAAGGTCAGCGCCATGTTCGACATCAATCCAAGGCTGATCGGGCTCCGTATCAATGACATCGAAGTCATGGACTATGAGAGGATCGGAGAATTCCTGGAGGCGAACCATATCGATATCGGAATCATATGCACCAATAAGGACAGCGCCCAGGAAGTGGCAAACAAGCTGACCGAGGGCAAAGTCAACGGCATCTGGAATTTCGCTCCGGTCGACCTCGACGTCGGGGACAGCATCGCTCTCGAAAACGCGCATTTAAGCGATAGTCTGTATTCACTGACATACCATATCATTCGCAAGCGATAGAAGTTGTCATGCAAGCATATGAAAACGCAGTAGAAATCTATAAATCAGAG
>DIEM01000037.1 GCA_002418625.1 Firmicutes bacterium UBA5774
GACTATAAAGGCGCTGAATCCCGCCATAAAAATTCTCGCGCCTTGGCGCATCTGGGACATGAGCTCCAGGGAAGACCTCATCGAATACGCCCACGCCCACGATATCCCCATCGCCCAGAGCGTTGAAAAGATATACAGCCGCGATCAGAATATCTGGCACATCAGCCACGAGGGCGGCAATCTTGAAAATCCATGGAACGAGCATCTTGACGATATCCATGTCATGAGTGTTCCTCCGGAAAAAGCGAAGGACACGCCGACCTATGTCGAGATCGGCTTTGAGCAAGGCGTTCCTGTTTCACTGGACGACAAGCGATTCGATCCGATCTTCATGCTGAAGCTTCTGAACGAGGTCGGCGGCGAAAACGGCGTCGGCACCATCGATATCATTGAAAACCGTCTCGTCGGAATGAAATCCAGAGGTGTCTATGAAACGCCGGGCGGAACGATCCTGTACAAAGCCCACTCCGCTCTTGAAAAGCTCATACTTGACAGGGATACGATGGCTTATAAAAATATCGTCGCCCAAAAATATGCTCAGCTTGTCTACGACGGTTTATGGTATACTCCTTTAAGAGAGGCCATCGACGCATTCGTCGACTCGACGCAGCAGTATGTCACAGGCGTCGTCAGGATGAAGCTTTACAAAGGCAACTGCCTGCCTGTCGCGTCAAAATCCCCGTATTCCCTGTATAGCGAAGAGTTCGCCACTTTCAGCAAGGACGAAGTCTACAACCAGAAGGACGCGGAGGGCTTTATCAACCTGTTTGCGCTGCCTCTCAAAATCAGGGCCATACTCAAGCAGAAAAACAGTGAAGGAAGTGAAACGAATGAAGCTTTGGGGCGGAAGGTTCTCAAAGGAGGAGAGTTCGTCGGCTAATGAGTTCAATGCTTCGATAGCATTCGACCAGAAGCTTTACCGTCAGGATATCAGGGGCAGCATCGCCCATGCCAGAATGCTCAGCAAGCAAGGCATCATCCCTCAAGAGGAAGCCGAGCTGATCACCAGCGCGCTTTGCGGCATTTTAGCGGATATCGAAGACGGCAAGATCGAATTCACCATAGAAAACGAAGACATCCATATGAATATCGAGAGCATCCTGACAGCACGGATCGGCGCGGCCGGCAAGCGGCTTCATACCGCAAGAAGCCGCAACGACCAGGTCGCGGTGGATTTTCGCCTTTATTTGATGGATGAGATCATGGATATCGTCACGCTGCTCGGGAAACTGTCGTCTTCCCTTGTAAGCGTCGCGGAATCCAACCGGGACACCGTCATGCCGGGTTACACCCATTTGCAGAGGGCCCAGCCCATCACGCTGGCCTACCATCTGATGGCCTATTTTCAGATGTTCAGGCGCGACATGGGCAGATTCCGGGACTGCTATAAAAGAACGGACGATCTGCCGCTTGGAAGCGGTGCCCTCGCCGGCACCACCTACGACACGGACCGCGAATTCCTCGCGCGCGAGCTGGGATTTTCAAGCGTTTCGGAAAACGCCATGGATTCGGTCAGCGACAGGGATTTCGCCATTGAATTCCTCAGCGCCTGCTCCATCACAATGATGCATCTCAGCAGATTCTGCGAGGAGATGATCGTCTGGAGCTCCTCCGAATTCGGCTTCATAGAGATCGACGATGCCTACAGCACCGGCAGCAGCATAATGCCGCAAAAGAAAAACCCGGACATGGCAGAGCTGATCCGAGGCAAGACCGGCAGCGTCTACGGCAACCTGTTCACGCTACTTACGATCATGAAGGGTCTTCCTCTGGCCTACAATAAGGATATGCAGGAAGACAAGCCGCCCGTATTCGATGCAGGCGATACCGTCAAGTCATCCGTCGCCATTTTTACCGACATGCTGGATACGATGCATGTAAAAGCCGATAATATGGCGCAGGCGGCCAAACGCGGTTTCATGAACGCGACGGACGCCGCGGACTACCTGGTGTCGAAGGGACTGCCCTTCAGGGATTGCCATGAGATCATCGGGAAAATGGTGCTATATTGCATCGGCAAGGACAAGGCTCTTGAAGAGCTGTCGATGGAGGAGATGAAAGACTTTTCGGATAAATTCGAGAACGATATCTACGACAGGATCAGCGTCCGGGCCTGCATCGAGGCCAAACGCTCCCAAGGCTCCACGTCATCCGAAAGCGTCGCAAAAATGATTGAAAACGCAAAGCGCCTGATAGCCGGAGATTTCAGCATTGACACTTAAAGATTGTTGAACAAATCTCACATATACAAACTTATAGCTTTGCATTTAAAGGATTCAGAAACACAGAGCGCCGCCGGATCAATCCGGCGGCGCTCTTACAATAATCAATCAGCCGTCAGCTGCATGAACAATTCCAATTTGCTGAACACGCCTCGCAGCAGCATATCGTACAGCATATCGCTCTGTTCCTTCTTTAAATATCTGATGATCGCTTCATTGTATTCCTGCTCGCTCATAAGCAGCGGTACCGGCGGAAAACCGTTGCGCATCAGCTCATATTGCATGGCCATTCGCGCCATGGCCTCCGAACCGGCTTCGAACGGATAGATTTCCAGGAACTTGTTATGTAAAACAGCGGCTTTCCTTATCGGATCGACATCTATTTCGCTGATGCCAAGCCATTGGAACAATAGTGCCATTTGCTCGCCGATCTCGTTAAAATGCGGGGGAACATAGTCGAATGAACGGATCACCGGATTGAGCCTTCGATAGCCTTCCCCTGCTTCCTGATATAATGCTTTATACAGTTTCATGACCGTGCCTTCTGAAAGCTCCGCGTTCATATCCGCCATGTCGCAAGCCATGCGAATGGCGTCGCAATGGCTCCGGACAGCCAGATGATCCCGGACGGAGCACTCGACAACAAATTCGCCTCTGACGATGCGCTCCGCATTCCTGCGGGAGAGCGCCATACCATCGAGCCGGAGGGAGGAAAACGTCCAGTCGACAATATTCAATTCCTGCATATACGCAGCGGTTTCTCGCGAATATGGCTTCCTGTTCTCGAGGATGAGCCGCTTTTTTTTGATATCCCTGTACATGGATTCCCTTTCCTGCCGGCTGCCGCAGCCGATCAAGGCACCAGCGGCATCTGTCCCGAAAGCCCTGCCGTTTCATCAAATCCAAACATGATATTCATGTTTTGCACCGCCTGTCCGGCCGCACCTTTGATAAGATTGTCAAGAGCGGAGGTCACGATGATCCTTCTGGCCCTGATGTCGACCTTGATGCTGATATCACAGAAATTCGTGTAATTCACATATCTTGTCTCGACAAGTTCTCTTCTGACCCTTACAAAATCGCTGTTGCTGTAAAATCTTCCGTAGATTTCGTAAATATCGTCATCGGAGCAGAATGTCCTGGTGTTGATATAGCAGGTTGCCAGGATGCCGCGTTTCATAGGCATCAAATGTGGCGTGAATGTGATGTTCAATTTATCGCCATACGCTTTGGACAGCTCCTGCTCGATCTCCGGCGTATGGCGGTGAGAAGCGATGTTATAGGCCTTGACCGAATCACCCGCCTCCGCAAGCAGCAGCGATATCTCTGCCTTTCGTCCTGCGCCGGTGATGCCCGACTTGGCGTCTATGATGACCGAAAATGGGTCGATCAGATCATCGTGCTTGAGTAGTGGCGCGACCGCCAATATTCCGGCGGTGCAATAGCATCCCGGATTCGCGATGATCCGCGCTTCCTTGATCCTTTCACGACCAAGCTCCGGCAGCCCGTAGGCCACCTGGTCCATAAGCCCGAAGGCCTCGTGCTCCCTCTTGTACCAGAACTCGTAGGCTGCGCTGTCCTCGAGCCTGAAATCGGCACTGAGGTCGATAAGCCTCTTATCCGACCGGACAGCAGCCTCCGCCACCTCAAATACCGCTCCGCTCGGTAGCGCCGTGTATATGAGATCCACATCATCCATGCGCTCCATGGCTTCATGCTTGCTGATCAGCTTGTTGCCGATCAGGTTCCTGTACTGCGGATACACCTGATCAAAGTTCTTGCCGGCATAAGTGTTGGACGATAAATATGCAATGTCCACGCCCGGATGCCTCGCGAGCAGCGCTGTGAGCTGCTGCCCCGCATAACCTGTAGCGCCCATGACTCCGACGCGTATTTTTTCCATAGTTGAAAACCTGCCTTTCAGTCTCTGTCTCCGGCAATTGCCGGGTACCGGGCCCGATACGGCCGCGGCTATCAGCCGCCCTTCGATTCGAGCGGCGGACAATTTAAATTATATCATTATTTTTTATTCCGTTCAATCACAACTGGCCTGAAATCAAGCCTCCCGGCGGCAGGATCTCATCTGCCGTACATGACTGCCAGCTCTTTGAGCCGCCGACACAGCTCACTTGTCACAAGCCCGCTGTCGAGACGCCATTGCCAGTTTCCGCCCATTGTGGACGGTGTGTTCATGCGGGCGGACTCATCAAGCCCGAGAATATCCTGCATCTGGACGATCGCCATATTGGCCACGCTGCCATAGGCCCCGCGTATCAGACCCCAATGGAGGCCCTCATTTTCTGACAACGCCAGATATTTCTTCGCAAAAGCGATCTCCCCGGGTTTTGCCTCCCTGAACCAGCCGGCAGCCGTGGTGTTATCGTGGGTTCCTGTATAAACGACACAATTCGCCGTATGGTTATGCGGAAGATAATCGCTGCTATCCTTGGGTTCGAACGCGAACTGCAGCACCTTCATTCCGGGAAAGCCTGTGTCCTTCAGCAGTTTTTTCACCTCTGCCGTCATGTGTCCTAGATCCTCCGCAATGATATGCCCTTCGCCGATGACATCGGAAACCGCCTTGAACAGCTCTATGCCCGGACCCTTTTCCCAGATGCCCTTTTTCGCCGTCGCCTGACCGGCGGAAATCTTGTAATAGGCTTCAAATCCCCTGAAATGATCGATCCTCAATATGTCGAACATCCTGAGACTGGCAGAAAGCCTTCCGCGCCACCAAGCATAGCCGGTTTCCTTATGGCGTTCCCAGCGATAGACCGGGTTTCCCCAAAGCTGGCCGCATTCCGAAAAATAATCCGGAGGGCAGCCTGCCACACAAACGGGAGCGCACGCCTCGTCAAGCTGGAACAGGTCCTTGTGGCTCCAGACGTCCACGCTGTCCATGGCTGCGTAGATCGGCAGATCGCCTATGATCCTGATACCTGATTTATTGGCATACCGTTTCAGTTCGTCCCATTGCCTGAAAAAAAGATACTGTATATAAATCCAGCAATCGATCTGATCCTTGAGCCTATGCCAGTAATAGCCCATCCGATCGCCATCCCGCCGCCTGATCGCCTCATCAGGCCACTCAGTCCAGGACTTCATGCAAAAAAGCTGCTTCAAAGCCATGTATAACGCATAGTCATAGACCCATTCATGATTCCTTTCCGCGAACGCCGCGGCCGCGGCCTTCTCCTTGTCGCCACGGCTGAGGCAGGCTGCCTTCAGGACCGCAAAGCGATTATCATAAATCTTTTCATAATCCACTTTCCCGTCCATGCCGCCCCAATCAAGAGATCCGAGCATTTCAGGCGACACGAGGCCTTCCTCCGCCAGCAGTTCGAGGTCAATATAATATGGATTGCCTGCGAATGTCGAAAATGATTGATAAGGGGAGTCGCCATAGCCCACAGGGCCGAGCGGCAGCACCTGCCAGCACTTTTGTCCGGCCTTGCGGAGAAAATCAATAAAATCGTAGGCGGCTTTTCCGAATGTTCCGATGCCGTGCGGGGACGGCAAAGAAGAAACAGCCATCAATATGCCGCAGCATCTTTCCATTGACCAAACCTCCCTTCGATATGCACAAAGGGCGGGGATCCTGATCCCCACCCTTGACTGACTGATTATTTGTCCTGTTTTTCCGGGTCGTCATCGCCGTAATCGCCTTCATCGTCCAATGGCTGCTGAACGATGATATTGCGGGCGTCCTCGAGCGTCGCTTCGGGTACATATAAGTCGATCGCGGAAGTGATGCTTGTTCCCATGATGATCTCCATCGCGTTTCCTGCGCCGCCATACCTTCTGATCGCGGGGATGCCCTCCGCATTGAGCTTGGATTCGAGGATATCGGCCTCAAAGGAATTGTCTGCCGTCGTCAGGTACACGCCGTCCCGCCATGCTTCCTTGCGTCCTTCTCTATCAAACATAGATGACTCACCCTTTCTTTCCGGAGCTCATTATACCGGATACACCATATCCTCTTCATTGAGAAGACTGGAATCAATCTTATATCTCTGGGCATTCCGGTATTTGAAGAATTCGACCGCAGGTCCCGGATACATCGCATAGGACAATACATCCTCATCCTGCTCGACATACTGGGCCACGTCTTTTTTCGTCTTTGCAAGTTCGTTTTCGATCAGATCCGCCGGTCTGCAGGTGATGACCTCCTCGTCGCCGATGATTTTCTTGATAATATCATCCTTGATCGGCAGCGTCGTCTTTCCATACATGCCCTTGACCAGCTGCTTGACTTCATTCGGAACCATCTTATAGCGCTCGCCGGTCACGATGTTCAGGACTGCCTGGGTCCCGACGATCTGGCTGGTGGGCGTGACCAGCGGCGGATAGCCAAGATCTTCCCTGACCTTCGGCACTTCCCTGAGCACATCCTCGAACTTGTCCATCGCATTTTGAGCCTTCAGCTGGGACACCAGGTTCGAAAGCATTCCGCCGGGCACCTGATACATGAGCGTGTTGATGTCGACACCCATGACCTTCGGATCCAGAAGACCTGATTCGATGGCTTTCTCCCTGAGCGGCCTGAAATATTCCGTAACCTTGTCGAGATCGACAAGATCGAGTCCCGTATCGTATTCTGTGCCTTTGAACGCTGCGACCATCGGCTCCGTAGGCGGCTGTGACGTTCCCTCCGCAAATGGGGAGATCGCTGTATCGATGATGTCGACGCCGGCCTCCGCGGCTTTCAGATATGTCATGCTTCCAAGTCCGCTTGTCGCGTGCGTATGCAGCTCGATGGGCACTTTGATCACGCTTTTGAGATCCTTCACAAGGTCGTACGCGGTATACGGATCCAGAAGTCCGGCCATGTCCTTGATGCATATGGAATCCGCGCCCATGCCTTCGATCTCCCTGGCAAGATTGACGAACACTTCATTGGTATGCACCGGGCTCAATGTATAAGATATGGCCCCTTGGGCATGCCCGCCGTATTTCTTCGTGGCTTCGATGGATTTGCTGAGATTTCTCGTGTCGTTCAGCGCATCGAATATCCTGATGATATCTATGCCGTTCGCCAGTGATTTGTTGACAAATTCATCGACAACATCATCGGCATAATGCTTGTATCCCAGAAGGTTCTGTCCTCTGAGCAGCATTTGCAGCTTCGTTTTCTTGACATTTTTTCTGATGATCCTGAGCCTTTCCCAAGGGTCTTCGTTCAGGAACCTGAGACTGGAGTCGAACGTCGCTCCGCCCCACATTTCAAGCGCGTGATAGCCGATGGAATCGAGTGTCTCAAGGATCGGTAACATTTCACTCGTTTTCATTCTCGTGGCGATCAGCGACTGGTGGGCGTCTCTCAATACTGTTTCGGTGATTTTTACATGCGCCATTTTTTATCCCTCATTAAATTTATTTTTTCATTAAGCCAATACAGTAATTATATCTGAAAACTTACCACATTCAATAGGTCGGGTCAAGTATACATTTTTACGAAGGCCCGGCTACCACCGGATCATCGTGCCGTTGCCGGCATGGGTGAAAACCTCGATCAGCAGGCTGTGTTTTATTCGTCCGTCTATCAGGTGCACATCCTTTGTGCCCTCTTCTATTGCTTTGATGCAGCACTCCATCTTCGGGATCATGCCGCCGTCTATGGCTCCTTGCCTGATCAGTTCCCTCACGTCGTTGACCTTGATATTGGAAATGAAGGTTTCCTCATCATTGATGTCCTTATACAAACCCTTGATATCCGAAAGCAGGATCAGTTTTTCCGCATTGATGGCGGAGCTGATGGATTCAGCCACATAATCCGCGTTCACATTGAAAATATTGCCTTCCTCATCTTCCGCGACGGGCGAGATGACCGGAACATAACCATCCTTGATCAGATCGTTGACCAGATTTTTGTTGACCTTGCAAATCTCTCCGACAAATCCGATATCGACCTTGCTGTTTCCCTCATAGGCATACACCTTTTGAGCTTTAAGCAGATTGCTGTCCCTGCCGCTGATGCCGATGGCGTTCAGGCCGTGCTTGCAGAGCTCGCCTGTGATTTCTTTGTTGATTTTTCCCGAAAGGACCATTTCGACGATCTCAACGGTCGCTTTGTCCGTAACTCTGAGACCGTTCTTGAATTGAACCGGAATATTCATATTCGTCAGCATTTCGGTTATTTTTTTGCCGCCGCCATGCACGATGACGACATTGATGCCGACCAGCTTCAGCAGCGCCACATCCTCGATGAACGCAAGCTTGCTCTTTTCGTTTTCCATGATGCTGCCGCCAAACTTAATGACAAAGGTTTTCCCGGCGAATTTCTTTATATATGGCAGCGCTTCGATCAATACTTCAACTTTATTCATTTCACTCACCTCTTCAGTATCAATAATTATACATATAACATTATAATTATTCAACCACTATTTTATTTCTTTCATTTTTTATGCGAGGCTTTTGTGAAATGACATGGATGAGATTTCAAATCGGTTCTATCGGATCACCCAGGCGGACGCCGCCGACCGAAAACGATTTCACCTTCATTCAACCTCCTGGCATCGAAAGCGATTTTGCTTCATTTAACCTCCTGGCGCTCGAAGACGCCGGATTTGCCGCCTTCCTTCCTCATGAGCCGGATATCCGTTATGATCATCCCGCGGTCGATGGCTTTGCACATGTCATATATGGTCAGGGCCGCCACCGCCACCGCATTGAGCGATTCCATCTCTATGCCCGTTTTTCCGATCGTGCTTGCGCTGGCGGTAATGTGGACCGCCGAAGCCTCCTCGTCGATGGAAAAATCCATTTCAACACCCGTGATGAATATGTTGTGGCACATCGGGATCGTCGCGGATGTATTCTTGGCCGCCATGATGCCGGCGGTCTGGGCGACCGAAAGAACGTCGCCCTTTATGAGCGTGCCGTCCTTGATCCGCAGCAGCGTAGCCGGTTCCATATAAATACTGCCAGCAGCGACAGCGACACGCTTCGTGTCCGCTTTGTCGCCGACGTCCACCATTCTGGGCCTGCCGTTTTGATCGATATGCGTCAATTCTTCCTGCATGCTCCGCTCACCCTCCGATCGTATTCATGTCGCGATTGATCGGTGCCGCGCCATCGCCCAGATGATGACGGTCCGACTTATGCAGAATAGCGTTTGCGATCGCCTTTTTCAGCATTTCATCATCACCGCTTTTCAGGACCTCACTGAGGTCATACTCTTCGTTTGTATGCAGGCAGGGCTTCAGCTTGCCGTCCGCCGTCAGCCGGATCTTGTTGCAGGTCCCGCAAAAGTGATCGCTCATCGGGCTGATAAAGCCGATCCTGCCCGCCGCACCCGGGTATTTATAATATTCGGCGACGGAATCGCCGGTTTCAACCGGGACCAGTCCGCTCATCATTTTTTTTATATCTTGATTTGACATGTATTTATAATCAACGACTGTATCGGCATGGCCGATAGGCATCAGCTCGATAAACCTGATATCAAAGGGTTCATTGATCGTCAGTTGTGCGAAATTCAAAATCTCGTCATCATTGAAGCCTTCCATGACTACCACGTTGAGCCTGATCGGCAGCAGCCCCGCGAGGACCGCGGCGTCCATGCCGTCCATGACCGCGTAGATATCGCCGCCCCGTGTGATATCCGCATATTTCTCCATATATAATGTATCCAGACTGATATTGACGCGTTTGAGCCCCGCCTTCTTCAAAGCCTCGGCATATTGCGCGAGCAGGATCCCGTTGGTCGTCAGCGCGAGATCCTCAACGCCCTCGATTTGGGAAATCTTGCCAATCAGCTCCTCAATCCCTTTTCTGACAAGCGGCTCACCGCCGGTTATGCGGAATTTATGGATGCCCAGATCCACAGAAGCGCGGACGATCCTTTCAATATCCTCAAAGCTGAGGATGCTTTCGTGCCCGATATTATTGATCCCGTCTGCGGGCATGCAGTATTTGCATCTTAAATTGCATCGGTCCGTGACCGATATCCTCATATAATTGATCTCTCTGCCAAAATTATCTTTCATTGTTCCTCCCGATGACCTTGTCAATTACTGTCCTGAACGCCATAGCCGCCCAGATCGTCCAGCGCTATCCTGAATTCCGGACTGTGAAGCGCTTCCAGAAAACTATTGAGCAGTCCTGTCCCCAGATTTTTTTTCGCGACCGCAAAATCATATGCCTCAAAGCCAATGGATATGAAGTCAAGATCCATGGCTGCAGCCGCCGAATAAACGCCGACACCGGCATCCGCCGTTCCGCTTTCAACTGCCGCGGCAACAGCCATGTGCGTCGTCATTTCTCTATCATATCCTTTTATGCCGTTATTTTCAATACCTTCCATCCTGAGCAGATGGTCCGTCAGTATTCTTGTTCCGGAGCCTTTCTGCCTATTGACAAAGATCACGTCCGAACGCACAAAGTCAGCGACGGAATGGATCCCCTTCGGATTGCCCTTCAATGTCATGATGCCCTGCTCCCTGCGGACACCTTTGATCAGCGTAAAATCGTCACCCAGGTATTTTTTGACATAGGACTCATTGTACTCTCCCGTTTCTTCATCCAGCAAATGGATCGGCGCAATATGGGCTTCTCCTCTTTTCAGCGCCATGATTCCGCCCATGCTTCCGACATGCGCGGAGGAGAGCCGCATCGGTCTGCCGATCGCTGCGCCGGCGTTTTTCGCCATCAGGTTGGCCAGGACATCCATGATGATATCATGGCTTCCGATGGATACCAGCGTGTTGTCTATGGTTTCAATGTCCGTCTCGAGTTCCACAGGAACGATCCCTCCCGCTTCGAAGCCTTCGCTGTTCATCGGAATGACGATGAGCCCGTCGGCCCTGACCAGCGACATCGTGATGCCGGCGCCCCGCGCCAGCGGTGTTGCAATCAGCTTTCCATCGACCCGGCCGAGTGTGACGCGGACATATTCCCTATACTTGAGCGAGGAAACGATCCGTCTCGATACGACCGCTTCGGCCATGGGCGCCTTTTCCGCCTTGATGTGCTGCAGCTGCCTGATCACCGGGCCTACGATCTCCTCAAAAACAAGATAGGCGGAGCCAGGGTACCCGGGCACACCTACGACCGGCTTCCCGGCTATGAATCCAAGGACCGTCGGTTTTCCGGGCTTGATCGCGACGCCATGCAGCACAAGCTCCCCCAGATCCCGGATCAGTCCTGCCGTATAGTCTTTGCTCCCTGCCGAAGAACCGGCGTTGATGACGACGACATGGCAGTCGCGCACCATATCCAGAATAGCAGTCTTCAGCATGCCATGGTCATCCGGCACCGGGCTTGTCCTCACGGCCATTCCACCCATCTGCTCGACGATTGCTTTAAAAGTCCATGAATTGGTATCGAAAATCTTGCCCTTATCCAGACTTCCATAATGGTCGGTGATTTCGTTGCCTGTAGGTATTATGCCGACTCTTATTTTTTCATATACATGGATCTTGGGCCTTCCTCCGCTGAGCACCGCGCCGATATCCATCGGGCGGACCAGATGGTTTTCAGGCAGAATCATCTCTCCCGCTATGATATCCTCGCCAATCGGACGAATATGCTGCCAGGGCGAAGCCGGCGCCTGTATCCGTACGCTCCCGTCCGGCAGGTCGACGATATCCTCGATCATGATCACCGCGTCGTACGGCTCAAGGATCATGTGGCCGGTATTGATATAGGCAAAATCAGTTCCCTTCCTCAGGATGACCGGAGCGGCCTCCGTCGCCATATAGGTGGCTGCCGATATCACCATGATGCCGTCCATGGCCGCCGCGTTGTGATTGGGAGATGAAATCGACGCAAAAATAGGCCTTGCCGTCACACGGCCCGCGGCGTCGCAAGTATCGATCTCCTCAACGCCTATATCCGGTGATGATCTGGCCATTTTTTCCAGATAGATCCCGACCGCTTCCTCAAGGTCGGTGTTAGACAAATAAATATTCCTGTCCATCATGCATCTCGCCTTCATAAATATTTTTTCGCCGCAATCCAAGCATATCGCGGCATTAAAGCAATGTAACCTCTACTTCCATGCCGGCACTGACGCCCTCTGTCAATGCGCCGATCCGGATATAGCCGTCCGCCTTCATCAACTGCGAAATGGCCCCCGATTTGGCCCGGATCGGCTCTGCCTGCCAGCCTTTCCCGGTTTTTTCAAGTGTTACCAGCTGATAGGTCTCCCGTCCTTCTCCTGCATGGATGTTTTCGGTGATCCATGCGGGCACACCCAAAGCCTCTTCATCGTTTCCGAAGAAACGGTTTTTGATGAAAGGCTCGACAACCGCCTTGAATACGATTATTGCCGACATTGGATGTCCTGGCAGTCCAAATACCGGCTTGCCTCCGGCATCGCCGATGATTGTGGGTTTGCCGGGCTTTATAGCGATTCCGTGGGTGAAAACGCCGGGTTCCCCCAGCGAATCTATGATATCCGCCGTCATATCCTTGTTCCCCGCCGAGCTTCCTCCTGAAATCAGGACGAGATCGCTCTTTTTTATTTCGTCCGCTACATATGACCTGCAGACGTCGAAATCATCATGGAATATCCTGATTTCCGACACCGCCGCCCCGGCAGCCTCCGCAAACGCGCGGACCGCATGCCCATTGATGTCCCGTATCTGGCCGGGCAGCGGCGAAGCTCCGATTTCAACGATCTCATCCCCGGTCGAAATGATAGACAGCACCGGCTTTGCGTATACGGGAATACGGCTCAAGCCGCACGCCGCAAGCATGCCGATATCCTTGACACTCATGCGGTGGCCTTTCCTGAAAAGAATGTCCCCTTGACGGTAATCATCTCCGACATTCATGATTCCGCTGCCCGGAGCCGCGGGTTTATATATGGCGATGGTCCCTTCATCAAGACAGTCGATGTATTCGATCATCACGACTGCGTCGGCGCCTTCCGGGATCATACCGCCTGTCGGCACATACACCGCTTCGCCGCTGCGCAGCGTGTCACAATGGATTTTCCCCATTTCAACCGATCCCGCAATACGCAGAAAAACCGGAATGCTGTCGCTGACGCCGTATGTTTCCTTCGCCCGGACAGCGTAGCCGTCAACAACAGACCTCCTGAATCCGGGCATGTCCGCATCGGCGGCTATATCATCGGCGGCATAGCGCCCTACGGCTTCGCCGATCCCGGCAAATTCAGCCTTACGGCCTTGGTTTCCAAAATGTGATGCCAGTTTTTCCCTGACTTGCTCAACGGTGTCGACATTCAAAAGCTTCATATGATTCCCCATTCATGCTTCTAATGATTACTATTATCCCAGCCCGCCGATATTGACGCTGCCTTGATATATTTAATATTCTGCATAATTAAATGCACTTGATTTATTAAAAAAGACGGCCCAGTCTCTGAGAAAGCAGGTGGAGACAAACTTTCCCGATTTGGACCGCCAAACTGCGGACAAAAAAATGATCCTTTCCCTTACGGAAAAGAACCATACGAATCATCGCGGCATTTTCCTTTCCAAAAGGGAGGCCATCGGATTTCTCCGCTGACCCATCGGCTGAATGCCATAGCCGAAGCCTTAGACATTTCAACTCGGAAAATTGTTTATTCATTTATAAAATATTATCATCCGCCAAAAGCATTGTCAACCCTTCCGTCGGCCTATTTTATTTCCCATAGACCTCTTCCTTGTTCACGACATTGATTCCGCCGTCTACCAATACGGAGACCGCCTTTTCCTGGTCATCCACCTTGAATACGATAAAAGGCATCTCACGTTTTCTCATCACGAAAGAATAAATATATTCTATATTGATGTCGTTTTCGCCGAGGATCCTGAAAATTTCATTCAAGCTGCCCGGCTTGTCTTCAGGCTCGACGGCAATCACCTTGCTGACCTTGGCGATAAAGCCGTCCTTTTTCAGAACATCCAGCGCTTTTTCCGGATCATCGACGACCAGCCTGACGATACCAAATTCATTGGTATCGAATACGGCTATGGCCCTGATGTCCAGGCTGTTTTTCATAAGTGTCCCAGTCAGTCCGGCCAGCGTTCCTTTTTTATTCTCGATAAAAATGGATAATTGTTTGATCTGCATTTTACTTTCCCTCCCTCAGGTCGATCACTCGCTTCGCTTTGCCCTCGAATCTGGCCAGCGTTCTTGGCTCGTGCAGGTTTACCTTGGCGTCGATGCCAAGCACCGTCCTGAGCCTCGTCCTGATGTTCTGATTCAGATTTTCCAGCAGTGCAAAGGAATCAAGCAGATTCTCGTCGATCAGCTCCACGTCGATCTCGATCTTGTCCAGATAACCTTTCTTGAAGACCTTGATCTGGTAATGGGGTCCGATGCCGTCGATATTGAAAAGCACCTCCTCGATTTGCGACGGAAATACATTGACGCCGCCCAATATGAGCATGTCGTCAGTGCGTCCCTGTATCTTTGCCATTCTGACTGTCGTTCTGCCGCAGTCGCATTTTTCATAATGCAGCGATGTGATGTCCTTTGTCCTGTATCTCAGCAGCGGCAGCGCTTCCTTGGTGATCGGCGTGATGATCAGTTCGCCGCATTCACCCTCTCCAAGCGTTTCTCCCGTATCGGGATCGACGATTTCCGGAAGGAAATGGTCCTCTGATATATGCATGCCGCACAGACAGCTGCATTCGCCTGATACACCGGGTCCCACAAGCTCGCTCATGCCGTAATTCTCGGTGGCGAAGATGCCCCATGCATCGTTCAGCTCGCGGCGCATGGCTTCAGTCGAGCCTTCTCCGCCAAATAGGCCATACCGCAGTTTCAAGTCCCTGCTTGGCTCGATGCCCATGTTCCTGGCTACTTCCGCCATATGCAAACCGTATGAAGGCGTCCCGATCAGGGCGGTCGTGCCGAAATCCTGCATGATCATGATCTGCTTTTCCGTATTGCCTGCCGAGGTCGGAATGACAGCTGCGCCGACTTTCTCAAGCCCTTGATGAAGCCCGAAAGCTCCTGTAAAAAGTCCATATCCGAAGGATACCTGCGCCACATCGTCGGCAGTCACGCCTGCCATGGTGACGATCCTTGCGATGAGCTCGGCCCAGTTTTCCATGTCGTTCCTTGTATATCCGACGACAGTCGGTTTTCCGGTCGTTCCCGAGGATGCGTGATAGCGGACGATTTCCCTCTGCGGGACCGCAAACAAGCCGAACGGATAATTGTCCCTCATGTCATTTTTTACGGTGAACGGAAGCTTCCTGACGTCCTCGAGACATTTGATGTCTCCGGGCTCGATGCCTGCTTCCTGAAGTTTTTTCCTGTAGTGCGGGACATTTCCATAGGCCCTGCCTACTGTCTTCTGCAGCCTTTCCAGCTGCAGCGCCCTGATTTGCTCTCGTTCAAATGTTTCTTCCCTGCTCCAGATCATTTTTCTCCTACCTGCCTTCTTAACCTCATTGTTTATCATATTGAATCATTATAAATACCCTGATCCCGGCCTGCCGCATTCCAAATATACGGCGCCTCGTTTTCATCGTCCGCCATACCGTCCGCTGCCGCCCATTCCCATTTATTCCCGAATGAGCCTGATGTTGGAGATCCCCGTTGAAAGCTCTATATCGATCGTATTGGCGGAATCCGCGTATCCGGTGCTTTCATAAACGCCGGTTTCTATTTCCGTCAGGCCGGCCGCTTCGAAATTGCTTCCTGATAGGCCGCTGACCTTTTCGATCCTGACACCGGATCCCATCGGGATATATATGCGGATATCCGCAGCACCTCCCGAGATCCGAACCTTTGTAACATCGGGACCATCTCCGAAATGCGCTTCAACTGCGCCGGCGCCCGCTTCGACCTCAAGCCATCCGACCCGAAGCTCCCGAAGATCGAGTTTTGTGCCGGAGGCTCCGGTCACTATGAAAAGTCTCCAGTCGAGCCGTTCCCCCAGCAGTATTTGAGTGACGCGCTTACCGCTGCCGATACTGCCGATGACATCCTTTTCCCCGATATTCAGGTTCAGTACGCCCCCCCCGGACGTCCAGTCCGATCGCACCCCCTCGATCGTGCTCCGAATGACCGCCGCCTTGTCTTCGGTATTCTTCAGCAGCAGGTTGCAGGCTCCCAGGGATATGACCGCTTCACCTTCATCAAGCTCGGGCGTATACTCGATCTCTTTGATGTTTACAAAGCCGGTATCGCCATCACTTTCACCGTCCGAGCCACCGGTCCAGGGAATGGCGAATTCCGTCAGGCCAAACCGCTCCAGAATCATGCTCCCGGATGAGTGAAACACCGATCCAAGCACAGCGTAAATGCAGACTGCCGAAAAGACGAGGATCCATATGACCTTGCTGACGGTTCCGTTTCTAAAAAGGATCGCTGCACCGGCGGCGACGAGCAAAAGAGGCCACAGGCTCAGCGCCGCGCCGGCGAGCGCCTGCAGCAGTCCTGTCGCCGACAGTCCTGCCGCCGACAATCGTGACGGTACCGGCAAGTCTCCGGAAAAACCAAACTCGTCGAATAATCCGAACTCCACGATCAAAAATGCCGACCCGGCCAGCACCAGCAGGAGTCCGGCGATCCTGCCGCTTTTTTTCATTTCGTTCCGCCTGTCCCGCGGACCAGGATGAAGATGCCCATCGATATGAACAGGGCGGCCGCCAGAATGCCTCCGCTGACCCAGGGCATGAACTCGCGCAGCATGAAGAACGCTCCAAGCCCGATCAGCACCGCGCCGATCAGCACATTATTGTCCCTGCCGGCGGCCGTATGCCTTTTTGCTCCGCCATCCCCGCCGCCGTTTGTTCTTGTGCTTTCATTCGGACCGGAGAAGCCGGACGTCCCGGCCGTGCCGGACGTGTTGGTGCGCCTGTAGGTCGAGCCGTATGTTTCCTGCCGGTCAAAATCCTCCTTCGCCGGCATGATGATCGCCGCGATAATATAGGCTAAAACGCCTACGCCTCCAAAAAACGCAGAGACGACCCAAAGGATCCTGATCAGGACCGGGTCCACGTCAAAATATTCGCCGATGCCGCCGCAAACGCCCGCAAGCACCTTGTCATTTGATGATTTATACAGTCTCTTTCCCATCCGGCCGTTCCTTTCCTGACTTCCATCCATACGCTTTTTATGCGTTCTAATAAAAAAAACCCTTACGGGTTTTTTTTGTTTTATTCCTCTTCTACAGTCATTTTCTCAAATTCTTCGACTACTCTCTCAAACTCCGCGTCATCTTCGATATCTATCAATTCAAATTCTTCATCATTGACCTCTTTATACCCGTAGATGAATACGTCATCCGAACCATCTGCCGGGATAAGAGCGATATACTCCTTGCCTTCGAACTCGAAAACACCCATGACCTCGCATTCTATCGATTCGCCGTCGTCAAATTCAAGCGTGATGATCTCAGCATCGTCATCTTCCGTCCCACCGCAGCAACAACCTGCTCCACAGCTTTCCGGCTTGCATTTTTCATTATCCATTTATCATAATCCTCCTTGCTGACCCTGAATAAAATTACTATATCACTTTATTTCAAGGTTTTCAAATGTTTTTATTTTTTCAGCTGCCCTTTTATTCATGCCAGGCACTGCGGCCAGCTCCTCGACTGTTGCCGCCATGATTTTCTCCATGCTTCCGAAATGGCTCAACAGAGCGTTTCGGCGTTTTTCGCCGATGCCTGGTATCTCGTCAAGCTTCGAACGGCTGACGGTTTTCATTCGCAGATCCCTATGGTAGCCGACGGCGAAGCGATGCACCTCCTCCTGAACGGTGCCTATATACTTATACAGGACCGGATGCTCCCTCAGAGCCAGCTCACCATTATATACAAGTCCTCTCGTGCGATGCCTGTCGTCCTTGACCATGCCCGCGACAGGGATTTCAAGGCCAAGGGCCGACAGGACCTGCCTGACGACCGACACCTGGTTCTCACCGCCATCGATCAGCAGCAGATGCGGCATGTCCGCAAAGCCGGGATCCCCCGCGAGGCCCCGCATAAACCTCCTGTAAATGACTTCCTGCAGACTGCCGTAGTCATTGGGGCCTTCGACGGTCTTGATCCTGAAGCGCCGATAATCCTTGCGTTTTGGCCGTCCATCCTCGAAAACAACCATCACGCCGACCGAATCCGCTCCGCCCGTATTGGAAATGTCATAGGCTTCTATGCGCCTGACAGGCTCCGCCTGTTCTTCGCCTGACCAGACCAGCGATGTCAAAGCATCCGTGATCGCATCGGTCTTGTCCTTCTGGTTTCGTGCGCGTGCGTCAAGAGACTTTGCCATTTCCACGACGTTTTTCCGCGCCATGTCCAGCAGCGCTTTCTTTTCGCCTCTCTTCGGAACGATCAGCCTGACAGCGCTCCCCCGAAGACCCGAAAGCCACTCCTCCAGCAGCTCCCTGTCCGGAAGCTCCTCTTCGACGAGGATCTCCTTCGGCACAAAGACCAATTCGGAATAGTATTGCTTTATAAAGGCTCCGGTGATCTCGGCGTTTGCCTCACCGGCCGACTGCATCTGATAATTTTCGCGCCCGCTGAGTTTTCCGCGCCGGACGAAAAAAATGATCCCATGAGCTGTTTCTTCGCTTGCCGCTTCCGCATCCGGCCCTTCCGGGCGCTCGCCCGTCAGCCGGGTCGTCAGGACGGCGTCGATATCCGATTCCGAACTCAGTACCACCTTCTGCGTTTCGCCGATAGCGTTCACAGCGCCGATCATATCCCTGTATTCGGCCGCCCTTTCAAAATTGAGCTTTTCCGCCTCCGTCGCCATGCATTCCTCAAGATGGGCCAGAATGCGCTTGCTCCTGCCCTGCAGAAAATCGGATGCTTCACCAATCATCCTGCTGTATCGATCGGCATCGAATTCCCCGGTGCATATGCCGACGCAACGGCCGATATGATAATTCAGGCATGGCCTGAAGCCCGGCGGAAAACGCTGCGCCGAGCATTTTTTAAGCGGGTAGACTTGATTCAGCAGATCGATGATGCGATTGACCGCTCCGGCGTCAGTGTATGGGCCAAAATAACGGCAGCCGTCGCGAAGGACCCTGCGGGTCTTGATGATCCTCGGATAAGTTTCATTCAGCGTGATCTTGATATAGGGAAAGGTTTTGTCGTCGCGCAGCAGGACATTGTATTTCGGCATATATTTCTTGATCAGGTTGTTTTCAAGGATCAGGGCTTCCATTTCCGAATCTGTAATGATATATTCAAACTCATCGATATTTGAAACAAGTGCCTGCACTTTTGGCTCTTGGCCCGACGCCGATCTGAAATATTGCCTCATCCGGTTTTTCAGGGAAATGGCCTTCCCGACATAAATAACTTGTCCGAAGCGGTCTTTATAAATATATACGCCCGGCTTGTCAGGCACCTTTTTCAGATTTTCTTTGATGTCAAACATGGATCCCGTCCTTAATCCTTTATTTGATGGAATCGGCCCCTGTATACGGTGAACGCCTGCGGCTCTGCTATCGCAAGGCCGCGATCTCCCGGACGGCGCTTAAAAACCGATCCATTTCCTCATCCGTTCCGATCGTCACTCTCAAATAATTGTCTATCAGCGGTTTGTTGAAGTAGCGCACGAGAATGCCCATGCCGCGCAATTCTTCGAATATAGCCTGCGCCCTGACTGTCGGATGGCTGATAAATACAAAATTCGCCTGAGACGGAACAACCTTGAAGCCGATATCGCAAAGAGCCGCCGCCACGCGCTCCCGCGTCGCAATGATCATATCCCGCGTTTGCATGAAGTAACGCCCGTCCTCGATGGCCGCGGCGGCGCCTGCCAAAGCAAGCCGGTCCACGGTGTATGAATTGAAGGAATTCTTGACGGCGTTGAGTCCGTCGATCAATTTTTTACCGCCGATTGCGAATCCGACCCGCAGCCCGGCCAATGCGCGTGATTTGGACAGGGTCATGACGACCAGGAGATTTTCATACCGTTCCGTCAGACCGACGGCGGACACACCTCCAAAATCGATATAGGCCTCATCGATGAGGACCACTTTATCCCGGTTGGCTTTCACGATCTGCTCGACTGCCTCCGGTGCAAGGCATTTTCCGGTGGGCGCGTTTGGATTCGGGATCAGGATACCTCTTATGCGGCCCTCATGCATTCCATCGGCCTGATCATCCGGCATTTCGCCAGCCGTTCCAAAGCCGCAGTAATCTGCAGGATCTATTGAAAAATCTTCCTTTAGAGGAATTTCCATATATTTGGTTTTAAAAAGATCCGAATAGACCGGATAGAAACTGTACGTGATATTAGGAAACAGGACTGTCCCGCTTGTGAAAAATGCCGGAAAAGCAAACGCCAGCACCTCGTCGGAGCCGTTGCCAACAAAGACATTTTCACGGGAGACGCCGTAATATGCGGCAACGCGGTCACGCAGAGCGACGCAGTCCGGATCCGGATAAAGCCGCAGGCTGCCGATCTCTTCCTCAATGGCCAGCTTCACCTGATGGGAAGGGCCATATGGGTTCTCATTTGTATTCAGTTTGATATACTGCCTGTCGGAAGGCTGTTCTCCCGGCACATACGGCTTCAGGCCCTGTGCCAGCTCCGATAAGTATTCAGTCATGTCGTCGTCCCCTTGTCTAATTTGATTTTACGCGCCTTCGCGTCATTCGCATTGATAAACGGCTCCCCTTGCCATTTCGCCTCTCAGATTGGTCTGCATGAGTTTCTTGATTTCTTCATGCCCGTAGCCTTTACTGAGAAGATAATACAATTTGGTGACCGCCGCTTCCGCCGTCATGTCAAATCCGCTGACAGCCCCGGCGTCCGCAAGCCCTTTGCTGGCTTCATATTCTCCTATCTCGGCACTGCCGCGAAGGCACTGTGTGCAAACCACAATCACCGTGCCGTTATCGGCTGCTTTTTTCAGGACTGCCGGCAGTCTCCCGCCGGCTTCTGGAATGTTGCCGGCGCCGAACGCTTCGACGACAAGTCCCTTAAGGTTGGGCGTGATGATGTTTTCAAATATCTCGGGCTGGATGCCCGGGAAAATTTTCAGGATCGCTATTTGCTGATCACTGAATTCAAATAATCTGAGTTCGTCCCGCTTTTGTCCTGTGTACCTGCTCTCATTGACAACGATATCGACTCCGGCCGAACCGATCGGAGGATAATTCGGTGATTCGAAAGCGTCCAGGGCAAAGGCGCTGACCTTGGTAGACCTGTTTCCGCGCAGCAGTTTATTTCCGAAATAAAGGCAGACCTCGGGTATATAATAATGGCCGGCGATCATAACGGCGGTTATGAGATTGTCCCTGGCATCGTTCCTGATCTCGCAGAAGGGGATCTGGGATCCGGTCAGAATGACAGGCTTGTTGAGCCCTTCAAGCATGAAGGAAAGCGCGGACGCCGTATAGGCCATCGTGTCGGTCCCGTGGAGAATTACAAAGCCGTCGTACTTTTCATAATTGACCTCGATATCCCTGGCCAGCTTGATCCATTCCTCATATGAAATGTTGGCTGAATCCAGCAGCGGGTCATATTCCTTGAATGTATAATCCGGCATGATGCCCGACCGAAGCTCCGGGATCTCCGAAAGCTGCTTCTGCATGGAGCCCTTCTCCGGGGCGTAGCCATTCTCGGTCCTGACCATTCCGATCGTCCCGCCTGTATAAATAATGTAGACTTTCTTTTTCATTTTAAGCCCGCAGCTCCTTCTGCACATTATTGTGCTCATATCTTTTCCATTATTATACTATCATCGTCCACCCGGGGCAAGGGCAGCAAATTGATCACCGCCAAACAGCAGCGCCACTTTTTTTCAGTATTTTCAGACGACGTCGGGAATTTACACCAAAATAGGATTGCAAGTCAAACCGGTCAATGATATTATTCATACAATATTAAATTTTACGCCTATCCTTTAGTTTTACATGGAGTTGCATATGAAACACATATCACAATCCAGATTGCTTCTCTTCACGGTCGTCATGCTCGTTTTGACGGCTGCTCTTGCAGTCCCGGCTTATTCCATCTATAACAACATGAAATCCCTCATCGAGGAGGAGCTCGGAAAAAACGCGATGGCCGTGTCCGTCAGTGTCGCCAAGATCATCGAGCAGGACCTGGATTCATACAAAAAGCTTGCAACTGCCGAATCCTATGAGCCGGGCAATTACGACGAATCATACTATAGGGAAATGCTGTCCATATTCCGGGAGCTGAGACTGGCGACGAACGTCACATACATCTATACAGAAAAACGGATCTCAGACGAAGAGACCATGTATATCCTCGACGGCGAGGATCCGGACAGCGACAACTTTTCGCCGCTCGGCTCCACGGACGTCATCGACGATTATAAAATCAGGGCCTATATCGAAAAGAAGCCGAATTACAGCACGCTCATGAATTACGCAGGCTGGGGCGAGCTGATCTCGGGCTATGCGCCGCTGATCGATCCTGCCACCGGCGTGGTCATCAGCCTGGTCGGCACGGACATATCGGCTGACAAAGTCCTTTCGATCTTTACGAACATCAAGATGATCATCATCATTAATTTTCTTATATTATTGGCGATCCTCGGATTCGTTATTTACAGGATGCTGGGCATCACTGCCGACAAGATCGAGACCGACTATCTGACAGGGCTCTACAGCAAACGGTTCTTTGAAGGCTATATGTCCTGGATGGGCAGATACGCGAAGAAATTCGCCGAATCCTTTTCCGTCATCATGATCGATATCGACAACTTCAAGGAAATCAATGACCGGTATGGCCACCCCTTCGGCGACAAGGCGCTGAAAAGCGTCGCCGCTGTATTTATGGAGCATACAAGATCCATCGACAAGTGCGCCCGATATGGCGGAGACGAATTCGTCATCCTCATGCCCGGCGTTTCCGATAATAACATTGAAGCCATCGGAGAAAAAATACGCGAAAGCGTTGCCTCCCTGTCGCTTACAACGGAAGACGGCACGAAGGTCCCGGTCACCGTCAGCATCGGCATTGCCCAATGGAACAGCGACTATGCCATCGATCTTGTGACGTCGCGGGCTGACAAAGCGATGTATGTAGCGAAGAACACCGGCAAAAACAAAGTGTCAGTCTATACGGACTGAATTATTTCCGAGCCAGTTTTCGACCAGCCTCCTCCATGATTTCCCTGATTATCTTTTCCGTATCTGACGGGAGCGGGTACTTTTTATCGGATGCGAGGATGCTCCCGACATTCTTGATGGCATTGTCGGAAAGATCCGGCCTTCCCAACCGCTCCCATTCGTCATAGGAATTCCTGTCACATAGCTCGGATAAATAAAACTCGCTGCTCCTGAATGCGCGGCGGGTGTTTTTTTGCTTCAGGAAATGCCCTCCGTGCCCGACTGATTCAATGTCTTCCATGTAATCCTTTTCAGGGCCGACCTCGATGCCTTCCTTGATCCTGGCGCAAAGGCGGCCGATTTCGTTGTCGATCAAAATATGCGGCAGATACAGCGTCATGCTGCTGTCGATGAGCCCGACCCCCTGGATGACATCTGTCCCCGACAATACCAGCGGAAGCGTCGTCAGCGCCTTTTCGAGCACCGACTGCATGCCCGGCGTTTTCGCATCGCTCAAACAGCCGGCCGAGGTGTTTGGCAGGCTGTAATACCTCGCCATTTCACCCATGGCGCCGATCTGGAGCATCGTCTCCGGAGTCCCTTCAAGAAAAAGTCCGCTGCGGACGTTGACAACACCGAGAGCGGCGCCATAAATCAGCGGTGTTCCCGGCCGCGCCAGCTGCAGCGCCACGACAGTCGACAGCGCTTCCGCATTGGCCATTGCGATATTCGAATACAATGACGCCGGGCCCGTCGTGCCGCAGGCCGGCATCGGATAGATGAGCACCGGGGCGCCAAAGACAGTCAGGTCGATCGTGGCTTCGAGCATGTCGGCATCATGGCAAAGCGGCGCCACGGTACAATAAGTCGCCGAATAGATCTTTCTGCTTTTGACGGCCTCCATATCCCCCAATATGGCCTTGGCCATCTCCATGATATACGGCACCTCCTCCGATGTCTGCACTTCATCCTGGACGTGCTTGCCGGTGTTTAAGAAAGACGTTCCCGTCATCATGACGCCGGCTGCGGCCTTGGGCACATCCTGCGGAGAAACAGGCGACCAGTGAACCATTCCCAGATCCGCCGCCTCAAAGACTCTCGCAGCCTCCGCCACGTCCGCCAGCACGGCGGGCCTTCGCGCCCCTGTTCTGAAATCCAGCGTATTGACGCCTGTTCCGTCCAGATTGTAAACCGTGACAGGCGACGGCAGCTTCAGGTCGAATTGCGGAGACCTCGCACCAAGCACGAAGCTTTTCGGCGCGGACACAAGGGCATCCCTGACCATTCGGCCCGATATGAATGCGACCTTCCTGTCCCAGTCGATCCGGGCACCTCCGCTTTCAAGCATTGCAAGAATCTTTTCGCTTGGAAACCGGACTCCGACTTCCGACAATATTCTGATGCTGTCGTTATGTATGATCACTTTCTCTTCGCTGCTCAAAAATTTCCCGTTCATTCTCATATCCGTCTCTCCTGACCCATCAATTCCCGCACAAGCCTGACCGCATTAAGTGCATTGTCCGAATATCCGTCCGCGCTGATCCTTCTCGCCCACTCGTGGCTGGCCGGCGCTCCGCCTACAATGATTTTCAGTCCCGGTCTCAGTTTTTCCTTCTCCAGCAGATCGATCACATTTTTCTGTTCTTCCATAGTCGAGGTCAAAAGCGCCGACATGCCAAGCACATCGGGCGAAAGCGATCGAACCGCGTCCACAAGGCTTTCGTTGGCGACGTCCGCTCCAAGGTCGTGTACTTCGTAACCGGCAGCGGTCAGCATCGCCCCCACAATCGTTTTTCCGATATCGTGGATGTCGCCCTGCACCGTCGCCATGATGATCCTGCCTTTCGGTTCAGCCCCTCCGGCCGTCTTTTTCAATTCCGGATCCAGGACCGCCAGCGCTGACTTCATGGCATCCGCTGAGCACACAAGCTCCGGAAGATAGTAATCACCGGCTTCATACAGTTCACCGGCCTGCCTTATACCGAGCAAAAACCCCTCGTCCATGGCTTCGGCCAGATCCATTCCGGTCTCAACAGCGAGCCGGGCCAGCCGCTCCGCCTCCGCCTCTTCGCCTTCCAGCACGGCAATCCTCATTTTTTCCATGATATCCCTGTTGTTTGATCGATCCATGTTCAAGTCCCCTTCCATATTCAAAGCAAACCCGCTTACCGGTATTTATAATGATATATTATCAAAACCCATTGCCGTTTGCGGGTATGATTTTGCTATACAATGGGCCTAAATTTATGATAATATATAATACGTAATTATCATTAGAGTCGTTTCGCCGGCACCGGGAGGAAAAAATGTTCAGGGAAATCGTATGCTTCAGCCAGATCTCAGGCATCCGCGCCTCGATCTCCAATATCGTCTATTATCCTTCGCATATGCACGAAAATGTCATGGAGATCATCTGCGTCCTGGACGGATCCGTCGATATATCCGACTCCTGCATGTCACACCGCCTGTCCGCCGGCGATGTCTACATTTTCAATGCCCGGGACCCGCACAGGATCAGCGCTGTCGAAGGAGGCAACACGATCCTGACGGTCCACATAGATCTTGAGCATTACAAAGCCTATTTCCGCAAGCTGACCACGACCTTTTTCATCTGTGACTCCTATATAAACAGGCAGCACCTCGAAAAGGAGCTGGCCTATATCCGCTATCTGCTGGCCAGGATCCTCAAGGAATACGACAGCCTTACACCGCGGGATTCCCTGATGGAGGAATATACACGATCACTGCTTGCTTACCTGATCGAAAAGTTCCAGTTCTACATCTACAGCAAGGACAAGAACAACAACCTCGAAATCATGCTGCGCAAGGGCATCGCGCCGGACGACCCGCATGCGTCGAGAGTCTACAGGATCATCGATCATATCTATGACCACAGCAAGGAGAAGCTCCATTTGCGGCATATCGCCGAAACGGAATTCCTCAGCACCTTCTACCTGTCGCGCCTGATCAAGGAAGGCTGCGGCCTAAGCTTCTGCGAGCTCCTATCCATGGCGCGCTGCGAGGAAGCGGAAAAGCTTCTCGGCACTACCAAGATGACGATCGACGACATAGCGACAGAGTGCGGATTTTCCAACCGCAAGCACCTGAATGTCCAATTCCGCAAATGGTACCGCATGACACCGTCCGAATACCGGGCAAAAGCGCGATCCGAAATGGAAAACAACGCTGACAGCATTGAGCTTGGTGAATATGACAAATTGGAAGCCAGCCTGATCCTGGCATCGTATATCGAACAGATCCCGAAGCCCGAGCTGCCTTCAGCCTCGTCTCCGGAACAGCTGCTCAGCTATCTTGTGCTGCTTCATATATCCCATAATGCTTTCACCCATCTGCAAACCTATCTGCAAAAGCATCCAAAGCTGCTCGGGCAGACCTTCGCGCAGACTGATCTTCTTTCTCTTTTTGATTTTGACTCAGATTTTCCCGATTACAAAACATTTGCGGAAAAAATCGATTTTTATCTTAAAAAGTAGCCTGTTTTCAGAATATTTTATCAATACCTCCTATATTTTGTTAAATTATTATCGTTAGCAGTCTCCTTGTGTTTACCGTGCATAAATCGCTATAACTATTTGAATTTCAACGTTTTTAAGCGCTTTTTCAATGCAGTTCATTTGTTTCGATATTGTGTAAACGTTTTCAAAAATACTTGTTTTACAGATGCTTTGTCTATTGACTTTAAATATTGAATCTATAATATAGAAATGAGTACGATATTCCTATTTTTAAGTTGAACTATGGGAAAAACTAATCGGAAGGAGCGATGTTGATGAGTAGTCCAAATACTACAAATTTCGAGGTTCTGACCAAGGATCTCGCACAAAAAATTGACTCGATAATCACCAGCTACGAAAACAATTCCACCAAATTGGTAGGCATCCTGCTCGAAGTGCAGGACAATATCCCCAAGCAGTATCTGCCACTGGAGGTTGCCGCCTATATCAGCCAGAAGATGAACATTCCACTTAGCAGGATCTATGATGTCATTTCTTTCTATGCCGCCCTGTCTGACGTTCCGAGAGCCGACTATGTCGTCCAGCTTTGCGACAGTGTCGTCTGCAAGGTCACGGGCAACACTTCCCTGAAGGATTCCCTCCAGGATATCCTTGGAATTGGCGTAAACGAAATCAGCGATGATGGCAAATACTGCATCGAATCCACCGCCTGCTTCGGCGCCTGCGATATTGCGCCCGCAATCAGGATCAACGGCAAAGTGTTCGGTCATCTCACATCCAAAGAGAAAATCAAGCAAGTGCTTGATAATTATAGATAGAAGGAGGCAGGTCAAAATGGCAAAAACAGTAAATTTCATAACCGAAAATTTTGGACAATATGATCCGACATCGATCGAATCATATATCGCCATTGGCGGATTAACCGCAACAAAAAAAGCTTTGGCCATGTCCTCCAATGAAATCATTGAAATGGCAAAGGCCGCTGCTATCAAAGGCAGAGGCGGCGCAGCCTACGATACCGGCAGAAAATGGTCCCAGGCCGCTTCGGTCCCGGGCGCNNTGATCTGCAACGCCGACGAAGGCGAGCCATGCACATTCAAAGACCGTTCCATCATCCAGAACGACCCGTTCAGGCTGCTTGAAGGAATGATCATCGCAGGTTACACTGTCGGTGCGCAGAACGGATACATCTACCTGCGCGAAGAATACAGACACCTCCGCCCGCTGCTCATGGGCGCGATCGATCAGATGAAATCCCACGGCATGCTCGGAAACAACATCCTCGGAACCGGTTTTTCCTATAATATCCACCTTTATTCCGGCGCCGGCGCATATGTCTGCGGCGAAGGCTCCACGCTGATCGAATCCATCGAGGGCAAAAGCGGAAGACCCAGAATCAAGCCGCCATTCATCAAGGAATGTGGACTGTTCCAGCTGCCGACTCTTGTGAACAATGTCGAGACGCTGGCAATAGCGACTGCGATGCTGACACACGGCACAGACAAATATGTCGCATTCGGGACTGAAAAATCTCCGGGAACAAAAATCATCAGCCTTGCAGGAAACGTCAAGAAACCGGGAACCTATGAAATACCGTTTGGCCTGACCCTTCGCGAAATCATTTACGATATCGGCGGCGGCATCACGGACGACAACGACCTCAAGTTCTTCCAGCTCGGCGGCGCATCCGGCAGGATCGGATCTGCGGCAGTAGTCGATACGCCTTACACCTATGAAGATCTCGCAAAAGTAGGATTGACTGTCGGTTCAGGCGGAATTCTCGTTGTCGACGACAGAACGAGAGTCATCGACTTCTTAAAATCCATCCAGGATTTCTTCATCCATGAAAGCTGTGGAAAGTGCACGCCGTGCCGTGAGGGGAACCGTCAGATCTCCAAGATAGTTGACCGTTTCGTTGCAGGCGAGCAAAAATCCGACGACCTCGAAACAGCAGAAAGATTTGCTACCATCATGAGCAATTGCTCTTTTTGCGGACTCGGTGAGACGGCCCAGAGCGCTCTGCTTTCTGCAATCAAATACTTCCCAGAAGAATTTGGTTTAAAAGGAGGAAATTAGGATGAAGAATGTAAGAATAATCATTGACAACAAAGAAGTGATCGTTCCTGAGGGAACCACCATACTGGAAGCCGCCAAGAAAGTCAACATCAATATCCCGCATCTCTGCTACCATCCGGACCAGACCATAAAAGCCAACTGCAGAATCTGCGTGGTCGACGTCGCTGGAAGCAAGAAGCTTACGCCGGCATGCTCCTCCTTCGTATTTGAAGGGATGGAGGTCTCCACCAACACAAAGAAGGTCCGCGACATGCAGAGAGGTGTTCTCGAGCTCATTCTGGCCAACCATAACCAGGATTGCCTGAAATGCCTGAGGAACGGAAACTGCGAGCTTCAGGATCTCTGCCGCAGATTCAACATATCCAAGACCAATCTCGAGGATACTGTCGACGCGCTGCCTTTGGACGATACCAATCCAGCCCTTGTCAGGGATTCCAGCAAATGCATCAAATGCAACCGTTGCGTAGAAGCCTGCCAGAAGGTTCAGGAAGTACATGTCCTGACACATTCGCACAGATCGACCCACTATAATATCACACCGGCTTATGAAATGCCGCTGGAAGACACGCTTTGCGTTTTCTGCGGACAGTGCGCGACCGTTTGCCCGACAGGAGCCATCGTTGAAAAAGACGATACGCAAAAGGTCTGGGATGCGATCCACAATCCCAACAAGCATGTCATTGTACAGGTCGCACCTGCCGTTCGTGTCGCGCTTGGCGATTCGTTCCATATGCCTAAGGGCGACATCGTCACAGGCAAAATGATTTCAGCGCTCAGAAGACTTGGCTTTGACCAGGTATTCGACACCAACTTCACTGCGGACCTGACGATCCTTGAAGAAGGCAACGAATTGATCAAGCGAATCACAGAAGGCGGAACGTTGCCGATGATCACTTCCTGCTCACCTGGCTGGATCAACTTTATCGAAGGACGTTACGACCACCTGCTTGACCATCTTTCGACCTGCAAATCGCCGCAGCAGATGTTCGGCGCGCTTTCAAAAACCTACTACTCGGATTATAAAGGCATCAAGCCGGAAGATATCTTCACTGTATCCATCATGCCTTGTACCGCGAAGAAATATGAAGCTGAAAGACCCGAATTCACACATGACGGCATCAAGGAAGTCGACGTGGCGCTGACCACCAGGGAACTGGCCAGGATGATCGAGTCCGCAGGCATTGAATTCACTGATCTCGAAGATGGTCAGTTTGACAATCCATTCGGTATCGGAACCGGCGCCGGCGCTATCTTCGGTGCATCCGGCGGCGTTATGGAAGCAGCTCTCAGAACCGCTTACGAAGTTCTCACAGGCAAGGGCCTTCCAAGCCTGGACTTCGAAGAAGTCAGAGGCCTAGAAGGACTCAAGGAAGCTACCGTCGATATCGATGGAACAGAGCTTAAGGTCGCAGTAGCCAGTGGTCTTGGCAATGCAAAGGTCCTGCTCAAGCAGATCCAGAACGGCACGTCGCCTTATGCGTTCATCGAAATCATGGCTTGCCCGGGCGGATGCCTCGGCGGTGGCGGACAGCCGATCAAATCTACTTTGGAAGTCAAAAAGAAGAGGATGAAAGCTCTTTATAAGATCGATGCCGACCTGCCATTGAGAAAATCCCATAAGAATCCGGATATTATAAAGATTTACGATGCGTTCCTCGGCGAACCTCTGGGACATAAATCCCACGATTTGCTGCATACACACTATCATTCGAGAAACAAGAAATTCGACTTCAGTGGATTGAAGTAAAATATCACCGGCAGCAAGGAATATCACAATGATCCATTTAACAGGGCTGTGCCACCGGGAAACCGGATGGCACAGCCCTGTTTCAAAAATCAGAGATCATATCCGCTCCTCGCAAAATAAGAGAGGCTGTCTTAAAACGATGTCGATTGACATCATTTTTAGACAGCCCCTTTTGGATTGTATTCGGTATTTGTTTGCGGTAAATTCCGAAAATCAGATTAATATTCATTATTGCGTTCAAATGATCCAGTCAGAATTATACTTTTCCGGTCGTATGCTCGAATCTTTCACCTCCACCTGGCATTCCGGAGAACAAATGGTTAAAAAGTCTAATTTTACTCCCAACGTTAATAATAGCAATTAACGTGCCATATGTGAATCAGGTCTCAACATCTATACAAACGTTCAAATTTCAATCTTTTCGTTTTTAACTCAAAAACCGCATATGTGTGCGTATCTGCACGCATATGCGGTTTTCTTCTGTTGACAACGTTCCAAGCAGTGTGCATGTTTGCACACTCGTGCAAACATGCACACTATCTGTCGCCTACTAATTTACAATTATCCGGCCTTATACATCATTTTACTTCTGTCCTGCTGTAATTGTATGGGATTTTATATTTTGCGATTTTTCGAAGAATCGTCGTACGGTCGACGCCGAGCCTTTCAGCAGCGGCGGCCATGCTTCCGCCTTTGCTTAGCGCACTTTCAATCAGTATTTTCTCCGTTTCCTCCAGGGCAGCCTTCAACGAGAGTTCTTCAATTTTACGCGTGCCGCTCAAATCAGGAGATGCCGTTTTCGCTTCCGACGTGGCTTTTACTTCAGAAGCATCAACGATGTCCGTATCCAACGATTCCTCAATGACATCCGCAACTGATGATATGACCAGTCTCTCGATATAATTCTCAAGTTCCCTGACATTGCCCGGCCAGGAATAGCCAGCCAGTTTTTTCATGAGCCGCTTGTGGATCGTCTTTTCATATCCGTATTTTTCATTGAACTTGGCAAGGAAATATTCTGCAAGCGGCTCTATTTCATTGATCCTGTCCCTTAGCGGCGGAATGAATATCGGAAATACATAAAGCCGGAAATACAGATCTTCCCGGAATTCGCCGTCCTCGACCATCTGCTTGAGATTGCGGTTCGTGGCGAAAACGAAACGCGCGTCGACGGTGATGGTCCGACGGCCGCCGACTCTGACGATTTCATTGTCCTGCAGAACCTCCAGCATTTTCACCTGAAGCTCCGGCGTCAGCTCCCCTATTTCATCGAGAAATATGGTGCCACCGCCCGCCGCTTCAAAGAGTCCGATCTTTCCGCCCTTGTTCGCTCCCGTGAAGGTGCCTTCTTCATAACCGAACAATTCTGATTCGATCAGATGGGAAGGTATAGCGCTGCAGTTGATTTTTATAAAAGGCGCGTTCTTTCGCCGGCTTCTGTTGTGAATCAGTTTAGCGACGACTTCTTTTCCGACCCCCGTTTCGCCAAGCACCAGAACAGGCACATCCTTGTCCGCAATGCTGTCTACGGTGTTAAGCAGGCTGCTCCACGACTTGCTGTCCTGAAAAATCCCCCCTGGCTGAAGCTGCTGGCGGCGAAGATGCTCAAGCTCCGTCTTATAAATATTCTTTTTCTTCTCCGATTGTGCCAACTTGTCCTGCAGATTCTGAAATTCCGATATATCCCGCAGATTGCAGACGACACGCACGATCTTGCCGTTTTTATCGAAAACAGGCGTCCCTGTGACCATGATCTGCTTACCGTTTCGAACTGTCTGCTTCATCGTGACAGTCCTTCTTTCAGCAAGCACGCGCAGCGTGACAGGATCATCCAGCTGTCCGTCCTCGACGAGTTTCGTCACATGGCGCCCTACCATATTGTCAGGCTTCGAGCCGGTGATCCGCTCATGGGATTTATTGACGCGCAGAACGACTCCTTCGCCATCCGCGATCGTAAAACCATCATATGAGGTTTCTATGATCGTATTGACCTCATCGATGGTTTGCTGCAGATTATTGATCTTTTGAACGATCTCAAATGCTTCCCGCGAATCGAAAACGATGCCGATGACGCCTGTTATTTTTCCGCGTCCCGAAACCTGCGTTGTGCAGACGAGGAATTCCCTGTTGGCAAAATTGATTTTCTTTAATTCAGCCGGTCTGCCGATCAGTGCTTCACCCATCATGCCGGATAGGACCTCCGCCCGAAATTCATCCAGTGTCCTGCGTCCCTTGGCAGTCAATACGCCTTCCTTTTTCCAGTCAAATACTGGTACACGATGGGCGCTGAATATGCTTATCATGGAGGCAAGGCCTAGAAGCGCGAAAAGAGTATCATTCGTCCCTCGGAAAAAATCCGAAATCAATCGTTTTCTAGTAAACAAATTAACAAAGCACCCGGCTCCGTCAACGGCTGCGACATACTTTTCAGCTGCCATGAGCATGCTCTCTACGCCTTCATTTTCAAACGCTATCCTGAAGTCAAGATTCAGCCGGAAGGCCTCCGACAGGCGCTCCTCGCCCCTGAACCCTGCCCGATGACGCTCAAAAGCCTCTCTCTCAAGAATACCGACGGGATGCAAATCATCATCAACGACCATGATTTCACCGAAAGAGGCTTGCGAAAAAAGAATGGCCGCCGTTTTTACCGGCTCGCTTTCCCTTATAAATTCTGTTCCGTCAAAATTTTGCTGATTCAGCATCGTATTTATCGACCTTTCCGCCGCATTCGCTCAGCTGGCGTCGTTTCAGTCTGCGCTGCCTGACACGGCGCCGCTTGACAGCGATCCAAGTTGCGACGTAAAGTAGAGTCCCGAGCAAGGCTGCTGCAGCAGCATACTCTAAATAGGGAACAGCTCTTGCGGCCGTAGTGTCCAAATCCATCCACATGCTTTCCGCAACGTCAGAAACAGCAATGATGTCATATTCGCCGATCAGTTCATCGATCTCATATATCTTGACCGTGCCGATTTTTCCGCCCTTGGCCACAGGCGCGTCCAACGCCTCAGGCAGCTCGATCTCCGTCCTGATCATATCCGGCGATATGCCGACAGGCAAAGTCACCGAAACGCTCTCTGCCATCACCGCATCGACCGATTCGGCCTTTCCGCCCCTTACAGTGACCGTTCCGGCAGGGGTATCGGCCGCGATCACCTCGACGCTGGTGTAGTTTTCAAAGCCGTAATCCAAAAGTTTGATGCCATCCAAAAACATATTGTTGGGATCTGACTGGAACAGCACCGCTATCAATTCGGCCCCGTCCCGCTCGGCAGAGCATACAAGGCAGCTTCCGGCAGCCGATGTGAATCCGGTCTTGATACCGGTGGCACCTTCATATTTTAATGAAATCGTGCCGCCATTATATTGAACCTTGGACCGCTCATCAAAAAGGAGGCGGTTGCCGTTGTAGAGATAACGCTCAGGTTGTTTGTCGGTCGCCGGCAGCGTATATTGGTATGTCGTGACTATTTTTCTAAACGTCTCGTTCTTCATGGCCTCGCGCGCAATCATTGCCAGATCGTAGGCAGTCGTCAGGTGCAATTCATCCGGCATTCCGTTGGGATTGTGAAAATTCGTATTTTTTGCCCCGAGCTCCTGCGCCCTGCTGTTCATAAGTCCGGCAAAGGTTTCCACATCGCCGGATATCGCCTTTGCGAGCGCTACAGCCGCGTCGTTGGCTGATTCGATCAGCATGGCGTTCAGAAGCTGTTCGCCCGTGACGGTCTCGCCCTCGATCAGATATATCCTGCTGCCAGCTGTATAAGCGACCTCGGAATCAATGGCCACATTCTCCGACAGGTCGAGGTTTTCGAGCGCCAGAAGCGCCGTCATGATCTTGGTCGTGCTGGCCGGGAATTTCTGTTTGTCCATTTGCTTGTCAAATAATATTTCGCCTGTTTCCGCGCTGATCAGGACGGCTGTGTCGGCCACGATCTCCGGGGTAGCGGAAGCCCCGCACGATATATTGACCGAACCTAATACGATCAGTATGCATGCTGCGAACGCAACTATTCTTTTCATGTTTCTCTCCATCTCAGTCAGTATGTTTAATGCTCCTGCCGAAAAAATAATCGGTCAGTTCATAGCCGTTGCCGAAGTAAAGCCCCCTGGCCCCTGCTTCTTCGCTGAATGCGTTTTCAGCATTGTAAAAATGCTTCGTACTGTCAAACAGCACAAACGGGACGGGCGAAGACGAATGTGTCCTGATCGAAATCGGCGTGGGATGATCCGGCAGCACCAGGATCTTATATTCCCCCCCTGATTCCTCCAGATATTTTGCAAGCGGTCCGATGATCCATGCGTCGATGTTTTCCACCGACTTGATCTTGCCGGCAAGATCGCCCTGATGGGAGCATTCGTCCGGCGCTTCCACATGTATATAGACAAAGTCGGCGCCGCGTTCAAAAGCTTGTATCGCCGCGTCCGCCTTGCCCGAATAATTTGTATGCAGTGTCCCTGTTGCCCCTTCCACATCTATCGCTTCCAGTCCGGCGCAAATTCCTATTCCTTTGATCAAATCCACAGCGGATATCGCGGCGCCCCGGACATTATATTTTTCATAAAAAGAATCCAGCTTGGGCTTTCTGCCTTCCCCCCAGATCCAGACCGAATTGGCCGGATTGAGGCCTTTCGCCCTGCGAGCGTCGTTGACGGGGTGTGCAGCGAGCAAATCATAGCTTCCGGCCATGATTTCCCTTATGAATACGGAATTGCCGCCTGACGGCAGGTGCTCGCCGATTCGCTGCCCCAGCACATCGTGGGGCGGCGTCAGCTCGTGATCGACCGATCCGTTTTTGACGATCATGGCATGCCTGTAACTGACCCCGGGATAAAATTTTATATCCGCGGTCCCGAATCTGTCATTGACGGCATTGATCAGAACTGCCGCCTCTTCGCTGGAGATATCTCCGGCGCTGTGGTCAATGATCCGTTTGTCCGGATAATCGTCCTCATCGGTCAGCGTCACGAGATTGCATCGAAAGCAGGCATCCTGCTCCGCAAGCTCAATGCCCATGCTGACGGCTTCCAGTGGCGATCTTCCGGTATGATAAACGGCCGGGTCATAACCCATAACCGACAAATTGGCTGTGTCGCTGCCCGGGGACATGCCAGCGGGTATCGTGCTGACCAGCCCTATTTCTCCCATTTTGGCGAGCTTATTTGTATTCTTGAGATCAGACGCCTGCAGCGGAGTCTTGTTGCCCAGTTCTGCAATTTTTTCGTCAGCGGCGCCATCGACAAGTACGATCAGATACTTCATTTTCTGTTCCTTTCTGAAAGGTCCGACGGTAATTTTTTTTCGTTAAAAAAACGACAAATAATGCAATCTAGCCATTTTTTTCACTTTACCATTTTACCACATGGTGCTATAATTGTGTACAATAAAATCATAAGAGAGGTGAAATTCATGGATAGAGTATTCAATTTCTCAGCCGGCCCCTCGGTGCTTCCGCTGGAGGTCATGGAAGAAGCCGCAAGGGAGCTGACAAACTATAAAGGCTGCGGCATGTCAGTGATGGAAATGAGCCATCGGTCCAGCGAATTCGAAGCCATCATCGCGGATGCCGAAGCCGGTTTAAGAGAACTCATGGCAATACCGGACAACTATAAAGTCCTGTTTTTGCAGGGCGGAGCGTCGCTTCAGTTTTCCATGATCCCTTTGAATCTGTTCAGGCAGTCCGGAAAGGCCGATTACATAATAACAGGCATGTGGGCGAAAAAAGCCGCCTCCGAGGCAAAGAAATTCGGAAAGGTCAACATTCTGGCATCCTCGGAAGACAGTCTCTTCTCATTTATTCCAACTGTGGATAAATCCGAATATACCAAAGACGCCGATTATTTCCACATCACGATGAACAATACGATTTACGGCTCCAGATTCAACTATATTCCCGACACGGACGATGTGCCGCTTGTTGCCGACATGTCTTCAAATATCCTTTCCGAGGTCTGTGATGTATCCAAATTCGGCTTGATTTACGCAGGTGCGCAAAAAAATATCGGCCCGGCAGGCATGACAGTCGTGATCATCCGGGACGACTTGATCGGGCATGCGGCGGAAGATGTTCCGGCTATGCTGGATTATAAGACCCATGCGGACAACGGATCGATGTACAATACGCCTCCGACATTTGCGATCTATATCGCCAAGCTTGTCTTTGACCATATCAGAAGAAGCGGCGGCATCGAAGCGATGCAGAAGCGCAACGAGGAAAAAGCCAAAATGCTATATGACGCCATCGACGGCAGCATGATGTTCAATTGTCCGGTCGAAGAGGAATTCCGTTCAATCATGAATGTGGTGTTCGTGACTGGCGATCCGGATCTGGACAAAAAGTTCATTTCGGAAGCAAAGCTGCACGGCCTCTTCAACCTCGGCGGCCATCGCTCCGTCGGCGGAATGAGAGCCAGTATTTACAACGCAATGCCGCTTGAGGGCGTCCGGGCGCTGATCGATTTTATGAAGGAATTCGAGGTGAAGAACCATGTACACAGTCACAGCGCTGAATAAAATATCTCCAAAAGGCCTCGCGCTCATGAGCGATGCATACCGCTTCTCTGATGATCCGGCCGAAGCCAGCGGCATACTGGTTCGAAGCCAGGATATGCTTCAGATGGAGCTTTCCGACAATCTGCTCGCAATAGCAAGAGCAGGTGCCGGTGTCAACAATATACCGATAGAAAAATGCTCAGGCAGGGGAATCGTCGTATTCAACACACCCGGAGCCAACGCAAATGCCGTCAAGGAAATCGTTTTGGCAGGTCTGCTCCTGTCGTCGCGCGATATCGTCAGTGGCATTGCCTGGGCCAAATCCCTGACACAGGACATCGCCAAGACTGTAGAAAAAGGCAAAGGGCAATTCGCCGGAAACGAGATCAAGGGCAAGACCCTGGGTGTCATCGGACTCGGCGCTATCGGCGTCATGGTCGCCAATGCCGCCGCGGCGCTGGGCATGAATGTCATTGGCTATGATCCTTATATCTCCATCCAATCCGCCCATGAGCTGTCCAGCAGCGTCAAATACACTGACAATCTCGATCTTCTGCTTCCCCAGTGCGATTATCTGACAATCCACATCCCTTATATGGAATCGACCCGGGGGCTCATCGGCGAACAACAATTGGCCGCTGTAAAAAACGGCGCCTGCATACTGAATTTCTCCAGAGACGAGATCGTCAGGGACACCGATATCCTGGCTGCGATAAAAAAAGGAAAGATCCGGAAATATGTCACTGATTTTCCGAGCGAGATCTATCTGGATCAGAAGGATGTCATGTGCATTCCCCATCTTGGCGCATCGACGCGCGAATCTGAGGAAAACTGCGCACGCATGGCGGTGGATCAGCTCATGGACTATCTGGAGAACGGCAACATCAAGAATTCAGTCAATTATCCCGATTGCCATCTTGGCATCAGCGCTACGACCGGCAGACTCGCCGTTCTGAATCGCAATATTCCTGCAATGCTCGGGAAAATAACCGGGATCCTTGCTGACATGAATATCAATATAAGCGACCTGAACAACAGAAGCAAAGGTGAATACGCCTACACGCTGATCGACATCGATTCAGTCGTTGATGAGACCGCGCTTCGCAAAGCGCTTTCAGTAGAAGGGATCATTTCTGTAAGAATCATTAAATAGGACTGCTGGAGGCAATCGAAAACCGGTTTCAACCGGACAGCGGAACTAATCCTTGATATCGCGCCAGGCGATATTGAGATGAATGCCGATCACAAGGATGAAGCCCAGCATATAGAACCAGATCAGCAGCGCGACCACAGTCGCGAGGCCGCCATATAAAACATCATTGCCCGGAGCTTTATCAAGATACCAGGAATACGCCAGCGAAGCTGCCAGTATTGCCGCGGAGGAGAATACAGCACCGGGCATTACTGATTTCAGCGGCAATTTTTCCGCAGGCAGAACTGCATATGTATAGGATATCGTCAGAAAATACACCGCGACAGCTATAGGCCATCGAACGACCAACCAGATGCTTCTGACCGTGAATTCCAAAGAGAATGTCTGGTGGAAATAGATCGCGATTATTTTGAGTATCGATTCTCCGTAAACAAGTATGACAAGGCTGGAGGCAATCAGAAACAGCGTCAGCAACACCGTTTTTATGGCCCTGAAACGCTCATGGATATAACTGTAGCTGATGCCGCCATGCTCATAGGCGTAGTTGGATATCCTGATCAGGGAATACTGGCCTCTGGATGAAGCCCAGAGCGCCAGGGCTATGAATACAAAATTGATCGTTCCCGAGGACTCGTAGCTGAGATATGGTTCAAGGGCTTCGGCGATCTGGAACGATGCGTATTGCTTAAGCAGCATATAGATCCAATTGATCGAGATCGAGAAAAGTCCGAGCAGCTCTCCCAGCACGATCGTCAGAGGCACCATGGACAGCAAAAAGAAGAACGCCAGCTCGGCGGGTGTCCCGGCATAATAAGGATCCTTTAATTTTCTTAGTATGTAAAAACAAATATTCCGTAGTCGTTTGCCGCTCATGATGCGTATCTCCTCTATGCAAATTCGTTGATTGTGGCTGCCGTCTTCCATGCGCCTACTTATAAATGATCGAAGCTTGAAAACTTCCGGGCCCGACCGTCGCAACCGCGAACGAAACCTTGCCGTCCGGTCCGGGATAAGTGATGCTGCCCGGATTCAGCAGGTAGAATCCATTAAGCTCCATGAAAACAGGCCGGTGGGTATGCCCGAACAGCGCGCCTGCGCAACCCATGGATTCCGCTTTGTAAATGAGCTTCTGAAGACCGGTTTTCACGCCCTCCATATGCCCGTGCGCTACAAACAGTTTCCCGAATTCTGTCTCAAGTATCCTGCAGCCGTTTTCCGAACGGTCTCCGTCCCCATTGCCTTTCACGCTGAAAACCGGACGTCCCAGACGCTTCGACATGGCATCCGCGTCCCTGGCGTAATCCCCCAGATGCACGATGAGGTCGATATCCCTCACGCTTTCGTATGCTTCCATGGCGCGGCCGATGCTTCCATGGCTGTCGCTTATGATAAATATCCTCATCCCGATCGCTCCATTTTTTCAGCCGGTTCCGTTTTCATTAATCCTTAAATTCCGGCCAACCATCCGCCAATATTTCTTTAAGCTTCCGCAGAGCCATCGCCCTATGACTTATTTGATTTTTCTCTTCCGGTGAAAGCTCGCCAAATGACCTGTCCCATCCATTCGGAACGAACAGCGGATCATATCCGAAACCCCCGCTTCCTCTCGGCGCGCGCAGGATATGTCCTTCGCACTCTCCCCGGGCCACAATCGTATACCCGTCCGGAAATACCATCGTGATGACCGACACAAAGCGCGCCGTGCGCTGGCCGTCAGGCACCCCTTCCATCATCCGCAGCAATTTTTCATTGTTCTTGATATCATCGGCCTCTTCGCCGGCAAATCTGGCGGAAATAACGCCGGGAAGCCCGCCAAGCGCATCCACCACGAGGCCCGAATCATCGGCGACTGAAATTTGACGGCTGAGCCGCATGACCTCTCTTGCCTTTATTTCCGAATTCGCTTCGAAGGTATCCCCGTCTTCCTCTATTTCGACATCCGGCACGCCGGCCTCCGCGCGGGTTATGATCGTGATGCCGAACTGCTTTGTGATGCTCTCGATTTCCCTGATCTTGTGTTCGTTCTGAGTTGCCGCCACCGCAATCATTTTTGCCTCCGGTTTCAAAGCAGCCCTCCTATTATTTCCTTCTGGATATCAAAAAGCTGCATGCAGCCTTTTTCAGCCAGCGCCAGCAGCGCAGCCAGGTCCTTCGCGCTGAAGGGGGCTTCTTCCCCGGTTCCCTGGACTTCTATATATTCACCCTTGTCTGTCATGACAACATTCATATCGACGCTCGCCCTGGAATCCTCTTCATAACAGAGATCCAGCAGCAGGTTTCCGTCAACGATGCCGACACTGATTGCCGAAACATAATTTTTAACGGGGATTTCGGCGATCTTTCCGTCCCGCTTCATTTTCCGGAACGCTTCCATCATCGCGACAAAAGCGCCCGTAATGGATGCCGTGCGTGTTCCGCCGTCCGCCTGGATCACATCGCAGTCGATCCATATGGTTCTTTCCCCGAGCTTGTCCATATCTACGACCGACCTCAGCGCCCTGCCGATCAGTCGCTGGATCTCTTGCGTCCTGCCGTCCACCTTTCCTTTTGTCGCGTCCCTGATCTTTCGGGTCCCCGTCGATCTTGGCAGCATGCCGTATTCTGCGGTCACCCACCCTTTTCCGGAACCCTTGAGGTGCTGTGCCGTTTTTTCCTCGACAGACGCGGTGCAAATGACCTTTGTGTTTCCCATTTCTATCAGCACGGATCCTTCCGCATGCATCAGGTATTCATTTGTGATCTTGATGCTTCTGATCCCGTCGCTGCTTCTTCCATCTATTCTTGATGACCCCATATATTTATCCCCTTTTCTATAAACGCACCCATGCTATCAGGCGCCTCTCGCGTTCTTTTTATAAAAGCATCAGCGCTTATGCGCAGAATTTATTATAGTATATTTTGAGGCTTCCCGCAATCTAAAAGAAACCCGCAGCATACTGATACGACCTTATTTTTAAGATTATTTTTCGACTATCCCGAGTTCACGGATACGGCGGTAAAGTGTCGACTCGCTTATTCCGAGGATCCCCGCCGCTCTAATCTTTCCTTCGAGGGAATATCCCGTGTCTATCAGGCAAGCCCCGATCAGCTGCTTCTGGTATCGGTCCATCTTTTCCTTGAGTCCGCCGCTGCGTTCAAACCGGCCGCCATCCACCCTGCAGACCCTGTCCGGAAGATTGCCCGCGGATATCTGTGAATCCGTCTCCATATTGACAGCGTACTCGACGACATTTTCCAGCTCCCGGACATTGCCCGGCCAATCATAGCGCATCAAAAGCTCTATAGCTTCGCCCGAGAAGCCTTCAATGCTTTTGTTCAGAAGATCCGTGAATTTTTGCAGCGCATAGTTCAGAAGCAGCTCAGTGTCTCCCGGCCGAGACCTCAGCGGCGGTATGTTCAAAGGAATCACATTGAGCCTGAAATACAGGTCTTCCCGAAATTCCTTCATCTTGATCATCGCGTCAAGATCCTTGTTGGTGGCGGCAATAATGCGAACATCGACATCTATGGGGCTAATGCCGCCGATGCGGTCGATCTGACGGTTCTGGATCGCATGGAGCAGTTTGACCTGCAAATGCAGCGGCATATCCCCGATCTCGTCGAGGAAGATCGTCCCTTTATTGGCGATTTCGAATTTTCCTGGCTTTCCGCCCTTGTCCGCTCCGGTAAAAGCGCCTTTTTCATAACCGAACATTTCACTTTCCAGAAGCTGGGCGGGAATGGCCGCGCAATTAACGGCCACAAAAGGCATCTGCCGGCGATTACTGTGTCGATAGACGAAGCGCGCGAATAATTCCTTCCCCGTGCCGCTTTCCCCCTGAATGAGAACGCTGGATTTACTTTTGGCAATGCTTTTGAGCATATCCAAAAGCGCCAGAATTTTTGTATCCTGAGTAATGAGCTCCTTGTGCGGACAAATATTTCCCGCTGCTGCTTCATCTTTATCCGATTTTAACTGCACATTGGCAGCCAGCACATTTTTTACCGCAAATTCCAGATCATCAAGCGAAAAAGGTTTCATGATGAACTCGGATGCGCCTTCTTTCATCGCCTCAACAGCCGTATTGACCGTTCCGTATGCGGTGATCAGAATCACCGGTGTCGCAGGCGAAATCCGTTTAACGCCTCTCAGAACATCCATACCGCTCATTTTGGGCATGCGCATGTCCGTAACAACACCGGCAAACTGGCCGTTCTTGAATTTGACCAGTGCGTCGGCGCCATTTTCGGCTGTTTCCACTTCATAACCGCAACTGCTCAAAGACTCATAGAGAGCCATTCTCATGGACGAATCATCATCGACAATCAACAATCTTTCCGCGTTGGGCATTTAGACAATCTCCATAGCTGTTTCACGATCCAAAACGGCAGGTAAACTGACATTGACGATCATGCCGCCTTCCGGTGCGTTCTCCACAAATATTGAACCATTATGTTCACTGATGATGTTGTGAACAATGGCCAGTCCCAGGCCGGAGCCACCTTCTTTTGTGCTGAAAAAGGGATCAAATATTCTGGAAATATCTGCAGACGGAATTCCCGGTCCGGCGTCCTGAAAAATGATCTCGGCGATCTTTTCCCTGGTTTCGAGAAGGCTCTTAGGCGTCAGTCTGGTCAAAATGGTCAATTTCCCGCCATCCGGCATGGCCTGTTGCGCATTCAGAATAATATTGAGGAACACTTGTTTGATCATTTCGGCGTCGGCTGAAATCAGAATATCGTTTTGATCCATGTGCACCAAAAGCTCAACGCCCGCCTGCTCGATAATCTGCTCGGAAAAATCAATGACTTCCTTCATGATTTGATGCAAACGGATAACTTTCATCTGCGGTGACGGCCGGCGGGTAAATAAAAGAAGNNGAAATGATCTGCAAAACGCGCTCACGGTCTTTTGCTTCCGTCAGGTTTTTTAAAAGCAGGGAAGCAAACAGTTCGATACTTCCCAGAGGATTGCGCACTTCATGGGCAATATTGGCGGCCATTTCGCCCATGGCGGCAAATTTTTCCGTTCGCTTCGCCATCTCTTCCAGTTTTTCAATTCGCGTCATATCCCGTAAAACAAAGACATTGCCGATCACCGATCCTGCAGGCGACTTAAAAGGGGAACAGAATATTTCAAGCGTTCTCCCGTTTATTTTCACTTTATGCCCCGATTCTCCCTTGAAATATTCAGATAAATTGATCATCTGCCAATCGCTGACCGGCATCGATTCGAATAAAATACTGATATGCCGCCCGCTCACATCAGCAAGACGGACATCCGTAAACGCCTCGGCGCAAGAGTTAAGCGTCTGAATCCGCCCTTCCAGATCAGTCACGATCACACCATTGATCAGACTTTCCAGAATATTCTGCAGATAATTCTTAGTCTGCTCCTTTTCCTCAATCGTTTTCAAAAGCTCAACATTCTTATCTTCAAGCTCCTGATTCAGAGATGCGAATCTCTCTTCCAGACGCGCGTAGGCGCGCTCCAGTTCAGCGGTTGCTTTATTAAAACTTTCAAATGTTTTCTGTAATAAGGATAGATCCTGCATCCCGTTATCCTGTCGACATTAATTTTTTACCCTATTGCCGTATTTTTCCCACCACTTGGAATCGGCTATATAAAAATCAACGACCTTTGTCCAGAAACCTTCCGGTCCTGAAGCGGCTCTCATTTGCGCAAATATGTTTTGCGCCTGATCTTCATTGCGCATTCTCAAGTAGGTTTCTCCCACAAGAAACTGCGACCATGATTTTAATTCCTTATCCGTTGTATAAGCAAGCGATTTATTATACATATCAAGCCCGCCGTTCAAATTGTTATTTTTCAAATACAAATCACCAATTTCTTTGTAAACAATTCCGGCGACGGCCTTTTTTTGACTTTCCTCATCCATGTATTTCACTGCTGTCAGATAATATTGCAGCGCCTGAACATGTTCCTTACGTTCATTGAGCGAACGGGCATAGTTGGAATAGAGCGCTCCGGGATCAGAGAGTTCCTGACCGGATCGGACAACCGCGTTATAATTGACAACAGCCTGCTCATATTGTTGTTTGCGGTAGGATATCTCGGCGAGATTTTTCTGAATCTCCGCCATCATTTTACTGTTTTTAATGGACGGTTTTGCTGCCAGTGCGATGAGATTTTTTTGCGCATCATCATATTTTCCCTGACTGATCAAGCCTTCAGAGATATCCCGCCATACTTTATTGAGGATGGATTCGTTTCCGGCCACCTTCAGGTAACGCGTCAGGATACTTAAATAATCATCCATAAAGCCCAGCGCTTTTAAGCTGAGCGCTATTTTGTTGACCTGGGGATACTCGTCAGCCTGCAGGGAGACGGCGTTATAAGATTTGAAATAGACATAAGCGACGGCAAGATAATCCTTCCTGGCATAGTATTCGTCAATCAGCGCACCGGATGCTGTTTTTAATCCCTGGGCCGCATCAGCAACTCTTTTACTTTGCGGATATTGATGCAGAAAATCAAGATAAACGTCGGCTGCCCTTCTTCCCTGCCCTTTTTTAATCAGAGCGGCCGCTTTTTGCAGCATCGCTTCTTCACCAATTTCACCTGTGACTTTTTTCATGATCAACATATCATACGTATCCATGGGATCTATGTAATAATGGATATGGTTCAAAAAACGAAATACTTTCAGACCCGGCTTCTCGATCCCCATAGACGCCATCGCCAGCATACTTTCATGAGCCTCTTTTGTGTCCGGGTATTTTTCAATCATCCGGTCATAAACAGCCAGCGCCGGAGATAATTGACCGGCCTGCCGATAGGCCGATGCCAGCAGCATCAGCACCTCTTTTATTTTTTCATCATTCGGATACAAATTAACAAAGACAGAAAACGCATTGATGGCTTCATCATAACGCCGCAAGGAGATTTTATGAAACCCGTAATCGAGCACAAGTTCCTTGGGCATGGCCGCTACGCTCGGCCATTTTTTTTGAGCTTCCCGAAACCAGATTTCGGCATTTGCGGACTGTTTTGCCTTATAAAAAGAGTGAGCAATTAAATAGAAAGATTTTTTAGCATTGATGCCTCCGCGATATTTCATCAAATAGCGAATCAGCGCCTCGGAAGCCTGATGAT
>DIEM01000010.1 GCA_002418625.1 Firmicutes bacterium UBA5774
GGAGGCCGAAGCGAAGATCCTGCCTCTTGTTCAGGAGGCGGTCGGAAAGATCGTTGCGCAGAAAGAAAAAAGAGAAAATTACCTGAATACGATCGGCGAAGGAAGAAAGCCCTATCTCTATCTGATCGTCGCGACCGGGAATATCTATGAAGACGTTCTGCAGGCAGAGGCGGCAGTGCGTCAGGGAGCGGATATCATCGCGGTCATCAGGACAACGGGGCAAAGCCTTCTTGATTACGTGCCGTATGGCCCGACGACGGAAGGCTTCGGCGGAACCTACGCCACTCAGGAAAATTTCAGGATCATGAGGAAAAAGCTGGATGAAGTCGGCGAGGAAGTGGGCCGGTACATCAGGCTGTGCAACTACAGCTCCGGCCTCTGCATGCCTGAAATCGCCGCGATGGGCGCCATCGAAAGGCTCGATGTCATGCTGAACGACGCGCTGTACGGCATTCTTTTCCGGGACATCAACATGCAGCGCACACTTGTTGACCAATTTTTCTCAAGAGTCATCATCGGCTTCTCGGGCATCATCATGAACACAGGTGAAGACAACTATCTGACGACCGCCGATGCCATCGAGGAAGCCCATACCGTGCTGGCTTCCCAGCTGATCAACGAGCAGTTTGCGCTCAAGGCGGGCATCTCCGAGGAACAGATGGGTCTTGGCCATGCTTTTGAAATGAATCCCGATACGGAAAACGGCTTCCTGCTGGAGCTGGCCCAGGCGATCATGGCCAGGGAGATTTTCCCGAAGGCGCCTCTCAAATATATGCCGCCGACCAAGTTCATGACTGGTAACATATTCAAGGGACAGATACAGGACGCGCTGTTTAATTTCGTTTCCGTATGGTCCAACCAGGGGATCCAGCTGCTGGGAATGCTGACGGAGGCCATCCATACGCCTCATCTGCAGGACAGGATGCTGGCCATTGAAAATGCGAAATACATATTCAACAACGCTCGCGACATCGGTGATGAGATCGAGTTCAAGGAAAACGGCATAATCCAGAAGCGGGCGCAGGAGGTTCTGGCTTCTGCGGAGCAAATGCTCTGGGAGATCGAAAAGGAAGGCCTGTTCTCCACGATAGAAAAGGGGAAATTCGCGGGCGTGAAGCGTCCGAAGGATGGCGGCAAGGGCCTGCACGGCGTTGCGCTCAAGGATGAGCAGTATTTCAACCCATTTATTGCCCTGATGCTTGGAGGTGAAAAATAATGTCGGATATCGCAAAGGTCGATCTTACAAAAGTCAAGCCTTACGGGGACACGCTCAACGACGGCATGATACAGCTCAGTTTCTCGCTGCCAGTCCCGTTCGGCGAGGAAGCGAATGAAGCAGCCAAAACGCTGGCAAGAAAAATGGGCCTGGAGGAGCCGGCGGTCGTCTGCTCGAAGGATCTGGGCGTGGGATACACGTATGTCATCATGTACGGCAAATGCCAGCATACCGTGGATTTCACATCGATCAAGGTGACGAAGATCGAAGTGGAGGTCATGGATAAATATGAAGTCGAAAAATATATAAAAGAGAATATCAGGAGAGATGTTGTGATCCTGGGCGCGTGCACGGGCACAGACGCCCACACGGTCGGGATCGACGCGATCATAAACATGAAAGGCTTTCACGGGCATTATGGCCTGGAGCGCTATAAAGGGATAGAAGCCTACAATCTGGGCAGCCAGGTGGCAAACGAGACGCTGGTGGCGAAGGCCATCGAGCTGAACGCCGACGCGATACTGGTTTCCCAGGTCGTCACACAGAAGGATGTCCATATCCCCAATTTGACTCAGCTTGTCGAACTTCTGGAAGCGGAAGGCATCCGCGACAAGGTTGTGCTGGTCTGCGGAGGCCCGAGACTGTCCCACGAGCTGGCTCAGGAGCTCGGCTATGACGCGGGATTCGGCGCAGGCTCGTATGCGGAGGACGTGGCTTCCTTCGTCGTCACCGAAATGGTGAAACGCAAGCTGTAGCTATTGACTTGCTTTATCGGTCACTATAGACTTTATAGCAAAGGCTGCGCCGGCAGGCGCGGCAGTAAGGAGGTCCAGCATCTATGAAAAACAAGATTAAGACTGTCGAAGAAGCGATCGCGCCGATCAGGGACGGAGCCGTGATCATGGTCGGAGGCTTCATGGGAACGGGCACACCCGAAATCCTTATAGACGCGCTGGTCGAAAAGGGCGTCAAAGACTTGACGATCATCTGCAATGACGGCGGATATCCGGGCAGGGGAGTCGCCAAGCTCATCACTAATGGACAGGTCAGGAAATTGATCGCATCCCATGTCGGGTTGAATCCTGAAGTCGGACAGCACATGGTGGCGGGACAGCTGGAAGTGGTTCTGGTGCCGCAGGGTACGCTTGCAGAGCGGATCAGGGCGGCCGGAGCCGGCCTTGGCGGGTTCCTGACGCCGACTGGCGTCGGCACCATCGTGGCGGAAGGCAAGCAGGTCATCAGCGTCGAGGGCAGGGACTATCTGCTTGAATTGCCGTTGAGAGCCGATTTCGCGCTGATCAGGGGCTCTGTCACAGATAAGAAGGGAAATATTTGGTACGCGAAATCGACCAGGAATTTCAATACACATATGGCTACCGCAGCGGAAACGGTCATCGTGGCGACAGAGAAAATCGTTGAGATCGGCGAGATAGAAGCAGAGAACATCGCCACACCCGGGATATTTGTAACAACCATCGTGGGAGGTGAAACACCATGGCAGATATAAAAGAGATCATCGCGAGAAGAGTCGCGCAGGAATTGAAGGACGGGGACGTCGTCAATCTCGGCATCGGCCTTCCGACTATGGTGGCCAATTACATACCCCATGACTATGACGTCACATTCCAGTCCGAAAACGGGTTTGTCGGCCTTGGGCCGGCGCCTGAAAAAGGCAAGGAGGACGTCGATATCATCAACGCCGGCGCGCAATATGTCACCGTTAAGCCGGGGGCTGCATATTTCGACAGTGCCACATCCTTTGGCATCATCAGGGGCAGACATGTGGATGCCACGGTGCTCGGCTCGCTGCAGGTGGATGAAGAAGGGAATCTTGCAAACTGGATCATTCCTGGCGTCATGCTGCCGGGAATGGGCGGAGCCATGGATCTGGTCGTCGGGGCAAAAAAGGTCATCATCGCGATGCAGCATACGAACAAAGGGCAGCGCAAGATCCTGAGACGCTGCACGCTGCCGTTCACGGCGCTGAAGGTCGTCAACATGATCGTGACTGAAATGGGCGTCATGCATGTGACGGAGCTGGGGCTGGTATTGACGGAGATCAATCCCGAATACACCATTGAGCAGGTGCAGGAGGCTACCGAAGCGAAGCTCATGATCAGCCCGGGGCTGAAAAATATGATATAGGACACAGATTACAATCAAAATAAGGATAAATCAATCTTAAACAAGCGGTCAACAGGTCCCTTCGGCGCAGTGCTGGAGGGATCTTTGCGTTGACGGCGGCACGGTGCGGGAGGAATTTTTGCGTTGACGGCGGCACAGAGGCAACGCGGCTGCTAAACTAAATTTAACAGAGAATGCTGAAATTTAACAATTCGCTAACACTTTCTTAACAACGATATTATAATATGGTTATATATAACAAAAATTTGACGCGAGGTGAAGATATGGCGAAAATCCTTGTCATTGAAGATGACAGCAATATCAGCGAGCTGATATCCTACAACCTGCAGGAAAACGGCTACGAGACCGTACAGGCCTTTGACGGCAATACGGGCTTGAAGCTTGCGCTCGAAGAGGCTCCTGATCTCATCCTGCTGGATATCATGCTGCCCGGAAAGAACGGTGTGGATATTTGCCGCGAGCTGCGCGAGACATATCACCGTTCGGCGCCGATCATCATGCTGACGGCCAAGGGAGAAGAGATCGACAAGATCCTCGGGCTCGAATTCGGCGCGGACGACTATATCACAAAGCCTTTCAGCGTCAGGGAGCTCATGGCGAGGACCAAGGCGGTGCTCAGGCGGTTTGAGAATGCCGAAGCGGCTGAACAGCCGCCCGTAAAAGCCGGCGCCGCAGTCATTGTGGTCAATGATCTTACGATCGATACCGACCGCCATGAGGTAATGGTCGGCGATGAGACTATCGAACTGACATTCAAGGAGTTCGAGCTTTTAAGAGCGCTGGCTTCAAATAAGGGGAAAGTCATTACAAGGGAATTTCTGCTGGACACCGTATGGGGATTCGAGTATATCGGCGAGACCCGGACCGTGGATGTGCATGTCAGATATTTAAGGCGAAAGCTCGGACGGGCAGGGGATTATATTCAGACCGTCAGAGGCGTCGGCTATAAAATTCAGTAGAGGGGTGAAAATATGAGACGCAAGATCCTGATATATTCCATCGTCCTGATCCTGGTCAGTGTTGCAATCACGAGCATGATTTTTATCAGGACCGCCATACGGAATTCGGAAAATGAAAATATTGATGAAATGAAGAATTATGCAAGCCTGATAAACCGCGCCATCGACGAAGATCTGTCGAAGGGCGTGGAGCCGGACTATGCTATGTATGCAGTGAATTTTGGCCGGGAGATCGGTGAAAGAGTCACACTGGTGGATGCCGACGGCAGCGTCATCGGAGATTCCTACAAGGGTGCCGATTATGTCGATATGGAAAATCATAAGTACCGCGAGGAAATAAAAGTGGCGCTGAAGGGCGGCATCGGCATCAGCATACGTGAAAGCGGAACCTTCGATAGAAAATTTGTCTATGTGGCGGTGCCTCTTTTTCGTGATGGCCGGGTGGTTATGATCACCAGGGCCGCCATGGAGATCGACCAGGTCGAGATCATCAATGACTTTATTGTCAGAACCGCTCTGCTTTCAGCCGCAGCGGGTATTTTTGCCGCCGTGCTGCTGAGCCTTTTCTATACGGGGAGGCTGATCAAGCCTGTGGGCGCCATTATGGAAACAGCATCCAGAATATCCGGAGGCAAGTATGATGAGCGCATTTTCATCAAGACCGGAGATGAACTTGAGGCCATCGCGGCAAAGGTCAATGAGACGGCGCAGATCCTCGGCTCCACAATCAGCGAGCTTTCAGACAGAAACAGCAAGATGAACTCGGTGCTGTACAGCATGAAAGAGGCACTGATCGCCGTCGACAATGATTTCAATGTCATTTTGACCAATAACGCCGCCCGTGAAATGTTCGGCATGACGGACGGGGACCTTAGCGTCCATCTGCTGAGAGCGCTCCGAAGCAGCCAGTTATATGAAGCGTTCAAGAGGGTGGTCAACGACAAGTATATCGGGGATCAGGAAATTGAATTGGAAAATGACAGGATATACAGGATCAAGACGGTCATGATCAGCGATCAGGCATCAGGCAAAGACCTTGGTATCATGGCACTGATCGAGGACATTACGGATTATAAAAAGATGGAGAATATAAGAAGGGATTTCGTCGCTAATGTTTCTCACGAGCTGAAGACGCCGCTGACGTCGATCGCTGGCTTTGTGGAGACGCTTCAGGCGGGCGCGGCGGAGGATCCGGCGCTTCGGGCCAGATTTCTGGATATCATAGCGATTGAAAGCGCCAGGCTGAAGAGGCTGATAGAGGATATACTCATCATATCCGACATCGAACGCGGCCGCGAAACCAGAACGGACACGCCGATCGATGTTAAAGAGGCCATCGGCGAAACGATCAGGTCGATCGCCCCAGTGATCACGGAAAAGAATATGAAAGTCGTCAAGGACTTTGAAGACGGGGAGATCACGATCCTGGGCAATCCTGACCGGTTCAAGCAGATGATGGTGAACCTGATCGAGAACGCGGTCAAGTATTCCGATCCAGGAAAGGAAGTCAGGATAACGGCTGCAAAAAAATACGGCAAGGTCCATATCATCGTCAAGGACAACGGATACGGGATTCCCGAGGAGCATCTTTCGAGGATTTTCGAACGGTTTTACAGGCTTGAAGAGTCGCGGTCCCAAAAGGAAGGCGGCACGGGTCTCGGGCTGGCCATCGTCAAGCATATCGTCAAGCTGTTCGAGGGTGAGATCTATGTCAAGAGCAAAGTCGGGGAAGGATCTGAATTCACGATCATTTTATAAATGTTTTTATGCGTCCAACTTTCATTTGTCAACGGCCCGCGGATTCTTTACATGCTTTTAACATTCGCTTCATTTGATATTAACATTGGCGTGGTATCATCAAATTGTAAAGTGAAGAAAAGTATAGAAAAGAGAGGGATAAAAAAATGAAAAAACTCATGATGATCGTTTTAACACTGGTTCTGGCGCTGGGCGGCCTTACAGCCTGCGGCGGCGAAGCTCCTGCCGATGAGGAGGCTTCGGGAGAAGTTTCCGGCAAGGTGGTCATAGCTGGTTCCACATCAGTCCAGCCACTGTCGGAAGAGCTGGCGGCAGTGTTCATGGATATCAATCCGGGGATCACGATAGAAATACAGGGCGGAGGTTCCGGTGTGGGCGTCAAGGCCGCAACTGACAAAATCGCTGATTTCGGTGCTTCTTCAAGAAATCTGAAGGATGAAGAGAAAGCGAATATTACAGACGAATATGTGATTGCCAAAGATGGCATCGCCGTGATCGCCAATTCGGCGGTAAGCGTGGAAGACATCACGATCGAACAGGCCCAGAAAATTTTCACCGGTGAGATCACAAACTGGAAGGAGCTTGGCGGCGCTGACGCAGAAATCGTCGTAGTGTCAAGGGAAGAAGGCTCCGGAACAAGAGGCGCTTTCACGGAAATCACGAAAGTATTGGCAAAAGATGCCAGCGGAAATGAAGTGGACAATACGACCGGGAACGCTTTGGTCCAGCCATCGACCGGCGCTGTCAAACAGACTGTCGCCAATACGCCGAACGCGATCGGCTACTGCTCGATCGGAGCGCTTGACGATTCGGTCAAGTCCGTGAAAATCGAAGGCGCAGACGCAACGGAAGCCAATGTCCTCGCAGGAGATTACAAGATATCAAGACCGTTCATTTATATAGCCAATGGCGAATTGTCCGAAGCGGCAAAAATGTATCTGGACTTCGTGATGAGCGAAGAAGGCCAGGCGATCGTCGCTGAAGATTTCATCCCGGTCCTCTGATCTGAAGGACTTGAATAAAAGAAGCTATATTCACGATAACGATAAAACCTCGACCAGGTCGAAACAGCCGGACATGATACCGGCTTTTCGCCTGTTCGTGACAGAAAGGCGATTCAATGAAAACCCATGAAAAGATCATTGAAAAACTGATATTGGCCTGCGCGGTCGCTTCGACGGTATCCGTCGCGCTTATAACGATCTTCATATTCAAATCAGGGCTTCCTGTCATGGCGGACTATGGTGTCTTCGAATTTGTCTTCGGGGCGAAATGGTCGCCGACAAACGGCTATTATGGAATACTTCCGCTGATTGCGGGAACGCTCTCGGTAACATTTGGCGCCCTGGTCATCGGCATTCCGATGGGTCTTGCCAGCGCTGTCTTTCTGGCTGAGATCCTGCCGGCAAAGGCGGCCCGCGTTTTCAAATCCGCTATCGAGCTCCTGGCAGGGATACCCTCGGTGGTATACGGCTTGTTTGGCCTTGTCGTACTGGTTCCCGCGATCAGGAATCATATTCTTCCTCTTTTTCAGATCATCGACCCGGAAATCAGCAGCACGGGCTTCAGCGTCCTTGCGGGCGCAATAGTTCTGGCGATCATGATATTGCCGACCATCGTGAGCATATCCGAAAACGCCATTACGGCGGTTCCGAGGGAATACCGGGAAGCGTCGCTCGCTCTGGGCGCCAATAAAATGGAAACGATCGTCCGCGTGATTATACCGGCAGCCCGATCCGGCGTCATTGCCTCCATCATCCTTGGCATGGGCCGCGCGATCGGCGAGACGATGGCGGTCTTACTGATTACGGGCAATATGCCGCAGGTCCCGGGAGGGATACTGGATTCCGTCGCTACGCTGACGGGGACCATTGCCATGGAGATGGGCTATGCTGACCCGCAGCACCAGCAGGCGCTGTTCGCCGTCGGCATCATTCTGTTCCTGATCATCATGATGCTCAATATCCTGGCGCATTTATCCGTCAGAAGCATGGGGAGGGGCAACGGATGAAGAAGAAAATCAAGCAGATCCTGTTTTATGGAATAGCCGGCTTGCTTTCCCTGCTCGTCATGGGAAGCCTGCTTGCGATCATCGGCTATGTCCTTAAAAACGGCATCATGCATATCAATATCGAGTTCCTGACCCAGGAGCCCAGCCGCATGGGAAAAGAAGGCGGCATATTTTCCATCATTGTAGGAACGCTGTATCTGACGGCAATCTCTCTGATTATCGCAACGCCCATCGGAGTGGCTGCCGCAATTTTCTTCACGGAATATTCCGCAGGCAAACGCTGGGTGTCTTCAATCAGGTTTTTCACCGAAATCCTTGCGGGCATACCTTCCATCATATTCGGCCTTTTCGGATTCGCGTTTTTCGTCATATTCCTGGGCTTGGGATGGTCGCTCATTTCCGGTGGCCTGACGCTTGCGATCATGATACTGCCGACATTGATCAGAGCGACGGAGGAATCCCTGAAAACAGTGCCTATGGCATATAGGGAAGGCAGCCTGTCGCTGGGGGCTTCCAAGCTCCAGACGATCATCAGGGTCGTGATCCCCAGCTGCCTGCCCGGAATATTGACAGGGATCATCCTGGGAGTGGGAAGAGCGATCGGCGAGACGGCAGCCGTGATGCTGACCGCCGGCAGCAATTTGAAGCTGCCCACATCGCTGCTCGATTCGTCACGAACAATGTCGGTGCATCTGTATACATTGACTTCAGAGGGATTGTCCATGGAAAAGACATTCGCGACGGCGGCGCTGCTGATCATCATCGTCCTGATCATCAATACGCTGGCGACGTTCATAACGGAGAAGTATATTGCGAAGAGCTGATAAATCTGATTAGTTGGGCGCCTGCGGAAACGGGCGCACATTATCGGGAGGAGACGGATGAGACATGGAGCACAATGACAAGAAATTTGAAATAAGGGAGCTGGATCTGTTTTATGGAAATTTCCAGGCGCTTTCCGGCGTGGAAATGAATATCCACGCCAATAAGATCACGGCACTGATCGGGCCTTCCGGTTGCGGAAAATCTACATTTCTGAGGACGCTGAACCGAATGAACGATTTGATCCTTGGTGTGAAAATCAATGGAATGATCAAATTTGACGATGCGGATATTTACGGAAAGGATTATGATCTCATCGAACTCAGGAAAAAAGTCGGCATGGTATTCCAGAAGCCGAACCCGTTCCCGAAGACCATTTACGAAAACATCGTCTACGGGCCCAAGATACATGGAGAGAAAGACAAGAACAAGCTGAACGGCATTGTCGAAAAGACCTTGAAAGAAGTGGCTTTATGGGACGAGGTCAAGGACAGGCTGCACAAGCCGGCTCTGGGACTTTCGGGCGGACAGCAGCAGCGGCTTTGCATCGCGAGATGCCTTGCGGTAGAACCGGAGGTCATTCTTATGGACGAGCCGACCTCGGCGCTTGACCCTGTTGCGACTTCGAAAATCGAGAATCTGCTGGAGGAGCTTGTTTTAAAATATACGATCGTCATCGTCACTCACAATATGCAGCAGGCGGGGCGCGTATCTGACTACACATCATTTTTCCTGAACGGAAAAGTTCTTGAAACCGACAGGACGGACGTAATTTTTTCAAATCCGTCAAACAAAAAAACCGAGGAATACATCACCGGCAGATTCGGCTGATGCTTTGATATCAAAAGGAGGATAAATAAATGGCGGCAAGAACACAAATGGATCATGATATTTCCGTGATCGTCAATGAACTGCTTGAAATGGGAGCGCTGGTGGAAAACACGATCCGCCTGGCGATAAAATCATTGAAGGAAAAGGACGCGGCCCTTGCGCGCAGGATCATCGACGATGATGAAAAGATCGATACGATCGAGGATTCCATCGGGGATAAATGCATAAAATTCATGGCGACCCAGCAGCCGCTGGCCGGAGATCTGCGCATGGCGATATCTGTTCTGCGCATGATCCGGGATCTCGAACGCATCGGGGATCACTGCGAGGATATCGCCAAATATACGCTGAGGCTGGAGAATGAAGAATACATAAAGGAACTCATAGATATTCCAAGGATGGCGGAGCTGGCGGCCAGAATGGTCCGCGACGCTCTGGACGCCTTTGTGAACAGGGATCTGCGTTTGGCAAGAAAGGTCTGGAAAGCCGACGAGGATGTGGATGAGCTGTTTCGCAACATCAATGACGAGCTTCTGGACCTTCTGGCCAATGACCCGCCCAAGGCGAAGCAGAGCGTGATGTTCATCTTTATCGCCGCCCATATCGAGCGGATCGCGGATTACTCGACCAACATCTGCGAGGAAACCGTATTCGCGATGGAGGGTACTTATCAGATGGAACAGGAAGCCACCATTCATCCCGAGCATATCGCCGGCGTCTGATTCAGAGAAGGTCTGACGATACCGGCCGGGGCCTGATGAACCGTCGATGCTGTTTGTGCCTTGTAAGAAGTTATCTGCTGAAAAGTGAGGAAGCCGAATAATATCGGACGGACTCACTTTTTCTTTTGCTTTTTATGTATCGCGGCTGTAAAATAAAAGGGAAAAGGAGTTGATACGGTGAAGATAAAATTCTTAGGGGCGGCCATATCGGTGACGGGCTCGTGCCATCTGATCACGACGGATAAATATAAGATATTGCTGGATTGCGGCCAGTTCCAGGGCAACAAGACCATGGAGGCCATGAACTTTGAGGGCTTCGGTTTTGAACCGGCGGAAATCGACATGGTATTTTTGAGCCATGCCCATATAGATCATTCGGGCAGGCTTCCGCTGCTGGTCAAGCGCGGCTACAGAGGCTCCATATACTGCACGGACGCGACTGCGGATCTTGTGGACATCATGCTGAAGGACAGCGGCTACATTCATGAGAAGGAGGCGGAATGGGAAAACAGGAAAGCGCGGCGCGCGGGCAGGAAGATGGTCGAGCCGCTGTATACCGCGGACGATGCGGAAGCATCCCTGGAGTACCTGAAGCCCGTGCTTTACGGACAGAGGATCACGATCAACGAAGATATAAAGGTCAGATACAACGATGCCGGCCATATTCTGGGATCGTCCATCATCGAGCTTTGGATCACGGAAAGCGGCGAGGAGCACAAGCTTGTCTTTTCCGGGGATATCGGCGTCAAGGGCAGGCCGATCCTGCGCGACCCTGCCATCATCGAGGAAGCCGACTATCTGGTCATGGAAGCGACATACGGCAACAGGCTTCATGATGTCAACGAAAAGACCATCGAGGATTTTATCGCCGCCATCCTGAAAACGACCCGCCGGGGAGGCACTGTCGTCATCCCGTCCTTCGCGGTCGGCAGGACGCAGGAATTGATCTACCAGCTGAACAGATTTTATGAAGAGCATAGCGAATATAAGCAGGAGCTTGATAATATAATGGTTTATGTGGACAGCCCGCTTGCCACCAGCGCGACCGAGATCTTCAAGCGAAACGCCCAGGCATTCGATCAGGAGACGAAAGATTATATACTCAGAGGCGACAATCCGCTGGATTTTAAAAATCTGCGGTTCACCCGAAGCAGCGAGGAATCCATTGCGCTGAATTTCAATGAGGAGCCGAAGATCATCATATCGGCGAGCGGCATGTGCGAGGCGGGCAGGATCAAGCATCATCTGAAGCATAATCTCTGGAATCCAAAATCCAGCATCGTTTTTGTAGGTTATCAGGCTGAGGGAACCTTGG
>DIEM01000008.1 GCA_002418625.1 Firmicutes bacterium UBA5774
GGCTAAGGCATTATCGATGACCTTGCTCGAAATATACCTGCCATTGACAAAGTAAATTTGAAACCTCCTGTTTGATTTTGTTGTTCCGATCGGTGAAATGAAAGCTTTGACTGCGAATAAATCATTCTGTTCCTTTATGGGAATAAGGCCTTCTCCGAATTCGCGGCTATAAATCGTCAATATATTCGAATAAATATCGCCCTTCCCGGTGGTAGAAAATAAAACTGTTCCGTTGTTCACCAACCGAACTTTTATGCTCGGATATGCAAGCGCCAATTTTGAAACAAGGTCTATGATCAATCCGCTTTCAGAAGCATCTGTTTTTAGGAATTTATAGCGTGCGGGAACATTGTAGAACAGATCGGTAATAATTATTGTTGTACCATCGGGACAGCCGGTCCAGTTCTTTTCTTCGACTTTGCCGCCCGCGATCCGCAGTTTGACACCTGCCCTCTCGTCTCTAGTTTTTGTGATCAGCTCGACCTTCGATACGGCAGCCATGCTCGCAAGGGCCTCTCCTCTGAAGCCTAGCGTCATGATGCTGTCAAGATCCTCCACTGACGCAATTTTGCTTGTTGCATGGCGCCTGAATGCTGTTTCCGCATCATCCCTGTCGATTCCGCAGCCGTTGTCGGTAACGCGAATATATGTTTTGCCGCCATTTCTGATTTCCGCAACTATTTGATCGGCGCCCGAATCGATGGCGTTTTCGATCAGCTCCTTCATAACGGATACCGGTCTGTCAACGATCTCACCGGCCGCTATTTTTTCAGCGACATGACGCGGAAGTTCCAGTATTTTTTTTGGTGTTGAAATGATCATCATATCATAACTCCATAAATCTCGTATTATTGCAATGCGTTCTTAAGTTCTTCAAGTATGCCGATCGCTTGAGAAGGCGTTATGTTCATGAGATCCAGCGATCGAAGCTTCTGAATGACCGGATCGGGCGGAGCTGGCTCGAAAAACGAGATCTGTCGAATGCTCTTTTCTTCTTTTTCAATGTCTGCCTTGATCGTAAGTGTGACGGATTTTCTTTCAAGCTCGGCTAATTTTTTCTCGGCCATATCCAGAATTTCCGAAGGCACGCCGGCAAGCTGCGCGACATGGATCCCGTAGCTTCTGCTTGCGCTTCCTTCAATGATTTTATGGAGAAATACAATATTTCCGCCGGAATCCTGAACATCCACATTGAGATTCCGCATGCCTTTTAAGTGGCCCTCCAATTGCGTCAGTTCATGATAATGCGTCGCAAAAAGTGTCTTGGCGCGTTTGCTATTGTTGCAAAGGAATTCGACGACTGCCCAGGCAATGCTCAGGCCGTCATAGGTGCTTGTTCCACGGCCGATCTCGTCGAGGATTATAAGGCTTTTTCCCGTCGCAGTATTTAAAATGAATGCCAGCTCGCTCATTTCAATGAAAAATGTACTCTGTCCCTGAGATAGATTGTCCGAAGCACCGATCCTGGTGAACACTTTGTCCACAATGCCGATTTTTGCTGATTCTGCGGGCACAAAGCACCCTGCCTGGGCCATGAGCACAATCAGCGCATTCTGTCGCATATAGGTCGATTTGCCGGCCATATTGGGTCCCGTGATCAGAAGCATGCTTCTGTCTCCTCCATCAGCATAAGTATCATTTGGGACGAATATGCCGTTTTTAATACTTTGCTCAATGACAGGATGCCGTCCTTTACGGATGTCGATGACATCTGAATTGTCAATTTCCGGTTTGGTGTAGCCATATCGGGTGCCGGCTTCAGCGAAAGACACCAGGACATCCAGACTCGAAATTGCTTCAGAGGTTCGCTGGATCGTGCCAATATGCGATTGCACCATACTGCGTATCTCAAGGAAAAGCTCATGCTCGAGCTGGTTGATCTTCATTTCGGCATTGAGCACCAGCGTTTCGGCCTCTTTAAGTTCCGGCGTGATGAATCTTTCGCAATTTGCAAGCGTCTGCTTCCTGATATATTGCTCTGGAACCATTGCATAATAAGATTTCGTAACTTCGATATAATAGCCGAACACTTTATTGAAGCCAACCTTCAAGGATTTTATTCCGGTTTTTTCTTTTTCGGAAGCTTCCAGCCCAGCAATCCAATTCTGCCTGTCGATGATCGAAAATTTAATATCGTCAAGTGCCTGCGAGTATCCGGGCTTTATCAGCCCGCCTTCCTTGATAGCGAAAGGCGGATCTTCGACGATTCCTTTGTCGATAATATCGAACAAGTCCTGTAACGGATCTATCTGCGCATTGAGATCATTCAGAAGCAAAGCATCGCTGCGGCTGATGTCGGACTTTATTTCAGGCAGCATGAAAACAGATTGCTTCAGCGCAGCAAGGTCCCGGCCGTTGGCGGTTCCACAGGCGATCCTACCGGCAAGCCTCTCGAGATCATATATTTTCTTCATATTTTCCTTCAGATTGTTGCGCATCAGGATGTCGCCGGACAGTACTTCAACGGCATCAAGGCGCATTTTGATAGATTCCGCATCTATCAGCGGCTCGCGAAGCCACTGCTTGATTTTGCGTCCGCCCATCGCCGTTTTTGTATGATCGAGCACGCCAAGCAAGGATCCCTGCGTCTTTTTTTCAAATAAGGTCTCTGTTATCTCAAGATTCTTCAAGGCAGCCTTGTCCAGCGCCATATGGCCGGAAAGGTCGTAAACGCGCAGATACGTAAGGTGCGCCAATATATTTTTCTGTGTTTCGTAAAGATATTTCAGCAAAGCACCCAGTGCTCTCACTCCGCAGGACGAGTCTTCGATCCCTAATCCCTTCAGCGCCTTGACATGAAACTGCGTCAGAATCATTTCTTCAGCTTCCGGATATTTGAAATAGGCTTCATTTTTTGCGCTGCGGCACGCCTCCGTTACGACTCCGAGCTCCTCGGAAACTTCCAGCGAGTCGATGCTGTCATTTCCTATGATTTCACGCGGATTGATCCTGGCGATCTCGTTCATGGCTTTCTGAAGGCACCCCGATCCTTTTACGGATGTCATCCGAATCTCGCCAGTGGAAATGTCCGCATAGGCGATCCCTGCCCCTTCATCATCCAAATAAACAGAAGCCAGGTAATTGTTTTCCTTTTCGCTGAGCATTGCCTGATTCAGAACAGTACCGGGCGTTATGATCCTGATGACCTCGCGGCGGACTATTCCTTTTGCAAGACTCGGGTCTTCGATCTGCTCGCATATCGCGACCTTGTAGCCGGCGGCGATCAATTTGGCGATATAATTATCGGCGGCATGATACGGAACGCCGCACATCGGAGCGCGCTGCTCCTGTCCGCAATCACGTCCTGTCAGGGTGATCTCCATTTCCCTCGAAGCGGTTAATGCGTCATCGAAAAACATCTCATAAAAATCACCAAGACGAAAAAAAAGAATGCAGTCCTGGTGCTCCTGTTTGATTTCCATATATTGCTTCATCATTGGCGTCAATTCCATATGGTTCCTCCATTCGGGCGCTGCCAAAATTCAGAGGCGGTGCTCTTCATCCGGGATGCTTCTGCCCGTTAAGCTGAATGTCTTCGCGTCCGTGATCTCTACTCTTATTATCTTGCCGATCTGATCCTTTGAAGCGGAAAAATTAACGAGCTTATTCGTATCGGTTCTTCCGGTCAACATGCTTTGATTGCTTTTACTTTCGCCTTCAACAAGCACATTCATCACTTTATGAAAACAAAGCCTGTTTTTTTCAAGGGAGATTTCATTCAGCAAGTCCACGAGGCGGTTGAACCTGGCGTGCTTGACATCCTCAGGCACCTGATCCCGAAAGGATTCGGCAGGAGTCCCCTTTCTAACTGAATAGATGAAGGTAAAGGCGGAATCGAAACCAACGGTTCTGACGAGGTCCAGCGTTTCTTCAAAATCCTGATCATCTTCGCCGGGAAATCCGACGATGATGTCTGTCGTAATAGCGATATCCGGACTGGCTTCCTTGAGTTTTCTGATCAGAAGAAGATAATCCTCTCTTGAATACTTTCTGTTCATGCGTTTCAGGATCCGTGTGCTTCCCGATTGAACGGGAAGATGGATATGATTTGAAAGGTTTTTGCATTCCGCATATGCATGTATGAGTTTATCGGACAAATCTTTAGGATGGGAGGTCATGAATCTGATTCGCTCGATACCGTTTATTTGATCGATTTGATAAAGCAAATCTGCAAAATCCATGTTATCGCTGCTTTCTGAGCCGAACGAATTGACGTTCTGCCCAAGCAGGATTATTTCCTTGACGCCACCCTTCGCCAGGGTTTTTATTTCATTGATGATTTCAATGGGATCCCTGCTTCGCTCGCGACCTCTGGTGAAAGGAACGATGCAATAGGTGCAGTAATTATTGCAGCCGTATATGATGTTGACGAAAGCCTTGAAATCATATTTTCTTTTTGCAGGAAGTCCTTCGACGATTTCTCCGTTTTCTGACCAGACATTGATCAGCTTCAACCGCTCGTTGTTCAGATTTTCGATGAGCGCTGGAAATTCGTGGATGTTATGGGTACCGAAAATAAGATCGACCCATGGGAATTTGCTTTTGATCCTGTCGACGACATGCTGCTGCTGCATCATGCAGCCGCAAACGGCAATGATTTTATCGGGATTCTCAAGCTTTATCTTTTTTAATTGTCCGAGCGTGCCGAAAAAACGTTCGTCGGCATGTTCACGGACGCTGCAGGTATTGATTATGATCACATTCGCATTCGGCCTGTCCGGGCTTTCAATGTAATCCATCGCTTCAAGCATTCCTGCCAGCTTCTCTGAATCATGCTCGTTCATTTGGCAGCCGAATGTCGTTATATGATACGTTTTTTTGTCCAAATCAAATTCCTCCGGATCAGGCAGTCGTCAATGCCAGATATTTTTCAAGGCCAAGTTTCAGAAGCTCCATCGCCCTTGTCAGATCTTTGACATTCAGGACATATGCGATCCTTATTTCATCTCTTCCAAGACCGGACGTTTCATAAAATCCTTCGACCGGCGCGAACATCATCGTTTCTCCAATGTCGTCAAATGATGTCAGCATGAAAATCAGGAATTTCTCGGCGTCCTCCACGGGAAGCTTCGCTGTCAGGTAAAATGCTCCCGAAGGTTTTCTGCACACGACACCTTCTATTTGCGAGAGATAATCATATACAACATCTCTTCTTTGCTGGTATTCGATTTTGACCTCGTCAAAATAATTATCCGGAAGCGTATAAAGGGCAGCTGCGCCTGCCTGTTCTATCGTCGGACAAGAAAGACGGCCCTGGCAAAGCTTCAGGATATGATCCTGCAGCTCCTTGTTTTTAGTTACGACGGCGCCGATCCTTGCTCCGCAGGCGCTAAAACGCTTCGACACGCTGTCGATCAGGATCACCCGGTCTGTAACGTCCGGCAATTCTCCAAAACTGGTCATCGGGCTGTCATCATAGACGAATTCGCGATACACTTCATCCGATATGATGAAGAGATCGTGTTTTTTGGCAATATCGGCAATCATGCGCATTTCAGCTCTCGTGAGGACAGTTCCGGTCGGATTTCCGGGATTTGTGAGCAGTATCGCCCGTGTTTTTCGTGTTATTTTTCTTTCGATATCCTCTTTTTTTGCAAAGTGGAACCCATCTTCCGCTTTGGTCGTCAAAGGAACGATCTTTCCTCCGGTGCTCTTGATGAAAATGCTGTAATTCGAATAAAATGGTTCCGGCACAATTATTTCGTCACCATCGTTCGTAATGCACAGCATTGTAAATGTCAAGGCTTCGCTTCCGCCGTGCGTGATGATGATATCCTCTGAATCATAATAGATTTTGTGGCGTTCATAATATCTTCTCATTGCCTCGATCAATTCAGGGATCCCCTGGGATGGCATGTATTCTAGAACGTCATTGTTGAAATTTTTGATTGCGTCGAAAAAAATTCGCGGCGTTTTTATATCCGGCTGTCCAATATTGAGGTAATATATTTTTTTTCCTTTTTTTTCGGCGTCAGCCGCATATTTATAGAATTTTCTAATTGGGGAATGATCCATCTGCTCTATTTTTTTAGAAAATTTCATAATTGCCCTCCAATTCTTTCATGCGCCTCATCGACGACTTCCCTTATTTTATCTGTTTCGCAATCACGGCAGTTTGCCGATTTTTTAAGCGCCAGTAAATATTCGATATTTCCTTTCGCTCCCGTCATTGGAGAGTAGCTTATACCCGTTACTTCCAGTCCGTTCGCCGCAGCCGCCTTCAAAGTATTCTCCAAAACTGCGCAGTGCACTTCCTTGTCGCGGACGATGCCATTTTTGCCTACCTGGGCCCTGCCCGCCTCAAATTGAGGTTTCACAAGACACACCATTTCTCCTTCAGGTTTTAAAATCCCTGCCGCGACCGGAAATACGAGCTTTAAGGATATAAATGAAACATCAATACTGATAAAATCTATTGTATCTGAAATTTTATCCTTTACAAGATATCTTATATTGACTTTTTCCATATTGACAATTCTGGGATCATTTCGAAGCTTCCAGTCAAGCTGTCCATAGCCTACATCAATGCAGTATACCTTCAACGCGCCGTTTCTAAGCATGCAATCCGTAAATCCGCCTGTAGACGCTCCGATATCCATGCAAATGGCGCCTTTAAGACTGATATTGAATACGGCGATGGCTTTCTCCAGTTTAAGTCCGCCTCTGCTGACGTAAGGGCACAGATCTTCTTTCACGATGATTTCCGAATCCGGGTTGATGAGCGAGCCTGCTTTGTCATATCGCTGACCGTCGACAAAAATAATGCCCGCCATGATCGAAGCGCGCGCTTTCTCACGCGACTGGAAAAGCCCTCTTTCCAGCAACGTCACATCAAGCCTTTGTTTCAATGGTCTCACGCACCTTTCGAGCAATACTGTCAGGATCAAGACCGTATATTGATTCCAATTCGCTCATGCTTCCCTGCTGAATAAAACGATCGGGCCAGCTGATGCTGGCGAAGCGGATCCCTTGAAGCCCATGTTCGCTTATAAGCTGAAGCACAGCGCTGCCAAAACCGCCGGATCTGATATTGTCTTCCACTGTAATGACAGTTTTAGTTTTTCGAATACTGTCTAATAATGTTTCGCTGTCGAGCGGTCTGACAGATCTTGCGTTAATGAGCTCGATACTTTTGTTTTCCAAATGCTCCGCAGACAAAGCCTTGAGCGCATTGGTCACCATTTTTCCAACGGCGATCACCGTCGCATCCGTTCCTTCCCGCATGATTTCAGCTTTACCGTCCATCTTGTGATTTGAACAAATGCCGGCATGATCGGCGGCCTCGCCTCTGGGATAACGGATCGCGCATGGGCCTTTAAGCTGATGGGCGTATTCCATCATTTCAGCAAGCTCCCTGCCATCCTTCGGAGCGAGTATTGTCAGATTGGGCATGGAAGACAGATATGTGAGATCGAAAATCCCATGATGCGTTTCTCCATCCGCCCCGACGACACCGGCCCTGTCAATGGCAAAAATGACAGGAAGCTTCTGCAGGCAGATATCCAGCATCACTTCGTCATAAGCGCGCTGGAGGAATGTGGAATATATAGCTACAACAGGCTTATATCCATTGATTGCAAGTCCCGCGGCAAAACTGACGGCATGCTGTTCGGCAATTCCAACATCAAAAATCCTGTCGGGGAATTTGTTGCCAAACCGTTCCAGACCCGTTCCTTCGGTCATTGCGGCACATATGGCCACGATTTTGGGATCATCCATAGCCATCTGTATCAGTTTGTTGCCGAACACCTCGGAATAAGTGATCTTGCCTGTATCGCCACTCGTTTCTCCTGTTTCTGGATCAAATGCCCCTATTCCATGGAATTTGCAGGGATTTCTCTCGGCTGTTATATAGCCCTTTCCTTTTTTCGTCACGACATGGATCAGCACCGGGCCTTCCACAAGCTTCGCGATCGAGAATATTTCGATCAGGTCATGAATATTATGGCCGTCGACCGGCCCCAGATATCTGAAACCGAGCTCCTCAAAAATAGCTCCCGGTACAATGGCATATTTGACCGTGTCCTTGATGTGTTCCAGCCCGCTGAAAATGCCTTCACCAACCCTCGGTATGCCCGTGATCGTTTTTTTTAGCTGTTTTTTGAATTCATTATAGCCGGCGGATAATCGAAGTTTGCCAAGATGCTGGGACATGCCGCCGGTATTTTTAGATATGCTCATTTCATTATCGTTTAAAACAACAGTGATCCGCTCTTTTATATGACCAGCATTATTCAATGCCTCAAAGGCGATTCCGCTTGCAAGCGCGCCATCGCCGATGACCGCAATCACGGATTCGCTGTTTCCGGAAAGGGTCCGGGCTGTTGCAATGCCCAGCGCGGCAGAAATGGAATTACTGCTGTGCCCTGAATCAAAAATATCATGCGGACTTTCACTCCTTTTTGGAAATCCACTCATCCCATTCAGCTTTCTCAAAGTTGGGAATTGAGCCGCCCGCCCTGTCAGGATCTTATGCGTATAGCATTGATGCCCGACATCCCAAATAATTTTGTCCTTCGGACTGTCATATACTTTATGAAGCGCGATGGAAAGTTCAACGACGCCAAGATTGGAGGCGATATGCCCGCCGGTCTTTGAAACGTTCTCTATGAGAAAATCCCTGATTTCATATGTCAGAAGGCCCATCTCCTTCTCGCTCATTGTTTTCAGGTCTTCAGGGAAATTATAATCCAAAAGATTTTTTTTCATTTTCAGCTATCCTTCTTCTTTTAATAATGCGGCTATTTTCTGTTGAATAATGACAGGAATTTGCCGACTACGGTCACAATCTCTTTTGCATATGATATCGCCAGTTCTTTGCCGACGGCTTTGCCTCCTATTGTGAGAGAGGCGATCAGCCCGCTGAGTATGACTGAAACGATGGCCATATCTATAAATGGATAATAATGTTCCATTTTGATCACAATGAATGCGGCGGATGTGCCGCTGATAATGCCGCAAATGTCACCGATAACATCATTGCAGAAATTTGAAACCTTGCTTGCATTTCGGATCAGTAAAAGAGAACTTGCAGCGCTCTTGACTTTAGCGGAAGCCATGGAATGAAAAGGCCTCTCGTCAGCGACAGTAACGGCGACCCCGATTATATCAAAAAAGATGCCAAGAAGAATGATGCTGATTAGTATCACAAACGAAACAAACCTTCCGGCATTGTCCAGAAGGATCTCTGAAAAAAAACTCATAAATACCGACAGCAGAAATGCGGCTATCGTTATGGCAACGACCCATCGGGTGTGCCTGATCGCGAATGCTTTATTCTTCTTAAACTTCATACCGTTTCCTTATAGATGGAGTGGCAGTATATCAAGTAAACTTTACTGCTTAGGTCCAGTTGGATTTCCCACAGCGATGCTGACAAGTCGCCTCATCAGCGGTTCCCCTTTAATCCGCTGCCGCCGCGGTTGCCCACCGGCGTACTGGATTGCCACTTAGCTCGTACTGTAATCCTTGATATACTTATACTACAGTCTAGGAGTTTTCCTCAGCAGGATCACTATCTCTCAGCCTCTTTTGCAGATATAGTTTCAAACAGCAATTATCAGGAAGCCCCGGCCGAGGGCTTGCAAGACGTGATCTGAAATCCCCTTTACCCACTCAAGGCAGGCTACGCTGAAAAGCTGCCAGCTTGCATCTTTTCAGGTTTATACTTGAGGCCAAAGCCTCAAGCCTCCACGAAGACAGGGTTCGCGCCCATATGCCATTATGGATCGCCCTGATCTTCATTCTCCCAGTAAACACCCCCGACTGGGCGTCGGCAGCAAATACAAGGAGCTTCATCGATGTGCCCATTATCGGATTTTTAGCCCCGCTCTCAAAAATAATGATCTCTGACTAGAATACTGCGCCACTCTAAGATATTATAGCATTATTTGATTCTGATTGCCAATTCATTTGCCAGATCGATGAGACATTTTGCTTTTTCTCCAAACGGCTCCACCGCAGCCACTGCTGATTTGTTGAGTTCTTCAAGCTTGTCAAGAGACTCCTGCATCCCATAAAGCGATGGATAGGTACACTTGTTGTGTTTCTGGTCGCTTCCTGTTTTCTTGCCTGTTTCCTCTTCTTTTCCGCAAATATCCAATATATCATCCACGATTTGGAATGCCAGTCCTATGTTTTCGCCATACACGGTCAGTTTGCCAAGCATCTTATCGTCCGCGCCTCCGAGGTGAGCGCCGGCACGTATTGCGGCAACGATCATCGCACCCGTTTTATTGACATGTATGTAATCGAGCAATTCCTTGGAGCATTGCCTGTTGACTGCTTCCAGATCCGCGATCTGGCCTGCGATCATGCCCTTGCATCCTGAACCCTTTGCGATTTCGTAGGCAGCCTTGACCCGGCGCTTCAATTTGACCGCATCATCCAGATAAAGCAGCATATCTTTGTTCATGAGTTCAAATGCCGTATTCAATAGCCCGTCTCCCGCAACGATTGCCGTTGCCTCGCCGAACACCATGTGATTCGTAGGCTTGCCGCGCCGGAGCTCATCGTTGTCCAGCGCAGGCAAATCGTCATGGATCAGCGAATATGTGTGGATGTATTCGATTGCACAGGCATACGGCAACGCAAGAAATGTGTTTTCTGAAGAAAGGCTGAATGCTTCAAGCAGTAAAACCGGCCGGATCCGTTTGCCGCCGGCCTCCAGGCTGTATTTCATAGCATCCAGAACCGTCTGGCTGTTTTGATCGACATCCGGCAGAAAATCCAGCAGATGCATATCTATGAAATTCTTAAATCTATTGTATTCCTGGCTTTTCAATCAGTCCATCTCCTTCATCACGGATGCCGCTTTGTCGAACAGAAGTATTTTCTGTTTCGCCTGGCCAAGCAGCTCCGAACAGCGGTTATAGTATTTGAGGCCTTCATCGAAAAGCTTCATTGCGTCCTCGAGTCCGGTATCCTCGCTTTTTAAGGCTTCCGAAGCCTTTTCCAGCTTTGCCAGCGCTTCTTCGAATGTCAGTTCATCATTGCTTATCCGCATGTTTATTCCTCCATAACGATCCTATTGATATCGCAGTCCAGCGTACCATCCTTCATAATGACGAATACACAGCCGCCCGGCTCGACTGCTTTGGCTGATGTGATATATTTCCCATTGCTGTCAGTAACGGCGCAATAACCTTTTTTGATCACGCTTGACGGGTTGAGGCTTTCGAGCGCCGTTTTGCATGAATCCATGCGTGCTTCAAATTTCGAGATGATATGCCGGACCAGCTGCGAGCTGTTTTCCGCCATTTGTTTGGCTTTCATCCCATCGATCTCTATTTTATGAAGCAGCAGCTGCTGCATGGATGCAAAATTATTTGAATCGACCTTCATTTCGCATCGCACAATCATATGGCCATATGCGCGTCTGCAATCAGAGATTATTTCATCAAGATAAAGGCACAGCTGTGTCGTATCCGGAACAGCCATCTGAGCGGCTGCGGTCGGTGTTGCCGCCCTGAGATCCGCTGTAAAATCGGCGATCGTAAAGTCTGTTTCATGGCCGACAGCCGAAATGACGGGAATGCGCGACGCAAAAATGCTTCTTGCCACGATTTCTTCATTGAAAGCCCACAATTCTTCCATGGAGCCGCCGCCTCTTCCAACAATCATAAGATCGATATCCGAATATTCGGCATTGACCCGGTCGATCATGCCCGCTATATCAGGCGCAGCTCCATAGCCTTGCACGAGACACGGAAACACCATTATATCGACATGATTATTCCTGTTTCTTACAGTTGTGATGATGTCCCTGACCGCCGCTCCGGTCTCGGAGGTTATGACTGCCAGCTTTCGGGGAAAGGCGGGCAGGGCTTTTTTTCGTGACTGATCAAACAGTCCTTCTTTTTCCAGCTTTTCTTTCATTTTATTGAATGCTATGCTGAGGCTTCCTTCGCCGGCGACAGAGACTGATCGCACATTGAGGGAATAATATCCGCCGCGCTCATATAAATAAATGCTCCCGGAAGCAATGATCTCCATACCGTCTGAAAGCTCGCAGCCGATAGCCTTTATGAACTCCGATCCCAGAAAGCAGTTCAGCTTGCTTGCTTCATCCTTGAGCGTAAAATATATGTTTCCGGTACCGTGATACTTGAAATTTGAAATCTCTCCGGTTACCGATACATTGGACAATATCGGGTCTGACTGCAGCACCCTCTTGATATAGGCATTCAATTGTGAAACTTTTATTGGCTTTGGTGCCATTTTCTTACTCCTGACTTACTGATGCTAGGTGCTCCGATGCCGAAAGAAACGATATGCCGACCGCATTGTCAGACGACAACGATTTATCGCCGAATACCGTCAATATCCCGGTTTCTTTGAAGCATCCGTTGATCACATTGCGTATGAATGCGCTGGATGCAACGCCTCCGGCCAGCATGACCGAATTGATCCCGGTCGTCTTTACGACATTTTGAATGACCTCGCAAAGTGTCGTCCCAATAATGCTAAACAGCGCATGAGCAATGAATTGTTCCCCGCATCCCGATTCCATCAGTTTGATGCATTGGTTTTCAACACCGGACAAATTGAAATAAGATCCATCAATGCTGATTTTTTTCAGCATAGGCTTTACGTCCTGCCTTATCTCTAATGCCATTTTGTCCATCATGGCTCCGGATGGAAAAGGGAGTCCCATTGCAACGCCGATACGATCGATCAATTGACCGAACGATATGTCTTTAGAGCCTCCTATGAGCGTTATGTCATATTTGTTATCTTTATGTAACGTACGCAGTATTTCGCAGGTGCCGCCCGACAAATGGAAGGCAATGAATTCATCTCGATCTGCAAGCGGGCTGTTCCGGCGAACGGCTTCCAGATGCCCTTCCTGGTGGGAATAAAACCGGAACGGGATGCCCAAGGCATAGCATATGACCTTGCCATAATCGACTCCGGCATTGAATACAGGCATATACGATCCTTCAACCGGTCTTGGTCTGCTGCTGATGCCAGCCGATATGATTCCCCCCCTATCCAGGGAGCCGAATAATGCTTCTGCCAATACCGGCATATTGCGCATATGCTGATAGATGGCTTCCGATTGCCTTAAACCTTTATGCCCATCCTTGACTTTAAGCGGTATCCTTTGGTCAAATACAATATCAAAATTATCATTGCAGACTGCGAGAGAGGTCGTGTAATTGCTCGTATCTATTCCGAGATGATAGCTGTTATTGCTCATCTTTCCCTCTTGCGACCTGGCCCAGGATTCCATTGATGAATTTGCCTGAATTGGAGCCGCCATATCTCTTGGCCAGCTCAACTGCTTCATTGATGGAAGCCGAATCTGGAATATTATCCATAAATTTGATCTCTCCGACCGCCAGTCTCAGGATCGCAAGGTCTATCTGGTCGATTCGGTTGATTTTCCAATGCTCGCTGCAATCTTCGATCGTTTTGTCTATTTCCGCAAGATTGTTCAGGATCTGAGCGACCAATGCATCAAAATACTCCATTTGAGCCGAATCCTTCATGTATTCTTCCACAAACCGCGTTCTGATGGTTTCGCCATATTCCCGCTGCATGCTCATTTGAAAAAGCAGCTTCATCAATAATTCTCTGGCTTCAGTCCTTTTCATCTCTTTCGAGGCTGTAGTCTTCATTGATTCCTATCCTCCGTAATGTCTTTATTGCTCATCCCCGCTGCTGACTCCCTCGACAAATATATTGACGGCCTTGATTTTTAATCCGGCGATATCCATGAGCTTGCTCTTTACATTAGCCTGGACATTCCAGGCGGCCTCGGGAATATTGACACCCATCCTGACTGTCAGATGTATATCTATTTGAACTTCCTGATCCTCCTGGCTGATTTTTATACCTTTGAACAATCCTGATTTGCCGAGCAGGTTTTTAGATATCGCGTCGGTCAGCCCTGCGCTCAGATCAGCTATTCCCTCCGTCTCAAGCGCCGCATCCCTGACATATTTCGCCAGAACATCATCGCTGATTTTTATATTGCCGTAATTTTCATCGTTGTTCATATAAAACTCCTAATTTATTATAACAGACTTGGACGGTCTTGTCTTTCAAAACGCATTTGTGAACTACAACACCAACTCGTGTCTATTCATTCGGACAATGCAACGGCACTGCGTCTGCGAATGATAAAATTTTCTTTAACAGGGTTTTTCATTTTAATTTTAACTATTTGCTGCGCATGTGGCGCAGCTTCTATAGGGTCATTGTTTTCGTCCAGCAGCACATCGATCGTTTGCTTAAAATAGCCGGTATATGGCCCGAAGATTTCAACTTCATCATGCAAGCCGATTTTATTGCGTTGTTCAACAGTCGCAATGCCGGTTTCCGAGTCATAGGCTTTTACGAGGCCGATGAATTCATATGCTCTCATATAACTGCTGGTGATATAATTCTGGTCCTCATGCGATGGCTTGCCAAAATTGAAGCCGGTCGAAAATTTACGATGGCTGACCTTTTTGATTTCGGACATCAGCTCAGGATCGAACCGATAGTTTACAGGATCGCTTTGATAAGCATCCAAGGCTCTTCTGTATGCGCCTACGATCGTCGCAACATAAAATACGCTTTTCATTCTTCCTTCTATCTTAAAAGAAGAAACGCCGGCTTCCGCCAGCACCGGCAAATGCTCCAGCATGCACAAGTCTTTGGAATTGAAGACATAAGTACCGCGGTCATCTTCAAAAACCGGATAATATTCTCCAGGCCTTTTCTCTTCGACCAAATGATAGCTCCATCTGCATGGATGAGCGCATTCACCGCGATTTGCATCGCGCTCTATCATAAAATTGCTGAGCAGGCATCTTCCCGAATAGGAAATGCACATGGCCCCCTGAACAAACGCTTCAAGCTCCAGCTCCGGATCGGTTTTTTCCCTGATCATTCGAATCTCTTCAATGGAAAGCTCTCTTGCAAGAACGATCCGTTTTACGCCCTGCGCATGCCAGAAACGCGCGGATCGATAGTTCGTGGAATTGGCTTGTGTACTGAGATGAATTACAGCTGTACTCCCTGAAATTTCCCTTATCAGCTCTATCACACCGGGATCCGATACAATATAGGCGTCAATGGGAATATGGCCCAGCGTCTTCAGATACTCAGACAAGCCTTCTATATCTTCATTATGGGCGAATATGTTGACCGCCAGATACGCTTTCTTTCCGCGTTCATGGGCAAAAGCAACACCTGCTTCGATCTCTTCCGCATTCAGATTTCTTGCGCCGGCCCGGAGTCCATACATTTCACCGCCGAAATATACGGCATCCGCTCCATATTCGATGGCGATCTTCAGTTTTTCCAAATCACCCGCGGGTGCAAGCAGTTCAAGCTTTTTCATTATTCTTCCCATTTCCTTCGACAATACTGATCGCGACACCGTCGCCAACCGGCAGTATGGATGTCTGTATACCGTTTGTTTCTGTAATATACCCGAGATATTCACGCATGCGCCGCATTATGGTTTTGTTTCTCTTGTTTTCGAGGAATTCTTCCGAAGCAGTGATGCCTTTATAAAGGATATTATCCGATATGATTATGGTTCCCGGAAGGCTGAGTTTTAAACAAAGATCGAAAAATTCCCGATAGTGGCCTTTGGCGGCATCGATGAATATCATTTGGTATTTTTGATCCAGTCCCTGGAGAACCTCCGAGGCGTCTCCCCTGATCACTTCGATCCTGTCATTCAATCCGGCCAAGCCAATATTTCCGATTGCTTCTTCATACATTCGGTCGCTGATTTCTATCGATGTTATTTTCATGTCTGCTGATAAACCGGCGAAAAAAATCGCTGAATAGCCGACGGCTGTTCCAAGCTCCAGAAGTCTTTCCGGCTTACTGATTCGGATGATCGATTCCATGAGCATTTCCGTATCTTTCATAATGATCGGTATGTCACGCTGTTCGGAATCTGTGCGAAGCTTTCCAAGCATGCCTCCGGCAGGCTTGTATAATCCATCGATGTATTTCTTTACTTTATGATTAGTGATGTTGCTCATATGTTTCCCTTAATCTATATACATTTTTTTGTTTTTGAGAAAATCCTCATAGGTTACGGAAAACACATGGGAACCGTCCCCTTTGGCAAGAAAATAGAGATAATCTGTATCCGCGGGATAAAGGGCTGCTTTAATGGATTCGATGCCCGGTGAACAAATCGGCCCGGGTGGAAGTCCCGCGATCCGGTAAGTATTATATGGGGAATCGATGGCGATATCGCTGTTCGTCAATTTTTCCTTCTGCTCGCCCAGTATATACTGCACTGTCGCGCAGGACTGCAGCGGCATGCCGATCTTGAGGCGATTGTAGAATACACTGGCGATGACCGGCCTGTCTTCCGCGACTTTTGCCTCCCGCTCTATGATGGATGCCATGGTAACAAGCTGATTGATATCCATGCCGAGTTCAGCCGCCCGCTCGTAATATGCCTCGATGAACAGATCATTGAATCTTGAAAGCATCTTGTCGATGATCTGCTCTTCGGTTGCGTTTGAAAAAACTTCATAAGTGTCAGGATAAAGATATCCTTCCAGACGGTTCCTGCCCGCCGGAGTGCTGGTTACGAACCTGTACGGGAAGTCGCCTTCTTCAATTTGACGCAGGAATTCATCACCGTTGATCAGGCCGGACGAGGATAGGCGCTCCGAGGTCCTTCTGATGTCAAACCCTTCAGGAATGGTGAATCTGATGGTTTTTGCCGTTCCCTTCAATAGCTCTGCCATAATTTCTTTCATTGACATGCTTTTGGACAAATCATAAAAGCCCGCCTTGAATTTTCCATCATTTTTACTGATCCTTGACTGGATGCCGAAGGCAAATTCACTCCTGATCAAGCCTTCTTTGAAGAGTATGTCTCCAATCGCGTTCGTGGAGCTGCCAGATGGTATTTCAACGGTCATTGCATCAAGCGCGCCCGGATCGACCGGCTTGCCGGAATTGTCAAGATAGAACATGGCCCCGGCTGCCAACGCAGCAAAAATTAATATCAAGACGATCAGCAGTCTGGCCGCCGAACTGTTTTTTTTGTTTTTACGCTTTTTGCTCATGATTTGCCTCTATCGTTTTCAAGAAAAAATTTCGCAACACTCAACGTCCTGCGAAATTCCAAGTCCATATATTATAAATGACTGCTATTTTGCCCTCGACAGATATTCACCGGTCCTCGTGTCAATAGTGATTGTTTCGCCTTCCTCTATAAAAATAGGCACCTGTACGACCGCACCGGTTTCGACGGTAGCAGCCTTGGATACATTCGTAGCGGTATCGCCCTTGACTCCCGGCTCCGTTTCAACGACCTTAAGGTTCACAAAATTAGGCGGTTCAACAATGAAAGCGTTTCCCTTGTAGAACTTGATTGTCGCCATGTCATTCTCCCGCAGGAAAAGAATCGCATCCTCCACCATTTCCTGCATCAATGGAACCTGGTCAAAGGTTTCCTGATCCATGAAATAATACAATTCCCCATCGCTGTATAAGTATTGCATCGTTTTTGTCTCTATGTGGGCTTTCGGAAATTTATCATTTGGATTGAATGCTTCTTCCCTGGTCGCGCCGGTCAGGATGTTCCTGTATTTCGTTCGTACAAAGGCTGCGCCCTTTCCTGGTTTAACGTGCTGAAAATCCAGAATTACATGCGGTTCCCCATTTATCTCAAAGGTGATCCCTTTTCTGAAATCGCTTGCATAAATCATTGTTTTACCTCCAAATTGTATTCTATATTATATAATGATCAGTTCTTTATCAACCGTAGACAGCGATATTATACCATTATCTGTTACAACTGCCAAGTCTTCAATTCTAACGCCGAATTTCCCAGGTATATAGATTCCCGGCTCGATCGTCACGGTCATATCCGTCTTAAGAACATCCTTGCTCAAAGCATTCAGTGTAGGGGCTTCGTGGATCTCCAGGCCGACTCCGTGTCCGAGGCCATGGCCGAAATATTCGCCATAACCTGCGCCGGAAATCATTTCTCTCGCGACGCTGTCTGCAACGGATGCCGAAACATTCGCGGCAATGACGGCTGATGCCGCTTTTTGGGCTTCAAGAACGATCCTGTATACATTCTTTTGCTCGGCGCTTATCGCGCCAAGGCCAACCGTTCTGGTCATATCCGAGCAATAACCGTTCCATTTTGCTCCGAAATCAAGCGTTACAAAATCACCGTTTTTAAGCGCCCTGGATGACGGTACCGCATGAGGCAAAGACCCTCTTTCTCCGGAGGCGGCGATCGTATCGAACGCCAATGCATCTGCGCCCTTGTGTCTCATGAAAAATTCCAATTCCAGCGCAATATCTCTTTCCGTCACACCAGGTTTAATAAAGTCCAATATGTGAACGAACGCAAGGTTTGCTATCTCGGCAGCACTTTTGACCGCATCGATTTCCTGCTTCTCTTTTATGATCCTTATAGATTCAATGATTTGGTCTGCGGACACGATATTGCCCGGTTTGACTTTCTCCATCATGTCGTTGTAAAAATCAAATGTGATGCTCTTATATTCGATGCCCAGCGTCCCTGGGCAATTCTCCCTGAGAAAGTCCAGCGCGGTGTACTGATTGGTCAGCATGACAGTTTCGAAGCCTGTTTCCAGGCTTCGTGCCAATTCTATATACCTGAAATCCGTCAGCAGGTAATTGCGCTCTTTTGTTAAATATATAAAGAAATTCGATGATTCAAACCCCGACAAGTAATACTTGTTTTCAGGCTTTGTGATCCATAAACCATCGATATTCTTATCCTCGGCCAATTTTTTGGCCTTGTTTATCCTGGCAATATAGGTATCCTTATTCATGATCAAATTTGATGACCTCCCCCAGGATCCCGTAAATGTCTGCAATGAGCTTCGAAAAGACCATCTCGGCCTGGACATATCTTGCAGCCTGCGGATCTCTCATGATGATCTGCATGAGCTCCTGAACCTGGGACATCATATCGGGTGAAATATCCTGACCAAGCATCTGCTGTGCCTGCAGCGCATATTGTTTCTGCTGGAAATCATTGAGGATCTGACTCAATTCGGCATTTTCGGAAACTTCAGCCTTGATCCTGGCGTATTCCTGATATTCGTTTGATTCCTTGATGGATCTGGCCAGATTGTGGGCATTGTCATAAACGTTCATTCTACACCTCCAGGAATATCGGCAAAATTACCGGGTTTCGCTTTGTTTTTTCGTATATGAAGCTTTTCAGCTCATCCTTAACGGCATTCTTCATGGCGGACCATTCTTTGATTCCGTCTTCCCTGCATCGGTCCAGCCTGTTTTTAACAGCGATCCTGGCGGATTCGATCAAGTCTTCGGATTCCCTTACATAGACGAAGCCTCTGGATATGATATCCGGTCCGGAGCATATTGTACCGGTGCTTTTTTCTATCGCAGCTACAACAATGATCAGTCCGCTTTCTGATAGGAGTTTCCTGTCACGCAATACAATATTTCCTACATCACCGACCCCAAGTCCGTCCACCATAACGTTTCCGGAGGTAACCGTCTCTTTGGATAGCGATACGCCGGATTTCGCGATATTGAGCACCTGGCCGGCTTTCATGATGAATATATTGTCCTTGGACATGCCCATATCCTGTGCTATCAGGGAATGCTGCCGCAGATGCCGGTATTCGCCATGGACCGGCATGAAGTATTTGGGCCTTATCAGCGAATGCATGAGCTTCAGCTCCTCTTCGCAGGCATGGCCGGATACGTGGATGTCCGCGATATCCGAATAGATGACCTTTGCGCCTTTTTCAAATAGCTTATTTAAAATATTTGATATCGTTTTTTCATTTCCGGGGATCGGGCTCGATGACAATATCACCGTATCGCCGTTTTTGATCTGGATCGCCTTGTGGTCTCCGGCCGCCATGCGCGATAAAGCCGACATTGGCTCACCCTGGCTGCCTGTCGTTATGATCACCAGTTCCTCATCCTTGATATGCTTTGTCTTATTGATGTCGACGAGAACATTCTCCGGAACTTTCAAATAACCGAGTTCTGTAGCCACACTGATGACGTTGACCATGCTCCTTCCCGATATTGCTATTTTACGCCCGTATTTGACCGCTGCGTCAATAATGATCTGGACGCGGTATACATTGGAAGAGAAGGTCGCAATGATGACGCGGTCCTTTGTTTCCCTGAAAATGCTTTCAAGCGCCCTTCCAACTGTCTTTTCAGATGGCGTATAGCCTTTTCGCTCGCTGTTCGTACTGTCAGCCAGCATGAGAAGAACGCCTTTGGAGCCAAGCTCCGCAAGTCTGTGAAAATCGATCGGCGTACCGTGAAGCGGTGTAAAATCGATCTTGAAATCCCCCGTGTGAAAAATTACTCCCTCTCTCGTCTCAATTGCAAGGCAGACCGAATCAGCAATCGAATGAGTCGTTCTAATGATCTCAACCTTGAATTCGCCCAGGCTCACAACCTGTCCCGGAGCGACGGTGTTCAGCCGTCCGGTGATATTGTGCTCCTTCAGCTTGTTTTCGATCAGTCCAAGCGCTAGTCTGGTGCCATAGATCGGCACATTGAATTCCTTCAGGAAATAAGGTATGGCTCCGATATGGTCTTCATGGCCATGTGTAATGAAAACGCCTCGGATCTTGTCCCGGTTTTTTGCCAGATAACTGAAATCGGGTATGACGATGTCTATTCCGAACATTTCATCGTCAGGAAATGACAAACCGCAATCGATGATGATGATATCATTCTTATACTCGAGGACAGTGATGTTTTTTCCGATCTCATTCAAACCGCCCAACGGAATAAGCTTCACCGGTTGGTGTGCCTTGTTTGTTTCAATATTTTTCATTTAAACTCCTTCTTTTATTTTATTACAACGTTCAATAATTTATTCAATACCGGTATTACCTTGACGATTTCTTTGCCTTCAAGCAAAGCAGCGACACTCTCATGTCCAAGCGCGAAAGCCTCAAACTCTTCTTTTGTCATGCCGCTTGGCACATCGATCTTAGCCTTTACTTTTCCGTTCAGTTGGACAACGATCTCGATGCTGTCCCTGACAAGCGCCGAGTTATCGTGTTCGGGCCATTCCTGCGTGCAGACATACCCTTCATGACCGGTCGATTGCCATAGCTCTTCGCAAATATGCGGAGCGAACGGAGACAGGATCAGCACCAGGTTTTTCATCGCATGCTTTAAGAGCGCATAACTCGGATCCGCTGTTTCTTTATATCGATACATTTCATTGACAAGTTCCATGATCGAGCTTACGGCGGTGTTGAAATTGAATCTCTCGCCAACATCCTCCGTCACTTTTTTCAAAGTGGTATTCAAAACGAAATTGAGATTTTTATCATCATCCGTCTTGATCTCGAAATGATCCCCGGCATTCGCTACAAGCATCTGGAGTTCCGTCACCAGACGATATACTCTGTTAAGGAACCGGTAGCTGCCTTCAACACCCGCGTCGGACCATTCCAGCTCTTTTTCAGGAGGTGACGCAAACAGAATAAACAGTCTGGCCGTGTCAACGCCAAAACGGTCGATGATCTCTTCGGGGCTGACGACATTGCCTTTGGATTTTGACATCTTGGTGCCGTCTTTAAGCACCATCCCCTGGGTCAAGAGCCGTTTGAACGGTTCGTCCACCGGGCAAAGGCCGATATCGTGCAGCACTTTTGTGAAGAATCTCGAATACAGCAGATGCAGGATCGCATGCTCGACTCCTCCGATATACTGATCGACAGCCATCCAATAGGCTGCTTTGTCCTGACTGTACATTTCCTTGTCATTTTTAGGATCGACATAGCGAAGGAAATACCATGACGAGTCAAGGAAAGTATCCATCGTATCGGTCTCTCTGGTCGCGCTTTTCCCGCAGATCGGGCAAACGGTTTTCATGAAAGTGCCGCTGGTCGTAAGCGGTGATTCTCCCTTGCCTGTGAATACGACATCAGTCGGCAGCAAAACGGGCAGGTTTTCATCCTTTTCCGGCACCCATCCACAATCATCGCAGTAAATCATCGGAATCGGGCAGCCCCAGTACCGCTGCCTCGAGATGAGCCAATCACGCAATCTGAAATTGACTGATTCCTCTCCATATTTATTATCTTTAAGATACTCTATAATAGCGGCTTTTGCGGCGTTGCTCTCCATGCCGCTGAATTCGTCCGAATTGATAAGCTTGCCGTTAGCGCTGAACGCTTCTTTCAAATTGTTAACGTCTATTTGCGGATCGTCCGGTTCTATGACAGGTATTATTTCAAGGCCATATTTGACCGCAAAATCAAAATCGCGCTGGTCATGTGCCGGAACAGCCATGATCGCTCCCGTTCCATAATCCATCAAGACATAATTTGCGATGTAGATGGGAACCCTTTTGCCGTTCAACGGATTTATTGCATACCTTCCAATGAATATGCCTTCCTTTTCGAGCGTTGTCGCCGTTCGCTCAATTTCAGTCATATGCTGCAGTTTGTCAAGGAATGCATGTATTTCTTTTTCATGTTCGGCTTCTGCCGATAACGCTTTTACAAAAGGATGCTCAGGCGCGAGAACCATATAAGTCACACCATAGAGTGTATCCGGCCTGGTCGTGAAGATCCTGAGGCTTTGGTCGAAACCTTCGATCGGGAAATCAACTTCTGCACCCACGCTTTTGCCGATCCAGTTTTTCTGCATCAGTTTGACTTTTTCAGGCCAGCCGTCCAGTTTGTCGAGATCCTGCAGGAGCTTGTCCGCATAGGCGGTTATTTTCAGGTACCATTGATCCAGGTCTTTTTTACCGACGATCGTTCCGCAGCGTTCACAGGCGCCTTCGACGACCTGCTCATTCGCAAGGACTGTCTGGCACGAGGAGCACCAGTTGACCGGGTTCTTTTTTTTGTACGCCAGGCCGTTTTTGAAAAATTGGATAAATATCCATTGCATCCATTTATAATAATCAGGATGACATGTTGCGATCTCCCTGTCCCAGTCATAACTGATCCCAAGCATCTTAAGCTGGTTTCTCATTTCTTCGATATTGTTCCATGTCCAGATATTCGGGTGTATGCCATTCTTTATCGCAGCGTTCTCCGCGGGAAGGCCGAACGAATCCCAGCCCATAGGATGCAGGACGTTGAAGCCCTTCATCCTTTTATATCTGGCCGCGACATCACCGATCGAATAATTTCGCACATGTCCCATATGCAGTTTTCCGGACGGATACGGGAACATTTCCAAAAGATAGAATTTTTCCTTGGAGGGGTCTGCTTCTGTTTTGAAAAGTTTGTTTTCTTCCCAGGCTTTCTGCCATTTGCCTTCAATTGCCCTAAAATTATAATTTGCCATTTTCGGATATACCTCCAAGCTTATAGTTTAATGAATTCGCAATCGCCCCAGATTTTTTCAATGCCATATCTTTCCCGTTGTTCCGGAGTGAATATGTTAACGATAACATCGCCGAAATCCATCAGGATCCAGCCCGAACCGTTCTTGCCCTCGATATTTTTCAGTGTCGCGCCTGTCGCTTCCAATTTCTCTTCAACTTCGTCCGAAAGCGTGCCAACCTGTCTTTCGGAATTACCTGTCGCAATGACAAAATAATCCGCGAATCCTGATATTTTTGAAATATCGATCACTGTGATATCGACTGCTTTTTTAGCATCAAGAATCGCTGCCGCCTCCATTGCTGTTTCTCTATTATTCATACGCACCTGTTTCCTCTCTGTTCATTTCTTATTAAGCTTCTTTTCGTTAAAATAATGCAATGCCCTTACGCTGTCCGAATGGAGCAGCTCGCCCTTGTTCTTCACAAACTGGATCGACATTTCAAGCGACCTTCTGCAAGCCTCGTCTATATCGACAAAAGCGAGTTTCCTTATTTCCTCGACTCCCTCATAGTTCCGTCCGGGCTCAATGGCGTCGGCAATATAAATGATCTTCTCCAGCATGGACATTCCGGAACGCCCGGTTGTGTGATAACTGACTGCATTCAGTATGTCATCGTCAGTAATGCCGTAATGTGAAGCCATGAAATGCGCGGCCGCTTTTCCGTGCGACAGCGCCACATTGTCAATGTAAATATCGTCAAGACCGATCCGGTCTATGTATCCATTCAGTTCCTCTTTGGAAAAACTTCTGCAATAGTCATGAAACAATGCAGCCAGCTCTGCCTTGTGTGCCGGTACGCCATATGCCGCAGCAAGCTTGACGGCCGTTTCGGCAGCGCCCTGGATATGCTTCCATCTTTTTTCCGACACTTGACTTTTTATTTTATCACTAATCGATTCATTTTTCAAGCTTTCACCTGATCCTTAAATATACAGCCTGTTGTCGATAATATATTTTTCGACAGATTCAGGGGTAAGATATTTGATTGACCGGCCTTCCCTGATACGATTTCGAATATTTGTGGAAGAAATATCGACTTCCGGTATTTCTTTTCGGTATATCCTTGCACCGTATTTTTCATTAAGATATGAGATATGACGGTTCAATTCTTCATCAAAATAGCCCGGCCTGCTTCCGATTATGAAAGAATACTTTTGAAGCAGCATTTGACTTTGATGCCATTTTTCGACATCAAATATCGTATCGGCGCCGGTCAGGAAAAAAAGTTCAGCGCTATCGCCGTAAATCACGCTCAATTTTTCCATCGTTCTAATGGTATAGGAGATCTCACCTGAAGCAATTTCAATATCCGACACAGAAAATGAAGGATTCGTGGAAACCGCAAGAACAGCCATATTAAATCTGTGGCTGCTATCGGAAACAACTGTATCCTGTTTGTGCGGCGGCACCATGGCCGGCATGAAAACGACCTTGTCCAGACCGGCCTCCGATCTGATATGCTCAGCCAGGATCAGATGGCCGTAATGAATGGGATCAAATGTGCCGCCGATAATGCCTATCTTGATGCTCATGAATCCTGTTGATGCTCCTTTTCGAGATTTGCAGTGCTTTTAATCGAAAGTTCGATAAGCTGGTCCTCGGAAATAAACCCCGGAGCCCCAGACATCATACAGATCGCATTCTGATTTTTCGGGAATGCGATGACTTCTCGAATGCTGTCCTCTCCGGCAAGCAGCATGGCCAGTCTGTCTAGCCCATAGGCAAGACCTCCGTGCGGGGGTGTGCCGTATTTGAAAGCATCCAGCAGGAATCCAAATTTGCTGAGTGCTTCTTCATCAGAAAGACCCAATACCTGGAACATTTTTTTCTGCAGATTCCTGTCGTGGATCCTGATACTCCCGCCGCCGAGTTCCACACCGTTCAGCACGATGTCATAAGCCTGCGCCTTAACGTTTTGGGGCTCGGTGTCAAGCAGCGGAATGTCCTCAAGCTTGGGGGATGTAAACGGATGATGCATCGCGTAGTATCTTCCGTCCTCCTCGCTGTATTCATAAAGAGGAAAATCAACGACCCAAAGGAAGTCATATTTGGTGTCGTCAAGCATTCCAAGTCTTGATGCGATCTCACGTCTAAGATGCCCAAGCGAATCGTACACGATTGATTTTTTATCTGCCACGATCAGAATCAGATCTCCTGGTTTACCGGAATATATTTCCGTAATCACTCGAAGCTGTTTCTGGTCGAAAAATTTGCCTATTGAAGAAGTGCATTCAGTTTCTCCCACTCTGATCCATGCAAGACCTTTCGCACCATAGGTCTTCACATAATCCTGAAGCTTATCGATATCTTTTCTGCTGAATTTCTCAGAACACCCTTCAAAGTTGATCCCTCTGACATCCCCGCCTTCCCGAATGGCATTCGTAAATACCAGGAACTCCGAATCCTTCACTGTTTCATTGATGCATTTCAGTTCAAAACCAAAGCGGGTATCAGGCTTATCGCTGCCGAACCTGTCCATTGCCTCCTGGTAGGAATAGCGTGGAAAAGGCGTTTTTATCTCAGCCTTCATGACTTTTGCGAACAAATGCGTCAGGAATTTTTCCTGGATCTCTATAACGTCATCTATATCGACAAAAGACATCTCTAAATCAATTTGTGTGAATTCCGGCTGTCTGTCCGCTCTAAGGTCTTCGTCGCGGAAGCAGCGCACGATCTGGTAATAACGATCAATCCCGGCTACCATCAATATCTGCTTGAATAATTGAGGCGACTGAGGCAGCGCATAGAAATGGCCCGGATTGACCCTGCTGGGTATTATATAGTCTCTGGCGCCTTCCGGAGTTGGTTTGTTCAGCATTGGCGTTTCAACATCACAGAAGCCTTCGGAATCGAAAAACTCCCTGGTCGCCTTCGTTATTTCATGACGAAAAGCGAGATTTCTCTGCATTTTTGACTTTCTCAAATCGAGGAAACGATATTTCAACCTCAGATTTTCAGACACATCATCGTCATCCTTTATATAGATCGGCGGCGTTTCAGCTTCGGAATAAATAATCAATCCGCTGGCAAACACTTCTATGTCGCCCGTTGGCAGATCGCTGTTCTTCGATTCTCTTTCCTTGACGACTCCTTTGATGCCAACGACATACTCGCTTCGCAGCCTGCCGGCTTCAGCGAATAGCGCCTCAGGAACGTCGTCGTTGAATACGACCTGCGTTATTCCTGTTTTATCTCTTATATCGCAAAAAATAAGGCTGCCAAGGCTTCTATTCTTCTGCACCCATCCCTTAAGTATAACTTCGCTGCCGATGTCCGATGCCCTAAGCGTTCCGCACATATGCGTCCTCTTGAATGTGTCGCCCATATTATTTCTCCTCCTGTTTCATTTCTATCAATGTCGGAATAATATCTTTATCGTCTATTTCGATCTGTTCGGATGTCCGCATGTTTTTAATATGAAATCTCCGGACTTTCAGCTCGTTTTCACCTATGACAAGCGTTCGGCTCGCATTGAGCCGGTCCGCATACTTGAACTGGTTCTTGATATTTCTTGACATCAGATCCATTTGAGCAACAATGCCGTTTCTTCTCATTTCCCTGATCAATTTCACGCCATAATCCCTGGCTTCATCTCCTATGACAGCCACAAACACATCCATTGCAGGCTCGTCCGGCATAGTTGCGCCGCTGCTTTCCATGACCAGCAGCAGCCGCTCAATACCAAGGCCAAATCCGACGCCGGGCGTGGCGGGTCCGCCGATCTGCTCGATCAGATTGTCATAGCGCCCGCCGCCGCAGACGGTTCCTTGAGCGCCTATAGCTTTGGAGACGATTTCAAAGGCAGTTTTTGTATAGTAATCAAGCCCGCGAACGATGCCGGGATCGATTGTAAAATCGATATCCATCGACGTTAGATTCCGTTTGAGATCTTCAAAAGCAACGCGGCACTCGTCGCATATATAATCAAGCATTCTCGGTGCTCCTGCGACAAGCGACTGGCAAGTCTCGGATTTGCAGTCCAGTATTCTCATAGGATTTCTTTCATAGCGTCCTTTACAGGTATCGCATAGCTGATCATATTTATCAGCCAGGAAACTTCTCAACGCTATTCTGTATTCCTCCCTGCATTTTGGGCAGCCAATGCTGTTGATGCGCAATTCGAGATCCTTGACGCCAAGTTTTTCAAAAAAATCCACGGCCAAGGAAATCACCTCAGCGTCAGCCAGCATACTGTCAGTTCCGAATACCTCGATGCCGAACTGATGGAATTCTCTCAATCTTCCTGTTTGCGGCTTTTCATATCGGAAACAGGGAATGACGTAAAAGTATTTCGATGGCTGAAGATCGGCATACAACTTGTTTTCAACGAAGGCTCGAACAACGGGTGCCGTGCCTTCCGGCTTCAGCGTCAAATTGCGTCCTCCATAATCGTCAAAAGAATACATCTGCTTTTCAACGATATCGGTCGTGTCGCCGACACCTCTTTTAAATAATTCTGTATGCTCGAAGGTAGGCGTCCTGATTTCCTTAAACGCATATTTGGTACATATATCCTTGAAAGTCTGTTCCACATGATTCCATTTATGGATCTGTCCAGGCAGAATATCTTTCGTTCCTCTGGGTGCATTTGTCAGCATTTTAAACCTCCGCCGCTTGATGAAATATTTATTTGATATGATTAAAATTCATATCCTTTTTCCTTTGTATCATTTCGCCGATCCGTTCAATATACACAGCATGGTTGGAAACATTTGGAATGCGTTCAAGCCTGTTTTCGGAAGGATAATAGATCTTGCTGATCCCGCCGGCTCCGAGAGCTATATTTGTCTGTTTCTCCTCCATGATCCTCATGTTGTAGATGCATTCATCTCCGGGCAGTGTATATCCCACATTCTCAAAGTTTCCGGACATTTGCTTTTGCCGATATAAATAGTACGGCCCATAGCCAGCCTTTAATAGAAAGTCCGCTGCCATCCCCGTCATTTGTTCCAGCTCCGCTCCATGATTGTAGTTATAATCTTCGTCAATTTCCCGCAATTTGGATGATCTTTTAAGTGCAAGCGTGTGCACGGTGATATTTGATGGCCGTAAATGCACCACCTGCTCCAGTGTATCTTCAAAATCGCTCGAATCTTCTCCTGGAAGGCCTGCAATGACATCGGCATTGATCTTCAGGTCCGATGACTCCCGAACCATCCGAAAAGCATCCACGATCTGCTCGGGTGAATGGTTCCTGCCGATCCTGTCAAGCGTTTTTTGATGCATGGACTGAGGGTTGATGCTGATTCTGCTGCAGCCATGCTCTATGATCAGTTTCAGCTTTTCCCGCGTGATTGTGTCGGGTCTGCCGGCTTCGACTGTGAATTCCAGCAGTCTGCTTTTATCAAAATTCTTGTTGATAAAACCCAATAATCCGTCAAGGCTGACGGCAGAAATCGATGTTGGTGTTCCGCCGCCCACATAGATCGTTTCCGCAAAAATACCGGATTGCTTCATTTGACCGGCAACAAATTCCAATTCCTTATATAAAGCCTCCAGATATCGTGCAATCATCGCCTCGTCAGCCTTATTTGAAGTGAATGAGCAATAGACGCATCGGCTGGGGCAAAATGGAATCCCTATATATAGACTGACAGTTTCGCCGCCCGGGATCATGCTGATCTTTCGCTGATTTCTGCTGGTATCCAGCAGCAGCTTAATTTTATCTTCCCGGACAAAGTATTCGTTTTTAAGTTTTTGGAATACTTGTCCTTCATCCAGTCCTGACCTGAAAAATTCATTGACCATTTTTACCGGTCTGACGCCTGTCAGTATGCCCCAAGGCGGACTGTAGCCGGTCGCCCCCCTCATTATATTGAAATAATGGCGCTTGACCGCATTCTTGTCCGCTGGTCCATCGGGATATTCAATAACAATAGCCCCGGTCGCGGGTGGCTCATCCGGAGTGATGAAGGAAAACTCTGTAGGCTTGACAAAAAGCCTCATTAATTCCGATATGTCGTATTTGAATTTTTCATTATCTAAAATTATATTATACATCAATTATCCCATCACACAAAGGGATTATATTCTTTTTCATGTCCGATCGTCGTTTCTCCCATATGCCCCGGATATACCACGGTGTCGTTTGGCAGCGTGAAAAGCTTCTCCTGGACGGCTTTCATCAAATCATTGAACGAAGAATATGGAAAATCCGTTCTGCCGACCGATTCAGCAAACAATGTGTCTCCACTGAACAGATAACCTCCAACGAGAATGCACATCCCGCCTGGCGAGTGTCCGGGAGTGTGGATGAATTTGAGGTGCATGTGGCCGATATCAAGTTCATCGCCGTCCTTGACATAACTATCGGCTTCCAATTCGATAACCTTTCCATAAACCTCCCTTGAAAAATTCAAGGAGGCCTTGTTCAGGATCGGAGCTTCGTCTTCGTGCGCGAGGACCTTCGATCCAAACATAGCGGCATAAGGCTGCACTCCTCCAATATGGTCGCTATGGCCATGGGTCAGGATGATGTGGGAGACCTTATAGCAGTTATCTTCAACGAATTTGATCAGATCGGGATTGACTCCGCCCGGATCGACGATAAATGCCTTCTTGTCTATTTCATCTGCGACAAAATAGCAATTGACCGCAAGCGGCCCGCTCGTAAATCTTTTTAAGATCATAAATCCTCCTGTAATGTAAATTAAAATGTTCTCTTACTGTCCATCAATATGGTGACTGGGCCGTCATTATATATCCTGACCATCATTTCTGCCTGAAAAACACCTTCCTGGACCTTCAACCCCTGATCTGCACAGTTCCTGACAAACTCACGATACAGCGCATTGGCTTTTTCAGGCTTTGCCGCCTGTGTAAAGCCCGGTCTCCTTCCCTTCCTGCAATCCCCATATAATGTGAATTGGGATACGACCAGAAGCTCGCCTTCTACATCTTTAACAGACAGATTCATTTTACCCTCAGAATCCTCGAATATCCTTAGATTCGGGATTTTTTCCGACATGTATTCCACATCTTGAACGTCATCATTTTCTTCGACGCCCAGCAGGATCATCAGCCCTTTTCCAATCGTGCCCGTTATAATGCCATCGACAGTCACGTCGGAGGAAGCGACCCGTTGAATTACTGCCCTCATTTTTCGACTCCTTATGCTTGATCAAGTAATCGCCCGATAGACATCCGATACGCCAGGAATCGATTTCAACTGACGCAGGACCTTTTCGATCTGGCTGGTATTGGATATGGCGACCGTTAAAGTTATCGTGACGATTTTATCCTTGGCACTCTTTGCCTGAACGCCGGTAATATTGACATCCATGTCGTCACAGGTCCTTGAAATGTCCGAGAACATTCCTTTTCTGTCTTCAGCTACAATGCTGATTTCGGTATCGTAGGACATATTTTCTTTCTGCTTGTCCCATTCGACATGAATAAATCGCTGCTTTTCATCTTCCGGAAGGCTTATGATGTTCGTACAGTCTTTTCTATGAACGGATATGCCTCTGCCTTTTGTGATGAATCCGACGATATCGTCACCTGGAACCGGATTGCAGCATTTGGAAAATCGGATCAGCAGATTGTCGACGCCTTCCACCTTCACGCCGCTTGCGTCGACCTTTCGGGCTTTCTTCTTGGTTTCACCGATTTTTTCGATCTTTTCTTCCTTTTGGACTTCTGCTTTCTTGTCTTCCTGATACAATGAAAGCAGTACCGCAACAGCTTTGCTCAGCACAACACCGCCATAACTGATCGACGAATAAAGGTCGTCTGCTGAAGCGAGATTGAATGATTTGGCAGTTTTATTGATCCATTGGTTTTTCAGGATCTGCTGGTAGTCATACCCTTTTCTGCGGATATATTTTTCCAGCATCTCTTTTCCTTTGTCGACATTATCGGTTTTGTTCTCTTTTTTCAGCCATTGCCTTATTTTATTGCGCGCATTGCTGCTCTGAGCTATTTTAAGCCAGTCTATGCTTGGTCCCTTGCTGTTTGACGAGGTTACGATATCGACGATATTGCCGTTCTCCAGCCTGTAGTCGATCGGGACCATCTTTCCATTGACCTTGGCTCCTATGCATTTGACGCCGATCGCTGAATGGATTTTGAAAGCGAAATCAAGCGGTGTCGATCCGGCAGGCAATTCAATGACATCTCCCTTTGGCGTAAAAACGAAAACCTGGTTCGAGAAAAGATCGACCTTAAGCGTTTCCATGAATTCTCTGGGATCATTCAGATCCTTCTGCCATTCAAGGGTCTGCCTGAGCCATGCCATTTTCTCTTCATCTTTGTCCCGGGATATGCCTTCTTTGTATTTCCAGTGGGCAGCGATGCCGTATTCAGCGATCCGATGCATTTCGTATGTTCTGATTTGGATCTCGAAAGGTTCGCCGTTAGAGCCGATTACCGTCGTATGCAGAGACTGGTAATGATTTGTCTTCGGCATCGCTATGTAGTCTTTAAAGCGTCCTGGTATCGGGCGCCAAAGTGTATGCACCACTCCAAGAACGGCATAACAATCCTGCACCGTTTCGACGAGAACCCTCACAGCTGTCAGGTCGAATATTTCATCCAGCTGTTTGTCCTGGTACTTCATTTTTTTATAAATACTGTAAAAATGCTTCGTTCTGCCGGTTATTTCATATTTTATCTCGAGTTCATCGATACTTTCTCTGAGTTCGGTGATCACAGCGTTGATATTTTCCTGTCTTTCCGCGCGTTTTGCCTTGACTTGATTCACAAGATCATAATACACCGTAGGCTCGAGCTGTTTGAGCGCTATGTCCTCAAGTTCGAATTTCAACGTGTAGATTCCGAGCCGGTTTGCCAAAGGAGCGTATATTTCAAGTGTCTCAATGCATTTTTCCCTGATCTGGTCATCGTTCATGTAATTGATCGTCCTGAGATTGTGCAGCCTGTCAGCCAGCTTGATGATCAGCACCCGAATATCCTTGGACATCGCCAGAAACATCTTGCGAAGATTTTCCGCCTGTCTTTCTTCCTTTGATTCATAGACAAGGGATCCGAGCTTCGTGACACCGTCGACCAGCAGCGCAACCTCTTCTCCGAAATCACGCCGGATGTCCTTGGTCGTATAAGGTGTGTCCTCGACCGCATCATGTAGCAATCCGGCAACGATTGTGTTTTCATCCATTCCGAGATCGGCGAGTATTTTCGCGACCTCGATGGGATGGATCAGATATGCCTCGCCGGATTTCCGAAGCTGTCCCTCATGCATTTGATCAGCCTTTTTATATGCTTTTTCAATGAGGGTGATATCAAAATTCGGATTTACATTCAGCAAATAATTCAGGAATTCTTCCATATCTCTGTCCTTCTGGTTCATGAAACGATATTGCCTGCTTTCAGTATTTGATCAATGTGATAACATTATAATCCTTAAACCTGTCGCGGCCTTTCAGCGCCTCAAGCTCTATCAGCGCTACGATAGCGACAACTTTTCCTCCTAAATTCTCAACGAGATTGATTGCTGCCAGAAATGTCCCTCCGGTAGCCATCAGGTCGTCGACGATGATGACATTGTCCCCGGGCTGTATTGCATCTGCATGGATCTCAAGGCTGTCCGAACCATATTCCAGCTTATAGTCATATCTGATAGTCGTACTTGGAAGTTTACCGGGCTTTCGAATCGGGACAAAGCCTTTTCCTGTTGCATAAGATAATGGAGTTCCCACTATAAAACCCCGTGACTCAGGCCCCACAATGAGGTCGAAATCAAGCTTTTCTATCTCTCTTTTGATTTCATCGACAGCATATTTGAACGCCTCGCCGTCCTTGAGCAATGTCGTGATATCCCTGAACATTATCCCTTTTTCAGGAAAATCCGGAACATCGCGTATTTTTTTCTTGAGATCCATGTTACTGTCTCCTTATTTTCCTTTATACTTTGGCTTGTCCAGAAATTTGTTTATTTGATACCAAACAGGACTTGCAATAAATATTGAGGAATAAGTTCCGCTCAATATTCCGACGATCAGCGGCAGCGTAAACTGCTTGATGGTATCGCCGCCGAGTATGAACAATATAAAAATGGCCAGGATCGTCGTCAGTGACGTGACCGTCGATCTCACCAATGTCTGGTTCATGCTTTTATCAATGAGCTCGTCCAGCCGGCTCTTCTTCATTATCTTCAGATTTTCCCTGATCCTGTCGAAAACGACGATTGTATCATTGATCGAATAACCAAGAATAACCAGCACCGATGCTATGAATGGATTATTGATCGGGATCTGGAACAATCCGTAGAATCCAATCAAAACGAGTAAATCATGTATAAGGGCGATTACGGCGGCGATCCCGAATTTCCATTCGAAACGTACTGCTATATAGATCAGCATGAACATAACGGCGATTAGCACTGCCCTTACCGCGTTTTTCTTCAGCAGGTCTCCGACTGAAGGTCCGAATTGCTCTGCTGCGAGCACATTGTCCTGCGTAATGCCATATTGTGCTCCGAGATCTTCTAAAAGGGCGTTTCGCATGCTGCTGTCCAGCGACTGGGTCGTTCTAAGGATGATTTCCCTGTTTCCTTCTCCCGCATGGACGATATCCGCTGTTATATCATTGTCATTGATGATTTTCTTGATTTCGGATACGGGTACCTCTTTTCCCATGTCGATCTGCATCATTGTGCCGCCGGTAAAATCTATTCCGAAATTAAAGCCTTGTATCAACCCGCCGCCGATGGTGATGACGATGATCAGGGCTGAAATAATATAGTACAGTCTCCTATGCCTGATGAATTCGAATTCTCTTTTGAAATCAAACATTGCCGATGCCCTCCTTTATGCCAAACCATTTTCTCGTTGCCAGCGTTTTGCTCTCGATAACGACGCTCATATATGTGCGCGTCACGATCAGAGCCGTGAACATGCTTGCAATGATACCAATCATAAGAGTGGCCGCAAAGCCTTTTACCGGGCCTGTTCCAAACTGGTACAGGACCAGTGCGGCTATGATGGTCGTAAGATTCGAATCGAGAACCGTTGACATAGCCTTTTTAAAGCCCTGATCGGTCGCAACTCTGATGGATTTGCCATTCAGTGTTTCTTCCTTTATTCTTGAAAATATTATCACGTTGGCATCAACAGCCATTCCGACAGACAGGATGATTCCCGCGATGCCCGGCAAGGTCAGTACTGCATTGAGTCCGATGATGATCCAAAGCACAAGCACTATATAGAGCAACAGCGCAATATTAGCCGCAAAACCCATAATCCTGTACATGGCAAGCATGAATATGATGATCAGTCCTATGCCGATTCCGCCTGCGAGCACGCTGTTGTTGAATTCCCCCAGTCCAAGGGAAGGACCGACAATGGAGGTCTGAACTTCCTTCAATCCGACGGGCAGCGCACCGCCTCTAATAAGTACGCTCGTCGTTGTCGCCTCTTCCTGCGAAAACCCGCCCCGGCCCGCCGTTATGACCGCTTCGCCGCTTGGGATGACGGAGGACACGGTAGGAGCAGAAATGATCTGACCATCCAGCACGATCATGATGACGTTGCCGGGCACTGTTCCGTATTCTTCTGTAGTGCTGGTCGGAACACCGCCGGATACAATCAGCGATGTCGCATCCTTAAAAGCTGTGGATCCTTCAGATGTAAATTTTAGCGTGACTGCATATCCGCCGTTCTCCTGATCGATTTCGACTCCCGAATTTGCGACCATGCCTCCATCAAGGACTACGGTTCCGTCAGCCATTATAAATTCCAGCTGCGCAGTTCTTCCAATAGCGGCGATCGCATCCTCCGCGTTTTCTGCACCAGGCAATTCCACGCGGACCTTGTTCTCTCCCTCGATCGTAACGACCGGCTCCGATAGCCCCATGGCATTGACTCTTCGTTCTATGACCTGCTGCGTCTGGATCATTAATTGCTTGAGTTCTTCATCCTTTGCATCCGTTTCAGCCTCCATGACGACATATACGCCGCCCTTTAAATCCAGTCCCAGCTTGAGCTGGTCTTTCACAGGCTTTATGCTGCCGATCCCAAACATGCTGATATACCAGCCTGTCAGAGTGATTATCACCAGCAAAACCGCTAACGCCTTCTTCATTTTCGTCTCTCCTTAACTGAAATTATTTATAAAGCTCTGCTTTAATACCTATAGCACATTTTACTCTCTTTCGCTCCAATTCACAACCAAAAACATACGGCTTCATGATATCGCCATTGATATTCAAAGCGTTGGCATGACATCCTCCGCTGCAATAAAACTTCGCCCAGCACTTCCTGCATTCTTCTTTATTATATATGTGAGCGCTGTTGAATTGTTCATATAAAAAATTTTTGTATTGGTCATCCTTGAGATTTCCGATCAGGTATTTTTTATTTCCCACAAACTGATGGCAGGGATATATGTCCCCTTCCGGAGAAACTGCTATATATTCCGTTCCCGCTCCACATCCCGATAGTCTTTTTATGACGCACGGGCCTTGTTCAAGATCGATATTGAAGTGGAAAAATTCAAAAGTTTTGCCTTTTTTTTCTTTTTCGATACATAAATCCGCGAGTCTATCGTATTCTTCCATAATCTTGTCAAGGTCGCTCTCGTCAAGGGCAAATGGCACAGATGCCGGCAATACGACCGGCTCCACGGATATGCTGTTGAATCCGCATTCGGACAGATGTGCGACATCATTTGAAAAATCCAGATTCTCCTTTGTAAATGTACCTCTTACATAATATAAGCCGTCTCGTTTGTCGACAAATTTTTTAAAATTCCTGACGATCGTCTTATAGGTGCCTTTTCCGTTGCTTGTCTTCCTCATATTGTCGTTCACCTCCGGCCTGCCGTCGATGCTGAGAATGACGTTGTCCATACAGCCGTTGATGTAATCAGCCTTTTCATCATCAAGAAGAATGCCGTTTGTGGTTATTGTGAAACGAATGCATTTTCCGAATTTGCTTTCGATGCTCCGGCCATACTCTACAAGCTGCTTTACAACTTCAAAATTCATCAAAGGCTCTCCCCCAAAGAAATCTATTTCCAGATTCCTTCTGGTGCCTGAACGTTCGATTAAAAAATCAATGGCTTTTTTACCGATATCAAACGGCATCAAAGACCGCTCTCCTTCAAAAGCTCCCTGATCACCGAAGCAATACCGGCACTTCATATTGCAGTCATGTGCCACATGAAGGCACATGGCCTTTATGACAGGCTCTTTTTGCTCAAGCATTTCCATAGAAATATGAGAATCGTCCGAATAGAGCATGCCTGCGCTTTCAAGTTCCCGAATGTCATTGACGGCTTCCAGGATAGCGGTTCGGCTGTATTTGTCCTTAAGCTTTTCAATAATGGCTTCTTCTGTCTCGATTTTATAAAAATCAAGAATATCATAGACGATTTCTTCTACCGTATGTACTGCGCCACTATTTACATCCAGAACTATATTGTTCTCCTTAAATTTATATTTGTATACCATTTCAACTTCCTTTTCTTCAATATCCAATAATTAAAAAAACAGCAGAAGCTGCTGTTTTTGCTTTTTAACCTCCGCTGTGCACTATCTGCGTTTTGTATTTTCGCACTTCTGATTCGCAACAGTGCAGGAAGTTTTACATGCTGACTGACATGACGTTTGGCATTCCCCGCATCCTGTATTGCATGCGGCTGTTTTTAACGCTGGTTTTGCTATTGTTTTGATATTCTTCACGATGTGCCTCCCATATGATTATTAACAAATGTAATTTTACATAATGGTTATGCTTTTGTCAAGTTTTTCGGCCGCGATCTCTTTAATCATAATAAAAAAGAAGCTGTTGCTTCTTTTTATTTATCGGATTAATTGATATTAATTTTTTTCGGTGTCAGAATCGGTTTCCGATGCAGCTTCAACTTCGACTTCGGTTTCAGCTTCTGTCTTTGGAGCTGCTTCTTTCTCCGCAGCTACTGTTTTTTCAGCTTTAGGATTTGCTCTTTTTCCTTTGACTGCTTTTGGCGCTACCGTTTTAGATGGTTCTTCAACTGCGTTCACAATTTTTGATACTGCCCAACGCATGATTTCGAATTTCGTTTTATCCGAACCAACTTCAATGGTCAACTTCTCATCTTTGGTCTTAACTACTTTTCCGCATATTCCGCCGATCGTTATGATCTCGTCGCCGATTTTAATAGCGTTTCTCATTGCATTGATGGATTTTTCTCTCTTTTTCTGAGGCCTTATCAACAGGAAATACATGATGATAATAAGCAACACCAACGGCATTAATTGAATCAGGGCTTGTGTACTCATGGTTTATCCTCCTAAAGTTTTCTATGTGAAGTATATATTATTTTTTGTTTGATGTAAATGTTTTTTTCTTGCCTTCGGGGTTCGCTTGTGGTAGTATACATATTGCGTATTATAGTATGCGCCGAAGTGGCGGAACTGGCAGACGCACACGACTCAAAATCGTGCGGGAAACCATGCGGGTTCGACTCCCGCCTTCGGCACCAATGAATTCCATATTGAAAATGCACCATTTTGGTGCATTTTTATTTATTCCATATCGGTCGCAGAATTATTCAAAGGGTCTGGGAATCAGCCGGCTCATGACAGCCCCTGTCTTTATTCAATCCGCTTTCAAATACATAAAGCACAATGAAGGCGCATGCGGCGAAAAGGCAAAGCGCTCCGGACAACAACCATGATTGTTCCAAGCTGTGTCCGATCAGAAAATATCCAATCATCATTGGCCCGATGGCCCTGCCTGTGCCCTGTATGATTTCATAGATCGCCTGCAGCCTTGCACGATGGGATATTGGCGTTCGATTGGCGATATATACGCTGATATTGGTCGCCGCAATCACTTCTCCTACAGTCCAGATGACCGCGAATATTAAAAATGTCGAAATCGAGTTCGATATGGCATACATGCCGAATCCTATCATATAGCAGATACTCGCCATGCTGAGGTTGAACATCGGGTTGAATGCTTTGGTAATGATGACGATAATAGGTGTGGATAGAACGACTACGATTCCATTGACCGACATCAGGAAGCCGTAATATCTTGCCCCATCTCCTATCCCAAAATACTCGCTGAGCTGCAGCGGCAGCACAAATCCCGTCTGCGAATAAACGAACGAAAGCACCGCACACAGACAGACAAAAATAAGCAGAATATGCTTTTGAAACAGAATATTAATAATCGAGCCGTCTGCTGCCATTTCTCCCTTGCGTCCGGATTCTGCGATTTTTTTATAATCCTCATGCGTCGGCATCGTATCCTTGATCATCGCAACCACAAGGCTGACTGCTACAAAACCGCTGATCGCATCGCCCCAGAATATCCAGCTTGTATATTTTTCAAATAGAATTCCTGCGACCAAGGGGCCGATAGCGATCCCGATATTCATGCCAAGATAGATCAAAGAATAAGATTCCTGACGGTTTGTCGGATCTGTGATATCCATCAGCATTGCCGACGAAGCAGTCAAAGCAATACTGTTAAAGAAAAATGCAGGGATCAGAAGATACGGGATCAGCATGGAATTGCCTAAAAACCCACAGGATAAGAATATGATATTCGCAATCAATGTAGCTGTCACATATGTGTATTTCCGACTGAAATGATCTGCCAGTTTACCGCCGATCATCGAGCCTGGAACATAAGCAACGGATGCGACAAAAAGAAATCCTCCGATCGTACTTTCCGGAAGTCCGATTCTTGCGCTTAAAAAAAGTGTCAGGAAAGGAAATATAAAATAGCCCAGACTATTGATCGTTCTGGCCATGAATAGCACATATATCTGTTTTGGCAAGCCTTGGTACTGCGTAATGAATCTCATGCTGTCCTCTTTGATAAATATAAATTGGTCCTTCAGAAAGTATGATAACAAGCCTGCTCAATATTGAATGCACAATGATTACGCGATCGATTCCTATTTATTGATTTTCTAATAATCTAGTTTAACACATACGTCTGCCATATTTCCATATAAATTAATTGATCTTGAAAAATTTCGCGCCAAACATAAATTATTTTGACACGTTAAGAACGTTAATGATATATTTAATATGTTATTTAAGTATATTTTATTTATATGGAGGATCTGAGATGCGTTACGCGACAATGCTGGATGACATGATCAAAAGCAGTGAATTATCCCTGCGGCAGATCTCAAAAAGATGTTCTGAACTAGAGATATCCATTACGCCTTCATATGTTTCCCAGTTGCGAAACGGAAAACTTCCGCCCCCATCGGAGGAAATATCACTGGCGCTTGCAAAAGTATGCGGCGCCAGGAATCAGACTCATCTGGTTTTCCAGGGTTATATGGAAAAAGCGCCGGCAATCGTCAGAGAATACATGCTCGCTTCTTCCGCATTGAATAAAATAATGCTGGAATCCCTTTGCAAAGCCTCCGGAAATGTTTCTGACGATTTCAAAAAATTCATCGAAGAGCTCGATGTTCTTGCCGCACTGGAAATGTCTTCAAAATTTGTCAGCGCAGATGATCCGTCAAAAGCGCATGCGCTCGTCAAAGAGATCGCGCTCGCGACCAATAAAGCTGTCAAGTTCGACGAAAATTCTGAAATGATCAATTTTTTTGTGCCCGATACGTCTATGGCGCCGCTGATCCCGGTGCATTCCTACGTCTATATTCTGCCCACCCGTAAAGATTTGCTGAAAGATCGGGACATCATAGCCTTTTATCCGCCCAACAGCAAATCGATCACTCTGAGAAAGCAGTTCACTGTCAGTGGGAAAATCGTTCTGATCCCCGAGGACAAATCGCATTCCTTGTACTTTTACAACGATGTGGCGGATATCAACTATATCGGAAAAGTTGTTTCTTATAAAGCAGACCTGTAAGGTTTATTCGTCAATGTATTCGAATTCATAATCACGTATCCTGACGATGTCCCCTTCCTCAATACCCAAATCTTTCATTTTGTCCACTGCTCCCTTTTGCCTGATATACCGATAAAGGTAGCGGAGTGAATCGAGATCGTTGAAATTGGTTGAATTGAATATCTTTTCAAGCTGCTTGCCAGACAGCACAAATATCCTGCCTTGTTTTTCCACGCTGATTTCCCTATAATTCTCATCCGCATCATGAATTGCAAAATCAAACAATTCATAGGTTTCTTCCGGTATATCTCCCAGCTTTTCAAGTTCAAGCGCGGCAGCCGCCAGCAATTCCCTGATTCCTTGATTGATCGCCGCCATGATTGGAAATACCCTGTATCCTTTTGACTCGGCATACTGCCTGAATTCTTCATATTTTTCCTGACTTTCAAGCAGATCCATTTTATTGGCGGCAATCAGCTGAGGCTTGTGCATGAGTTTTTCGGAATAGCTTGACAGCTCGGTGTTGATCTTTTCAAAATCCTCGATAGGATCCCTGTTTTCTGAGCCGGAAATATCAACGACATGGATCAGAAGCCTGGTTCTTTCGATATGCTTCAGGAAATCCAATCCAAGCCCCGCTCCCTGGTGTGCGCCTTCAATCAGTCCCGGTATATCGGCCATGACAAAGCTCTTGTCAAATATTTCAACGACCCCCAAATTTGGAGTGATCGTCGTGAAATGATAATTGCCGATTTTGGGATTCGCGCTTGTCGATATCGACAGGAGCGTAGATTTTCCTACATTCGGAAAACCGATAAGGCCCACATCCGCTATTAATTTCAATTCAAGAATAATGCGTCTCGTCTTGGCTTCTCCGCCTGCTTCCGCGAAATTAGGCGCCTGCCGGACCGAATTCTTGAAATGAACATTTCCCTTGCCGCCTTTTCCGCCTCTGGCAACAACAAATGTATCGCCGTTATGGACAAGGTCCTTCATGACAAGTCCCGTTTCTTCATCGATGATGACGGTTCCGGGCGGTACTTTGATGATAAGATCTTCGCCGTGTTTCCCGAACTGTTTCTTCTTTCTTCCGTCTTCCCCGTTCTCGGCCTCATATTTAGTCTTGTACCTGAAATCCATCAATGTGCGATAACTCGAATCAGCTGCCAAAACCACATCGCCGCCTTTTCCTCCATCTCCGCCATCCGGTCCGCCTTCCGGGACAAAAGGCTCCCTGCGGAATGAAACGCTGCCGTTTCCGCCTTTTCCTGATTTGATCGTTATCTTTGCTCTATCAACAAACATTGTGATTTTCAACTCCTTTGGAGAAAACAGCCCCTATTTTCATAGGGGCTGTAAAGATTATGCTTCTCTTGAATATACGCTGACTTTTTTTCTGTCTTTGCCGAATCTTTCGAATTTGACTGTACCTTCAATTTTGGCAAAGAGTGTATCATCTCCGCCGATTCCCACGTTATTGCCCGGGTGGATCTTGGTTCCTCTCTGCCTGACAAGGATGCTGCCTGCAGAAACGACCTGTCCATCGGCTCTTTTGACTCCAAGTCGTTTGGAAGCACTATCGCGTCCGTTCTTGGAACTTCCGACTCCTTTTTTACTAGCCATAGACTACACCTCCTTTTGTCGCGAGTGTCTATTGGATCATATGTTATTGCTCTTTTTTAGTTGTTTTCTTGGCGGCCGGCTTTGCAGCCTTCTTTTCGCCTTTATCTGCGTCTTTTTTGGCGGCTGGCTTTGCAGCCTTTTTAGCTACAGTTGTCTCTTCCTTGATGATCTCTTTCTTCTCCGCCTTTTTCACTGCAGGTTTTGTAGCCGGTTTGGCAGTTTTAGGGGCCGCAGGCTTATCTGCCGCTGCCGCTGCTTCCAACTTCTTATCGAAATCCGAAACCTGGCCATCGGGTGTGATGGCTACGATCCTTACTTTTGTATAAGGCTGTCTGTGTCCCTGCTTCTTTCTATAGTCCTTCTTGGATTTGTATTTGAAAATGATCACCTTGTCGGCTTTACCGTTTTCAATAACAGTTCCAAAAACCTTTGCTTCTTCCAGAACAGGAGCCCCGATCGATACGCCGGTACCATCGCTGAAAGCGAGCACCTTGTCAAATTCGATACGGTCAGATGGTGCGACCTTTAATTTTTCAACGTTTATTACATCGCCTTCCTGTACTCTGTACTGCTTTCCGCCAGTTTCAATAATTGCATACATAGTTTTTACCTCCTCTATCCAGTCTCGCCAGCAATCAGGTAAGCATAATGCTTTTAATAACCTGTTCTGTGCGGCTTACAGTCATTGATAATATCACAATACACTAAAGATGTCAATTGTATTTACTCAATATCTGCATTTCCTTAAACATAGATACACATGAGACTCACGCTCTGCCTGGAATAAGTTTTTTATTCCTCGCGTAGCAGCTCTTCGCACTTTTGATCGTACATCGCAATCAATTCATCTGCCACAGCCCTGTCCAGCATGCCAGTCATCGACACTGTCCGGAAAAACCTTTCGGGAAGCTTCACTTCCTTGACATCGAATCCCATTGCCTTTTTGATCCTCAATTTGCCTTTATATATTTCGCGGCCAACTTCAGTCAGGCTTTGATCCGTTATATCCTTCATTCCAATAGAACTGAGCGCCATCAGAATGGTCTGCCTGTCATAAACCTTGCGTGCGAACAGGCAGATCGCGAGTGAATTGAGCATGCACCTTTCGATCTCTTCCTTGAACAACGCATCCACAAGCTTGACCTTGTCGAATTCTTTCATGCTTTGGTCGATCGAGTATCCGCCGTTGCAAAGGTGGGAATGCCTTGCGCCGACGGTCATGCCGATCAGAGATCCATATCCCGTATGATACCCGGCCATTTCATTTCCTGCGATAGACATGGCAAATTCCTCGCCTCCATATGTATGCGATGCTTGATGCACTCCTTCACCGAGAATCCTGTAAAATTCATTTTCCCTTTCGGAGATATACTCGAGCGCCTTTAAATAGTTCTCTACATTTCCAAATTGAAGCGGAACGATCGTATCGGCATCGCTTATCAGGTTCTTTGCATACGCCTCCGTAGCCCATCCAAGCGAGATGCCGGCTGATATGGCATCGATGCCTTCTTCTTCCACCATTTCAATAAGACGAAGGATCTCTATTGGCTTGTCGATGCCAAGAAAACTGCCAAGCGCGAATATAAGCTCATAATCATACCCCACGCTAACGGATTCATATTCGTAACCTCTGTCGAATTCAACGCGGTATTGGCCGACATGGATACAGCCGACCGGACAGCCGGTACATGCGACTTTCCTGATCAGATGATTTTCCGCAAACGATTCTCCGGATATTTCGTGGGCATTTTCGATGCTGGCCTTCTGAAGATTCAGTGTCGGCAACGCACCGGCGATGCTGAGGGGCTCTACGTTGACAGAAGTTCCAAGATCGTGGTATTTGATCATGAGTTCTGTTTCTGTCGATTTATCATATAGAACCTTGTACGCTTTGAGGTATTCTGCAGGATATTTGATTGGTATGCTTTTTTCGCCAGTTATCGATATCGCTTTAAGATTTTTGCTGCCAAAAACAGCACCAAGGCCCAATCGGCCAAAGTGCCGATAAGTATCCACACAGACACTGGCATATTTGACCATCCGCTCGCCTGCCGGTCCGATCCTCAAAATGCTTCTTTTTCCTGCGCCTTCCTCTCTTTCGCGGATCAGCCTGCCGATATGCGTTGAACTGACTCCCTTAAAAGCGCGCGCATCCTTGAACGAAACATCGTTTGCATTGATTGACAAATAAGTCATCCTGTCGCTTTTTCCCTTAATGACAATCGCATCATAGCCCGCCATCTGCATAGTCAAGGCCATTCTGCCACCAGCGTAGCTCTCGCCCATTTCACCTGTAAGCGGTGACTTGAACATCGCGACTGTCTTTGTCACGACCGGAAATATGCTTGTCAGGACACCGCACGCGAATATGACCGGCTGGTCTGCATCAAGCGCATCCGCCTCAGGATGCAAGTTTTCTTCGAGGAGTTTTGTTGCAATACCGACCCCTCCAAGATATTGTTTTAAATCTTCTCGCAATTCAATTCTGACTTTATTGTTATTCATGTCGATATGCAAAACTCTTATATAATTTTCGTATAGCATCGCAATCACTCCATTCCTAGGCATTCATGAGGACAAAATTTGACGCAGGCGCCGCAGTGTTTGCAAATGATAGGTTTCTTGGTTTCGTCATCAAAAAAAACGGCATTTGCGATACACGCACTTTCACATCGCCTGCATCCAATGCATTTGTTCGGATCAAAAATGACTCCTCCCCCGGCCCTGGGTACGAGCGCCCCGGACGGGCATGCTTCCACACAAGCGATCTCCTCAATGCACCCGAGGCATACCGTGGCGAAAAAACGACCTTCAATGCCGCCGGAAGTCCTTATTTTTATAGCACTTTTGGATATCGAATGGTTTTTCTGGTTGATCGCTGAGCAAACAAGCATGCAGCTAAAGCATCCGATGCATTTGTTCATGCCCTCTGTTTTTAGTATTTTCCCCATATCATATCACCCCTTATCTAGAAATTTGAGGGCAGATGTGATCTGCCCTCAAGAATTCGCTGTTATAAGTGCATTCTATACTTTTTATTCTCAAATCTCAATAGGTTCTGAAACATCGGCTTCTTTTGCCGCTGTTTTTTTTATTTTCAAAGAGTCTTTAAGCTGCAGCTCGACCTGCTGCATGATTTCCGGATTAGAAGCGAGATATTGTTTAACATTCTCTCTTCCCTGACCAATGCGATTTCCTGAGTAACTATACCAGGCTCCGGCCTTCTCAACAACTTTTGCTTCAACTGCACAATCGAGAACATCTCCTTCGCGCGATATGCCATGTCCGTACATAATATCAAATTCCGATTGCTTGAATGGCGCGGCCACTTTGTTTTTAACGACCTTCACTCTTGTCCTGTTTCCAAGAAGCTCGTCTCCGGATTTTATGGTATCTATTTTCCGCACATCAAGGCGCATGGATGAATAAAATTTCAACGCTCTCCCGCCCGTTGTGACTTCTGGGTTCCCGAACATGATGCCAACCTTTTCCCTAAGCTGATTGATGAAAATGACTGAAGTATTGGACTTGCTGATTGCGCCGGCCAGCTTTCTCAAGGCCTGCGACATCAATCTGGCTTGAAGGCCGACATGGCTGTCCCCCATGTCTCCCTGGATCTCTGCTTTCGGAACAAGCGCGGCGACAGA
>DIEM01000027.1:0-276 GCA_002418625.1 Firmicutes bacterium UBA5774
CGAAGGTCTTCATGCTGCCGACATCAGAGCCCGAGTTGGCTTCCGTCAGCGCAAAGCTTCCGACAGCCGCGCCGCTGACAAGATCGGGGATATATTTCTGCTTCTGCTCTTCCGTTCCCCACTCGTTGATGGTCATCGCAGGGCCCCAGCAGTTGCCGCTGATGCTGAGTCTCCAGGACGTATGCACCTTGGCTATTTCATAAAGCGCCGTCACGGCTTCCATCCAGCCCATGCCGTTTCCGCCGTATTCTTCCGGTATGCTCCAGCCCAGAAGGC
>DIEM01000027.1:419-6502 GCA_002418625.1 Firmicutes bacterium UBA5774
CGGACCTCCTTAAAATGTGTTATTGCTTATTGCTGATGCTTTCTTATTGTACCACTGCCAGGACCGCGTCCTCTTCGACCTTGTCGCCTACATTTATCAGGATTTCTTTCACTATTCCGGCTTCGCCGTAAACGACGTTTTCCATTTTCATCGCTTCGATGATGAACGCCTCATCATCCTCGGTGATCATTTGCCCGACCTTGATATTGATCTCCTGGATCTTTCCGGCTACCGGGCTTGTTAATTCTGCCATATCAATTTCCTCCTTATTTGTATAAAATATAATTTTTTTATGCTCTGGACCTATTTATTATAGAACGCAAGAATTATGCCACACGGCTAATCAACTGCTTATCTTTTAACAATTTATGGCCGCTGTCGTCGAAACACCGGACAATAAGGTTCCGATATGTGGCCGCAGTCTCTCAAGATATTGATATTGCAACAACTCTGGTTTATTTAACCACGTCGGGCAATTATTCCATACGGGTTTAATAATCCTGAATTCAGGCGAAGAAACACCCTGAAACTGTACACGCGATACATGGACTGTACGGTTAAGCATACACCTGTACGGTTTGCGTGTATGCTATGATACACGCATCGAAATTCAAAACGGCGGAAGCGATTCGACCGCTTCCGCCGTTTCGGCATTGTTGGTTTTTAAATGTCTGATCGATACTTAAAGCAAAGGAACCTGTGAGACATATATGCCTGTCAGTATGGCGGAGGTTATAACGCCGCAGATGCTAGCGCCCATGGCGAATTGAAGGATGATGGAACGTTTATTGATATAGGCGACCTCGTGCTGCGCAATTTTCGCAGTGGACGGAATGCAGGATACGCCCGCGATCCCGATGGTCGGATTGAATTTTTTATTATTTATCAAATAGACGACATAGCCGCCGATGATCCCGCCGATGCCTGAAAGCGTAAGTGCAACTATTCCAAGGATCAGCAGTATCAATACCTTTGGATTCATGATCGTGCTCGCTTCGCATAATATGCCCAGCATGAGCCCCAGGAAGAACGTGGCGGTATAAAGGAATACGTCCTCGATCAGCTGAGAGTACTTGATCAACCCGGATTCCTTGATGGCATTCCCGAGGAAAAAGCTCAGGAACAATGGCGCTGCGACCGGGAACAGCAAACTCAAAAGAACGCAGGCGATCGTATCGAAAACGATCTTCTGGCCGGAGGTGACGTCGTTTTTCTTTGAGGTCTTGACGACGATCCCCCTGTATTCCTTTGGAATCATGAGGCGGATCAGGAACGGATATCCTCCGTAGGTCAGGCTTAAATACAGATAGGCAATGACCGTAATAGGTACAAATAATTCCGGTGCCAGCATCAATGACGCGAAGAGCACCATCGGACCGTCAGCCGTGCCGACGATCGATATCGCGGCAGCTTCGCTGTAGTTCAGACCCATGGCGGTCGCGATCGGGAATGTGGCGACTGTTCCCAGCTCGGCAAACAAAGCGATCAGCATGCTGGTGAACGGATAGCGCAGGACATTTCCCACATCGGCCAAAACACCGACTCCCATAAAGACGATACATGCGATCAGGCTGTTGCTGAATGTAAAAGTATAGATCGGCTGCAGGAAATCGATCTGCAGAACGCTCATCAGTGCGTCGGTATCACTTACAAGAGGATCTACAAAAAGTGTACCGGTTTTTGATGCGGAAAAAAATAGAACGCCTGAATTGACAGCGGCCATGCCGAAGCCCATCGGAATCATGATGAGCGGCTCCAATGTGCCTTTTTTCCCTAAATATACCAGCGATATACCTGCAATGATCAGCACGATCCTGGCGACAACTATGTGAGGCTCCTGATAAAACAGGGTCCCGACTCCTTGAAACAGAATAGCGAGATTCATATCTGCACCTCACTTTCTTTCTTCAGCGGTTCTTTTTTTCCAAAAAGGTGCTTTGTCGTCACCTGCATTCCTTTGATCAAAAAAGCAATGCCGAGCGCAATGACCCAATCAGTCAAATAGAACTGTATTGCAATAAAAACATCTTTCATTGTTCTTTTCCTTTCTAATATTTCAAATGCAACTTCCTTACTTGAGTTCACGTCTGATGCAAATAATGAAGGTAATTACGACAGCTGCGAATATTCCTGCCATGATCAATATGTTTAATGGCGTCGCTTCAATCATTTTCTTCAACTCCTTTTTAAGTATCCATAGCTTCAGGTTTTGCGAACCCTTTGCGTTCAATCGATGCTGAACCTCCAGGCGCAGAACCAGTTCTCCGGATGATCGTCCGGAGGGCATCCCAGACACTCGGTCCTGATCCTGGGGTCGATAGCCCGGGCAAAATTCGTATATTCCACCATCCCTGCAGATTTACAGGGATAATCTTCCATACCCTTGTTTTTTCTGGCGCTCTGAACGCGGCAGTCATTCATTTGGAATATGATGCTGTCCGGACTCTCCTCAATGATCGACTGTACATTGATGTGGGCGTACATCCGCATTTGAAGCGCCTTTTTCAGCCCCTCGATCCCCGATTGCTCCGGAAGGCCCAGAAGCCGCTTGACAGACCATGCCTCAAATGGGGAGAACCACGCCCAGCATGAATCATTGCACCGTTTGGCGTCAAGCATCCCCTGCTCGGCTTCAACCGATTGGAACCATACGCCGTCTCCCGCCAGCCAGTTTATGCCAAGTCCTTCAATCAATTCCTCAAGTTTCTCCTTCGGCAGATCCAGCAGCGGTTCGGGAATTCCATCTATGAGCCTGAATCCCAAAATCTTGCCCAATCGGTTCAATTGGATCCCCCTGCTCTTGTCGTAAGCCGTTTTCATAATATCGAGGGCCTTTTCAAAGCCCATCTGATGCTCTACTTCCTTGAACCAGAAAACGTGATGCACCAGTGTCCTGTGCAGCATGTCGACGGCCAGCGCCGCAAGTTCTTCCCGGCTTTTTTCAGAGCCATTGTTATTCTGCTGTTCCATTGAATGATCTCCTTTGTGATTTTTCAAAACGCGGAGCGTTTACACTCCGCGTTTTGAGTCAATCATATGTCCGATACCGCTTGCTTCGTTTAATTGCCCAGCTTCCTGAATTCTTCGGTCAGTAAGGGCACGACCTCGAAAAGATCACCAACTATGCCATAGTCTGCCAGATTGAAAATGTTGGCTTCGGGATCCTTATTGATCGCAACGATCACCTTGGACGACCCCATTCCGGCCAGATGCTGGATCGCTCCGGAAATGCCGCATGCAATATAAATCGTAGGTGAAACCGTTTTTCCGGTCTGCCCGACCTGGAATTTCTGCTCGATCCAGCCGGCGTCCACAGCAGCACGGGAAGCGCCGACTGCAGCACCGATGACATCGGCGCATTCCTCAAGTATTTTATAATTTTCCGGACCCTTCATGCCGCGTCCGCCGGAAATGATGATATTTGCTTCAATGAGTTCAGGACGTTCGGAAGCTGCCAGCGCGACCTCCTTGACGATCGCCCTGAGGTCCGCGGGATCGATGGCTGCCGTTTCGCTGACCGTCTCAGCCTTACGTGCCGTATCAGGCTCGGCGACCGCGAAGGTATTGGGCCGGATCGTCGCCAGGATGGGCCTTGTATTCGCGGCAACCGCCGCAAATGCTTTTCCGCCATAGATCGGCCTCTTGAAAACAAGGAAATTGTCCGCATCCGCTTCCATTCCCGTGCAGTCGGACGCCATGCCGACGCCAAGGCGATGCGCCAGTCGCGGTGCCAGATCTTTTCCGACAGCCGTATTCCCAAGCAGCACTGCCTGAGGCTCTTCCTTTCGTATCAGCTGATTCAGAACGGATGTATATGCACCAGTCGTATAATCAGCCAGCTTGTCATCGTCGACAAGAATGACCTTGTCGGCGCCATATGCTGAAACCTCCTGCGCAAGTCCCGAAATATCCTTGCCCAGTATGACCGCCACCAGCGGTTCACCTGCCTGGTCCGCCAAAATGCGTCCCTGACTTAACAGTTCCAAAGAAACTTTACGTATTTCTGATTTGCTTTGCTCTATAATAATCCAGATTCCTTTTGCCATGGTAATTCCTCCCTCCTATATAACCTTTGCTTCTTCGCGCAAAAGTCGTGCTAATTCTCTTGCAGCATCGGCCGCTTCGCCGGCGATTTTAGTACCACCTTTACGAGGATTCGGCAAGCTGAATTTAGGAGCGCTCATCTTGGACTGCAGATCCGCGGCGCTCAGGCCAAGGTCAGCAAGGGCCAATACTTTGATTTCTTTTTTCTTGGCCTTCATGATCCCCATCATTGTTGGATATCTTGGCACATTCAGCCCTTTCTGGGCTGTGAACACAGCCGGAAGGCTGACATCGAGCGTCTCAGTTCCGCCATCGATCTCTCTGGTCGCCTCAGCCTTCCCGTCCTCGACTTCCAGCTTAAGTACCGAACTGATTGAAGGGATATTCAACGCGTCCGCAATACGGACAGCGACCTGGCTCGATCCATCGTCAACCGCGATGCGTCCTGCCAGTATGATATCATACGGGATCTGTGCGACGGCTTTTGCAAGGATCTCAGCGGTGACCCACTCATCCGGATCCGTCAAAGCGGGATCGTTCACATGGACTGCCTGATCGGCTCCCATTGCAAGGGCCGTCCTGATGGATTCCTGGACGCGCTCACCGCCCATACTGACGATAGTCACTTCTCCGCCGAACTTTTCCTTGAGTTTCAGCGCTTCCTCTACAGCAAACTCATCATAGGGATTAATGACCAGATTTGCGCCATTCCCATCGATTTTGCCGCTGCTGTTCAATGTTATTTTCGCTTCCGTATCAAATGTTTGTTTGAGTAAAACGACAATATTCATACTATTTCCTCCTTGCTGATCCAATCTCTCAATCTTTAAGAATGCTGTGTGCGATGACGATACGCTGGATTTCACTGGTTCCTTCATAAATTTCAGTGATCTTGGCATCGCGCATCATGCGCTCAGCAGGGTAATCGCGTGTATAGCCGTATCCTCCAAGTATCTGGACAGCCTGAGTCGTGACCTTGTTTGCCGTCTCCGCCGCGAAAACCTTGGCCATTGCGGAGAATTTGGATACCGGCTTATGCTCGTCTGCCAGATAACACGACTGGTAGACCAGAAGGCGCGCCGCTTCGATCTGTGTCGCCATGTCTGCAAGCTTGAACTGGGTCGTCTGGAATTCAGACAGCGTCTTGCCGAACTGTGATCTTTCCTTCGAATATTTCAAAGCAAGCTCGTAAGCGCCTTGGGCGATCCCGAGTGCCTGGGAGGCAATGCCGATCCTGCCGTAATCAAGCGTGATCATTGCGATCTTGAAGCCCTGGCCTTCTTCTCCGAGCAGATTTTCTTTCGGGATGCGGACATTTTCAAAAACTAGCTCGTAGGTGGCGGAGGAGCGAATCCCCATCTTCTTTTCTTTTTTTCCGAAGGTGAATCCCGGTGTTCCCTTTTCCACTATAAACGCCGCTATGCCTCGATTGCCCTTGCTCTTGTCCATCTGTGCGGTGATTACATAGGTATCGGCATAATAGCCATTCGTAATGAAGATCTTGGATCCGTTTATGACATACTCATCCCCATCCAGTACGGCTGTCGTGCGCGTTCCGGAGGCATCTGAGCCGGCCATCGACTCCGTCAGTCCAAATGCGCCCATTTTTTCACCGGTCGCCAGCGGAGTAAGGAATTTCTTTTTCTGCTCCTCCGTTCCGAACTTGTAGATCGGATTGGCGCACAGGCTGGAATGGGCTGAAATCGTGACGCCAAGAGATGCGTCGACACGGGAAAGTTCTTCGATAGTGATGGCATAAGAGATATAGTCTGCACCGACTCCGCCGAATTCTTCCGGGAAGGTCACGCCGGCGAGTCCAAGCTCGGCGCAGTTTTTCCACAGCTCCATCGAAAATTCTTCATGCTCGTCACGTTCTTCCGCTCCCGGCGCGACAACTTCTTCAGCGAAGTCTCGAACCATTTTGCGCATCATGATGTGGTCTTCATTCAAATCGAATTTCATTTTAAGTTCTCCTTCTGTAAAGTTATTTGATCTGTTTGTTAAACAAATTGATTACCTGTTAGGCTGGTAGCCGAGCT
>DIEM01000020.1 GCA_002418625.1 Firmicutes bacterium UBA5774
CGTATGCCCGCTTCTCCGAAGTATTACCAGCAACGCTGCGTTGAGCAATTTCTTCGCGATTTTTCTACCATAAGTATCATTCATATTCAGGCCCCCCATATCCTGGTTGCGTTAAACGAATCCATACATTAATGGACAGACCAGCTTTTTATACTTCATTTATAATACATCTCGCAGAGAAATACAACACGGCGACCAAAATACTGCCGGTATGCATCGGCGCCGCAGGTGTGAAAAGGACCGATCCTGTACATAGGATCGATCCTCAAAAATGTGATTTCTGCTAATACCTGATTGCTTTTATATAGTCTACGCTTCGAACCCGCCGTCTACTTTGATGATCTGGCCATCAATGAACGAAGAATCGTCAGAAGCCAGGAACAAGGCTACGGATGCTATATCCTCAGGCTGTCCGACTCTTTTTAACGGGCAGTTGTCGATCATTCCCTGCAGTACGGATGGGCCGCCGATGCTGTCGACCATTGCGGTATGAATGGCTCCGGGCGCTATTGCGTTTACACGGATTTCCGGGCCAAGCTCCCACGCCATTGATTTCGTCAGGCCATTCATGGCATGCTTTGACGTGATATACGCCGCAAAACCATGATGCGCCGCAAATCCGGCGACGGAGGATGTATTGACGATAACGCCCTTTCCTTTTGCTTTCATTATTGGCGCGACCATTTGTGTCAAATATAATGCCGAGTTCACATTGACATTAAACACGCTCTCCCATTCTTGAAGGGATACGTCCTGCAGCGAGGACATGCTGAGTGTTCCGGCATTGTTGAACAGGATGTCGACAGTTCCGTATGCTTCCAATGTCTTGTCGACAAGTATTTTTGACTCCTCGACCTTTGAAGAGTCTGCGATCACATACATCGCTTCAAAGCCTTCGCTTTTGATCTTGTCGACCACCGCTTTCGCTCTTTCTTCATTTCTTCCGCAAATGACGACCTTCGCACCTTCTCTTGCAAATAAGTATGCTGTTGCCCTGCCCATTCCGGATGTGGATCCGGTCAAAATAGCAACCTTGTCTTTTAACTTCATAATGTGCAGCTCCTTTCGTAATCGGGAACCGGATCATTGCGCCTCGTTGCTGGTTTCAGGAAGAACAATGATCCGGTTCGGAAAATGTTGATGACTTAATCAAACAGTACGATAGGTTTGATCAAATCACGAGGTTTGTTAACCATGAGGGCGAATGCTTCTTCCATAGATTCGAGGCCGTGGAATTTGTGGGTGATCATCTTGCCGGGGTCCACGCGGCCGGCTTCAACAACGGAAAGCAGTCTTTCCATTCTTTTTCTTCCGCCCGGGCATAGGCCTCCCTTGATCGTTTTATGAGCCAGGAAGCCTGCTATGATGGCGTTTGGGATATTGATCGATTCAATTTCAGTCAGCACATTGAGCATTGCGATCTGGCCGCCGCCGAATTTGGCTACTTCGATTGCGGTATAGAAAGTTTCCAGATCTCCGCCGGCCACGATAGACGCGTCGACGCCCTTTCCGCCGGTGATCGCCATGATTTGCTCAGCGACGCTCCCCTCTTTATAGCTGACGATGTCCGTCGCGCCGTATTCTTTGGCCAGTTTGATGCAATCCGGCCTGGTTCCGACTGCAATGATGCGACCCGCTCCTCTGAGCGCCGATCCGGCAACAGCCATCAAGCCTACAGGTCCGATCCCGAAAACAGCGACAACATCTCCAAATTTGACCTCAGCCTGCTCAGGCCCGTAAAAACCGGTCGTCATCATGTCCGTGACCATGCAGGCGGCTTCCAGGGAGACGCCTTCCGGAAGCAGCGCCAGATTCATATCGGCTGATCTGATTTTTATTTTTTCCGCGAATGTTCCGTCTTCATAGGAAGAGAAATTGATTGCAGTGAAGAGTCCGCCGGCATCCTGCGGTATCCCGTCCTGAATATCAGGGTGCTCCCACGTTGGCGTCGTGCATGGAATGACCACTTTGTCGCCGACCTTGAAATCTTTTACGTTCGAACCGATTTCTACAATTTCGCCAACGGATTCATGCCCAAGGATCCTGTTTTTCAGATAGTCTCCTTCCATTTCATAAGCGGAATGGACATCCGACGAACAGGGTGCCAGCGCCAGCGGTCGCGCGATCGCATCATCCGGCCCGCAAACATATTCCGGCTTTTCGATCCAGCCGACTTTGCCCTTTTCCAGTACGCCAAAACCTTTCATAATAAAAAATCCTCCCATTATTATACTTAACATTCGCGCAGAAATATCTTATGCGTTAAATGTATAACAATATGAGGATCTTCTCAATCGACTAATATGTGATGTTTTTTACAGAAGAATAGCATTTTTGTCATTAAAACTCGAACAGGTAATTGATTATTGCTTCAGGAATATATTTTACGATGCTCTTTTCCATATTATTAGCAGGGTCGCATATGTCAGAATCCTTGAATTTGATAATAAATTGCCATTTTTGGACCGTTTTCATGCCGTACCTGTAGAGCGCCTGCTCAATAAATTTTTCGATTGCAGCGTGAAAAAATGCATTGTCCAAATCACTTCCGACCAGTTTGATGTGAAGCGTTGAATTCAACCCCGCGGAAAGATTGACCCAAAGGTCCATATTGTTCCAATTGAATACGACTGCCTCGTTTTCAATATGATAATTGTACGTCTGGAAGAGATTCACCACGATGAATTCAGAGGAAACACGAACGGTTTTTTTGTCCGTTGAATGCAGATATTTTATTTTCATGTAATTGTCGAAAAAAATCGCCAGATCTTTATCTTCAGCGTCCACGCATTGAACGACGAAATATTCATTCGTATACGCCGCCAGAATCTCCGCGGCACTGCCCAGCGGAAGGTTTTCATAAGCGGCGCCCAATTTTGTATAGCTTTCGCAGCGTTTTCGATGCTCAAGCGGCATGCAGCCATACCATCTTTTAAAATTTCGATAATAGTATTTGACATCCGAAAATCCACAACGCTCCGAAATCAAGGCGATCGACATTCCGGACAGCAGCATGGCCTCCGATTTCAATACTCTTTCGTAATTGATACGTTCCTGGAAGCTGTATGAACTGAGATCCTTCCAGAAGTGGGAAAAATATGTCTTGGTTATAAATTCCATACTCACGATATCGTCCAACGTGATTTTTCTGAAATAATTTTCATCCAGATATTTGACGATCCTGTGATACCGGTCCATATGGATCGAGCTGATGAAATGATTGCCCTTTTGCAGAAACTGGAGCCAGTTGAAATCATATATCATGGAATAGGCCAGCTGATATTCATACTTTTGAAGAATAGTAACGGCAGGAATCTTGCCCTCAGTCATTTCAGCAAGCAGGCCTGTCAGCAGATTGCGGAATTTCGTCTTGTTTCCGCGCCTGATATCATCGTCAATCTCATCAGTCTTCTCCATCGGATTTTCCTGATAGCTGCTGCTTCTGAAAAACATATGCTTTATATATTGGAATTGATTTTCGAAATGATCCAGATCGAAATAAAAGACTGCTGCCATGGTCCCTGAATCGCTTCTCAAAGAATGTACCGATCTATTATTGACAAAAAAGAATTCGCCTTGCCGGACGATTGCCCGCTCAAAATTCGAGACGACTTCAATACTGCCGTTTAATGGCAGCAATATCTCCGTAGCATTCTCGTGCCAGTGGATCGGATATCTCCGGATATTTTGGATCTTCACCAGAAACGGCATGTCCTTGTCAAATAACAGTACTTCCTGATACATTGCTCATCTCTCCCGTCTTCACAATCAAATTATATCAGAGAGCGGCCAGGTCCGAAAGTCATTGTAATTTAATAAATCCGGGTTTATAAATAGTATAGGGGCATTGAAAAATGCTTGAACACTGGAAAATTGCATTTCATTAATAAACAGCCCCATATGATGGCTGATGGTAAAAAATGTCGAATGTATCCAATTTCAATGATCAGAGCAAGGGAGAGGAGATCGCGAACGCGATTTCCCATGGAGTCGGTGCGCTGCTTTCGATAGCCGGCACGGCTGTCATTATTGTGTTCGCAGTCAAAGACGGCGACCCTATGAAAATCGTCAGCGCTTCCATTTATGGTTTCAGTCTGATCTCCCTGTTCACCATGTCGACGCTTTATCATGCCTTTAATAAAAATGCCGCAAAAGCCACCTTCCAGAAGCTTGATCATTGCACTATATTCATCCTGATCGTCGGCAGCTACGCGCCGATATGTCTCTCGCTGCTGGGCGGCGCGCCCGGCTGGACACTTTTTGCCGTCAACCTGTTCTTCGCGGCCGCCGGCATTGCCGCCAATGCGTTCAGCGTGGAAAAGTGGCATCGGCTGTCCTTGATCCTTTACCTGCTCATGGGCTGGTCTGTCTTGTTTGTGATCAAGCCGCTCTGGAGTCTGATAACGCCGGACGGATTTGCACTGCTGCTGATCGGCGGTCTCTTCTACTCCATCGGCGTGATGTTCTATCGGGCGAACAGGCCTCGCTACATGCATTCGGTCTGGCATCTTTTTGTTTTATGCGGAAGCGCCTTTGTCTATTTTTTCATTCTGCTGAATGTGATTCTATAAAGAACGATATGCTGAAAAAGGATCTGCCCAAATGAACTACCTGTAACGCACCTGTACCCATCCCGGCACGAGCTGGATCCAGGTTTGCCCCGTTTTCATACGCATCTCCGCACCGGACACATCATAAAATACGGTTCGGCTCGTGACGGAGGTCTTCTTCCATGAACCCTTTTGAACATGGCCCTCAGAAAAGAGCAGGGCATCTCCTTCACCGATCAAATCGATCACAAGCCTCCCCTCAGCATCAAACGACCTCACGGAAACCTGCTGTACCAGAACATTGGCTGCCGCCAGCCTGGCATCTGAAGCGAGATCCTTATAGGGGCTGTCGTTCAGTGATCTCAAATACATCCCGGCCGTTTCGTCATACCGATAGCCTACATCACCATACTGATAAGGAATCGTCAATTCCGTTGCGATCTCTCCGGAGAATGATTCGTCTGCAGCCCTGAATTTATATCCGGTGATTTCAGCTTTCTTATCCCAGCCCAGCTTCACGATCTCATCCCATAGATCCTTCGTATCGCTGTAAAGATTATGCGGCGCCTTTCTTGCCTTATCCCTCCAGAATCCCGAAGAATGGTACATCTGGTTTATATGGGCAATTTTGCCGTTCTTAAAATAGACCTGGGCCTGGGGGCTTTGTCCGACATGGATATAGACCGCATCCCATTCACGGGCAAGATCAATCAGATAGGGCCTCGCCGAACGAATCGGGCCGATCACATCCGCCTGCCCATGGAAGAATATCGCGAGATATCTTGTAATGCCGCCCTCTACGGGAATTTCATAGACAAGGTCAGCCTTGTCAAGTCCGGTCTGCGGGCGGGCAAGTTTATAATTGTCAACGGTGACCGCGATGGCCCTGATTGGCATTTCCTCGATCATCGCTCCGTCAATAGGGCCTTGGACCGCAAATTCGTCCTCAGGAGCCATGTCCCCGGAAGGCGGCTGCTCCGACTCCGGAAGCACTCCATCGGCATCCCCGGAAATCCGTTCTGCCGCATCCCCGGAATCCGATCTACCAGGAAGTTCGCATGCCGAAACCATAATAGCCATCAAAACTGTTATAAACAGCAAGATCATGCCATGTCCGGCCAATGCCTTTTTACTTATCATCCCGTATCCCCGCCTTTAAAAAACACCGGACAGCAAAAAGCCGCATACAATGATAAAGGGCAGACAATCAATCCATTTAAGAACCGGTCTACCCTTTATCCGAGGTTGTACTGCAATGGAGTACGCCCTCCTTTCATTTTCTGCCCCTAACCCGATCCTCTGATTAGCTTTATCTTTTAGGTATTGCTATCTTCTTATCGGATAGATCGGCATTTCTTGAATCATCGTTATTAATCTTTCGACTAATACTTTGCTTTCAATCTTTAGCTCAGGTCCACAATCATTGCCACATGGCAGATAATCATTTCTCCTTTGCCGCCGACTCTTTTCGGAGCGCCCCGCCATATTGGGTTTCCCCTTTTGGTGAGTAAACTTATATTACTGCTGCCGCTTGCTGTTGTCAATAGTTTATTGTCAGAATATTTAAATTATTTTTCGGATATCCGATATCAGTTCCCTGACGTCCTCTTCTTTTGTAGCCCAGCTTGTACAGACACGTATGGCGCTGCTGCCCTCATCGATATCTTTCCAGAAAGCGAACGCGTATTTTTTTGAAAGCTCCGCCAGCTTGTCCTTGGGCAGGATCGGGAACTGCTGATTCGTATGGGAGTCGTATAAAAAAGCGCATCCTTTTTCCTTGAATGCTTCCCGGATCATCATGGCAAGCCTGACGGCATGATGGGAGATCTCAAAATACAGCTCCCGCTCAAGAAGCACAAAGAACTGGATTCCCAGAAGCCTCCCTTTTGCGAGCATTCCGCCACGCTGTTTTATAAGATATCGAAAATCCTTCTTCAATGCATTGTTTGTGATAACGACCGCTTCACCAAACAAAGCGCCGACTTTCGTCCCTCCTATATAAAATACATCGCAAAGCCGGGCAATATCCGGCAGTGAAAGATCACTGCCGTCAGCCATGATACCGTAGCCGAGCCTTGCCCCGTCCAGAAAAAGCGGAAGGCCTATTTCTCGGCAGGTCCCGCTGATGGCCTGCAGCTCCGCTTTGCTGTAAGTCGTCCCGGTTTCGGTCGGATGGGAAATATAAACCATGCCGGGCTGGACAATATGTTCATGATCTTCATCGTTCCAATGCGCATCATAATATTCCCGGATCTGTTCCGCAGTCAGTTTCCCGTCAGGAGTTCCAATGGCAAGCACCTTGTGGCCGGTCGCCTCTATCGCTCCTGTTTCATGTATGTTGATATGTCCGGTGACAGGGGAAATGACGCCCTGATGGGGGCGAAGCACGGAGCTGATCACTGTCATATTGGTTTGCGTGCCGCCGACGAGAAAATGGACCTCCGCATCCTTTCTATCGCACAACTCCTTTATGCGTTCTGCCGCTCTCAGGCAATAATCGTCAGCGCCGTATACCGGCGTCTGATCAAAATTCGTTGCGTTCAGGAGCTCCAGGATCTTCGGGTGCGCTCCCTCAGCGTAATCGCATTCAAATCTAATCATATATTGATCTCCTCACTATATTTGTTATAATCATGTCTATTATATTCTATCACAAAATGGAGGTTTTTTTTATTCAACTATATTCGGCACATAATCGTGATCGACCGTAATCACCGTGAAGTAACGTTCATCAAGCGAGCATACGGAATCGCCGATCATTGCTTTCAATTCCTCGTCTGTCCATTTGTATTCGAAGGGAACAACGACATCAAAAATAATGTTGGTATGCGTCACGCCCCAGACCACACGAAGATCATGCATTTGGATTTCCGGCGAAATCTCCCTGATACAGTCTTCAATTCGGCCTTTCAGCTCATTTGTTTTATCATCACTCGTCACAACCGGATCAAGATGGATGACGAGATGGATATCCAGTTCATTGATGAAATCCCGCTCTATGTTGTCTATGATATCATGACTCTTCATGATATCCTGCTCCGCCGGCACTTCACAATGGACAGAGGCATAGCATCTTCCCGCCCCATAGCTGTGGATGTTAAGATCATGAAGCCCTATGATGCCCGGATAACTCAGGATCTTCTCATAGATCGTCTTTACCATTTCCTTTGACGGGGGATTTCCAAGGAGCGGGCTGATCGTTTCCATGACGAGCTGGATACCGGATATCAATATGAAGATGGATACCACGGCGCCAAGATATCCGTCGACATCGATGCCGGCAAACCGATCCAGCAGTGCCGATACGAGGACGGCAGATGTCGCCAATATATCGTTTCTGCTGTCAATGGACGTTGCGATCAGCGTCGTTGAATCGATAAGCTTGCCAATCTTTCTGTAAAAAAGGCACTGCCACAATTTGACCGTTATGGCGATCGATAAAATGATGATTGCGGCTATCGAAAACTCCGTTGCCTCAGGATGAAGGATCTTGTCTACGGATGTTTTGAGCAGCTGCGCTCCGAGAAACATGATGACAACGGAAATCAGCAGTCCCGCGACATATTCCATGCGGGCATGTCCATACGGATGATCAGCATCGGCAGGTTTTCCCGATATCTTGAATCCGATCCATGTGACGGCTGAGGATACTGTATCTGTGAGGTTATTGACTGCGTCGGCAATGACCGCCACACTATTCGACATCAGTCCAATGACGACCTTCGCCATAAAAAGCAGCAGGTTTGTCACAATACCGACAAGCCCGGCGAATTTGCCGTAATTTTCACGTACATTGCTATTCGACGTGTTCCGGCTGTCTTTCACGAAAAGTCTAATAAGAAAATCTGTCATTCCCGTTCCTCCACGGTTCATTCCGGAGCAAGCTCCCACTATAATAATAACCGGCGGGCGCTTGCTGTCAACCTTCAAATCTTTTGCTGCGGCTCACGGACTTTGCTGTATAATATGCTTAGACTATTATAAAACCAGGGGGAAAAGAAAAGATGACAACTGCAGCAGAACGAAATCAATCTATTTTATACATGGCCCTGTGCGCTGTATTATGGAGCACAGCCGGTATTTTCATCAAAGTGATCCCTTGGAATCCATTGATCATCGCCGGCCTTCGCAGCCTGGTCGGCGCTGCTGTTTTTGTCCTTTACATTCGCGCGACCGGCTTCAAATTCGTATTTAATCGTTCAGCGGCGCTCGGAGGGTTCTTCCTTTCAGGCACCTTTATATTTTTCGTTGCCGCAAATAAACTGACGACTGCCGCAAACGCCATCACGCTTCAGTTTACGGCTCCGATTTTCATACTGGTATTGTCCTCGCTGATATTCCGTCAGAAATTCCGCAGGGGTGATATCATTACTGTAGGAATGACATCCTTCGGCATCTCGCTTTTTTTCCTCGACAAGCTTTCGGCCGGAGGCCTGCTCGGAAACATCCTGGCCCTCATTGCCGGATTGTTTTTTGCCTGCATGTATATGACGACCGGGAGAGCTGACGCCGAATCGCGAATGAGCGGCATCCTTTTCGGCCATATGCTTACGGCTGCCATCGGCATCCCGATGATTTTCTTTTTCCCTATACCCTTGGATTTTGTTCCGGTCATGAGCATCATCGCACTGGGCATTTTTCAGATCGGCATCCCGTATGTGCTGTACGGCCTCGCTTCAAGGCACTGCTCGCCGCTGGCCTGCTCGCTGATCGGCGCAATAGAACCGCTTCTCAATCCTGTCTGGGTATACCTTTTCAACGGAGAGAAGCCCGGCTTCTTTGCCTTGATAGGCGGCGCCGTTGTCGTCTCTACCGTCGTTATCTGGTGTATCTGGAGCAGCCGGAATGACAGGGCCGCCACAGGCAGATGACCTTCGCAGCCTTATTGTAATCAGTCAATTCCAGCCAGTTTTTCAATTTAGCAGGTCCGGATCGCCTTTGAACAGCGGCTCTCTGCTTTTAACGGATCCACCGGCAATGTCATAAATATCAATGGTCTCGTTTTCTTTAAAAATCACCCTGTCAATGAATATGGACACGATCGAGGGATCGAAATGGCTGCCTGCGCAATTTTTAAGCTCCATTACGGCATCCTCGAGCTTCATCGCTTTTCTGTAGGGCCTGTCACTGGTCATAGCGTCAAACGCATCAGTCACGGCAACAATCCTGGCCAGCAGCGGAATGCTTTCCCCCGTCAGGCCCTTCGGATACCCCGTACCGTCCCATCGCTCGTGATGCGCCAGGATATACTCCGCCACATTGGCAAGCTCAGGCACGGATCTGGCGATCCTGTATCCGATTTCCGAATGCCTTTTCATTTTTTCCCATTCATGGTCGTCAAGCTTTCCCGGCTTATTGAGTATGCTATCGCTGATGGCGATCTTGCCGATATCATGAAGCATGGCAAAAATCTCCAATTCCTTCTCTTCCGACCGGGTCAGCCCAAAATGGCTTCCAATCTTTTCAGACAGGACTCTGAGCCTTTCCGCATGCTCCTCCGTCTCGATATCCTTTTCATAAAGCGATCGCCTGATCGATTCGATCACATAGTATCTGGAACTGTCGACCTGCGTCAGCTTGCTTCTGAACAGCATATCCTCAGCATTCTTCAGCATGCTGTTCATGCTGTCCTCTTCAACGGTCTTCGTCGATATACCGAAGGTGATGCTCGCCGGCAATTGGCTTTCCCTGTTGATCGCATCCAGATGATCCAGCACTTCCTTGCACATGCCGCCCGCAGCCTTGTTCGGCATTCCCGGCAGAAGCACCGCAAATTCGTCTCCGCCCCATCTGGCCACGATGCCCTGTCCGGCGAAGACCCTGTTGATTTCAGACGCGAACAGCATCAGCATTTCGTCGCCCTTCGCGCGTCCGAAAACATCGTTGACGATCTTCAGCCCGTTGATATCCCAAAGAATCAGCGAAACAGGAATGTTGCCGCCGCTGCCATATTTTTTCAGCTCCTGCTCGAAAAAACTTCTGTTATAAAGTCCCGTCAGTATGTCATGGCCGTTCAGATAAAGAATCTGCTGTTCACGCCTTTTCCTCTCATTTGATTCAGCCGCCAGCTCATTGCTGGCCTTGGATATTTTACGGAACGCAAAAAACATCAAAAAATAAATCAGGGCCCCGGTCAGGAAAACATAGATCCATCCCTTCAGAATGCTGATTTGAAAAATCAGTTCCCTGTCGCGGATAAATATATCCATTATCCTGTCCGAAGCCAGTATCCATGTGAAGCCGAACGCCAGATAAATCGCTGTGATTTTCTTTGCCTTCTTCTCATAATTAAATTCAGGATCCGCATCGGCTGATTCTTTAAATACTCTGAACAGACTTGCTTTTGAAAGCGAATCCCTGGCCTTGCGCTGTTCCATAGACGCCTCCCGGCACGAGTTATTGCCCTTTTTCCATAAAGATCAATCCGATTCGCTCTGATTAAAATCTTCATTTAGGATTACAATATCGACTCGCCTGTTTTTCGCCTTGTTTTCGTATGTGTCATTGGGCGCCACAGGCCTGTACTCGCCATATCCGACCGCGCTTATTTTCGAAGGCGGGTAGCCGCTCTGATTGACAATCAGCTGCAGGACCTTCGCGGCGCGCATGACGGAAAGTTCCCAGTTGTCCTTGAAATTGCTGTTCGATATAGGAACATTGTCTGTATTTCCTTCAATTCTGACATAGTTATTTACGGATTTCAATGTTTTTCCTATTTCTATCAGTGAATTGATATTTTCACTCTTGATTGCCGTGCTGCCCGATTCGAAGAGGACGGTGTCCTTAAGGCTGATGACCACGCCCCGTTCGCTTATATTGACGCTGACCTCCTGCTCAAGCCCTTTTTCCTTCATCATTTCCCTGACTTCCTGGGCAACCTGGGCAAGTGCCGCGGCTTCAGCCATTTCAAGAGCTTCCTTTTCCTCCTCGGTCAGGTCCTCCCCTTCCATTTCTTCGATATCAGCGCCCGGAGGGTCGTTGAACGCGACCTGTTCGGTCGGGCTTCCCTCTTCGCCGCCATCGATTTTCTGATTGTCCCCCGCGAGTGCCGAATTCAGGGACTTAGCCAATTTCTCATATTTCGTGGCGCTGATATTACTCATCGCATACATGATGATAAAAAAAATCATCAGCAGGGTAATCAGGTCCAAATAAGTAAGCATCCAGCGTTCATGATTTTCATGAGCCTCCTCATGGGATTTTTTTCTGGACATGACTTAACTCTCCTTTTGCGCCTGCATGGCCTGTTTCTTTTTGCCTGCCGGCTGCTTGGCTTCAGCTTTCTCTCCGCCTGCTTCAGACATCTTGGCGATTTCTTTCGGAGACAGGAAGCCCTTGAGCTTTTCTTCGATGAAATTGGGATTTGCACCCTCCTGCAGCATGAGCAGGCCTTCGATAATCATCGAATTCTTTACGATTTCACGCTTGCTTTTTGCCTTCAGATTGCTTCCGATGGGAAGCCACAGGATATTGGCGCTTCCGACGCCGTAAAGCGTTGCTATGAAAGCAACCGCAATCTTGTGTCCGAGAGCGGCCGGATCATCAAGTTCAGCCAGGATCGCCACCATTCCCATGACTGTTCCGACAATGCCGTAGGTCGGCGCATAACCGCCGGCCGCGTCAAATATCGCAGCGCCCGTCTTATGACGATGGGTCATCATCTCAAGGTCCAGCTCCAGCGCGTCTCTTGTCTTGACGGGATCCAGCCCGTCCAATATGAATCCAAGGCCTTTCTTGGTGAAATTATCTATCTCGGTATTTTCATTCATTTCTTTTTCAAGACTCAGGATACCCTTCTGCCTTGCCATTTTCGACATGCTCTTCAAATTGGCGATCAGCCCCATAAGGTCGATCTTGTCATCACTGAAAGCAACCTTGAACAGCTTCGGAATACGCTTTAATTCCGACTTTGGAAAGGATATGCCGATCGCGCCGATGGTTCCGCCAAATACAATCAGAAAAGCTGTAACGGAAACAAGTGCTCCGACAGCTCCTCCCTCTAGAATGAATGCGATGACCAGTATCGCAAAGGTGTACACAATAAACGCTATTATGATGATATCCATTTTCTGCCCTCCGATTCCGGCTATTGCTTCAGGATGAATTTCCCAAATTCAGGTATCGCATTTCTTTAACGCATACCCGTACAATATAAATGTCGACATGATTCATATTAACTTTAGACGAAATCGACACATTATCGACTTTTTTAAAATAAAATACAGCCTGCCGGCAATTTGGCAAGCTGCTTCTTTCTTTTTTGAATCCATTGATGATAATGATTATCTGATGATTTCCTCCCTGGCATATTCTTCGCCGAAAAGAAGCATTTCCCGCTCCTTCGCCGTCGTATCCGGGTAAGTCACGGTTGATCTTATTGCAAGAAAAATTCCGATCCCGACCCAGCCCAGGACCAGATACCATTCGTTGGTCCATATCTGGGAATTACCGCTTAACGGTGTGAAAAGATACAAAAAGAACAGCGCGGATCCGATAGCGCCCATGCCTACCGCTTTCCATCTCCTGACCTTGAAAGGCCTGGCCAGATACGGCTCCTTCACTCTGATGATAATGAACGAGATCGAAACGAGAAGATAGTTGATCATCGTTCCGATCGCAGCCGAATTGATGAACCAAACATTGGCGTTTTTTCCAAGCAGCGGGGATAGGCTGCAGATGATACCCACCATCGCCAAGGCCGGAACAGGCGTCTTGTATTTCGGATGAATGCCTGAAAAAACCCGGGGAAGCATTTTGGCATTGCCCATGGCGAAAAGAATCCTGGACGCGCCGACAATATAACCATTCCAGCTTGTCATAATGCCGCAGATGCCTCCCATGATCATGATTTTGCCAAACATCGGCAGCCGATAGGCATACGCCGCCGTATCTGCCATCGGCACCGTCGCGGTGCTTCTGACCCAGGCCGGCGCAGAGACTGCCATCCCGGCAATCACAAGGATGTACCATATGCCGGCCATGAAGATCGACAGGATCAGCACGCGGGCGATATCTTTAAGCGGTATATTCATTTCCTCAGTTGACTGAGAAATGACGTCGAAGCCCAGATACATGGATGGTGTGATGATCAGGATCGCCGCCAGTCCGCTGAATCCGGTGAACATGGGTCCGGTGTTCTCTAGCTCGCCGAAGGCGGCGCTTCCGAACAGGAATATGATGCCCGCTATGAATACGCCCAGCGTTCCCATGATCTGAAAAATGGCTGCCGGCTTAACGCCGAGAATATTAAGCGTCGTCAGGATAACCGTCCCGCCAATTCCGACCGCCGCCCAGGACAAATATACATCATTGCCCGCCACGGTCCATAAATAGCCGATTTTGGGGATATGGAACAAGTAGTCGCACGCCGTTGAAATCGCGATCGACTCCCACGCAGCGACGCCGATATAAGCGAACGAAATCGACCATCCGCCGATCCAGGCCCAAAAATGGCCAAGCCCTCTATAAGCGAATGCCATTTCACCGCCGGCGATCGGCAGCGACGGCGTCAGCTCCGCATATGTCAGCCCGACAAGGACGCACATGATCCCGCCGATCACGAACGCGACGATCGCGCCGCCCGCGCCGCCCATCTGGATCCACTGTCCGGAAAGCATGACCCATCCCCAGCCGACCATAGTCCCAAAGGACAGCGCCAGAACGTCCGCCTTGCTCAGCACTCTTTTTAAGCTGTGTCGCTCACCCGGCATCATTGCTTCAGACCATATTCGGAAATCTTGTTAAAAAGCTGCCGTCTGCTGATGCCCAGAACCTCCGCCGTCTTTCCGATGTTGTGATTATTCTTTTCGAGGAGCATTTCAATATATTTCGCCTCAAAATCACTCCTGATTTCACGAAGCGGCCTGTCGTTGCCGAAAAAATCGCTCATGCTGTCAGATTCCGGATCGATTCTGGCGCTCATCAGTCCGCCTTCGCCTATGATGCCGTTCTCCGACAGGACGACCAGCCTTTCTATCATATTTTTCAATTCCCTGACATTGCCCGGATAATCATAGCTGTGGAGAAAACTGATGACCTTGCTGTCGATCTCCTTGATTTTCAAATTCATGACGGCTTCAGACTTTTTAATGAAATAATCGATCAGCTTGTCGAGATCTTCCTTTCGTTTCCGCAGCGGAGGAACTTCTATAATGATCGTGCTCAATCGATAGAACAGATCCTCCCTGAAATGGCCTTCCCTTATCTCTGCCTGAAGATCCTTGTTTGTCGCCGATATGAGCCTGAAATCGACGGATATCGGATCGTTTCTGCCGACACGGAGTATTTTCTTGCTTTCAATCGCCTTCAGCAGCTTGGATTGAGTCGATAATGGGATGTCGCCGATTTCGTCCAGAAATAGTGTTCCGCCGTCCGCTGCCTCGAATCTCCCGATCCTGGTCGTCGCCGCGCCGGTAAACGCGCCCTTTTCGTGGCCGAAGAGCTCGGATTCGATCAGGCTGTCAGAGAGGGCATAGCAGTTGATATCCATGAAAGGATGATCCTTCCGCTTGCTTTCGCGGTGAATGAGTTCGGCAACTACTTCCTTGCCGACGCCGGATTCCCCTAGGATCAGAATATTGGCATCACTCTGTGCGGCTTTTTTGGCGATTTCCAGGACATGCCTATACTGCTGATTGTTTGTTTCCAGCATATGCTCAGCCTTGGCGGCAATATTGCCGTTCTTTTTTTCTTCCTTGTCATATGCTCTGAGTTTTCTGATATTCTCTATTTCGACGAGCAGCTCTTCCGGATTGCTGCCCTTGATCACGTAGGTATAAGCGCCGAGCTTCATTGCGTTGACTGCGTTCTCGATCGTGCCGAAAGCCGTCATGATGATCACGTAGGTATTCGGGCGTTTTTTCTTGACTGCTTTTAAAACGCCGATCCCGTCAATTTCCGGCATGATCAGGTCTGAAAGAACCAGGTCGAAATCCTCCTGCGCCATTAATTCGATCGCTTCCTTCGGCTTGCTGCTCTTACGTGTCGAATACCCTTTGGCGGAAAGGATCATATCCAGGACATCGCAATAATCAGGTTCATCGTCGACGATCAGGATCTTGAATTGCTCATTGCTCATTTTCCTCACTCCTTTGCTGCGGAAATGTCAATGTGAACACGGTCCCTTTTCCGGGCTTGCTCTCGACCTCAATCTTCCCGCCTAGTTTTTCGGTTTCATTATAGACAATGTACAATCCCAGTCCGCTGCCGTCGCGCTTTTCTTTAGTTGTAAAGAAGGGATTGAATATGCTTCCCAGGTTATCCTCCGGGATGCCGGTTCCTGTGTCTGACACGAGGATCTGGATCGTATCCTCATTCTGCGTCGCGCAGATCTCGATATCTCCACCCTGCGGCATGGCGTCCGATGCATTGATGATCAGATTGATCAATATGATTTCAAGAGCTTCCGCAGCGGTCACCATTTCAATATCCTCATCGCAGTCGACCGCGGCGCGGACATTTTTTCGGTCCAGTACGTTTTGTTCAAGTGCTATGATGGCTTGAAGGAATTTGGAAAGATTGACCGTTTCACGCACATTGCTCGATATTCTTGAGAAGTCCAGAAGATTGTCGATGATCCTGCCTGATTTGTCCACGGCCTTTTCGATAGAAACGATTGCCTTTTCTATTATAGCCCGGTCATATTCACTGCTGTTTTTTAAAATATAGCAGTAATTCCTTATGATTCCGAGGGGGTTCCTGATTTCATGGGCTACCCCTGCGGCTAGCTGGCCGACCGCGATCATCTTATTATCCTGCAGCATCTGTCTTTCTGTCGCGCGCAGCGTTGTAACGTTATTCAGGATCAGAAGGGCTCTTTTGCTGCGATCCGTTGCCGCATTCATCGGGTAGATAAAGGCTTCATAAACTTTGCCCGCCTCGTCGATCTCGGTCCTCTCACTGCGGTTCCGTTCAAAGGATTCCCGTATTTTTGCCGTGATGACGCTGATCGAATTTTCCCGAAAATCAAGCACCGATTGCAGCCTTTGGCCGATAATGCTGTTTTTCATTCTGCCGATGTACTCTGAAAATGCATTGTTGATATTGATTATGGTCATTTGATCGTCAATTTCAATGAAAAACATCGCCACGCTGTCATATGCCGTTTGCAGATCATTCCTGCTTGCATCCAGAAGCTCCATCCGGTCCGCGAGTTCGTGGTACATGACTCTGTAAAACTCGTAAACAAGATATAAAATACAGACCGTCACCATGGCAAAAATATAGATGATGATGGCGATCCTGTCGGAAATTGCCTTTTGAATCAGTGCATCACCGGCTATTTGCTGATATATATCGGTCTGGTCCTGGCTTTGATTGTACAGAAACAATATTGAAAATGATATTAAAGTGAATAGAATAAAAGCAATTCTGACCTTTTTTTTCATCACAGACCCTTCTCGTTTTTATTATTCTGGATGAATTATAACATATTTTCCTTCATTAATTGACAAATAAAATAAATAAGAATATATTAATATCCGTAGAGTCAATGATTCTGATCCAATAACTTCATATGATCCAGACAACACAGATTTAAAGGTACCCCCGTTGAAAAGCGGGCTCACAAAGCCAAGGGTCTCCTGCCGAAAAGCAAAGACAGCCGGTTGCCAAATTATGTGCTATCATGCATATCTGATCGGAATGTCCTGTTTGCTTTAACGGGACATTTTTTTCTGAAGAGGTCAAATTTCATGAAAATTCAAAACGCGCTTTCTCTCTGGCTATTTGTATTTTCTTTGGTTCCCGTCATAATCGTCGGATTTGTTGCCACGCTCGGCAACACGACGCTGACATTCTATGCTGTTGTTTCATCAGTCATTTTAATTATCATATCATGCGTTATTGCCATAAAATGTTTCTTCGACCCTATTTTCACCTTCATTGAATCATTTAAAAAACTCAAGCCCGGCGACGAGGATTCGCGACTTTACTATTCGGGGAAGAACGAAATAGGCGAAATCGCAAAATCCTTCAACGATCTGATTGAAAGCCTCAAAATCAAGAATTTGCAGCTGCAGAAAAAAACTGCGGACCTCGAGAAAAAAGAAAACCAATACCGGTTTGCGATGGGTCTCCAAAGCGATCTCTATTTCGAAGCCGATGCCGACAGCGGCAAGGTCACGACAGATGAATCCAAGTGGTTTTCAACTCTGGATCGTCCCGCTCCACAAAAGTATGACGACCTGCTTCAAATGGCGGGCATCCTGATCCACCCTGAAGAATATGACGCTTATATCGATACTTTTTCCATGTTGAACCTGCACCGGCTCATGGACAGCGGCACTCTGTCGGTCTCATTGGAAGCCAGAATGCTTAAGAGCGACGGCGAATATCACTGGAGCCATCACAATCTGCTGCTGATCCCGGACAGCCATACCCATCTCGCCAAAATAATCGGGTACATGAAAAACATCGATGAACAAAGAAAGAAGGAAGAAGAAAAAACGGTCCGATACCAGAAAGACGGCCTGACGGGTCTATATACCAAAATTGTCGCGGAAAAGCTCATTGAAGACTACCTTTCCGGAGACGGAAAGCATATGAAGCACGCACTGCTGGTGATCGATATCGACGATTTCAAGAATATCAACGATACCTATGGGCATCTGTATGGCGATGCGGTGCTTAAGGAGCTGTCCGTAGGCCTCACAAATCTTTTCAGATATTCCGACATCATTGGCAGAATTGGCGGCGATGAATTCGTTGTACTTCTGAAGCATATAACGCTGACCAACCTGATGCCCGAAAAAGCGGATGCGCTGCTTGATGTCTTTTCAAACATCTCACAGTCAAAGGACTCCGGCAAAAGGATCTCCGGCAGTATCGGCATAGCGACCTATCCAAATGACGGCGCCAATTACAAGGATCTTTTCTTAAAAGCGGATAAAGCCTTGTATATGGCGAAAAAAAGCGGCAAATGCGCCTATTGCTTCTATGACGAACAGGTTGAAAGCGAAAAGATCCAAGACAGGATCAATTCAATAACAGTCTCCACTTCCGCTGATGCTGACGATATTGTCTGCATGGAGCGCAAAATCAGCAAATTCAGCATTGCTGAGGATATATTCCAGATCCTTTACGATTCCAAGGACCTGGAGAAATCCATCAATCTGATCATGGAAACGATCGGCCGCTACTGCAACGTCAGCAGAGTCTATGTGTTCCAGAACGCCTCTGATGGAAAATCGGCCAAATACACTCACGAATGGTGCGCGGACGGCGTAAGGCAGGATATCGACCTGCTCGGTCCGATCGATTACAGCCTATGGGGAGACTATATACAATATTTCAACAACGATGGTGTCTTTTACTGCACCGATACCAGCACTTTGCCTAAAGCGATATATGAAGGCATGAGAAACGAAGGCGTTTTCGCGTTTCTCGAATGCGCGATCTACAGAGACGGCGCTTTTGCAGGCTTTGTTGGGTTTGACGAATGTACCGGCAAGCGCCTGTGGAAAAAAGACGAGATCGATACACTCGTTCTTGTCGCCAGGATCCTTGGCATCGCGCTTCGAAACTCAGTCTAGCGACTACCGAAGGGCAAGCCCCGGATCTGTTATCGTCCCGCTTTCTGCTGATGTTTGTGCTGATGCCTTATAAATGTCTTATAGGCCGACGGTATGGCATGATCGGCTTCAAGCGCCTCGGCCTCCGCCCAGAAATATCCGTCCGGCGCTTCTTGATCCTGGACCTGCGCCTCATATCCCTCCATCTCCCATACAATATGCGTGAACATATGTCTGGACTTTCCCAACTCTTTTAACGAGATTTTTTTCAAGCCGGACTCACTCAGGAATCCATCGATCCGGCTCTCGGGCAGCCAGCCTTCCAGATTGACCGGTTCGGACATTCCGGCCAGCAATCCTTTGTTATCTCTTTTGCGAAGCAGCACTTTTTCCCCCGCGCAAATGACCAGAATCGTTCTTTTTTCTGTTTTTCGTTTCGCTTTGGGAGTCTTTACGGGAATGCTTCCAGAGGTGCCGTCCCTGAACGCTATGCAGAATCCCGCCAAGGGACAGCTTTCGCAATGCGGCGCCCCGTTTGGAAGACATACGACGGCTCCCAGCTCCATCAGCGCCTGGTTGAAATCGCCCGGGCGCCCAGGCGGCTGCAGGGACATCGAAATCTCACGGAACGCCTTCTTGACGGCCAGATCCGCAATGTCTTTCATGCTGCCGAAAATCCTGGAAAAAACCCGCATTACATTCCCGTCAACGGCCGGCACAGCAACACCGAACGCGATCGATGCGATGGCGCCCGCAGAATACTCGCCGATGCCGGGCAGTTTAAGAAGAAGCTCATAGGATCGGGGCAATCGGCCGCCATGCTCCTCCATGATCATCCGCGCCGCCTTTTGCATATTCCTGACTCTGCTGTAATAGCCAAGCCCTTCCCATAGCTTTAATAGCCTTGCCTCGTCTGCCTCCGCCAGCGACTTCGCGTCAGGCAGCATTTCAACAAACCTCTCATAATACGGCAGCGCCGTCTTGACCTGTGTCTGCTGAAGCATGATTTCCGAGACCCAAATCCTGTAAGGATCCCGGCTGTCCCGCCACGGGAGTGTCCGGGCGTTGCCGTCATACCATGCCATCAGCGCCGCCTGAATATCGCTATTTTGTTTCGACATGCTTTTCGCCATCCTGCGATCTCCCTTTTAAATAAGGTAGATTATACCACAAATATCCGGCGGCAATCTCAATATCAATTGAAAAAGCGGGTATAGAATGATAGAATTGATACATCAATCGATCCGGAGGAGAATAAATTGAATACAATAAAAGAGCAGATCCTGAAATTGAAATCTGATAAGAACGCGGTCATTCTGGCCCATTTTTACCAGACCATGGATATACAGGAAATCGCGGATATCGTCGGGGATTCGTTCGAGCTTGCCAAGCGCGCCAAGGCATCCGATGCCGATATCCTCATAGTATGCGGTGTTCGCTTCATGGCGGAAAGCGCGAAAATCCTCAACCCGGACAAAAAGGTGCTGCTGCCGGTCCTTGACGCGGGCTGCCCGATGGCCGACATGGTCACGCCTGAGGATGTCCGGGCCTTGAGAGCCGAATATCCCGAGGCCGCCGTCGTCTGTTATATCAATTCCTCGGCGGCCGTCAAGGCGGAATGCGATATCTGCTGCACCTCGTCCAGCGCCGAGAGGATCGTACGCTCGCTTTCGCAAAAACAGATCATCTTTGTTCCCGATCAAAATCTTGGAGCCTATACCGCTTCCAAGGTTCCTGAAAAAGAGTTCATACTTTTCAAAGGCTTCTGCCCGGTCCATCACAGGATCGAAGCTGATGATGCAATCAAGGCCAAAGCTGCCAATCCTGAGGCTGAATTGCTGGTCCATCCGGAATGCACCCCGGAAGTTCTTAAATACGCAGACCTGATCGGAAGCACATCACAGATACTTGATCATGCAATTAAAAGTGAAAGCAAAGCGTTCATCATCGGCACCGAAAACGGTGTCACCGAAAGGCTGCAGGCGCTGTACCCCGACAAGGCGTTCTATCCTCTGGCTTCGGAATTCATCTGCCCCGACATGAAAAAGACCGCTCTGTCCGATGTATTGCGATCGCTGGAAAACGAAACGAACGAAATCATCATGACGGCCGAGGAGATCGCAGGCGCAGGCAAGAGTCTGGAGCGCATGGTCGCAGTCGGCTGAATATTGCCATATCAGGTTCATGCCATAAAAAGACCTACGGTCGGAAAAGGAGCGCGCTATGATCGAAAAAAAACATGTTGACGGGGAATTCAAAGGCGACATTTTGATTTATGCATTGAGCACCTGCGGCTGGTGCCGGAAAACAAAAAATCATCTCAAGGATGCCGGTATCGCCTTCGATTATATCGATGTCGATCTTCTGGAGCACGAAGATGCCCAGGAGGTCATGAAAACGCTTAAGGAATATAATCCTCACGGATCATTCCCGACGATCATATATAATTCGAGTGAAAGCATCATCGGTTATAATATTGAGAGACTGAAGGAGCTGATGGACGCTTATGAAGAATAATGACGCGGCTGTCGAATCATCCGCCACCAAGGAGAAAGAACTACTGGAACAGTTGAAAAAGGATGCCGAAAATTCCGGTTATCATATCAACCCGGATGAAGAATTCGTTATGATGCTGATGGAAGGCCTCGTGGCAAATACCGCGCGCTATGGTTATGCGGCCTGCCCGTGCCGCCTTGCGGCAGGCGACCGCGACGCGGACCTCGATATCATATGCCCCTGTTATTACCGGGACCCCGATCTTGACGATCACGGCGCCTGCTACTGCGCCCTCTATGTCTCTGATAAAATATTGAATGGTGAAAACGAAGCTCGATCTATCCCGGAACGTCGGCCTCCGCTCGAAGAACGCCTGGCGGCAGAAAAAAACAGCCGCGGCAGCGAGCCCGTATCTGGGCAGGCTGCCGTTTCGCAGCTTTCTTATCCTGTCTGGCGGTGCAAGGTCTGCGGATATCTGTGCGCCCGAAACGAACCACCGGCCAGCTGCCCAGTCTGCAAAGCCACGAAGGACCGTTTCGAGCGGTTTATATAATGCTGCGGCTTAAATGATATTCAAGACAAGTTCTTCAAAAATAGCCTCATGTCTGATTATGGCTTCCATATTCGCGGCAGCGGAGAAGGAGGCCATTATATTTAAGTACGGGGACATCAGAAAGCCTCGATTCAAGGAAGCTGTGAAAAAGTATTCATACAATTCATGGTCGAGCTTCTGAAAACTCTCATAGGCATTTTTCGCAAGCGTGGGCGAAAATACATATTCAGCCCTGGCGCCGACAATATTCGTAGAGAAAGGCAGCTCATACTTATTAATGACTCTATTGATCCCGGCAGTGAATTCCATCGCCATTCCGACGCTTTTAGAATAATTCTCCTCCGTCATGCCGCTGTCAAGGGTCGCAATGATTGCAGCCATGGCAAGGGGACTCCCTGTCATTGTTCCGCCGATGCCGCTCGTGTCGGCGAATTCGGCTTTTGTCCGGCTATAAAGTTCCTCGGCGATTTCCCGCCTCATTCCATAGCATCCGACCGGGAAACCACCACCGATACATTTGCCCAAAATCAGCATATCGGGTGCAAGGCCGGCCGCGCCCGAATAGCCGGAAGGCCCGGCCGTGATCGTATGCGCTTCGTCGATGATCCAGACAGTGCCTGTTTTTTTTGTAAGCTCACGGCACGCATCAAGAAATCCCGGCTCCGGATGAATGATTCCTGCGTTGGTCATTACAGGCTCCATCAGAAGGCAGGCGATCTCTTCCGCCACAAGAGCTTTTTCCAGTTTTTCAAAATCATTGAATTCTATGACCTCTGTCGTAGTGTCCATATTGTACGCAGGGCCGATATTTCCCTGCCTGTTTTGGACTTTTCCGTCTTCCAATACCGCAAAGCTCTCGCTTACCGTGCCATGATAGCAGCCGTTGAAAACGAGTATTTTCCGGCGCCCTGTGATTTGCCTGCAGATCCTGAGCGCAAATCTGTTCGCATCCGTAGCGCTGAGAGCAAAGCCCCAGACCGGAAGGCCGAATCGTTTCTCCAACCGTTCTCCGGCCTCGGCCGCGTTCATCGACGGCAATGTATAGACGCTGCCTTTGCCCATCTGCTCCGTCAGCTTTTCAATGATTTGTGCCGGCGCGTGACCATTGAAGGCCGCGCTGTATCCGAGACAAAAATCATCATAGCGATGCCCGTCCACATCCGTCAGCTCCGAGCCCCATGCTTCCCGCACAGTGATCGGAAACCCTCCAGGCCACATCTGCATCCAATTCATGGGAACACCATACAAAAGATGGTTTCTGCCCTGACTGTACAACTCAGCGGATATAGGATGCGCCGCCTTAAAATCCTTCAGCTCCGCTTCCAAAGCTTTTTCCAATTTTATTCTGTCGATCATTTCGCCACACTTTTGCCATGCGCTCTCTCTGTCAGTTTCTTTTCCGTTCTGACAATCGGCTTCATGGACTTGTTTCTGACAAAGTAAAGCATGCTGTTCGATCCTTTTGATTTTCTCGTATTGATATCAAATTCCTTGGTGGAGGACAGGAACGGCGTCAGCTTGTTGTATCCGTAATTCCTCGTGTCAAAATCCGGATACCGTTTGATCAGGACACTGCCAAGCTCTCCGCAAAAAGCCCAGCCATCGTCATCGGAAATTTCCTCGATGATCCTTTTGACTTCCTGGATGATCCCCGCCTTGTCCGGATAGGCCGCATCCTCGACTTTACTCTTACTGGACTCTGTTTCGGTTTTTTCCGGCTGTGATTCCTCCAGCAGTGCGTTCGATATCAGATCCAGATATTTGAATTTATTGCAGGCGGATATGAAGGGCGTCGGTGTTTTATGCTCTCCCATGCCGATCACGGTCATGCCGGATTCTCTCAATCTCGATGCCAGCCTCGTAAAATCACTATCGCTTGTCACAAGGCAAAAGCCTTCGACATTATGAGAGTAGAGAATATCCATCGCGTCGATGATCATCGCCGAGTCGGTGGAATTCTTCCCCGTCGTATATCCATATTGCTGGATCGGCGTAATCGAAAAATCCAGCAGCGTATTTTTCCAGGATGCAAGATTCGGTTTGGTCCAATCTCCATATATTCTTTTGTAGGTCACGGTTCCGTCGTTTGAAACTTCATCAAAGATCAATTTTACATATTTGACAGAAATATTGTCTGCATCGATCAAGACTGCAAATCTTTTTTCATCACTCATGGCATTCTCCTTTTCTACCTGCGTTTGCTATATTATATCACATGAAACGGCTGAATTGACATACTTGTTGGTTTCTTTGGCCAGTGCTTTTACTCGTTGACTTTAAATACAGCCGGCACTATAATAAAAAAGCGCATTGTTTATAAACGATATGGAGGAACATTCATGAGGCTCAGAAAAGAAGCAGATGATTTACAGGAAGAGGAGATCCTCCTGCTGTCCAGGATATCGGACGCATTGGCCCACCCTGCCAGAATCAAGATTTTCAAGTATATCCTCTACAACAACAAGGGCAGGACTTCTGTCTGCAACAAGGATGTCGTCGCTTATTTTGACTATTCCCAGGCGACGATCTCCCAGCATATAAAAAAGCTTGTTGAAGCGGAGCTCGTTTTGATCAAGAAGGTCGACAAATTTTCAATGTATTACGCCAACATCGGCATCCTGGGCAAGTATATGCACTCGTTGAAAAAACTGGACTTTTAACAAATCGTTATTAGGCTATATGTCCTTTGGACTTATTTTTTTTCAGAAAATCCAAAAGCGCGCCGTCCCGGAACAGGGAACGGCGCGCTTTTCATTTCATTCTATATGAACAGGTTGACGTTGGATTCCTCGGCGTCACCCAGATATGCGGCCACTCCCGCGTATTCGACGCCATCAATGATTTCTTCCTTTGTTATGCCCATTACATCCATTGACATCGTGCAGGCAACGATCCTGACGCCGCTGTCCATCGCCTTTTTCACCAGATCCTGCAGCGAATCGACATTTTTGTCCTTCATTACTTTTTTCATCATGGCCGTACCCATGCCGCCCATGTTCATTTTCGAAAGCTTGAGCTTGCTGACGCCCTGCGGCATCATCATGCCGAACATCGCGTCTATCATCGGCTTCTTGACGTTTTGCTTTTCTGTCTTCCTGAGCACATTGAGCCCCCAGAACGTGAAGAACATGGTAACTGGCCTGCCCATGGCGGCGGCCCCATTGGCAATGATGAACGATGCCAGCACCTTGTCCAGGTCTCCGCTGAATACGATCAGCGTCTTGCCCTGCGGCAGCAGCGCATGGGATCCCTTCTCATCCTGGACCACATCTCCCGCCTGACTTTCACCTGTTCCTTTTTTTATAAAGACAATGACCTCTTTATTTCTTTTTTCTGTCTTAAGCAGCGTATTTCCAGTTCTCCTGCACCAGGCTTCGATATCCCTGCCAAATCCCAGGTCTGTTGCCGATACCTCTATGACGTCCCCGTCGTTTAATTCCTTGATCGTTTCAAAGACCCTCATGATCGGTCCCGGGCACTGAAGTCCGCTGCAATCCACCTGCATCATCGCCTTGATATCCTGTCCCTCAAAAGTCTCCTGCATCTGCGCGCCTCCTTTTTCTGCCGCGGCCAAATCCGGCCCGCCATTCTGCGTTTCATTTTCCTGATCCTTTTTCAGCTTATCATGGAAAATCGATTTGTAAAAACTGGTCCCTCCGGGATAGGAGCTGACGTTCCTGAAACCGCTCTGGGATAATACTCTCGCCGCGTTGTAAGATCGAACGCCGATTGCGCAGCAGGTGATGATCAGTTTGGAGCGATCGAGCTCCCCGACCCGTTCACGAAGCTGCGCCAGCGGGATATGCAGCGAGCCCGGCATTGCGAACACGGCCCTTTCCGGTTCTTCCCCGACATCGAGAACAATATAGTCATTGGGATCCATTTTATCGATTTCGTCCCATCGCGTAAAGGCGATCTTGCCGTCCAATATGTTTTCCGCAACATACCCCAGCATGTTGACCGGATCCTTTGCCGACGAATATGGCGGCGCATAGGCCATTTCAAGATCTTTCAAATCATAAATGGTCCCGCCCAACCTGACCGCCGTGGCGATCGTATCGATTCTTTTATCAACGCCCTCTTGACCGATGATCTGAGCGCCGAAAATTTTGCCGTCTATTCCAAATATCAGTTTGAGGACCATCGCCGTTGCTCCCGGATAATATCCGGCGTGTGACTTTTGATTGATCAAGGCTACGAAATAATCGGTCCCGTGCTTTTTCCCCTGGCTCATGAGGGTTTTTTCATTGACTCCGGTCGATGCGACCGCAAAATCAAATACCTTGGCAATGGCCGTTCCTTGCGTGCCCTTGTAAGTTTCCTGAGCGCCCGCGATATTGTTGGCGCAGATCCTGCCCTGCTTGTTTGCCGGCCCGGCGAGCGGGATCATCGTTCTTCCCTTATTGACAAATTCCTCGACTTCGATAACGTCTCCCAAGGCATAAATGTCAGGATCCGAGGTTTTTAAATATTCATCGACGACGATTCCTCCGCGCTGGTTCATTTCAAGACCTGCGGCTTTTGCCAGCTCGCCGTTGGGCCTCACGCCGATCGACAATATCACGAGATCCGCGCTGACGGTCTTCCCGCTCTTAAGGCTGATTTTCGTCGCGCCATTCTCATGGCTGAATTTACTGACGCCGTCGCCCAGAATCAGTTCAACGCCGTTCATCTTCATGTTTTCGTGAACAAGCTGGGCCATTTCGAAATCGATCGGCGCCATGACCTGATTCAGCATTTCAATGACCGTGACATTGCATCCGGCATCATGAAGATTCTCCGCCATTTCAAGGCCGATAAAGCCTCCGCCGATCACTGCGGCCGTCTTTGGCTTTTTCTCCTGGATAAAATTCTTGATAACATCTGTATCGGGTATCGTCCATAGTGTATAGATGCCCGGAGAGTCGATCCCTTCGATCGGCGGCTTAAGCGGCGAAGAGCCGGTTGAAATGACCAGCGTGTCATAGGTTTCGCTGTAGGTCTCCCCTGTCTTGAGATTTTTGACATCGACTTTTTTATTTTCGCGATCGATGGCAATGACCTCATTATTGACCCGAACATCTATTTTGAATCTCTTGCTCATCGTTTCCGGTGTCATGACCAGAAGCGATTCCCGCTCCTTGATCGTTCCGCCGATATGATATGGCAATCCGCAATTGGCGTACGAAATATATTCGCCCCTTTCGAACATGACTATCTCTGCATCCTCGTCCATTCTTCTGAGTCTTGTCGCTGTCCCTGCTCCGCCGGCGACACCTCCGATGATCAAAACCTTTTTACCCATAATATTCCCCTTCCTTTCAATTGCTTTTATGTTCAGCTTTTTAATTGCAGTGCTGCTTATTTTCAAGCAGGAATTCAACTATTTTCTTTGCTTCATCGCTTTTGATCCTGTATATGATTTCCGTTCCGCTTCTTTCAGCCTCAACGATACCGGCAGCTCTTAATTTCGTTAGATGTTGAGAGACCGTGGGCTGGGGAACGTCGACGCAGCATTGCATTTCAGTGACATTGCTTTGCTCTTCCTTGATCAGCAATGCCAGAATGCAAAGCCTGATCGGATGGGCGATCGCCTTTAGCGTTTCGGCTTTTTCCTCAAGCATTTTCTTTATTTCTGATTTTTTACTGAAGTCGATCATTTCATCTTCCTTTCCCATATAGCGCGGCTATTCATTTCGCTCAATCATATGATTGAAGACTGTCAATTTATTAACATATTTATATATTAGCATATTCGCATATAATGTCAACACTTTATTTGTTTATTTTTTTCGTTAGATTACTGCCTGGCGCCGGTTCAAATCGACTGCGCGATCCTGGCGTAGCGCTGCTGCTGATCCTCTCGTTCGAACGCGAAGCCGTACTGACTGAAATCCATGATATCCGCGTCCTTGACAAGCTCCTCGAGCGGTGATCCCACCTCACCCTTTCTGCTGTGATTTTTCACCGCAATAGCGATCATGCCGATTTCTTCCTCCGTAACGAATCCCAGGCTTCTTAAAAAATCCTGTACCGGCTCAAAGCCGGCTTCCGCATGTCCCTTGTTCTTTCCGGTCACGATCCGGCCAAAGTCATGCACGGTGCAGGCCATCGCCGCCAATTCCGGGTCGATGCCGCGCTGCCTCGCCAGCAGCAGTCCCAGCTTCGCGCAGCTTATCATATGAATGCGTTCCCAATCAAGCGATTTGTCCCGGATGCCCGCAATGTTTTCACACGCATTGATCTTCCCGAGCATCGCCTTTTGAATTTTATATATTCTGTTCACAGTTTCTCGATCACCTCCGTAAAATGATTAAAATCCTGCATATACACAACTGTTCCATGATCTGATTCCGTCAGCCGCTCAAATCCCATCCTCCCGGAAAACCTCTCGCCGTCTTCCGTCACATTGTCTATAATGACATTTTCTATGTCCAAACCATCCGCTGCAAGGCTACTGTAAAAAGCTGCATAATATTTCAGCATCATCTTTAATGTATCTGTCTTTCTATATGCTTCATCAATGACGATGCATGAAAAAAACAGGTTGACCGGGCTGCCAACCGGCCTGCTTACATCTATGATTTCACTCTTTTCCAGGTATTTGTCATTGAAGGCTCCTTCTTTAAGAAGTGCAAAAACTTTGTCCGAAACCGGAAACAGCTCAAGGAAGCCTATGATCTTACCTTGGTCTTCAGCTGCAACTGTCGTAAACGGCAGATCTGTGTACCAGTCATGGGCATCATGATAATCAGCGATATATTCCTCGCTGTAATACCGTTTTTCAAGTGCTTCCATTTCTATGAAGTCCTGCTCTGTCAGATTTTTTTTGATATGCATACCCCTGATTTCCTTTCGTATATTCTCGCGCCATTTTCGCATGCCTTTTACCGCTTCGGCAGATTCAGACCCTGTGACCATTTTACTCCCATACAGCGATCTGTACAAGATGCCGCAGCCTGTGTCAACCTGTACGGTTCCCCATACATCTGTACGGTTTCCGCATATGCCCCGATAATACCATCGTTCGGCTGCCGCAAGCCTATGTTCGCGAACTATTATTTTTTAGCCTATGCAGCGTTGCCTGAAAACAAAGGCTCCGCCACAGGCGAGACAGTCCCTGCCTTAAGTTCTGCAGGAATTGGCATAAGACTTGCTTGATACTTGTTAAACTCACTTGTATACCGGACAAATACATTTGATAGAAAGGAGTACGTCATCAATCATAATTTATTTGCATTATTAAAAAATGAAAATACATGAACCATTACTATGAAAGCGAGGGATGATACTTGAACCAGATAAATGTTGTAAAAGAATGGTCTAATCCAACTCCTGCAGGTTTGGTTGCCTTAGCGGTAGCCTGCTTCTGCTTTTTCGCCCTGCTGACGGGCAAGGTGTCGGGCGGCGCTCTGCCGCTTCTTGGATGCTGGCTTCTCGGCGGAGCCTTGGTGCAGATCGTCGTCGCCTTGGTCGACTTGAAAAGCGGAAACACGACAGGCGGCAATACCTTTTTATTCTTCAGCTCCTTTTTTATGCTGACCGGTGGTCTTGAAATGCTGATCAAGTTCATTTCGGCCGTCAATGGAATCACGCTGGACACGCATATCGACGGCTGGGCATGGCTGACGCTCTCTATCGTGATCGTCATGTGGACTCCCGCGTTCTTCAAGGCTCCTTTGGTGCTTAACCTGATGGTCCTTGTGCTCGATGTCGCTTTGCCCTGCATCGCTTTGCTGGATCTTGGCATATTGCCGAAAGCCTACGCGGTCATACCTGCCTACACCTTGTTCGTTGTGGGAGTTCTGGGCATTTACCTGTCCGCTGCAATCGTTGTCAACACTGCGTTTGGCAGACAAGTGTATCCGTCGCCGGGGCCGATCCTGAAAACACATGGACACGTCAGCGGTATATCTTCCGTGATCGTAAAGTAATGATGAGAAGGAGGAATGTGAAATGGCATTTAAAATAATCGTATGCGCCAAGCAGGTGCCTGATACTAATGAAATCAAGATAGATCCGGTCAAGAAGACGCTGATCAGGGAAGGCGTTCGAAGCATCATGAACCATGACGATGCAAACGCGCTTGAAGAAGCTTTGAAGATAAAGGATCTGTATCCCGATACGCATATCACAGTCCTGACAATGGGACCGATACAGGCGAAGCAAATGCTGCTGGAATGCCTGGCAATGGGGGCTGACGAGGCGATCCTCGCAAGCGACAGGGCTCTCGGAGGCTCGGATACCTGGGCTACTTCAAACGCTCTTGCCGCCGCAATCAATAAAATAGGGGACTTTGACCTGATCTTTGCCGGAAGACAGGCGATCGACGGCGACACGGCACAGGTTGGTCCACAACTGGCGGAAAAGCTCGATCTGCCTCAAGTCACTTATGTCAAGGAATTTACAATCGACTCAGGAATGCGGCATATAACGGTCAAGCGGGCATTGGAAGACGGTTATGAAATAATCAGGATCCAGACGCCATGCATGCTGACTGCCATCAAGGAGCTCAACACGCCGCGGTATATGTCAGTTCGCGGAATATTCAACGCTTTGAGAAAGAGCATCCCGACATGGGGTGCAAAGGAACTGGAAGTCGATCTGGCTTCGGTAGGACTGGACGCTTCTCCTACCAATGTGTTCCGTTCATTCACCCCCGCACCGAAAGGCAAGGGGATCATGCTCAATGGCGATACGGATAAAGACGTAGTTCAGAAGCTGCTGATCGACTTGAGATCAAAGCATTTAGTCTAATGAAAGGGAGGACGATGAAATGGCTATTGTTGTTTTAAATGATAAATGCAAGGGCTGCAAGCTTTGCTTGAAAGCGTGTCCTTTCGAAGCGATCGACATGGTCGGAAAACTGGCGGTGATCAATGACAAGTGTACGGCCTGCGGGCAATGCATTCCAGCCTGCCCGTTCCTCGCTATAGAAAAAACTCTTGACGAGGACGGACCCGGAGATCTCTCTGCCTACAAGCACGTATGGATCTACGCAGAGCAGCGGCAGGGAAAGCTGATGAACGTCGCGCTTGAGCTGATTGGCGAAGGGCGCCGGCTTTCGTCGGAGCTTGGGAACGGCACCAAGGTATATGCCGTTCTGATAGGAAACGGCATCGGAGGTTTGTCAAAGGAATGTTATGAATACGGAGCTGACGGCGTCTTCCTTATAGAAGATCCTCTGCTTCAAAATTATACGACAGATGGCTGCACGAAAGTTCTCGTTGATGCCATACGTGCTCATAAACCTGAAATCGTGTTGTTCGGCGCAACGCACATAGGCAGGGATCTGGCTCCGCGCGTCGCGGCAAGGCTGAACACGGGGCTGACGGCCGACTGTACAAGACTTGACGTTAAGGTCTCTAGTTATATCGATTATGCCGTCAGGAACACAACGCTCGATACGTCGACGCTGGATCCTGATTCTGATGATACCGGCCTGAAGCAGACCAGGCCGGCATTCGGCGGAAATCTGATGGCAACCATCGTCTGCCCGAAAACAAGGCCCCAGATGTCGACGGTAAGGCCTGGTGTGATGCAGAAAAGAGAAAAGGTTCCGGGCGCGTCCGGCGAGCTGTTCACGATCAAGCCTGCGCTGGAAAAAAACGATATCCGGACTGAAATCGTGGATATCGTCAAATCGG
>DIEM01000009.1:0-31240 GCA_002418625.1 Firmicutes bacterium UBA5774
GATTCCCTGATCCAGCATATATTTCGCAAAGTCCAAAGCAGAGACGCCTGTCTCTTTCTTTATATCGTCTATCGACAATACAAATTCATGCATGACGGGTCCGCCGCAGGCCGCCTCATAATACCCCTCCAACTTCTTCAACAGGTAGTTGGCATTGAGCACCGCGTTGCCGGCTGCTTCAGGGATCCCTTCCCTGCCGAGCCTCACGACATAGGCCAGCGCCCTGACGACCACAAGGAAATTCCCATAAAACGCCTTCATTCGGCCAATCGACTTTTCATTCCCATATCGGAAATCAAATGGCCCGGTCTCTTCGAGCCTTATCACGACAGGCTCAGGGAGGAATTCTGCCAGCAATTGCTTGCAGCCCACCGGACCGCTTCCGGGCCCGCCGCCTCCATGCGGTGTCGAAAAAGTCTTGTGCAAATTCAAATGGATCACATCAAATCCCATGTCGCCGGGACGCGCGATGCCCATGACCGCGTTGAGATTGGCTCCGTCATAGTATGCCAGGCCTCCCGCTTCGTGAATGATGCCCGTGATTTCCATGATGTTTTTATCGAACAGCCCCAGTGTATTTGGATTGGTCAGCATGATGCCCGCCGTCTCATCGTCTGCTGCCGCCCTGAGCCGGTTTATATCGACGCAGCCGTCTTCAAGCGACGGAATGCTGACTGCCGAGAAACCGGCCATGGTAACGCTCGCCGGATTGGTTCCGTGGGACGAATCCGGAACGATGATCTTCGTCCGCTTGAAGTCGCCCCGGGAGTGATGGTAAGCCCTGATCAGAAGCAAGCCTGTGAATTCCCCCTGGGCGCCGGCCGCCGGCTGGAACGTCATGCAATCCATGCCGGTGATCTCGCACAGTAGCCGTCCGGCCGTGTCCATCGTCTCAAGGCAGCCCTGGACGGTATGCGCGGGCTGAAGCGGATGGATCGCCGTGAATCCCGGCAATGCTGCCATTTCCTCGTTGAGCCTTGGATTATATTTCATCGTGCAGGANNGATCTTGGGGTTGTACTTCATCGTGCAGGAGCCCAGCGGGTAAAATCCCCTGTTGACGCCATACACACGATCAAGCAGCTCTGTATGATGCCTGTCCAGATCTGTTTCAGCGACTTCCGGCAGCCTCAGCGGGATTTTCCTGTCCATACCGAAAGGAATGACAGGTTCTCCCGCGATATCGCAGGGTGGAAGCATCGTGCAGCCTCTGCCCGGCCTGCTTTTTTCAAAAATGAGTTTCATTCGGACGCCACCTCCTTCAGGACCTGCACGAGCCTGTCTATCTCTTCCCCGGTATTCATTTCAGTCACGCACCAGAGAATGCAGCCGCTCTCATCTCCATAGAGCGGATATCCGCCGAGAATGCCCTTCTCCTCAAGTTTCGACAGAACCTGTCCTGCAGGTGTCACGCTTTCCGTCACGAATTCATGAAAGAACGGGCTGCTGAAGCAGAGTCTGTGACCCGGAATGCGGGCGAGCTTTTCTGCGGCATAACGCGCCTTGACCATGCACTGCTTTGCCGCGGCTCTCATCCCCTCCGGCCCCATGGCGCTCATGTAGACCGCGGCCGTCAGCGCGCAGAGCGCCTGATTGGAGCAGATGCTGCTGCCGGCCTTCTCCCTTCGGATATGCTGCTCCCTTGCCTGCAATGTCAGGACATAAGCCCTCTTTCCGTTGACATCTTTCGTTTCTCCTGCGATCCTGCCGGGAAGCTTCCTGGTCAGCGCCGCTTTGCACGCCATATATCCGAGATACGGCCCGCCGAACGACAATGGCATGCCGAGAGGCTGTCCTTCACCGACAGCGATGTCGGCTCCGCTTTCGGCCGGCGTTTTCAGTATGGCCAGCGCGATAGGATTGCAGCCCATGATATATTTCCCGCCGGCCGCATGGGCTATGGCACCGGGGCCCTCCGACTCTTCTATCAGGCCGAAATAATTCGGCTGCTGTATGTAGACCGCCGCAATGCCGGAATCCGCTGCGGCAGCAAGTGCCTCCATGTCAGTCAGCCCGTCTTTCGGCGGCACGACGCATATTTCCATTCCGGAAGCTTCGCAATAGGTTTTTATCACGCGCACTGTCTGCGGATCCGCCGCCCCGGATACGATCGCCCTGACGCGCCCTTTATCCCTGCACATCAGAATGGCCTCAGCCGCCGCAACGGCACCATCATAAACCGAAGCGTTGGACGCGTCCATGCCGGTCAGCTCGCAGATCATCGTCTGGTATTCAAATATCCCCTGAAGTATGCCCTGATTCAGCTCCGCCTGATAGGGGGTGTAGGCCGTCACATAATCCTCCTTTGAGGCGATATGCTTCACGATCGACGGAATATAGTGGTTATATGCGCCAGCTCCGCGGAATATCGTTGGGAAAATCTTGTTCTTTCCTGCCAGCCGCTCCATAAAACGTCTTGTCTCCAATTCAGACCGTCCTTCAGGTATGTCCAGTGTTCCTTTCAGCAGCGCCTTATCGGGGATATGGGCGAAGAGTTCCTCTATATTTTCCTTTCCGATAAAATCCAGCATTTTTTTCCGTTCTGCAACGGAGGATGGAACATAAGAACCCATCTCCTACGCCTCCTTTGCGGCAAATTTGTCATATTCCTGCGCTGTCATCGTCTCTTCTTCTTCCTCCACATTATTGATCCTGGCGATCCAAGCTTCATAGGGTTCCTGATTCATGAGCTGGGGCGCGTCTGAAAGCGCTTCATTGACCTCGATGACCGTCCCGGTCACCGGACAATAGATGTCGGATACAGCCTTGACCGATTCGACATCGGCGATCGGCTCCCCAATGGAAACCAGATCTCCGACCCGGGGAAGATTGACAAAAACGATGTCGCCCAGAGCCTTCTGCGCATAATCCGTGATCCCGACCTCCACGGTCGTCTCCTCGATATATCTGACCCACTCATGCGATTTTGTGTAATGAAGTTCTTTTGGCGTGATTCCCATTTTATACACTTCCTTTCTTTATATAGAACGGCAGGCTGACGGTTTTTGCATCCAGCATCCTGCCACGCACATCGATTTGAACGGTTTGTCCCGGTACTGCATATTCTGTGTCTATCAGGCCCATCGCCACCGGAAAACCCAGATACGGCGCATGCGTCCCTGAGGTCACGATCCCGATCCTGGTGCCGTCTTTGTAAATTTCGCAGCCTTCACGGGCAATACCCCTGGAAACGACCTCGAAGCCCGCACGTATCCTGCCCGGCGCTCCGGCGGCAAGCAGCGCCTGCCTGCCGATAAAGTCCCCTTTGTCCATTTTCACAAATGCGCCAAGTCCCGCTTCCAGAGGCGTTATGCCTTCATTCATCTCATGCCCGTACAGCGGCATGGCCGCTTCCAGCCGAAGTGTGTCCCGTGCGCCAAGGCCGCAGGGCAACAGGCCTTCGTCTCTTCCTGCCGCAAGCAGCGCATCCCAAAGCGGCAGTGCCTTGTCAGGGGCGCAGTATAGCTCAAATCCGTCTTCTCCCGTGTATCCGGTTCTCGAAAGCAGGCATTGAATGCCGGAAACTTCGGCATGCTGCTCCATGGTGTAATAGCGCTCCGGAATATGCCCGCGCGCCGCAAGCCTGCTGATTATGTCGAAGGATAAAGGCCCTTGCAGCGCAATCTGCGCGAAGCTGTCCGATTCATCCCGGAAAGCGACATTCCCGTCAAGGTGCGCCTCGATCCAGGCGGCATCCTTTGCCCGGTTCGAGGCGTTGACGACCAGAAGATAATCCTCGCCCTCAAGCTTGCAGATGATCAGGTCGTCGACGATACCGCCCTGTTCATTGCACATCGGGCTGTACCGCACCCTGCCGTCCGGCATGCCGGCGCAGTCGTTGGAGACCAGCCGCTGGATATTCTTCAGCGCATCGGGGCCTGAAAGCCGCAGCTCGCCCATATGGGACACGTCGAACAGCCCTGCCCCTTTCCTGACGGACAGGTGTTCCGCAATCACACCCGCTTCATACTGCACAGGCAGAAGAAAGCCCGCAAAAGAAACGATCCTACCTCCCAGCGCGACATGCCTGTCATAAAGCGGTGTCTTAAGATCTGTCATGAACTCACCTCCAGTTTAGCGTCACCAAACGAAACCAAAGTCCGTTATTTTTCTGTCAAATGCAAAAAAGCAGAAAGCACTATGCCTTCTGCTCTGTTATTAACCTGAGAGATTCTTCCATCCATCTGCGGAATTGCCCCTTCGGTGCTTGCGCTTTCCAGAGTATTGTCCGACCGCGGTCCTGTTACCTGAGATCATCGCCGGTAAAATGGCCTTCTGCCGGTTTATTCCTTCGGTGCTGCAAAAGCAGTCTCTCCCGCGCTCTTCATCCAAATCCTGTATGTATGATAATAGTAGCACACCCGCATTTATGTTTCAACCATATGTTTCAGCCTTGAATATAAGGGAATAATTCTTTATCATATAATATAATCTTAAGATGGAGGTTATGACCATGGATAACAAGGAACTCATCAGCGAAATGCTGGGAAAGAAGATCTGGGCCGTTGTCGGCGTAAGTCCGAATCACGAAAAAGTATCCAATCATATTTTCAGGACGCTGGTCAGAAATAATTACGAGACCTATCCGGTCAATCCCAAGTACGACGTGATCGGAGACGGCGTCAAATGCTACCATTCGATCAGCGAGCTTCCGGTTGTGCCGGACTGCGTCGATTTTGTCGTTCCGCCAGCTGTCACGCTCAAGCATCTCAAGGAGCTCGACCCTGCAGTCATCAAATATGTCTGGTTCCAGCCGGGCACCTACAATGACGAGGTCATAAGCTATGCGGAAGAAAAAGGGTTCAGGGCGGTCCATGACGGCGCCTGCGTCATGGTGGCCTTAAAACTGGCCCATACGGGATCGGGATCTTAACGGATCAGGATCTTAGTGAATCGAGATCTTTACCCAGGACTTTTTCTATAAAGACCTGAACAAGTTCCGGGTCGAATTGCGTTCCGGCGTTGCGGACCAGCTGAAGCACAGCGGTGTCACCTGTCATGGCCTTGCGATAACAGCTGTCATTCGTCATTGCGTCATACGCGTCAGCTAGCGCGACGATCCTTGAGATGACCGGCGTGCTGCTGCCCTTCAATCCCTTTGGATACCCTCGTCCATCCCATCTTTCATGGTGATAGAGCACGTATTCGGCCGTTTCCGACAAGCTGTTCACCGTGCTCAGGATCCTGAAACCGATCTCCGAATGGAGTCTTACTTTTTTCCACTCTTCTTCCGTGAACCATCCGGGCTTGTTCAGGATCCCATCATCGATGGCGATCTTGCCGATATCGTGGAGCAGTCCTGCGACTTTCAGCTTTCCAATTTCAATATCCGTCATGCCGATGGCCTGGCCCATCGATTGGCAAAGACCGCTGACCCTTTCGGAATGAAGCTCTTCGCTTGGGCTCTTTTCATGCAAGGTGCCGATGATCGTATTGACAACATTCCCGGTCAGATTTTCACTTTCCGCCATCTTATTGCTGTACATCCTGTCTTCGGCATTCTGCAGCACCTTCACCATGTCTTCCGCCGCCTCGGTCTTGGCAGCCGCGCCGAGGGATATGCTGACCGTGATCGCGCCGACCTTCTCCTTCAGACAGATCTCCCTGATCCTTTCAATGATGATTTCAGCTTCCTCCGGCTTTGTTTTAGGCAGGAGGATCATATATTCGTCCCCGCCCCAGCGCGCGATGATATCATCGGACCGGCATGCAGCCTTCATGGCTTCCGCCGCCTTCTTCAGCAGAAGGTCTCCGGTTTCATGCCCAAAGGCATCATTCGTAAGCTTCAGTCCGTTGACGTCGCCCATGATGATCGAAATGGGCAGATTCCTCTCGGTGTCCAGTCTCCTGATTTCCTCCTCGCAGAATCTCCTGTTGTAAATTCCGGTCAGATGATCGTGGTAGCTCAGATACGCATTCTGTTTCTCCGATGCCATAACGAGCTCATACTGCATTCGAAGCTCCTGCTCCGATGCCTTGAGCTGCTGAACGTACGCGTTCTGTTCAAAATTGGCCCGTTCCAGTTCCTGATGCTCTCTTTCCAAATCCCTGTACAGCTGCTGCGTTTTCCCTAGAACGGCATTGATCGCAAGGCGCACCTCCGAAAAAATATCGGTTTTCCCATTTGGAAGCCTGTAGCCGAAATCCCGTTCCGAGTCGATATTCCTGATATCATTTTCAAGCGACAGCATCGGACCGATGAAGTATCTCTGCTGCTGCAGCAGGTAGATCAGGCACAGTATCAGAGAAATAAGCAGGACCAGCATGAACATGAAGGATATCCTGTCTCCCACCGTATCGAACGTACTGTCCGATGTAAAGCTGGCCAGGATCCAATCGGTGCCCTCCACGGTTTCATACGCGAGGTATCCGTCCTCTCCGTTCAATTCAAAACGCTCAGTCCCGGAGTTTTTCGCAGCGACAATCTCACGAAGGCCGGGAGCGATCTCCTCCACGGCCATAAGCTGCGTATCCGGCCCATATTCCATTCCCGGATGCGCGATCACGTTATTCATTCCGTCCACAATAAATGAGTAATTGCCGCCTGTTTCCCGGGTATTGACAATGCCGGTCATGCCTTTGATATCGATATCTCCGCCCACAACGCCGGCAAGTCCGCCCTGCAGGTCATAAACAGGACTCGCGATCGTCATGATCAGCCGATTTCCCGAAGCATTGATAAATGCCTCCGTAAACACGAGTTTTTTTTCTTCGGTTGCCTTGGTGTACCAGGGGCGGCCCGTCAGATCCATGTCCTCGGGCGGTATCCAGCCGCTGCTGTTGATCAGGGAGCCGTCAGCCTTGAGATAATAGATGGAATTGAAATGCGGATCCTGCTGTTTGAGACCGGTCATGAATCGAAGCAGCTCCTCATCATCATGCATGCCCAGGGATATATACTCCGCTATGCCTGCAATCAGCTGGCCATGGGTGCTCAAGCTGCCGCTGATCCTTGCTCCGACGGCGTCCCGCTTCATTTCCGCGGCACGCTCAGTCCCTTCATCCAGAAAAGAATTGAAATGACTGAATTGAATATATAATCCTGTCGAGACGATCATGACGATCACGATCCCCATGAGGTAGAACTTATGGATGATTTTTTTCAAAAGCCGGACGCTCCTTCCGGATCGCTTGAAGCGATACATATTTTGACTGATTCATTTAGCATATATTACATCGGCAATTCTATCATGAAATTAACACCGATACCGGCAAATATTCCAATAAATCCGCTCGGAAGTCCGCTACATGAACATGCGCGCGAGGATGCTGACATCCGGCATGCGAAAAGCTTCGCCCCGCGCAGCCTTGTTCACCGCAAGTCCGTTGATGGCCGTCCAAAAGAACAAAGACATGTCCTTCGCGTCATAATGCTTGACCGAACCGTCTCTCTGCCCCTCTAAAATAATACGCTCCATGGCGTCAAAAGCGACATTGCGCTCCTTGTCCATGACTGCCCTGGCCTCTTCAGGTATTTCCAGCGATACACCGGCCTGAGCAGTCAGCAGGCAGTACCAGCCAAAATCCTCGCCGGCATTCAGATCCTCGAGCATTCTGTCAATGGCGAGCCTGATCTTTTTTCTTGGTGAGACAGTCATTTTTTCCAGTTCAAGGATGGCGCCGTTCATTTTTTCATAGGCAATCCGGATCAGCTCTGTATAGATTTCCTCTTTTGACAAAAAATAATGATAAGCAAGTCCCAGCGACATTCCGGCCTCCGCAGCGATATCCCTCATCCTGGTACCGGCAACACCCTTGACGACAAAAAGCCGCAGCGCCGTAAACAATATCTGTTCCCGGCGCTCGTCCCGCATCTTCTGATTCAGTTCCCTATTTCTGGACATGAAGCAGCACCTCTATTTGATTGAACTTGTTTTCAATCTAAATATACTGCTGCCCGCTATAAAATGCAATCGCTTATTATCCTAATCCGCTGCATTTTTCATCTACTGTCAACCGGCGCTTTGGCAGTAAGCGCTGATTGCCTTGCTCATGTATTCCGCCAGACCTTCTGCATATTGGTCGATGTTGCTGCGGAACCGCTCGTCGCCGGCATACATTTCCCCCAAACCGGCCAGGATCTCGTTGGAACAGGGATAATAATATTTCGTTATATGCTCCTGCCATTGCTTCGCCAATGCATGGGCCTCAGCGCCGTCCGGCGGCTGGGCCGCCATCAGCCCGGCAAATTTCTGATAGAGCTGCTTCGCCTCTTCTGTGATCACGGTCCAATCCTCCGGTCCATAAGCTTCTGTCCTTTTTATGCTTTCTTTGTAGGCGGCGCTTGTTCCCCACCGCTGTTCGGCCTCACGTTTATACTTTGCCTTATGCTCCTCCATTTTTTTCATGTCAAATGCACTGAAATTCACTTGATCCTCCCCTTTCATCCTATTGTCTATCAAACTGATCAGACGGTTCAGCCGTTCGATCTTCGCCAGAAGCATCGCCTTTTGTCTTGAGAGGGCTTTTTGCCCGTCATGCTGGGGCATCGACATCACCGCGCCGATTTCCTTAAGATCAAAATCAAGTTCCCTCAGGAACAGGATCTCCTGCAGTCTGCTGAGTTCACTTCCGCTGTAGAGCCTGTATCCGGCATCTGTCGTTTCTGCAGGCTTCAGCAGCCCGATATCGTCATAATAATGCAGTGTACGGACACTGACGCCCGACAGGCCTGACACTTGACTGACTGTGTATTTTTCCATCGTTCGCCCTCCTTTAATATCATCTTAATCCCTAACGTAACGTTAGAGTCAATAAATTTGTAATATTATTTTAAATTTCTTATTCCGGCAATGCGGCTATAATTAAAATGAATGATAAAAAGGATGGGTGGAAATGTTGGTTAAAACGCTTATGTGCCTGAGCGGTCCGGAATTGGAATCAGTCATGAGACTCGGTGCGGTCTGCGCGGAGACGGATGGCGCCGAAGCCGGCCTGCAGACCGAAAAATCGATCAACCATTTCAAGGATCTGCGCAGCTGGTTCCTGGCGTATGAGCAGGATGAGCTGATCGGAGTTCTGTCCGTTTTCGCGCCGATGGCGCGTGAAGCAGAGATAACAGGCTACGTGCACCCTGCATATAGGAGCCGCGATGTTTTCAAAGACTTGTACCAAGCGGCCGAGGCCGAAATTTTGCCTTTTGGCATCCAAAGGGTGCTTTTTTCGATCAATAGAAAGTCCGTCGCCGGAGCCGGCATGATGAAAAAATGGAAATGCNNTAATACGGCATGTTCCTGCCGCAGTCTGCTCTTGTTGACGCCGCTGAAGGACTGGTCCGGATCGGCAGGCTGAGCGTCGAGTCGCTCGACATAATGACGAAAATAAGCGCGGATGCTTTCGATGAGTCTGAAGAGGATGCTGCGGCCATGCTGGCCGGAAGCCTGGCTTCGACAGAGCGGGAGCTTTACGGGGCACTTTGCGACGGCATTCCCGTCGGTATCGTCTCAATATTCTTCGGCGATGATACGGCAATGATCAACGGTCTTGCCATCGCGCCCGAATTTCAGGGCAAGGGCTTTGGAAAAGACTTCATGCTTCAGCTGATCCAAATGTTGAGGGCCAGAGGTCTGAAAATAATTTTGGATGTCAACAGCGCGAACGCTACGGCATACGCCTTATATAAAAAGGTCGGTTTTATCGAAAACAGCATCCAGGATTTTTATGAAAAGACATTGACGCCGAACAGCCGGCAATAGCACCGCCAGGATTGGCGGCTGCCGGAGAAACACTTGGCGGCTGCCGGAGAAACGCCTGGCGGCTGCCGGCGGAACGCTTGGTGACTGCCGTAAAAACGCTTGACGGCTGCCGGAGGAACGCCTGGCGGCGGCCGCGCTTCGGCCTTTTTCTTTACAGGATAATAATAGAGATGCCGTCATTCCCGGACCTGAAGTCCGGGTCTTTTTTCAGGTCGGGGTAAATCTTCCCTAGTCTGATGCCGGGGTCCCTGAAAGCCGAGAAATCCGATCCCACAGCATAGTCCCTTATCAGGCCCCGGCTTTTGTAGGCGGCCAGGAAGGCAGGCATGGCCTGCCGGATGGCTCCGCCGGCGCCCGAGGAGCCATAGCCGTGGATCACCTTGATGCAGGAGGATCCGCGGCGCCTGGCCGCCGGAACAGCCCCGGCGATCTTGTTCTTCGCCTGCTCCACGGTCGGCGATCCAGTTTCAACATTGATAATGTCCATCTTCATTTTATCTTTTATCCTTTCAACTCATGGCCTTTCAACAGCGCAGGGCATTCCGGACATGCATTTGGCGCAGACGTCCGCATAACCCAGGCTTTCGAAGAACTTTGCATTTTCCTCTGTAAAAGCCATGCAGCTCTTATTGTCATAATTCCCCTCCAAATCGATGGCGGCGATCGGACACACGGTCACGCAAATACCGCAGCTTCCATCCAGCTTGAAAAGGCAGTATTCTGTTTCAGGCCTCGGCGTCGGCTCAATGCATGCATCCGTTATAAATGTTCCTATCCTTCCACAGACGCCCTTTTCAGTGATCAGCCCCCTGTTCAGCCCAAAAGTGCCAAGCCCCGCGATATACGCGGCATGCCTGTGGGACCAGTCGCAGCGCATCGTCTGAGGATCCCAGCTTCTGTGGTCCGCCGTCTTTGAGATCTTCCAGCCGGAAAGCCCCATATAATGCTCAAGGCCATTTTCGATGGACTTGATCAGATCAATCGTCGACAGATACGCCGCCGCCCATTCGCGCGATGCATATCTTCCACCCGCATTCGAGGCTGCGATACTTTCGGAAACCGGTATGAAGTATGCCGCGACTGTCCTGCCGTCCGGCATGATTTCCTCCGGCAGCTTGTGGTGTTCGCCGATCAGACGCTTCAGATCCGGGAACAGGGGATCACGCGCGTCGGCATAGGCAAAAATCGGTTCTCCCCATGTGCCGGCAAACTCCGGCTTTTCGTTGAAGCATCGCACAAATTCTTTGATAAAGGACTCCAGCTTGTCTCTCATTGCTTTTCCTCCGGTTCAAGTTCTCAGATTTCATCATATCATCCGGCCGGACGGACCGCAACTGTCTGTCGGTGTCCGCTGACCCCTTGCGAATTTTCATCATGGGTATATAATATAATTCCACCCATAATTATACGGCTTTGTGGATAAAGTATTCAGATCAGCTGAAATGTTCACAGGGAGGGTAATGATATGAAAAGCGATAAAAAGCACGATGCAAAACAAGCCGAGCCTTCAGTGGTCATTGTCTGCCGCCTCGAGGCCGACGGCTCAAAGGGTCCGCCCGAATCCGTCCGCAGATATCTTCTTTCCGATCCCGAATGGAAAGACCGATTGACGGAAGGCCAATACCGAGTCCTCAGACAAGGCAAGACAGAGCCGACCTTTTGCGGACTGCTGCGGACTCAGCGCAATCACGGCATATACTGCTGCGCCGGCTGCGGGCTGCCCCTGTTCACTTCCGAGGCCAAATACAAATCCGGCAGCGGATGGCCCAGCTTCTTCGAACCATTCGCCGACGAAAACCTTGAGGAATCCAGGGATACCAGCCACAACATGGAACGCACGGAGGTCAGATGCAAGAGATGCTCAGGCCACCTCGGACATGTATTCACCGATGGTCCCGAGCCGACAGGGCTGAGATACTGTATTAATTCGGACGCGCTCCTGTTCGTGCCTCAAGATAAAATCAAAGAGGCACCGGCGGAGGCATACGCTGCGGCAGCCGGCAAACTGGAAAAAGCCACCTTCGCGGCAGGACGCTTCTGGAATGTCGAAGAAGCCTTCCGCACTGTGCCCGGCGTTGTGGAAACCACTGTCGGCTACACGGGCGGACAAACCGAAGAGCCCACCTTTGAACAAGTCAGCGCTGAAGAGACCGGCCATGCCGAAGCTGTGGAGGTCATTTTCGACGCCGGACAGATTTCATATAAGGAATTGCTGGATATTTTCTGGTCGATCCACGATCCGACCCAGGATAACCGTCAGGGGCCTGATGTCGGATCCCGATACCGGTCGGCCATTTTCACACATAATACAAAACAGCTTCAGGAGGCCAGAAGGTCGATGGACGTCCAGGACGCATCCGAAAGGTTCACCTGGCCGATCACGACACAAATCCGTCCAGCCACTCGTTTCTGGCGCGCCGAAGAGCATCATCAGCGCTACATCGTCAAAAATGGCAGCCACCATTTAAAGGGCTGATCATTCACCCGGCTGCTATTTTCCATCGAACATGACCGGAAGGTTCCTGATCTGCTCGTCAGATATCATCGCAATGACCGACCGGGCATGATTGTTTAGAAAAGAATCAGTGCCGCTGATAATATCCTGCCTTGCGAGTTCATCCCTGACCTTGACACAAACGTCTTCAATCAGGGATATTTTTTCGCCCGCGTCAGCATCGGCATCCGGCAATCCGGCAAGCTGCGAAAGCATCGGATGAACATCTCCAAGCACCGTCAGACTATCCATGCCCCTGAACATCCATTTGTAAAATGGCATATATTTTTTATTCAGCAGGTAAACGATCGAGACAGCATTCTTAATGAACTCGGCGCACGAAATATAAGCGGCCTCGTACTCTTTCCTCTTCATGCATCTCTCATAATTGTACTGTCCCGTCTGCGACATCATAGCCATTCTTGCCGCGAGTTTTTTAAGATGGATGTCCCTTGGATAAAAGTTCAGCAAATCCTTTCGTATTTTTGTGAACTCACCGTAATGGTCAGCGAAAACTTTGCCGTTCGTCACGGTCGCAAGACTCGTTTCCGGCGCAAAAAGCCACTCCACATTGTTCTGAGGAGCTCCTGAGCACCCGATATATTTTCTGTAAAATTGCTGCGTGCTGAAAACACCGACCCTGCCGCTTCCTTCGAGGCTTTCCACTCTGCGCTTGTTTTCAAACGTCTTTGGAAGATTATCATAGGCCTCCATAAGTCCTGCGCCGATCTGACGATAAATATCATCCGGCAGCCATATGCAAAAGCCCGGACCGAAATCATGGCTTTCCGAATATGCGTCATCAAATCCAAAACAATCCGAGCCTTCACCGACGAGACCTATTGCCATATACCTCTCATATTTCTCAAAGCCTTCTTTGATCATATCTCTGCCGTATTTATCAAAATAAGCCTCTGCAAGAACGAGACCCTTCTTTCTTGGCTTTTCGTTTTCCATGATCTCCACTATCAGTTCCACGGATCCCCCACCTCTCACATTTTGCTTTCCGCATCCTCAAGGGACGCATATCCGTACATTTTGACCATCTTATCCTTTACCAGACACGAAAAGTTCACATGTTCCGCCATGCATTTGCGTACATAGCCGGAAAACAGCTCAAGCGTCTTCTTTGAATACGTCCTGAGCTCTCCTTTTGAATAGATTTCCGCCGAGGTCCCATCCGCGGAATCTCCCGCAGCGGAAACCGGCCTTCCTTTGCCTGCCAGTTTGGGATATTGCACAGCGAATTCCTTTTCGCAGGAAACCGTGAACGCTGCGATCTCATCGATCATATCCATGGTCTCCCCGTCTATGCCCGGCAGGTACGGCTCAAGCTCCGTTTTATAGTACTCCGGATCCGTATACGCCATCATGTAGGCGTATTTTTCCGTGACAAGATTCCTTCGGGAACGCACCGCCTCTTCAAGGTCCTTCGCATAGCTTCTGATCATTTCATCGGACCATGCGTTGTAATAAGAATACCGCATGATGCGAAATGTCGGCCAATCCTCCTGGCAGCTTGCCCGCCCGCCAATATTACCAACTTTCCTGAACATATCCCACTCTGCGCGCAATATCGTCTCTATGGCCAGATTGCGTTTTTCCGGCCTCATATCCTCATACATTCCCCTACCCCCTTGTTCTTATTATTTTTGATGATACTCCCTCAATACAGCGAAAACATCACTTCAGCACAGTTTTTCAACCAGATTTTCCAGTTCTTCGATCACTCTTTGTTTATCGTTTTTCTTTTCATTGAAGTCAACATTCAAATAGTCCCAGAAGGCGGCAGTCATATTGACCTCATTAAGAGCAAATATTGCATGAGGTTCTGTTGTTTTCTCAACAATAGCCCCCAGATCTTCTTTGGCATAAACCCGGTAATTATTGACCGTTACTCCACGATTGATCACAACATTATAATTATCATAAATATTCAATAGATTGATAATATTGCTTAAATGATCCCGATATTCATCCGGACGATATTTTACTCCAAACAACTCAGGGATCCCCGTATAACCAATTGGTACCGATCCGTCGCAAATATCAATAACTTCGTCAAGTTTGATGATTTCATTGAATTTTTTGATTCTGATTTCCGCCAGAAACTTTTCTTTTCTAATATGAAAATAATCCATCAGATCATTCGTGCGCTGCACATCTGCCCGCTTGAGCATTGACCCGAATATATGGTCGGGCATTGTCAGCAAGGATAAGCGTTCAGTTTTTAATATTGTATTCTCGATTTCCTTTTCAAATTCATCCAAGGTTCTAAGATATTCGTTTCGGTCCTTGTCACTGAAAATTCTCATCAGGGGTTTGCATAGGCTGAGGTAACAGTTGAATTCCTCGGCCATTGACTCTATGGCTTTTTCTTCTGTAAATAAAATATTAGTGACTTTGTCGGACATCGAATCGAAGGAGTTCGAAGATACAGCAGCTTTTTCAGGCGCAATAAACATTGTCCTTCTGAAAATCCCATCTCTTTTTTTCGGATAGTAGTAGGGTTCTATGGCCCCGGTCATATATAATGGGATCCATTTTGAAAGTGCTTCCAGCATTTCGTCGAGATTCCGGCTTACAGTATGTATGATTTTTATCCGGTTGCCCCGGGAAATAACTTTGTACAGCAGCTCCATCCACTTCAGCTGAAATGCAGAATCCTGTGTCATCCAATCCATTGACTCGTCACTGTATAAAAAGATATAACCCGGCTTTTTTATTTTTACAACAATTGACAAAAATCTTATAACAGCTTCTCTTTTGCCCTCCCTGCCATAATAGAGCGAAATGCCGGGTATTGTCTCCGGGATATCTGCAATCGTATAGTTTTTAGAATTATTCTTGAAGCTGCCTGATGGTACTATGTTCAATCCGTTCAAAAAACCGGCAACTGAAGCTGATTCATTTTTTTCATCAGCCAATAGCCAAAGATACAACTGTTCAACGGCTTTTGCCGGATCATCAAATAAAGCAGCCGGTCTTTTCAAGATTTCCAGCAAAGCGCTCTTTTGATATTCTTCCACACATTGCCGCACAAAATAGGCCGCCATTTTTTCAATGTATTCCGCATTCGGAACGAGTCTTCGCTGACCCCTCCTCAATCTGCTGATATGGGAAGCATCCAGGGATATCTGCATCGAAAGGGAACTGTTGGTCGTCTTGGTAATATTCATCAGAAAATCCAGTTTTTGATAAAACAGCATAAAAACACCTCAAACCGATTATAACAAATATGCAAACCTCTTTCAATCGGTTTGACAGGATTCCTGTCAGACCGGTTTGACAATGACAAATTCAGCATCATGGTCTAATTGCTCTGCTTGCCTCGTATAATTATTGTGAGGTGGTGTAATGAAATACAAGGTTGCAATAAAGACAGGTTTTTTTGAAACAACCCTTTATGATCTTTCAATTATGGATGGAAGCATCTTGCTGGTCCCGGCCGAAGATCCTGCGAATAATTCAATCAGCATAGCTGAAGATGATTTTGCATCGATTCTGTTTTATAAAGGCAACCATTCAGAAATCGAGATTACGACAAGAGATCGGACCATTTCCGCCATCGTCGATGAGTGTCTGGATTTAAGGGAAATCTATCAAGAATTTAAAAAAAATATCAAAACCAAGATGATTTATGAGGAGGAATAGTATGAAGAAGAAATTATTATCCGTGGTCACAATACTTGCAATGTTGTTTTCCATGATTTCATTCGCGCCAACCGCATCATATGCCATTGGCGAAGCAGTTTGCCAGATCGGTTCCGTTCCGTATGAAAGCTTTTCAGATGCTCTGGCTGCCGCAATTGACGGGGACACAATAACTTTACTCAATAATATCGAGTACCCGGCAAACATATATTTAGAAAACAAGGACATTACGCTTGATTTGAATGGCTTTGTTTTTAACCTTAACAATGCTTCCGGAGATGGTCTTTGGGTAGATAACGGCAGTTGGAATTTGGCTGGCGCTGGAGAATTCAATGTCTCCTGCAGTTATATTGCGGTGTACGCTTTTAACGGAGGGTCAGCCACTGTCACAAATGCAACAAGTACCGGAGGCTTCTGGGCTGCATCAGCATCTGATCCAGGCAGTACCGTAACCGTTCTGGGAGATGCCGTAGTTGGAGGAAGCGGCGGCAAAGCCGTTAACAGTGATGCAGGTGCAAGCGTAGTTGTCTGGGGAGATGCCATCGCAACCGGTTCCGGAAGTTACACTTTATATTCAGATGGCGAGGATTCGAGCATTGAAGTCATGGGTAATGTTACAGGAACCGCAATAGGGGTCTATTCCCGAAACTCGGCTTCCGCCCTGGTCCATGGCAATGTGACAGGAACTTCCGGAGATGGTATTGTTATCGAAAGTTCTGGCAATGTCACTGTTCTCGGAGATGTATCTGCAACCGGAGGAGCGGGCGCAGCGGTTAGTACCGGGGCTGCAACGATCGAAGGTTCCATAACGGCATCGCCCTACCTGTACTTATATGGTGAAATCAAAACTATTGATGATTATATCGAGCCCACCACGAAGCTGGGCTATCGTACTTATTCTTACAATGACAGCACAGTATGGGTAGCAGCGGAAAATATCTTCTATGAAGATTTTGAATCCTATACGGAAAACGCATATCCGGATTCTTTTACGCTTCAATATGATGGAACAAGCCCCGCCGATCAGAAAGTTATATCCACGGAAGATTATAGCGGCATGACGGGAAAAGTATTCCAACTTTCCGGACAACCCGGCTGGTCTTCCGAACAGTATGTTCCGCTGGTTGGGGAGCTTCCTGCAAATATTGTGATCGATGCCTATATCCAGCCGGCAAACAATTCCCGCAATGCCGAATTTGCTCTGAGAAATTTGGATGTCGGTGATTGGGGCACAAGAATATCCAGCATCTGGTTTGAAGATGACGGCACCATCACGGCAGTCAGAAACGGAAATGATTCCGACCGCATTGTGATTGGATATTATACTGTCGGAGAGTGGTATAGGATCACTTTGGACAACGATCTTTCGGCAAGAACCTATGACGTTTATATCAATGGTAAAATTGCAAGATCAGATATCCCTATGCATCCGACATTAAGCCCGACTGTGATGAGTCTGATTGCCCATAATTATACATTCAGTACGGCTTATTTTGATAACGTCGGTTCATATAGAGAGTTGCCATATATACCTGATGCCTGGTTCTCCGGAGGTACCGGAACCCTAGAGGACCCATATCTTATTTCGACAGAAGAAGATCTTTTTGAATTGTCCGAGACGGCAGCAATGGGAGAATCCTTCACTGGAAAGTATTTTAAGCAGACAGCCGATATCGGCTTGACGCAAGACTGGGTACCAATAAAAGACTTCAATGGAATCTACGACGGCAATCTAAAGACCGTGTCAAATCTGAGTCTTGATTCGCATATAGATAATATCGGCTTTTTCGGAACAACTGATTCAAGCGCCGAGCTAAAAAATATAATTCTGGATGGCGTTGAGTTTGCCAATGGATATCTAAATGTAGGCGCCTTGATTGGAAATAGTCATTTATCTTCCGTTCAAAACTGCGTTGCCAACAATATCAACATCAGCGGAGACAGTTATATTGGCGGCCTTGTAGGCTACAACCATGGTGGATCGATCAGCGATTGTCATGCGAACGGCATTGTTGAAGGCGGTTATTACACCGGAGGCCTCGCAGGCTATAAAGAATACGGCACCATCATTGATTCAAGCGCCGCAGTTGAAATAATCGGCGACAATTATGCCGGTGGTCTGGTTGGTTATAATTATAACTGCGGAATTTCAGGCTCCTATGCAACAGGTAATATTCAAGGCTGCTATTACGTCGGGGGTCTTGCAGGCTACAGCGAATGGTATGCCTCCATAACTCAATGCCATGCAACAGGCGATATCTCATATTCCGAGTATGACTGCGATTATTTCGGAGGTTTGATTGGTGGAAACGATCGGTATTCCAGTGTCTCAAACAGCTATTCGACCGGAAATGTCTCAGGCAATGATGGCGCAGGAGGTCTGGCCGGTTATAACAGCGACAGCAGCTCCATCACTGAATGCTATACGGCAGGCACGGTCAGCGGTTTGGAATATACATACCCACTCGTAGGCTACAGCTACGGTGCATTGACAAAGTGTTATTACCTGGATGAAATTTCAGGTGAGGATGTGGGCCCGGGATTGCATGCCGAGGCAATGAAGACGCAGGCAAGCTACGTCGGCTGGGATTTCACGGACATTTGGGATATCGGTCTTGACAGCATTTATGATTTCCCTACCTTGTCTTCGGGAGGCATGATCAAGTCCACAGCCGGTGAGGGCGGGAGCATTTCGCCAAACGGCATTACTTTGCTGCTTTCGGGCGGTGAACAATCATACACCATCGAAGAAGATACCGGCTATTCGATAACCGATGTCATTGTGGACGGTCAGAACTTCGGTAATATTTCAAGTTTTACCTTTAGCGCCGTGCACACATCACATGCCATCCACATTGAATTCGAACAGGCTGCCTCCCCTGCTGGCGGCGGTTCCAATACTTCGCCGACTGTTTTAGTCGTTACGGAGGTGCATAATGGTTTAACTACAACCAGTACCGAGGTTCCTTTCTCCGCTGTCTCCGGAACCGTTTCTGCCAATGTCAGCACGCTCATTGTGGATGCGATTCTGGATAAAATCGATTCGGCCGGAGGCGATGAAAAGAACGACCTGATCGAACTGGGCGTTGATACGAAACAGGATGCCAAAGAATTAAAAGTTATGGTTCTACAAAAGGATCTGGCAGAAATAATCGATAAGACGGATGCCAGTCTAGGCGTAAACTCGCCGCTGATATCCATCATTTTTGACGCGAAGGCGCTGGAAGCAATTTCTGCCGCCGAGAGTGGCGGAACTGTCGTCATTTCTGCAGGAATCATCGATAACGACACCTTGTCGGCTGCAGACAGCGCGAAAGTGCAAGGGAGACCGGTCTATGATCTGACCGTGGTGAATGGAGACACGAAGATATCCAGCTTCAAAGGCGGCCATGCGACAGTAACCATTCCTTATGACCTGCAGCCCGATGAAAACCCGAATGCCGTTGTTGTATATTACCTTGCAGATGACGGAACTTTAGAAATCGTAAGAGGCCACTATGACGCCGCGCTTGAATCAGTGGTATTCAAGACCTCCCATTTCTCTAACTTTGTGATTGGGTATCATCCGGTTGAATTCACTGATGTCAAAGAAAACGCCTGGTATAAAAATGCGGTCGGCTTTGTTGCCGCCAGAGGCATCACCTCCGGCACCGGAGACAATCAATTCAGTCCTGACGCAAAACTTACGAGAGCTCAGTTTATCGTATTGCTGATGAATGCCTACCAGATCAGCACACAAAATCAGAGCGAGCTTGATCGGCAGCAGAATTTCGCCGATGCCGGCAACACCTATTATACTGAATATCTGTCGGCAGCAAAATCTCTCGGAATCGCCAACGGCATCGGGAACAACATGTTTGCTCCTGAAAAAGAGATCACACGCCAGGAAATGTTTGTGATGCTTTACAATGCTCTGAAAGTGATCGATGAAGCGCCGGCAGCAACCCTTGACACAGAGCTTTCGGATTTCAATGACGCTGACCAAGTGGCAGATTGGGCAAGCGGGAGCTTATCTGATCTTGTCAAGGCTGGAATCATTACAGGAAATAATAGTAAATTAAATCCGGCTTCAAGCACAACACGCGCAGAAATCGCGCAGGTGCTTTACAATCTGCTCTCCAAATAAAACCAGCAGCGGCCTTCCTCATAATCAACAAGGCTGCTTCTTGTGTACAAATATTGGAGTGGAATCCCTGAAAAAAACAGATCAATATTTTTCTGCAGGCGAATGCTGATTCGCCTGCAGTTTTTTATCACGAAGGAATTATGGAACAAGTGGAACCAAGGCCTGCAAATGACCTACCAGATGGAAATACCAACATAGTTTCCGATAAATTTAATTGCTACGTAAAGGAAATATATTCCGAATATCAATTTCAAGGTATATGGCTTAAACCTCTTGATGGTAGCGGCGCCGACTTGGGCGCCGACAATAGTGCCCATTGCCATTAAAAGTGCCGCCCCAAGAAAAACATAACCCTGAGCCAGCTTGATCGAACCCCCGACTATGGCCATCGGCAGCATTATTGCCAAAGAAGTGCCCATCGTGATGTAAACAGGTGCTTTAAACAAATAGATCAGTCCCGGAACCAAGGCATATCCTCCTCCAAGTCCGACAATTCCCGTAAGAGTCCCTACAACGGCTCCGAATATCGAGAGTTTTGCCGGGTCCCCATTTATCGTTTGCACCTGGTTCGGTGTGGCTTTGTCAGCCGGCGTCTTTGCCTTTTTATAGCCAACGATCCCTTCCCATATCATTCTAAATGACGGCCATAGGAATACAACTCCGATGATGCATCCTAGCAGCGCGGATTTGCTTGACAGGAAAGTAAAGAGCCAAGAGCCCAATATTACGCCGAAAATTCCGGCCCCACCCATCCATAAGGCGACCCGCTTATCTAAATTCTTTTGCTTGAAGTGACCGTATCCGCCAGATAGCGCCGTAAAAATGACAGCAAAAAGAGTTGTCCCCACTGCTATAGGCGCAGGAAACCCTAGCCAAAAATGAAGAACCGGAAGCATGACACTGCAGCCGCCCGTTCCGATCCATCCCCCCAGAAGGCCTGCCGCCATTCCTACAATGATCAGCGTAAACACCATTGTTCCTTTTAATAACAGAACCCCTTCGATTGAAGTTTGCCCTGACGATAGCACCGGAATTGTGATCAATGTCATTATTGAAAGAAGAATTATTGTGAATTTGTATTTATAAAAAAAAACTCTAATGTTCAATTTTATTACCTCATCTCTTTATCGCCATGTTTAATCCAGGGAAGTGCCGCAATCTTAAAAACTAGTCTTTTAAGATGCTTTTGCAGCGGCTAAGGTATGCGTCCTTGTCTTTAAGCCTGATACTGTCCTCTTTAAGCTGTGGATATGCATCCAGCCGATCAACGATCCTGTATAAAAGTTCTCTGATCGTATCATCCTTTAAATTGATCGCGTAGAAAATGAATTTCTCCTTACGTGTATCTGTAACAAAATCCATATCCCTAAGCTTGCCGAGATGCTTGGAAACTTTGGGCTGAGTAAGTTTCAATATTCCGCATATTTCACACACCGCCAATTCTTTCTGCGCCAGCAAAATAATGATCCTCAACCTTGTTTCATCTGATGCAAGTTTGAAAAACTCTGTTAGATATGTCACTTTTGCCTCCTTTCTCAATAAACTTATGCACATATACCCATTCGTGCATATGGTACAACTGTTTCGAACATATGTCAATAAATTTGCTGAACATTTGACATATATTTAACATCATGTTATTGACATATGTTATTTACGGGAATAGACTTGATAATAGATGAGGCTATATCTTGAAAATACAACAGAATAGGAGTTTGAAAATGAAACAGGTAGACTTATTAATCATTGGCGGCAGTGCAGGCGGCATCCTGAGCGCAAATACTGCGAGAAAGATCTATAAGGATAAAAAGATCACTGTGATACGTGACCAAAAAACGGTAATGGTTCCCTGTGGGATACCCTACATATATGGAACCTTGAACGATACCTCTAAGAATGTGATACCCGACAAAGTGCTGACGGATAATCAAATCGAGTTGATCGTTGACAAAGTAGCATCCATCAATAAAAAAGAAAAGTATGCGGAAACAACAAACAATGGAAAAATCTATTATGACAGGTTGATTGTTGCAACCGGCTCTCTCCCCGCTATGCCACCCGTTCCCGGAAACGGTTTGGAAAATGTTTTTTCTGTTTACAAGAATGAAACTTACTTAAGAGACATGCACAAGAAAATGGAAAACTTCAGCGACATCGTCGTCATAGGCGGTGGTTTCATTGGGGTTGAATTCTCCGAACAGTTCAGAATGAACGGGAAAAATGTCACTCTGATCCAAAGAGGCGATAAATGTCTGAGAAGGAATTTCGATCCGGAATTCAGCGACGAGGTGGAAAATCTCCTTAGAGAAAACGGCATAACGGTTAAAACAAATGCAAAAATCAAGGAATTTATTGGAGACGGCAAGGTCACGGGCGTAGTGTTACAGAACGGCGAAACGATCAAAGCTGACGCCGTATTGCTCGGCGCGGGAGTAAGACCGAATTCCAATCTCGCAAAAGAAGCAGGACTTACAATTAAAGAAGATGATTCCATTATGGTGAATGAATATATGAGAACCTCCGACCCCAACATTTTTGCTGCCGGCGATTGCGCGGAAAAGGTTTGTTTCTTTACTCGGGAAAATGTTCCTATTTTGCTGGCTTCAACTGCTGCCCTGGAGGCAAAGGTGGCAGGATACAATGCCTTTAAAAACAAGCTGACAAGAACAAACAAAGGAACAATCAATGCGTTTTCCACTAAAATATTCGGACGGGCATTCGGCGCCGCAGGGTTGACGGAAAAACAGGCTTTAGAGAAAAACTTTGATATTGCCACCGGAAACTTTACGGTTATGGACAAGCATCCCGGAAGCCTTCCTACCACAAGCACCATTCACATAAAACTGATATTTTCAAATTATTCCGGTGTCATAATGGGAGGCCAGATTTCAGGGGGGGACTCCGTTGGTGAAATGATCAATGTAATCAGTATTGCTGTTCAGCAAGGTATGACGGCCGCAGATCTCAACACCTTCCAGGCCGCTACGCATCCTCTGCTTACAGCTTCTCCGATAGCATATCCAATCAATGCCGCTGCGATGGATGCGATCGGAAAAATCAATCTTAGCTGATAATAACATCCGTGCTTTGATATGGGGTGCGGACGATTTTCCGGACAGCTTAAACAGCCCAAAAGGCCCGGCCACAAACATCAAGATTGTCAATAATGTTGGGCCCGGCCTTTTGGTTTAGAATTCATGCGATTGCTCAAAATATCTCTTTTCTCGATTGTGAATCCTGGTTACTTTTTGGGTTCTTCCTTAATTCCTTTCTTTCCTCCGGTCATAGGTCCTTGACCAGGGCCTTTTTCCTTACCCTTACCCTTGCCATGACCGTCTTTCGACCCCTGACCTTTCGGCCCGGTCCCATCTTTATTTGGCATATTCAGCACCTCCTTCCTTCTGTCTAAAACGATAGCAGATGAAAATCTTCAGCTCTAAATTGAATTTAATTGTAAGTTCCTCTGACATCCGCGGTCAGCTGCCGTCATGCATAAATGCCATTCATTGAAAATTTGAGATCCACAGATTTTGTCATCTGTTAAATTTATCGTATGCTTGTTTCCAGCACATGTCAATGAGCATTCATATTATATTAATCCCCATCGTAAATCAGATCGCTTCATGTAGAGATGGATGCCGAAGTCGTATAAAACATCTCTACCGTTGATAAAAGCCTATCCTCCTCCTAACAGTTGCATAATTCTGACAACATCGCCGTTGTGTAGAACCGTGTGTTTCTGCCCATCTAAGTGTAGCCAATTCAAGTCAGCAATCCAATTATCTGCTGGATCAATGACTGTACCATAGCGTTTTTTTGCATCTCGTAAACAAACCATGAATAGGCGCTATTGAATTAATCAGCAGACTGCTATTTTCCCCCATGGATAACAGCCCCTTTATCGACTTTTTTCAGATCGATCAGATACAACCCGTTTTCATTAAGCAGCGATTCGATCTCATTCCTGGCGCTCAGAAAAGCATCTCCCCCCAAAGAATAGGTGGCTATAATATCGCCTCCATGCCTCAATACCCTGGCAGCTTCTGCTAAATACACTGGTGCGTTTGATGTTGTTACCAAATCAAATGCTTCATCCTCATAATCTAACTTGGCAGCATTTCCAAAATCAAACTTGATTCGATCAGCATCCAACGGATCAACTTTACTATTCGCCATTTCGATCATCGTTCTACTCTGGTCCACACCAGTGACAAAAGCATCAGGAAAATGCTTCAAAGCCATCAATGCGGCAAAGCCCGTACCGGTGCACAAATCCAATATCTTCAGGGGCTTGTTCCCTATAAGGCTAAGGCCATATGAAAGAGCTGCCTGATAATCAATGTCGCTGTCTTTCACTCTGGCATCATAAGTCTTACTGATTTTCTCAGGGAAGATCAGCATCGCTCTTAGAAATATTTTCGATTCCATCAGCTTTGGATGCTTAATGATCAATTTGATCAGCGGTGTCATAAAAGCCGTTTTCAGATTAAGAACATTACCCATGGCAGCCTCCTCCTATGTTAAATCAGCAATTTACATTTTCTTTTTTACAGGAACCTTTTGTTCTGTTTCTTGCTCCGCTCTCTCAAGCCAATCCTTATCAGGATGTCTGCGAAGGATCATTTCCATCAATAATCCAATCATGGCCAGGGCAAGCAGCGTTAAAACAAAAATGTACGATACAACGTACTCAAATTCAGATCTGCTTCAGAAAAACCAAAGAGTGCCAGTTGTTCGATAAGTCCATAACCGTAACCAATTTCATCAAGTATATAGCCTTTATGTACTTGGTGTATTCTTTCTGGATCAATTTGTCAACAAACAACTATATCAGGTGCTTGCGAAGCTGCCGCACGGGGAAGGCTAAAAAGCCCTCTCCCCCTAGAAATTCAATGTTATTGAATGATGATATCTTCTACTAAATGTCTTGGATTGCTGTTCGCCGATTTGCCTGTTTTTTCCTGCATGCCGATTATCAAGACAACTTCGCCATCATCCCCATACTCTTGCCGGAACTTCATATTCAAGCTTCTCATTGCTTCAAAATCCTCCAGTGCCTGCATAGCAGGTCTAAGGTCATAACCGCTTACTTCAAATATCAACTTCTGGTAGATTTGGCCGCTATATAGATATTCCAAACTGCCGGGATTGTCGCTCCTGATCAGAATGTACCTGGTCTGTTTGTCCAATCTATACTTGAATTGGGCTATCCCTCCATCTCCAAAAGCTTCCAGATTTTTTGAGGATGATTGCATGATCGGCTGTATAAAAGGTTTTAGCAGCCCTGGCATCGTATTGAGCGATAGGCCGTACCGATAATCATTCTTTTGCCATTCTGTCCAACGAAACACATCTAACAGCTCTTTTGCCGCCGCCTCATCTTTTGACTCGATGATCGTCCCCTCCAGCAAGAAACCTTCCAGTTTTTCCACATCAGGGCCCGATTCAACTATTGTGTAATTAAACCCGGGAAACTCTGCGATACATTCATCTAAAGTTTTTTTAAGATCGGTGTCTCCCTCCGGATATGCAACATCATAAGTGCTGCTGGAAATCGCGTCAACGATACCCATATTCGCTTCCTCTCGAACCTTTATTGTCGCTATCAATGGCATCTTTTCGTCAAAGTTGGGAATACTATAAATAATATCTGCTTCATAACCGTATTTGAATGCGCCTAGCTTGTAACTTTCAATAAATGCACCTTGACTCATCAAAAGCTGTTTGTAGTCGCCATCTACCACATGCAATGCTTTGTCCATGTCTGCGTAAAGCTCAATTGTATCCGAACTTATATATTTAACGAGCCAAGGCTGCGTATTATGGCTACTCGCTGCTCTAATTCCATATGCAATCATCTTGGATTGTTCATTTTCCAACCCTCCGATATACTTATCCGACCAAACCGAATCGTATTTCCGGGCAAGAAATGTCCCGTCCAAGCTTATAAATACCAGGATGGCAATCAATAACAAACTCCCGATACTAATAATCATAATCTTATTCCATTTTTTCATTTTCTTTATCTCCAGTAATATTTTGAATAGTGATCATCAACATGTTCAAGCCTTCCAATAATAGTTTTTCAGGATTTCTCTTGTGGTAATGCTCAATATAATTTTTCTTTTTGATTAACGTACTGAATAAACCAATTGTACATGACCAAAGGATCACAGCGGTACTTGGAATATCTATATCCCCTCGAATCGTCCCTTCTTCGACGCCATCCGCCAATGCCGAGGCTAAATAACCGAATATTTTTTCTCCAAGTGCATAACATTCTTCCCTTGAATGATCAGGTATCCCATTGTTAAAATCCTTTTCGCCGTTTTCATAGCACATTATAGCATCAAAGTAATTGGGATATTGAATGTTAAATTCATAAAGCGTCCTGCCGATCAGCTCTATTCTGTCAACAGCATTTATGGTCTTCCGTTCTGCAAGGACTGTTTCTATCATTTCAATCAAAATTTTATAGCCCCTCACCATGATTTCAAAATACAGCTGTTCTTTACTGTTAAAATATACATATAATGTCCTTTTACTGAATTCAGCTTCCTTGGCGATATTATCCATGGTGGCTGATTCATAGCCTTTCGAAAAAAACACTTCTTCAGCAGCATCAATAATATCATTTCTTCGAATTTGCTTTTCTTGATCCTTGCGTTCACTTGCTCCCAACTGTATCACTCCTTATTTACTTAAATGTATTTTAGTATACTTGCAGTTTACTTAATTGCATTATATTGCATTGTGTATTTTTTGTCAATATTAATTTATGCCCTGGAATATGCCATAAAAAAGCGGCTGACCAGGATCTCATATTCCAATCCAAACCGGAATACGCAGGAAAAATCCCGTCGGACGAAGCGCCAGGATGAAATTGAGAGGCGTGTATATAGACATATACAACGAACAATTTACATCCGTGGCAACAAAGTCCCACGGGATTTTTACAAGTATTTGGCGAATCTACTTAAAAATGATACAATGCACACCCTCTGTCTAATGTTCAACGATTTGAGGAATAGGGGGTGTGCATTTTTGTAGGGGTGTGCAAAAATGATTTTCGTTTCATTCAGTCAAAAAATATCGTGTCATTATAATGCCTAATCCCATAATAATGGCTATATAGACATAAAGCATAAACAATTCCGCTTTCCCAGCTCCGGAGCCACCCCGAATGCTCTCACTTTCATTCCTAAAATTCTCGGTAATTTCATTTCCGTTGGCATCGTACAAAGATGTATCTATTAAGTGATATTCATATAATGTCTTAGCGGATTCGCTAACAACCCGATGATCAATCACATCCGCCGGGTATATTTCCAAGAACTGTGGATTCTTTACATCGAACCTGACAGATTGTGTTACACGATCCTTCGAAAGGCTTCCCGGATTTTCATATGCAAAATAATCTAACCCATAATAGAGGATATCGCCGGTAAGGTTGTATCCATTCACAGCATAATAGAGCTTGTTCCTGATTTCGAGTTGAAATAACTGCACGACCGAAGAATAATCAGAAGCTTCAATCTGGGTGTTTATGATCCGGTATTTTTGGTTCAATCCCTTCACGAATATTGCAATACCATAATTGTCTGCACTAGCTTGGTCTTTGAAGGAAACAATCAGTGTGTTGCCGACTGTATTCGTCTCTAGAACATAGGCGTTAAATGAGGGCTTAAAAGGAGCGATGAATTCCGTAACAGCTGTGGATAATTCACCCTTGTCAAGGCTGCAATGATATTCCGAAGAATATAGCAGATAGGATAAAACTAGTGTCAGGACAATACATAATAGCGCAGCAAATATTTTAGTTCTTTTGACTTTTTTCAGGAATTTCAACTCAATCATCGGTACTTTGACTGGGTTGATAATAACCGCGATCATCTTTTCATATTCCTTTTTACATACCTCACAGGTACGAAAATGATCTTCGATAGCGTGATTTGTATCTTCGCTGGTCAATTTCTCAATATAGTTAGGAAGCAAATCTTGTACTATACTGCATTTCATGTCTGATTTCATTCCCATTCCTCTTTCACCATTCTTTGCTCTCGTCGTCATAAGCTGCGACAGCCGCCTGCACAGGCAGCGCGAAGTCCGTAAAACGCCAAATCCCATCATCACCTCTGGCGCAGTTCATTTCATAGCTGCCGTTGAGTGGTACATCCCAAACTGACATGGCCCAGTTCACGACTACCGTCGCGCTTTCTTCATCAATGGTCTTGATACCAAGCGTCCAATCACAGTCGCTATACTGTATCTCTCCGACAACGCCCGCAGCGCAATAAAGGATCCCGTCGCGTTCCATAAACAGCGGCATATTTTCGGCCCCAACGATACGGGTTGAAATGAGTTTTTGGCTTGTTGCATCATCAAATAATTCCGACAGATAGACTTCCAGTCCTTCCATCGTGGAAATACCTTCGTGTTCTACTATTCCATACCAAATGATATCATTATCAAAATATTTCTCGCTCATATCAAGCTCAATTTCTCCAAAGCTGCTAAACCAAGCATACGCTTCTTCGGCTTTTTCCATAACAGAGCATATTTTATGATACTCCTGGGCGAAATCCGGTGACGTAGAAGGCTCCTCAGTGATCACTTTGCCGGTATTTGCTCCGTTTTCACAACCACTAAACAGAAGAATGGCTGTAATCAGCAGAATTAGTGTAAATACCGTCGGTTGTCTCTTGCTTTTCATTTTTCTCCATTCTTCCGTAAAGTCGGCGCTGTTGGAAGTGTTTTCTGGACTGCGATTCTCTTTACTAATCCTACCATGCTTGTTCATCTAAAGCAAATAAGGGATAGCGTCAGATTTCCAATGGTTTCCCGGGAAGCAAACAGGCCCCTTTTATGAATGATTTCCCTGTCGGCGTTGTGATGGATTGATGCTTCTTTCCGTTTTCGCTTTTCAGAAATCAGAAGCTGATATACATTATAAAGCACATGCCAAGTAGAACCAGCCCGGCAACAGGAATTAGGATAATCGGGAGCAAAACCGTTTTCCCTTTTTCTTTTTCCATTTCATTTTTCCTTTCTCGGTGATTCGATGGATTCGACCGGCAAGCTGGCAGATGTGCAGGCATAGATGACACCGTTAGCTGTAGCGATTACAGATATGCTTTATATTCCCTGCTTATTGATATCCGGAAGTTCCACCCTCTCAACAGAAACACCGTATTACCTATTTCAAAATAATACGGTGGCTCAGTAAATTGTCCGGATAAAATCACACTATTTTTTCTCTTCAAGTATAATAGCTTCTACTGAATTTTTCTTTATGGACTCAATGCCGTTTTGGCATGCGGCTTTGGATTTATATCTTTCGCCACTGCCAATGAGTTGTCCGTTCTTCGCCTTTAATCTAAAACGATAATCACCATTTCTGTATTCGTATATTTCAAATTTAGGATTCTTCTCTGTTGTAAATCCATCAATAGTCTGATCCTCGACAGGAGCCTTAATAGCATTCGTCCTTATACTTTCAATACCTTTTTTACACGATGCAAGAGATGCGTAAGGTTGCGAACTTAAAATCATTTCGCCATTTCCAGCCTTTAGATCAAATCTAAGCTTTCCATCTATTCTGCTGATTACAAATTTACCTGCCATCGATAATTCCTCCTTCACCTTTCATGAGCGAAATTCACCCTTCTGAATTTATTAAAACTAATTTTTCTGTCCACCTAAGTGCATCCAATTCATGTTGTGTTTTTTTGCTTGCTCTTGCATGAGCTTAATAGTTGGACCGTCCGGAACGCGCTCAGCCAGTGCATACCATTTGGTTATTTGTTCTGCGCAAAAGTACGGGCCAACAAACAGTTCCTGAAAGCAAAGTATTTTTACATCTTTTTTTGCCGCCTCTCCAATCAGCTTCAGGTGCTTTTCAATGGCGGAATCCCTGTGCTTTTGAACCGGCTCGTTTCCGTCCACATCGTGGTGGGTCTGGGTCAAGCCACAGCGTATCAGTCTACTCATAATAAATTCTCCTCTCCACAATAAATGAAATAATTTTTGCAAAAGCAGAATCAAGTTGAACCAAATCAAACTATATAGTGGTCAATCCTGTTTTAGAATAAACTAAACACAAGTACATTGAGTTTTTCAAGGAAAGTAATATAATGCCCTTTTTATTACAAATAAAGCCAGCCCTCCGCCCTGTTTCTGACACGATCGTGACGGCCGGGGAATCGATATGGTAATCTAAACGGCTGACGCACCCGAAAAGATGTCAGTGCCCGGCCGCTTGTTTTCTGTTCTTCAGGAACTTTTCAAACTCGACGATCAGTAAGATCAGGATGCCGCCTATGATGGGGTAAAGCCAGTCGACCGGATCGAGCGGCGCCGTTTCGAACCATAGGTTCATAAAGGGGAGATAGGTGAATCCGATCTGTATGGCAATCAGAATGCCTGAAACCAGAAAGACGACACGGTTTCCCCAAAAGCCTCTGCTGAAAATCGAATGATATATTTTCCTGGTGTTGAACAGGTAGAAAAGCTCTCCGAAAACAAGCATATTAACGGTGATCGTCCTGGAATAAGCCATGCTGTATCCGAAACTATCGAAGTGGAAGAAAGAATAAGTGATGATCAGGCCGATCACGATGGACACATAGATGATCCGGAACAGAAAATACTGGTCGATTATCGCGGCGTCAGCCGGACGGGGAGGCCGCTTCATCGTATTTTCCTCGGTTGGCTCGAAAGCGAGGGACAGGGCGAGCGTTATGGCTGTCACCATGTTGACCCACAGGATCTGGACCGGAGTGATCGGCAGGGTCAGGCCGAATAAAATGGCGACCAGGATCACGAATGCTTCGGCTCCGTTTGTCGGCAGGATGAACAGCAGAGTTTTCCGCAGGTTGTCATAGATCGTCCGGCCTTCCTCAACCGCCGATTCAATCGTCGCAAAGTTGTCATCCGCCAGAACCATTTCCGCAGAATCCTTGGTGACCTCGGTGCCTTTACGCCCCATGGCGATGCCGATGTCCGCCTTTTTCAAAGCCGGGGCGTCATTGACGCCATCGCCGGTCATGGCGACGATCTCGCCGAGCTCCTGAAGCGCCGTGACGAGCCGCAGCTTGTGCTCCGGGCTGGTTCTGGCAAAGATATCGCAATTTTGTACGACCTCACGGAGCTGGCTGTCATCCATCTTTTCCAGTTCTGCACCACTTGTAACACATTCGCTTTCGGTGAGGCCCATCTGCATTCCGATAGCTAGTGCAGTCAGCACATGGTCGCCGGTGATCATCTTGACCCG
>DIEM01000009.1:31256-52044 GCA_002418625.1 Firmicutes bacterium UBA5774
GCTTCCGGCCGCGGCGGGTCGATGATCCCTATTATACCCAGAAACATCAGTCTGCCATCCAGATCTTCATGATCCAGATGGATATGATCATCCGGCATTTCCGCATAGGCACATCCGATCAGCCGCTGCCCGCGGGCAGCGGCGACAGCGATCTTTTTCTCCCATAAGGCCGTCTCGATTGGCTGGCCGACTACCTGGCCAGCCTGAAGGCTGCACAGGAGAAGGAGTTTTTCCGGCGCGCCATTGACGAACAGGAATTTTCGGTCGCCGATGCTGAGCAGTGATGCTCGATATTTATATTTCGAATCAAAAGGGATCGCGTCGATGGCCCGGGAATCAATTTCAGCCATACCGGCTTTGGCCGCAAGCGTCTTCAGCGCAGCTTCCGTCGGAGCGCCCTGGGCAGTCCACACGCCGTCCTTCATGACGACGGCAGAGTCATTGCACAGCGAAGCGGACTGGATCAGGCGGGACAGGACAGGGTCTGCTCCCGCATCGATCGCAAGGCCGTTTCGCAAGATCGCGCCCGCCGGATGATAGCCCGTTCCCGTTACTTCCAGATCTCCTGAAGCGGCATAGATATCCGTTGCCGTCATTTCGTTCTTCGTCAGGGTTCCGGTCTTGTCCGAGCATATGACAGTGACGGATCCGAGCGTCTCAACGGAAGGAAGCCTGCGGACGATAGCGTTTCTTTGGGCCATCCTCTGGACGCCGATAGCAAGCGTGATGGTCATGATCGCCGGCAGTCCTTCCGGTATCGCTGCGACAGCAAGGCCAATGACCGACAGAAGCGCGTAGCTGAGAGTCGTTCCCATAATGAAAACGTCATATAAGACTAATGCTATGGAGAAAGCAAGGATGATGACAGAGAGCATCTTGCCAAGCTGGTTGATTTTTCGCATAAGAGGCGTGCTGACGGATTTGGTCTCCGACAGCATGGTGTTGATTTTTCCGACCTCCGTATCCGATGCCGTCGCGGTCACGATGCCTGTGGCTTCTCCGGTGCGGACCATCGTGCCAGTATAGGCCATCGACGCCCGATCGCCCAGCACTGTACCGGGGGCCACTGGGCTGGGCGATTTGATGACAGCGACGGATTCCCCAGTCAGCGATGCCTCATCGACCTCCAGCCGGATCGCGGTGATCAGGCGCATGTCTGCCGGCACTTTGTCGCCCGCCTTCAGGATCACGATATCGCCCGGCACCAGTTCTTCAGAGTTGATCTCTTCCCGTTTGCCGTTACGAATGACAAGCGCTTTCAGCGATAACAGATCTTTTATCCCTTCGAGCGCTTTCTGCGCCTTGTCTTCCTGAATGAATCCGACGATGGCATTGATCACGATGACGCCAAGGATGACGGCCGTATCAATCCAGTGCTCCATCAGGGCGGTCACGACGGCAGCGCCGATGAGAACATAAATCAGCGCGTTTCGGAACTGCATGAGGAATCGCTTAATGATGCCATCCTTCTTTTCGTCCGGTAATTTATTAGGCCCCAGACGAGACAGCCTTTCTTCGGCCTCTTCTAAAGTGAGACCATTTTGCTGTGAATTCAGCATTTCAAGTGTCTCTTCAACGGTGCGCGTTTCCCATTCGATACTTCTCAGCCAGCTTCTGTCCATCTCATCTCTCACAGGGGTTGCCTCCTTCTCAATAGATATTTAATTATTATCTTAATTAGTTATAATTATACCATAAATGAGAATTGCAATGGTCAAGCAATTTTGTAACACCACTATCTAATTTGATCCATAAAAAAGCACTGGAATTTCAACGTTCCAGTGCTTTTTTTCTGCCTTTTCGGACAGTGTGTGGTGGAGAATAGGGGGATTATGCAGATGCCGTCTCACTTGCCTCAGCATCTGCCGTCCTTCGCCTGCCCGCTCAGCAGGCTCGGACCGCTCCCTGCTCGAAAGTCCACCGGACTTTTTCGCGACGGTCGCGCCCGTTCGGGTTCGATCCCCTTTTGTCGCTCCATCAAAAAACAGCCCGAGAAAACAATTTATCTCTCGGGCTGTTTTTTGGTGGAGAATAGGGGGATCGAACCCCTGACCTCTGCATTGCGAACGCAGCGCGCTCCCAGCTGCGCTAATTCCCCATGCGGCGCTTCTGATGAGCCGGCCGGAACGTTACGTTGCCAGCCTGACGTTAGTTATTATAACAGATTTTTTTAGAAGTAAAAAGTCTTTTTTCTTGCCTTTCACTTATTCGGGATCAAACTTTCCGCATTGAGCGCGACATGGGCTGTAAACAATTCCGCGATATGCGGATCGAACTGGCTGCCCGCGTTCTTGACGATCTCCCCGATTGCCGCCTCTCTGGACATGGCCTTTCTATACGGCCGGTCCTCCGTCATGGCGTCGAACGCATCGACGACGGATATGATACGGGACAGCAGTGGGATCGATTCGCCCGACAGCCCTTGAGGATATCCTTTTCCGTCCCAGCGCTCATGGTGGCAAAGAATATATTCAGCGATGCTGGAAAGCTCTACAGAAGCATTGGCGATCCGATATCCTATCTCGGGATGCTTTCTCATTTCGAGCCATTCTTCATCGGTCAGCGCGCCTCTTTTGGAAAGTATATGATCGTCGATGCTGACTTTCCCCAGATCGTGGAGCGTTGCCAACAGGTGCAGATCGTTCAGCTGCTGGTCCGACAGGCGCAGGATGCGTCCGATGGCATTGGAAAGAGCCACCATACGTTCAGCATGCTGCTCTGTCTCATAGCTTTTTTCAAACATTGCCGTCCTGATCGACGCAATTATGGAACTGTGGATGCTCTTTCGCTCCAGCAGCTTCCGCTTGTACATGGAATCTTCCGCTTCGTTGATGATCCTTTCGATCGACTGACCCGGGGATATTTTAGTCGCATTGCCAAGCGCTATGCCGGGATAAAACGCGTCCTCGCTATTCGAATGCCTGTATTCCAGGCACATGGCAGTTATTCGCCTGCAGATCTCCGACGCCGTTTCGGCGGAGGTCCTCGGCAGCAGGATGCAAAATTCATCGCCGCCGGTTCTTGCTACAATATCCTCGGATCTGCAGCAATGCTCCAGTATCCGGGCGATCTCGACCAGAAGCTTGTCTCCTTCAGTATGCCCGAAAGCATCGTTGACCAGCTTCAGCCCGTTGATATCCCCCATGATCACCGAGAGTGGCAGCTGGCGTTCCACATTCAGGCGTTTTTTCTCTTCATCCAAAAATGTCCTGTTGTATAGGCCCGTCAGAACATCATGATAATTCAGATAGACGATCTCCTCCTCCCGGTTTTTCCGTTCGGTGATATCCTCAATCATGCACAGCTCCAACGGCGTGTCGTCGTCTTCATCCTTCAGCGGAACAATCGTGAGATTGACCCAGACGATCGTGCCATCAGGCTTGATATATCGCTTGTTGAGATTGAATCCGTCGATCGTACCGGCAAACATCATCCCACGCTTTGCATCATTGGCCTCCATATCGTCCGGGTGCGTGATCGACTGCCAGTCCATCTGCATCATTTCCTCCCGGCTCCTGCCGACGATTTCCGCGAATTTTCGGTTAATCTGCCTGGCACGTCCGGATTCCAGCTCAAACAGCCCTATACCGAGAGGCGCTTCCTCGAACATGGTTTTAAAACGCTCTTCGCTCTTTTTCAGCATCTGTTCCGTAAACTTTCTGGAAATGATCATCGAAAATTGCCTGATGATCGCCTGCGTGAGCTCATCGTGCCTGACACGTGCTCCTTCCGGCATCATCAGCGTGAAGTCCCCGACCATCCGGCCGGATCTGAATATCTTGGCGACGATCACCTCGCCGATCTTGAGTTTCTGTTCAAAGTCCCGCTGTCTTCCCGTCATCCGGCACTGATCCGCGTATTCTCCGAAAGAACTGAAATGGATAATCGGCCCGCTGTCTTTTATTTCACCGTACCCCGGCATTTTCGTCCATGTTCTTCCGATATTGCTCTCTCCGTGGATCTCTTCCATGATTTTAAATACTTCATTTGAAGCTGCCATATCGACGATCTTCAGGCATCTGCCCTCATCCTGTATCAAATTGAGTAAAACGAGCCTCGCTTTTGATATGTCAAGCAGGATATTTAGAATCTCGTGAAAATCGATTTTCTCCAATTCCACATTCAATAATTTTGCCGGAAATTCGGCATACCTGATGATGGATATCTTTTCTTCGATCAAATCCGTGATATCACGGGCGGATGAATAGACCAATTCTCCGGAAGGATAGGATCTCCAGTCGATATATCTGAAAGTGCCGTCTTTGCAGCGCAATCTGTTCGTATAGTTCAGAAGCAGTTTGCCTTGAGCAAGACTGGCTCTGGCAGCTCTCGTCTTTTCCAGATCCTCTTTCAGAATCAGGTCTTCCAGATTCATGTCAAGCAGCTCCTCAGTCGTATATCCAAATACGGTTTCCCATTGCCGGTTCACCCTGACGATTCGCCCTCCCGTATCTGTTATGGCCAGCAAATCAAGGCTGACGCTGAAGAATTTTTCGAGTTCTTTCAGCTCCAGGACCTCATTGGTGATATCTGTATAAAAGGTCGCAAAATAATATTTTTCGGGAGAATGGACGTTGAGTCTCAAATAGCGCTGAAGCGGCCTGGAATAGTAATCGACTGTGGCGCTGCCCTGCTCGAGGGCGATCCTGCCATAGAAATCCAGCCAGTCAAAAGGCTCCCTGCTGACATCCATACCAAGCGCGACGCCTGTCCTGCCGATGATATCGGCAGCCTTATGGCCTGTCATTGCTTCATAGGCCCGATTGACCTCAACGATCTCATAATCATAGGCGGCGCCGTTTTCATCGCATAGGATCTTGCGGTAGCTGTAACCTACCGGTGTGTTGTCGATCAGAAATTTGTAGAATTTATTGTTCATCCCCGGCACCTCCCAATCGAAGGGTGTGTAGTTAATAATACACTATTTTCCACGTGATGCACATCTGTTTTTTTGTGAAAACGCTCCGCGTTCAGCAATAAAAACATGATAAAACATCGCAATCCGCATGATTTATGCTATACTTATACAACAAGCACTGTATCGCCTATCATGACATATTAAGGAGGGATCATTATGAAACTTGCTGAAAATGTTAAAATCTATGTAGACGCAGAAAACGGTCAGATTATTTTTGAAGATGAAGAGGAGAAGCTTCTGCTTTCACAGGTTTTTGACGAATCCCAGATCTTCTGGGGCGAACACGGCGGATATTTCGTCCATACCAATGATGATTATATTCCTTTGGATCGATTCGTGATCTGACGCGAAGCAAATATGTCCCACAGAACGAACAAGGGTTATCGTCATTCGGTCTTCACGGCCTCCATTGACGGTAACCCTTTAATGTGCGTTTATTTCACAAGCCGAAAACGCCGGTGCAGCTGACGCCGACTTTCCTATTCAGGCATACTGACATTCATGAAATATTTGAATCCGAGCGGCGAGCAGTAAAACCCCTCCAGCTCCGGATCGATCAGGAACACATCCGCGCTGAAATAGATCGGTATTATGGGCATTTGATCCATCAGCAGCGTCTCAGCTTCATGCATTTTAGCAAATCTCGTCTTCGAATCCACAGTGCTTTTAATTTCATAGATCAACTCATCATATTCCGCATTGGACCATCCTGCAACGTTATTGCCACCGCCGGACACCCACATGTCAAGAAATGAGATGGGATCGTTATAATCGGCGTTCCAGCCGTTTCGCGCAAGATCGTAATTGCCTGCCATCAGCGAACCGATAAATGTACCCCATTCCTGCTGGCTGACCGCTGCTTCTATGCCAAGTTCTTCCTTCCACATGCTTTGGAGCGCTTCGCCGATCTGCAGATGCAGCGTGCTTTCGTTGAAAATATACTCAAGCTTCGGAAATCCGCTGCCGGCGGGATATCCGGCCAGGGCAAGCAGTTCTCTGGCTTCATCGCAATTGGCTTCATACCTGGATGGTTCAACAGAATAATAATCGCCGCCCGCTTCCCTGAATTGTACATTGATATCCGAATCGGTCAAGCCTGCAGGAACATAGGCACCCGCAGGCTGTTCGCCCGCCTTGCTGATCTGTTCACAGATATAATTTCTATCGATGGCCAGAGAGAGGGCCTTTCGAACCATGGGATCGTCAAACGGTTCCTTTTGGGTTTGAAAGCTGATGAAGAAAGTCCCGATGGTCGGCATGGCGCCATATTCCGGCTTGCCCTGCCAGGCTTCGACTTCCTCGGCAGGCAGCGTATCGGTAAAGGATATCTCGCCATTCTGGAATGCGGCAAGAGCCGCCGCGTCATCCTCCATGAGAACGAACCGGATGTTGTCGGGTCCGATCGCGTCGGCATCATAGTAATATTCATTCTTTGCGTAAACCATATATGAATCATGCACCCACTCTTCAAGGCTGTAGGGGCCGTTGGATACATATGTGCCTGGCTCTGCCGCCCAGCTTTCTCCCGACAGCACGGCATCTTCACGGACGGGTGAAAATGTCGGGAATGCGCAGAGTTCAAGAAAATAAGGGCAAGGCGCGCTCAATGCCACCTCAAGTGTCCTTTCGTCCAGCGCTTTCACCCACAGGGCGTCGGCATTGCCTTCCATAACGTCGGCATAGCCTTTGACGACGTCGAACAGATATCCGTAAGGCGCTCCGGTCGACGGATCCGCCGCGCGTTTCCACGCGTAGACGAATTGCTCGGCCGTCAATGGCTCGCCATCGTTCCACATCGCGCCATCGCGAATATTGAACGTATAAGTGAGCAGATCATCGCTGATTTCGTAGGAGCCGGCCATTCCGGGCTGTGGGACGCCATTTTCGTCCAGCTTCATGAGCCCTTCGAATCCATGGATCAGCAGTGTTGCCACATCGACGGAAACATTGAATGCGGGGTCGATGCTCTCGGGCTCAGGACCCACATTGACAGACAGCATGGATGAGGCCGGTTTATCGTCTCCGCCTCCGCAGGCAGACAGCGATACTGCAAGGATCAGAACTAAGAGTAGGGTGAAAATCTTGCGTTTCATCATTTTTCCTCCAGAAATCGGATATTCTATTTATATAACTTGCTTTTGTAGTATCCTGAAGCCTGATAGATCGCTCCCATGGGATTATGGGCCAATACGCGGTCTTTCGCCACAAGGACAGTGACCGGCGCTTCAGAATATTTCATAAACAACGAATCGTGGCCGACACATAAGCCGAAAATGATATTGAGTTCGGTTCCAGCCTTATTCATAAAAAGGGCCTGGCCGATCGGATTGCACATCGGCTCAAAAGATCCGGGCTCCACCTTCTCATATTCAGACAGACCCAAAAATTCCTTTGGAATGCTGCCGTTTTTGCAGACAGCGGATTCCACTTCAAATCCGTTGTGCTTGAGCACGGAAAGCAATACGGATGCTTCCTTCGCAAGCCCGATGCAAAAGGCCACGCCCAGTTTTTTGAAGCCGCACTTTTTCGCGAATTCCATGGTTTCCTCGAGCCTTGTCAGCTTGCAGTAGCCAACGGCCTCCACCACTGCCGCAGAACGCGCCAGATTCATATTTTCCAGCTCACTGTAAAGCTCCTTGCTTTTCTCGATCACGTCTGTCTCGAGGCCGGGGCATCCTCCCGGCAGATTGTCCGTTTTGCCTGTGTCGCAATAATGCTTGCTGCATGATATGCATGAATACATGATCCACCTGTTCCTTTCAAAATCAGCCAATGCGCTGCACAGGCTGCTTTGCCCGAATGTCAATGTCCTCCGTTGGCGCCGCGTTTAATGAGCTAACCGATCCGGGGCTTGCCCGGCCTTTTCTTGCCGGTTATTTTCTCGACCCTGATTCTGATTACATTCGTTTTTGCCTTGTTGTTGTCGATATATCTGATCGTGTTCTCATCCCTGGGGCAATACTTGAAGGCTATGGCCTCGAATGCCTCCTGCCGCCCAGCTTCATCTTCCATCGGCAAAACCTCCGCGAGCCCGAAAGCAACGACACTGGTATAATTGATGCTGACCTCGACCGGCAGCACCTCGGTATCTCCCGCAACTGTGAAACAGACTTTCGGATTTTTTCTGACGGCATCGATCTTGTGTCCATCCAAAAATCCGTGGATGTAAATGCAGTCATTCGCAAAGGCATAACTGATCGGAACGCCATACGGATAATCGTCGTCGCCCAATACCGACAGTACGCCGTATTCCTGCTTCTCAAGATATGCCTTGGCTTCATCCAATGTCAAAGCGCGGTCTGATCTTCTCATCTCCCTGAACATAGTCATGGTCCTCCTTTTTTTCTGTTTGAGTATTCTTGAACTATCGTATCATATTTTTACACGAAAAAAAAGCATGCTCGATCGTTGATCACAGGCATTCATGATCATCGTTTCAAACAAATCCTTAATGTTTTCGCGATGTTATGCTATTATTATTGCAGCAGATACGCAATATAAGGAGTTTCGCATCATGGAAAGAAAATACATCAAGACCCTGCGGAATGGGGTATTCATTCTGCTCGGCAATATAGTCTATGCGCTGGCGGTAACGATGTTCATCCTCCCGGCCGGCTTGATCACAGGCGGCACCACCGGCCTCGGCCTTTTGTTTTATAACATTGCAGGCATTCCTCTCGCAGCATTCATCGCCGTTTTCAATATTGTCATGTTTATCATCGGCGCATTGGTCCTTGGGCGAAAGTTTGCTTTCGCCACCCTGGTCAGCACCATCTGCTTTCCGATCGCCCTTGGCATCTTCCAGAATATCGACGCTTTGCGTCATATGACTGCCGACCCTCTTCTTTCCGCGATCTACGCCGGCGTCATGATCGGCTTCAGCATTGGGATTGTCATCAAGGCCGGCGCGTCGACCGGCGGAATGGATATCCCGCCGCTTGTGCTCAATAAAAAATTCGGCCTGCCCATTTCAGTCCTGCTCTATTGCTTCGATTCCTTGATCCTGCTGTCGCAAATGCTGTTCGCCGACAAGGAACAGGTGCTCTACGGCATTCTGCTTGTTTTCATCTATACAGTGGTTCTCGACAAGGTGCTTCTGCTGGGGCGGTCCAAAACTCAGGTCAAAATCATCACTGAAAAATTCGAGGAAATCAACCGGATGATTATCCGGCAGCTTGACCGTGGATCTACCTTGATCCATGCCGAAACAGGCTATAACCGCAGCGAAAGCCTCGTCATCCTGACCGTGGTCTCAAACCGCGAGCTTCCAAAGCTGAGCGAGCTGGTCCTGGAGATCGATCCGAAGGCGTTCATGATCGTCAACCGCGTCAATGAAGTCCATGGACGCGGCTTTACAATGGAAAAATTCTATCAGTAGACATACGCTGTCTATAAATCATAATAACGGGGGTATTCCACCGGATGCGGAAACGCGTTGTACGTCCTGACCTCTTCCCTTTTTTTCTCCAGCCAGATTTCAATAAGCTTTTCTGGAAAGACCCCGCCCTTCAGCAGAAATTCGTGGTCTTCCTCCAGGGCATCCAGAGCCTGGTCCAGCGTGAAAGGCAGCGGTTTGATTTTCGCCTGTTCCTCAGTTGACAATTTATACAAATTAATGTCATAAGGCCCAAATCCCATCTTTGCGGGGTCCATTTCCTGTTCGATGCCGTCGAGTCCGGCCATCAGGATGGCGGAGTAGGCATAATACGGGTTGCAGGTGGCATCCGGATTCCTGAGTTCGAAGCGCTTCTGATCCGGCGCCTTGGCATAGTCCGGGATCCTGATGACCGCGCTTCTGTTCGCTGTCGCGTAACAGATGCTGACCGGCGCTTCATATCCGGGAACCAGCCTCTTGTATGAATTCGTGCTGGGATTCGTCAGTGCGCAAAGGGCCCTGGCATGCTTCAGCAGGCCACCGATGAAATGAAGTGCGTTCCTGCTCAGGCCGGAATAGCCTGCGGCATCATAGAATATGGGCTCACCATCCTTAAAAAGGTGCATGTGTACATGCATCCCGTTACCAGCCTCCCCATGAAGCGGCTTGGGCATGAACGTCGCGCTTTTGCCGGCCTTCTGGGATACGTTCTTAACAATATACTTGACCAGCATGGTCTTGTCGGCCATTTCCCTCATAGGACCGGGCTCCACCTCTATTTCCTGCTGTCCCGGACCGCCCACCTCATGATGGTGATACTTGATCTCAACACCGCATTCTTCAAGCATCAGGCACATTTCACTCCTGAGGTTGAAGTAGACATCCATGGGCGGGGTCATATGGTATCCGCCTTTGACCGGGACCTTGTAGCCCAGATTCTGGCCATCATTGCTGCTGTTCCACTCGGCCTGGTCCGCATCGATCCTGAAGCCCAGCTGGTGGGTATCATTTTGGTAGCTTACATGATCAAAAATATAAAATTCAAATTCGGGTCCGGTTTTCATTTCGTCAGCAATCCCGGCAGCACGCATATATTCCTCGGCCCGGGAGGCTACCGATCTGGGGTATTGGTCAAATGGCTTTGGCGTTTCCCCTGTCACAAAGACATCCCCGATCATCGATAAAGTTGGAACATCGCAAAAGGGCTCGATGATGGCCGTCGCCATATCCGGAATGAAAACCATATCGCTTTTCTCCACCGGCGCGAAGCCGTAGTTCGAGCCGTCAAAGCCGATGCCTCTGCGCATGGTTTCCTCGTTGAAGCGTACTGCAGGTATGGATAAATGCCGCCATCGCCCATAAAGATCGATCATTTTGAAATCGATCATCCTGATCCCGTTTTCCTTGCAATAATTTCTGAGTTGTTTAATGTCGCTGAACATTCCATTAACACCACCTTTATATAGTATTCACAGCGAAAATATAAAATGCGTTATCGAACTATTTACAGTAGCGTTTGGTCAGATAATCACGAAGCTTGGCATTCTCCCTGACGATATTGAAGGTGATGTCCGCGTGTCCCGGATAGTAACCTGCGCCGAGAATCATCGTCACATATTTTTTTGCGCCCTCAGCTCCAAGCGACGCCTTCACGAAATCCGTGCTCATCGAAAAGAAATAAATCTTGCCCGTGTCCTTGGTGATCAGTATGGTCGACAGCTCCGTGTTCATGACATTCACGGTGCTTACTGTGAAATCAGCGAGTCGGCCATCCATCGCCTCCAAATACTTGTTGTATGTTTCCAGAGGCTTTTGCCCGTTCACCTGAAGGATCACATCAGCGATCCCCAGATCCTTCACGACCCTGCATTGGGCTTCGGAGTATTCCAGGCAAACGACCTTGCCATGCGGCGCCACTCTTCGCCTGGCTTCTGCAAGACATAGCAATCCGGCCTTGCCGGCTCCCATCACGGCCACGATATCACCAGGCTTGGCATTCATGGCTACCTGCGCGGGCGCTCCCGCGACGTCCATGACCGCCAGACTCAATTCCTCCCCCAGATCATTCGGTATCTTCGTGAAAATGCCGCTCTCGAAGAGCACGGCATCCGCCCGGCAGACGACCTGTTCCGTGTCAAGGTCAATATCCGTTATTTCGTATATCTTCAGGGGCGTCAACGACAGGGATACAAGGGTAGCTATCTTGTCACCCACTTTTATATCGACCTTGCCCTCCATAGCATCCCCGATCCGTTTAACCCTTCCGATCAGCATGCCGCCTGATTTTGTCAGTGGGTCCTGAAATTTTCCCCGGTCTTCGACAATGGCCATGATCTCTTCTTTGATCTTTTCGATGTCGGTGCCGCACTTTTCCCTGATCGTTTGAAACGCCGTCGCGGTTGGCTGCAGCGCAATGACGTCGATCAGGATCTCGTTGCTCCAGATATCCGGGGTGTTGTCTATCTTATCGGCAGCCTGCGGCAATAATCCCTCAGGGCATATCACCCGGTGAGTGCCGAAATATTCTCCGATTCCTTTCATTGCAGGATCCTCCATTTTTTTGTCATCTCCCCAATAATACCAGTGACAATGCCGGTACGTATGTTATCAGCATCAGGGCAAGCACTGCGACGATGAAGAATGGGATCAGGTATTTCATCATGCTTTCCATCTTAATCTGCGCAACGGCCGCTCCGACAAAAAGATTGCAGCCATACGGCGGCGTGCAGAGTCCAATGGCGAGGTTGATCGTCATGATGATGCCGAAATGGATCGGATCAATACCGTAATTGACAACTGCGGGGAGCAGAATGGGGGCCATGACGATGATCGCCGGGACCGTATCGAGAAAAAGCCCGATGGCAAGAAGGACCAGATTGATGAATAAAAGCATTACAAACTTATTGTCCGTGGCGGCAAGCAGCATTTCATATATCTGCTTCGGAATATTCTCGTAGGCCATGTACGTAGAAAAAATTGTCGAATAGCCGAGCAGGAAGGATGTTATGCCGTTCAGTATGGCTGCGTGTACAAAGGTTTTATAGAGGCCTTTCAGGTCCATCTCTTTATAAATGAATACGCTCACGATGATCGAATACACAACGGAAATGCAGGCCGCTTCAGTCGGAGTGAATACGCCCGTATAGATGCCGCCGAGGATAATGACCGGAGAAAGCAGCGCCCAAATGCTGTCCTTGAAGGATATCAGCACATCCCTTGTCCTCTCGCGCATGAACTGTTTTATGGTGATTTCCTTATCCCTCTCTTCCTTGTCGCCCATGTGCAGTTTTCTGCACATATAGTAATTCATGGCTATCAGGAATAATCCGACAGTGATGCCCGGTATAATGCCCGCAAGGAACAAATCGGAGATGGATGTGTTCGTCGTCGAACCGTAAAGGACATATGCCAGACTAGGCGGGATGATGAGGCCTATAGTGCCCGAAAAGCAGACAAGCGTGGTGGAATAGGCAGTGTCGTAACCCTTTTTTTTCATTTCTGGGATCATCATGCTGCCGATGGCAGAGGTCGTCGCCATTCCGGAGCCTGACAGTGCGCCGAAGAACATGCAGGCGACGACGGTTACGACTCCGAGACCGCCCGTTGCAAAGCCAACGAGTTTGTACGCGAAATTGACGATCCTGGCTGCGATACCTCCTGTAGACATGATCACGCCTGCAAGCAGGAAAAACGGGATCGCCATGACCGTGAAGGAATTTATACCGCTGTAACAGAATTGCGCAACGGTTATCATATTCATATTGGTGAAAAAGAACATGGCAATCATCGTGGCGCCGCCGATGGCAAAGCCGACGGGAACACCCAGGAGGAGCATCGCAAACAACGCGACGAACAATACGGAGGTGCCCATTATTCGACCCCTCCTTCCTCATAAGCCTTTGGCGGCTCTCCTGTCCTGAAGCTGACGGCCGATCTCACGATCGATTCCATCGACCTGATGATCATAAGCCCGCATCCTACGATGACCGAAGCATATCCCCACGCCAAGCTGATTTTAATGGTCGTGAAATTGGAGCCGGCGAACATTTTGCTCAATTCTATGCCGTAATACATCGTCAGTCCGCAAATGATTATCACTATGATATCGGAAGCAATATTTGCCGCCTGCGCCCCCTTGTTCGGAAGCTTGTCCACCAGCAGCGAGATCTTGATGTGCTGCCCGACCCGGGCTCCAAGGCTGATGCCGATCCAGGTCAGCCACTCGAATACGAAACGCCCGAGCTCCTCCGACCAGGATAGCGAATTGTCAAAAACATATCTCATTATGACCTGCAGAAATATAGCTGCGACCATGACCGCAAATAAGCCCACCAGGATAATTTCCTCCAGATGATTATAAATAAAGCCCAAACGCTTGATTTTCATCGCTGCCCCCCAATCCGATCCTTTTCCAAATCGTATGTTGTTATTGCCATATTGATGATTGCATTATTAATGCATCCGGGCCGGACACGAGGTCCAACCCAGATGCATGAAATACTATATATCTGACTTGGCATTTTTTAATAGTAACCAGTTTTACCCACATCCCGGAAATATATTATTTGCCTGCGGTTGCCAGGAATCTGTCAAAGACATCCGCTCCAGTAACATCTCTCTGGTTTTCATAGATATCTGCGCAAAGCGCATAGAAGGCAGCTTTTTCTTCTTCTGTGCATGCATATACCGTTGCGCCATTAGCTACGAAATCATCAACATACTGCAATTCAAGCTCACGCTCCATTGTTCGCTGTTTTTCACAAGCCTGATGAATGCCGTCCATCCAGATATCATAAATATCATCCGGAAGAGACTCGAGGAATTCAGTCGACATGACTACCGTATAGGGGGAGCTCTGGTGTTCGGTCAAAGTGATATATGGCGCATGCTCGTAGAATTTGAAATCATTGAACACGCCAAGGGAATGGGTGAGGCCATCGACTGCGCCCTGCACGACCGAAGTATACACTTCGCCCCATGCCATCGGAGTCGGGTTCGCGCCAAGCGCTTTGAAGATGTTGACGTTCATTTCACTGGCTGTGACACGGACCTTGTAGCCGGCCATGTCTGCAGAATTGTGATAAACCTTCTTTGAACTGCAAAGGTTCATCATCCCGTTGTACATGAAGTCTACGCACGTATAGCCGGTTCCTTCGAGCAGCTCGTTGTAGATTTCCAGGCCTCCATTGTCAAAGCTTCCGGTCACCCATTGATCATACGAAGTATAAAGAAATGGCAGGTCGACAATGTCGAGCTGCGGGCCGACGATCCCGCCCAGCACTCCGCTAAGTCCGAAGTAGACCTGGTCGGTTCCAAGTAATAATCCTTTGCATAATTCAGGGTCGTCGCCGAGCTGTCCGTCAGGATAAGCCTCGACTATGACTCTGCCGTCCGTCTGTTCCGTCATATACTCTGCAAGCCATTCGATACAAACGTTCGTTGATCTTGCCGATGTGTCTGTGTGGCCGACTTTGATCACGATAGGTTCTTCCGCCGCTGCTTCTTCTTCGCCGCCGCCACCGCCGCCGCATCCGACTGCCGTTGCGCCAACAAGCGCGAGAACAAGGGTCAATGCCAAAAGTTTTTTAATCAATTTCTTCCCCTCCAGTATAAGTTTAAATCATGTGAGTAAACCGGAAAACTGTTATGGGTCGTATTTGTGATTAAAACCTGAACTATAACCTCTCATGCTATGCAACAGTCAAGAACTGTGCAGTTCCCACCCCCTTCAGGAAGTCGATCGATTGTTCTGTCATAAATTTACCATACTGCCCGGCCATATGCAAATATTATATGTCGGCAAAGGCTTCCGTGCCTTCGATATCCGGATGCCGGCATTATCCTATTCCCGATGGGCGGCGGCCAATACCTTATCGTAGGCCTTCAATTTCTTGTCCGCCAGATAGAAAATGCTTCCTTCCGTATATTCCCCGTTCTTGCCGATCCTGCCGGCAGGCACACCGGTCATGAGCTCTATGCCTTCCTCGACCGTGCTCACGGCATAGATATGGAATGCGCCGTTTTTCACCGCATCCAGCACCTCATCCTTCAGCATCAGATTGTCGATGTTGCGGGCCGGGATCATGACGCCCTGCTCGCCGGTCAGGCCCTTCGCTCTGCAGATGTCGAAAAAACCTTCGATTTTTTCGGTCGCTCCGCCAATCGGCTGGATCGCTCCGAGCTGGTCCAATGATCCGGTCACAGCCAGATTTTGCTTCAGAGGCACGCCGGACAGGCTTGATAAAATGGCATACAGCTCCGCACTTGATGCACTGTCGCCTTCCACCCCCTCATAAAGTTGCTCGAACGTGACCTGTGCGGTCAGTCCCATGGGTCTTTCCTGCGCCAGCTTGCCGCCAAGGTAGCCCGAAAGGGTCATGACGCCTTTCGAATGGATGCTGCCGCTCATTTCGGTCTCCCGCTCGATATTGATCACTCCGCCGCGCCCCATATAGGTGCGCGCCGTGATCCTGGCCGGAAGTCCAAAGGTATAGCCTATGGCTTCAAGCACGAACAGACCGTTGAGCTGCCCCACAACAGAGCCTTCCGTATCGATCAGGATCTTATTCTGCCTGATCATGTTCTGCAGTTTTTCTTCCAGCATATTGGCCCGGTATTTTCGCTCCTCAATGGCTTTATCCACATGAAACGCCTCCACGTATTCGACATTGTCTGCATCGGCAAGGGCCGAGGCTTCATTGACAATCTCGCTGATTTCATTGAAGTGCGTCGACAGTTTTGTCTGGTCGCCGGCGATCCGCGAACCGAACTCGACAACCTTCGCAAGTGCCCCCCTATCGAAGTGCTTCAAATTTTCATGTCTGCAAAGGGAGCTGACGAACGCTGCGTATTGATGGATATTTTCTTTGTCGCGGTGCATTTCCATGTCAAAATCCACTTTGACCTTGAAAAGCTTTCTAAAATCCTCGTCCATTGAAAAGATATAGTAATAGATCGGACTGCCGATCAATATCACTTTGACGCCCAAATGGATCGGCTCGGGCTTCAGGCTGGCAGTCGGAACAAACCGGTACTGCTCGCCGATGTTTTCGACAACAGCCCGCCTGTACTTCAACGCCTTCTTGAGAGCATCCCAGGTAAACGGATCCATCAGCACATCCCCGGCCTGCAATATCAGATATCCGCCGTTGGCTTTATGGATGGCGCCCGGCTTGATCATGGTAAAATCGGTGCTCATGGACATCAGCTGGCTCTTGTATTCTATTTTACCGAACATGTTGTAGTAGCTTGGATTGGGTTCAATGACGACAGGGGCGCCTACGCATTTTTCGTTGTTCACAAATAGGTTGACCTTGTAGCGCAGGGACGGATCGGCATTTTCCTGCGGGTTGAGCGTGATCGTATCGATCGTCTCCGCTTCTTCCTCTACGTTCTCTTCGTCAGCGGATCCGGCTTCCTCCGGAGGAACAGGCTGCTGCGGCGGCGGTGCCGGGGCGGCGCTTCTGAAAAACATATGGTTGTCCACGATGTCTTTCAATATCTTCTCCATATAATCGGCCATCCTCGGTGTGCCGTCGTACTTGTCCTTAAGCTGCCCCACCAGAGGCTCCGCGACGGTCATCGCAGTCTGGCGTTCCAGTTCCGCAAGCTGTTCCCCCGCCGTTTTTTCGATCTGCTGGATATCCCGAGTGATCTCGTCAAGCTTTCTGGCCAGCCGGATCCTTTTTTCATCTATCTCGGCCCGTTCCGCTTCCGGAAGCTTCTCGAACTCTTCCGCCGGGATCGGCTTGTCGTCGCGCAGCGGTATAAAAAGAAATCGGCCAGGAGCGACCTGCTTGATACTGAAGCCTGAATTCGCAGCTTCCTGTTCAACGTCTTTATAAAAGGCGCCCATCCTGTCACGAACGCTTTGAATGACTGCATCCCTTGAATGCTCGAATTCTCCATCCTCATAAGCCTTTGGTATCGTGGCCTTCAGATCGGCGATCATCTTTTCCATGTCCCTTTGAAAGGCTTTGCCCTCACCGGCCGGAAGAGAAATCGCAAGCGGCTTGTCCCATTCGGAAAAATTATTGATATAACACCAGTCCAGCGGTTCGCGCCTCTCTGCAGCCTTCTTTGCGACGACCGAGTTTGTATACGTGCTCTTGCCCGTCCCCTGGGGTCCGACGACAAAGATATTGTAGCCAAAAGCATCCATCGAGAGGCCAAACCGCATTGAACGGACGGCCCGCTCCTGGCCGATGACTCCCTCGAGCGCAGGCACATCCATCGATGTTCCGCAAAATTCGAGATCCTCCTCATGATTGCAGTTTTTTCTCAATTTTTCTATCGGAACCTGGTATTTGATGATATCCATAACAGCGCACCTCCCTTTCTCGGTAAAACGGCTGCTCCGTCGGCGGTTGTTTATTGTATCAGATGAAAAAACCACACTGAAGCTTTATATCAACAGCATGGCTTTCGAATACCCATATCTATTTTTCTTTGACCAATTCACCCATGATGTAGCTGATGTCGCCTTCATGCGATCCATCACAGAATGGGGGTTTTTTCGTTTCCTTGCAAGTGCAAAGGAAGGCTTTTCTGTCCTTCTCGACGCTGAATTCCAAAGGAAGAAATTCCGATCCGCTATGCGATCCGTCGCAAAACGGCTCGTCCGCGGTTTTGCCACAGGTGCACCAATAATACTTCTCGCCCTTTTTCAAATCGACCTGGATTGGCATTTTCTGATCTTCGTCTGATCTTTCCATAATTATCACTCCCTCGCTAGTTGCCATGTAAAGAAAATATAACTATTCTTTCCGGTAAATTAATTATATTCCATATTTGCGCCATGTCAATTTTCAATCCTGGGAGACGGCTGGTCAAGGCATCGGGGTTTTGTCAATCCCCTAATCGATAGAAGCCCCGGTTCATTCACCGGAGACCGGCTTGCATATATAAAGCGCCGCCCTCTTTGCGACATCGATGACACGGACCTCCCTGAACGCTTCATTCATTTCGCACCGGGCATCCTTGATAAAATTAAAATAATCACCCTTCTCAAGGCTTTCAATAAAATCCGTCATCCTGGACCTGTTCTGATTATAGTCGCAAATTATGGCCAGATGCCTTGCGACCCTTCCCATTTCAGCGTATAAAATCTTCCTGTCCTTCGAATCCATACCGTGGGCGACATACGAAGCTATGGCGATATCGAATGAATCGTCTTCGAAAGGCAACCCCCCGAGGACATTTGCCTTGATGAGGGTTATGCCTTTTCCTTTCTGCTTCTTCATCGCAATGGCAAGCATCTTCCCAGCCGGATCGACGCCGGTCACATCCATTCCTCGATCTGCCAGAACAGAGCAAAGGGCGCCGGTGCCGCAGCCGACATCCAAAACACTTTTGTACTGATCCATTTTCAATACTTTTTCCACTTTTTCCAGCACCGACCCATACATTTTTTTTTGATAATTATAAAACAAGCCATAGATCGGAGCAATCGAATCAAACATCATTGTATTTTTTATAGTTGCTTTCATGGGTCACCCCGCTATATTTTATATTCCAGGCTGCCGGCCGGGCAATGCTCAACACAGGCAAGACATTTGGAGCAGCTGAAATGCGTCGCCGGATCCTTCATATTCTTCCTGAATAAACTATACTCCTTATTCAGTGATGAAATATAGCACTTTTTGTCGCAGATGCCGCAATCGATGCACGTTTTGGCATCCCTTTTGATTTTAAAGACGCTGAACCGGTTCAAAAGTCCGGTGATCCACGCGATCGGACAGCCCAGCTTATGATAATTGTACAGCTGCTTCTGTGTCGCATCATTGTTTCCGCCGAGCATCAGCTCCATCATCAGACCCATCGGGCACATCCACCGGCAGAAAACCTTGCCGAAAACCACGCCGGTCACCACCCCGGCTATCAAAACGTATTGAAGCCCAATGTCAAAATAGAAAACCGCCCCCAATATTGCCGCTCCGGCGATGAACTGGATCAGCCTTCTGCTTGAAATTATTTTTTTCATTTGCCGCACCCCTTTTTATTTAAATTCTTGTTAATTATACCCCCTTATGGTATACCAAAACACTGCAGCAGTCCAGTACTATTCGACATAAAATCTCAATGGCTTTCCATTATTGTGCATTCATCGCTTGAGCGAAAGCCGTACGCTCCGGGCCGGGTTCCGGCCGGCCGGCTTTTAAGCCTCCGCGAAACGGGTATATAATCAGAATGAAATGAGGTGTTGCATATGCAGGAAAAAACATACCCGATCACCGGCATGACCTGCGCTTCATGCGCAGCCAGAGTGCAGAAGGTGGTTTCGAAGCTGGACGGTGTCGAATCCGCCGATGTCAATATTGCGACCGAAAAGCTGACTGTACGATATGATGAAAATCTGCTCGGCTTTGATGCCTTTCAAAAGGCTGTTGAAAACGCAGGCTATGGCATTGTCGATGAGCCCATATATAAAACGGCAGAATTGTCCATCGAGGGCATGTCCTGCTCCGCCTGCTCGGCGGCAGTCGAGCGCGCCGTCAGAAAGCTTCCTGGTGTCAAATCGGCCGGCGTCAATCTTGCCACCAACCGCGGAACGTTTGAATACGACCCTTCAATCATAAAGCTTGCAGAAATCAGATCCGCCATCGATCGAGCCGGCTACGCCACAAAGCCGGTCGAGGACGCGAACGCCCGGGACGTCGAGCAGGAACGAAGTGCCCGCGAGATCCGCACTATGCGGTTTCGCCTGGCCGCAGCCTCCGTTTTTTCGGCCCCGGTGCTTTATATCGCCTTGAGCCATATGATCCCGCAGCTGGGTCTTCCGATCCCGGGCTTCATGAGCCCCCATGGCTTTCCGTTTGTATTCGCTTTGGTCCAGTTCGTCCTGACAGTTCCGGTCATGATCGCGGGCAGCCGATTTTTCACGGTCGGGTTCCGAACACTTTCAAAGGGCTCCCCGAACATGGACACACTTGTCGCCATCGGCACCGGCAGCGCCTTCCTCTATGGCATCTTCGCCGCGGTCAAAATCTACCTTGGCGATATCGCATACGCCGAATCGCTGTATTTCGAATCGGCCTCCATCGTCATCACGCTGGTCATGCTCGGCAAATATCTTGAAGCCGTCAGCAAGGGGAAGACTTCGGAAGCCATCAAAAAACTCATGGATCTCAGGCCTAAAACCGCTATAATCCTTAAGGACGGCATTGAAATCGAAGTGCCGGTCGACGAAGTTGTCACAGGCGACATCGTTCTTGTCAGGCCCGGATCCGTCATTGCTGTGGATGGCATTGTCATCGAGGGCATTTCTGCGGTAGACGAATCCATGATGACCGGTGAAAGCCTGCCTGTCGAGAAACAGCCCGGCAGCGAGATCATCGGAGGAAGCATCAACAGCGAGGGTCTTCTCAAATTCAAGGCGATGCGCGTCGGCTCCGATACCGCGCTTTCGAAAATCATCAGGCTCGTAGAGGACGCTCAAAGCAGGAAGGCACCCATCGCCAAACTCGCGGATATCGTATCCGGATATTTTGTTCCGG
>DIEM01000026.1 GCA_002418625.1 Firmicutes bacterium UBA5774
CTGTTGTAGTGTATGCTTTTCGCAAAGAGCTCCTTGCCCGTTCCGCTTTCTCCGGTTATGAGCACCGTCGAATCGCTGGTCGCCACCTGCAAGGCGCGGCTTTTAACACCTTGGATCGCTTCGCTTTCTCCGAGAATATCGTCGAATGTCGTAAATTTTCCCATTGCCGTTATTTTATAGATCCTCTCCCTGAAATCCGAGATATCCTGAAAAAGGATCATTGCACCCAGCATGGAGCCTTCGCCCGTATCGCCGCCGCCATCGCCAGTTGTTTCGCTGATCGGCATGATCGTGTATAAAAATCTCTTCTCCTTCCCCTTGTCCGCCCTGAAAATGATTTCCTTGTCCTTTGCCGGGACCCCGCTGTCCATGACTCTCCGGACGTCTTCGATATCCCATATTTCCGAAAGACTGCGCCCTTCGATCCTTTTCCTTGGGATGCCGAGCAATTCTTCACATTTGGTATTGCAGGAAAGTATGATAAGACCCCGATCCAGTGCCATCAATCCCTCATGCATCGATTCAACGATCGCTTTCAGCTGATTGCTGCTTTCAGTCTGTGCAAGCTTGCTGGCGATCAGGTCGGCCATTCTGCCCAGAAAAAGCGTCAGCGTATCGCTGTTCCTGATGATTTTCTCCTTCTGGCTCATATTGAACGCAACAAGCCCGATGAGACCTATGACGGCACCGTCCAGTCTGATCGGGCAGCAAATCTCAGCCAATTCTCCTTCCATAGGACTGTAACACGCGTCTGAGGCGGGATCGGCGCACAGGTACGTCTCTCCGGATTTTAGAAGATTGCTGTATATCAGGCCGGATCCAAGATCTCCGTTTTCTTCGTAGCTGCCCACCTTTGCAGCGTATCTCCCTGTCCCTCCAATGATTTTCAGCCTGTTGTCGATGATTTCGGTTTCTATTTCCAGGGCTGCGGTTATGGCGTCCGCCACCTGCATGACTGTCTCTTTTATTCCTGATAAACCTGACATTTCACTCACTCCGTTCGCAATGCGCTCCGCCGGTGGAAGCCGGCACCGGATATCTTTCAAAAAAGTGTTATGGCTTCTCTTCGCTTATGATACCTCTGTTTTTCAATTTTGACAATATATTTTCACATTTGACAATTACTGCCCATGGAATTATAATTTTCTTGAAGGCCCTCTTCACCAGAATTTTTCTGTAATCATTGTAAAACAGGCCTTGGCGGTTTTCTTCGAACACTGTTTTTCATTTGGCATTGATCTTGCTTATTATAATATCATCTGCGAACAATCATTGTTCCTGTATTATTCTAGGAGGTAATTGAAATGATCAACAGAGAAAAACTTAAGATCCAATACGAAAAAGAACTGGCGCTTTTCGAAGAGAAGCATCCGAAATCCAAAGAGATATTCGAAAGAGCAAAAGGCAGCCTGCTTCAGGGCGTTCCGATGAACTGGATGGTAAAATGGGCAGGAAGCTACCCTGTCTGCGTGGCAGACGCCAAAGGCGCTTACTTTACGGACGTCGACGGCAACAAATATCTGGACCTGTGCCTCGGTGACACCGGGTCCATGGTGGGACACGCCCCGGAAGCGGCCGTCAAGGCAATTACCGAATATGTCAGCAAGGGCACCACATTCATGCTTCCCACGGAGGATGCCGCCTGGAACGGCGAAGAGCTTTCGAGAAGATTCGGCATGAAGTACTGGCAATTCGCCACCAGCGCCACCGACGCCAACAGATTTGCCCTGCGTCTCGCAAGACAGGTCACCAAGAGGCCTTTGATCCTCGCGTACAACTGGTGCTACCATGGAACAGTCGACGAAACAGTCGCGATCATGGACGATTGCGGAAAAACCGTCGCCAAGCCGGGAAATCTCGGCCCGCAGGTCAATCCCGAAAAGACGACGAGGATCATCGAATGGAATGATATCCCCGCCCTCGAGGACGCTTTGAAAGACTGCAAGGTCGCGGCGGTCCTGGCCGAGCCGGTCATGACCAATTGCGGCATCGTGCATCCGGATCCGGGGTATCATGATGCGCTGAGAGCGCTTACAAAAAAATACGGCACACTGCTGATCATCGATGAGACCCATACGATCTGCACCGGTGTGGGCGGCTATACGAAAGCCTATGGCCTCAAGCCGGATATGGTCGTAGTCGGCAAGACCATCGCTTCCGGCATCCCGGCAGCCGCCTATGGCTTCTCGGAGGAACTCGGCGACAAGGTATCCGCAGAGATCCCATATGAATTGTGCGATATCGGCGGCATCGGCGGCACTCTTGCCGCAAACGCACTCACGATGCATGCCATGAAAGCCACGCTCAGTGAAGTCCTGACAGAAGATTTCTACGCAAGGAACATACCGCTTGCGGCCAGATTCAACGAGGGCATCCAGGGCGTCATCAACGAATTCGACCTTCCGTGGAATACGACTCAGCTGGGCTGCAGGACAGAATACTGGTTCCGTAAAGAACCGGCTAAAAATGGAGGAGAAGCTGAAGCCGCAGTGGATTTCGAGCTTGATCAGTATATGCATCTCGCTTCCCTGAACAGAGGCATCCTGATGACGCCGTTCCACAACATGGCGCTGATCACAGCCGCAACGACAGAAGACGATATCGACAGGCATACGGCCGTGTTCAGGGAGATCGTTCAAAACATACTCGACTGATCATCGGCCGCGATCGTTCGCAAGCAAAGAACAAGCGTAAAGAAAAGAGGTATCGACGTGAAAAGATTCATGGATTTCACAGATAAGGTCTGCCTTGTCACAGGCGCCGGAAGCAAGGCGGGGATCGGTTTTGCCGCCGCTTCCATCCTCTCGTCCCTCGGCGCCAAAATCGCCCTTATTTCAACAACAGACCGCATTTTTGACCGTGCGGACGAGCTCAAGAGCAATGGCTCGGAAGCCAGAGGCTATATCGCCGACCTGATGGACCGCAAGCAGGTTGAAAGCGTCATCTGCGACGTGATCGCCGATTTCGGCAGGATCGATGTGCTCGTCAATAACGCCGGCATGGCGCAGGTCGGGCAGGAGGAGGATTTCACCGAATTCAGCTGCCTGAGCTATGAAAGCTGGGATGATTCCATCGACAGGAACCTGAACCTCTGTTTCAACGTGACGCGTTCTGTCATTCCGCATATGATCCACGGGAATTACGGCCGCATCGTGAATGTTTCGTCCGTAACAGGCCCTGTCGTAAGCAATCCGGGAGAGGCGGCCTACAGCGCCGCCAAAGCCGCCGTCATCGGCATGAGCAGATCCATCGCCATCGAAGTGGCTAAAAACAACATCATGATCAACAATGTCCTTCCGGGATGGATCGCCACCGCCTCCCAGACCGAATGCGAGGCTGCAGGCGGCCTCAATACGCCTGCCGGGCGCGGCGGAGCACCCGAAGAGGTTGCGAACATGATCGTGTTCCTGGCCTCGGAGGAGGCTTCGTATATCACCGGGCAGGCATTCATCGTGGACGGCGGCAATACGATCCAGGAGTACAAGGGTCCTTCCAATCTTTACTATTAAGGGGGCAGCGATGGATACAGAATTTTTTTCTCTTAAAGACAAGGTGGCCGTCATCACCGGAGGAGGCTCCGGGCTTGGACTTGCCACCGTCAGAAGGTTTGCGCGGGCTGGAGCCCGTGTGATGATGGCGGATATCGCAGATAAGGCCGCGCTTGCGGATGAGATCGGATGCAGATACATCCGCGCCGGCGTCTCCTGCGAAGCGGATGTGGAAAATCTGATGAGAACGGCCTATGAGTACTTCGGCCCGCTGGATATCGTCATCAACAACGCAGGCGTCATTTCTCCGGAACAGCTGCTGGCCAATGCGGATATCGACACCTTCAAGCGCCTATATGACGTGAACATCTTCGGTGTCGTCCACGGCCTGAAATACGGCCCGAAATATATGCGCGACGGCGGCGTCATCCTGAACACGGCCTCCAATTCCGCAAACGGCGATTATGCGGGCTATAGCGCTTATATATCCTCCAAGGCCGCCGTCGTGGGATTGACGAAAGCTGCCGCCATCGAACTGGCGGACCGCAATATCCGGGTCAATTGCATCTGTCCCAACACCATCGATACCCCGATGGCCTACGCCGACGGCTGCGAAACCGAACTGAAAGTCATGGCTGTCACCGCACCCCTCGGGCGCATGTGCAAAGCCGAAGAAGCAGCTGCCCTATACCACTTTTTGGCGGCTGACGACTGCAGGTACATCACCGGAGAAGATATCTACATAGACGGAGGTCTGAAAGCCGGCCCTTCGAACCAGCTGATCGCCCATATCCTTAAAAGCCTGGATATCTGAGAAGTAATGACCTTTTTAAACTGCCTGTCCGCCAGTTCCGCCAAGCGCTTTTTTCATCTCCGATACATATTCGAATAACGGGCCGGCAGCGTCGCCGCCATTCGTTTCGATGATCTTGACGATGGCGCTGCCGACAATGACACCGTCGGCCAGCGCGCCGATCTCCGCTGCCTGCTGCGGGCTGGATATTCCAAATCCCACCGCGACAGGCAGTTTTGTAACGCTGCGGACCTTCCCGACCATTGTCTTCAAATCAGTGGCGATGGTTTTCCTGACGCCGGTCACGCCCGTGGACGAAACGCAATAGATAAATCCGCCCGCGTCCCTTGCGATCATGCCTATGCGCTCTTCAGACGTCGGCGCGATCAGCGATATCAGCTCAACGCCATACTTGCGGCAATAGGGAAGCAGCTCCCCCTGCTCTTCATAGGGCAGATCCGGAACGATCAGGCCGTCAATGCCGATTTCGCCGCAGCGCTTCGAAAAAGCTTCATAGCCGTAAAAATGGACTGGATTCAGATATGTTAGAAATACCAGCGGCACCTCTGTCTTCTTCCTGATTTTCTCCACCATTTCAAATATTCCATGTATAGTCGCTCCGGCGGAAAGAGCTCTGATATTGGCGCGCTGGATCACGTTTCCTTCGGCGACCGGATCTGAAAACGGGATCCCGATCTCTATCAGGTCGGCGCCGGCCTCCACCATGGCCATGATGAATTCCTGAGTTTTATCCATACTCGGATCGCCCGCCGTCACAAAGCCTATGAACGCCTTGCCGTTGGAAAAAGCCTTTTGTATTCTATTCATGAAGATCCACCCCCAAATATCTGGCGATTGCCGCCACGTCCTTATCGCCCCTTCCCGAAAGGTTGATGACGATTATTTTATCTTTTTCCATTGATGGCGCGATCTTTCTCGCATGCGCCACGGCGTGAGCGCTCTCAATAGCCGGAATGATGCCCTCCAGCCTTGAAAGATACTGGAATGCCGAGACCGCTTCATCATCCGTCACCGCCACATAGGCTGCTCTTCCGCTGTCATGCAGCAAGGCATGCTCCGGCCCGATACCCGGATAGTCCAGTCCCGCTGAAATGGAATAAACCGGAGCGATCTGACCGGCGTCATCCTGGCAGAAATAGGATTTCATGCCGTGAAATACTCCAAGACTGCCTCTGGAAATCGTGGCCGCGTGGAAATCCGTTTCCACTCCATGGCCCGCCGCCTCACAGCCGATCAAAGACACCCGGCTGTCGCCAATAAATTCATGGAATATCCCCATGGCGTTGGATCCCCCGCCGACGCAGGCCATCACCACATCCGGCAGTCTGCCTTCCTTTTCAAGCATCTGCGCCCGAACCTCCCGGCCTATGACCGATTGGAAATCCCTGACGATCATCGGGAACGGATGGGGGCCCATCGTGGATCCGATGACATAGTGGGTTTCTCCCACCGATGCGGTCCATTCCCTGAGTGTCTCGCTGACAGCATCCTTCAGCGTCCTGGTTCCGCTTCTCACCGGATTGACCCTGGCGCCAAGCAGCCTCATCCTGAAAACATTCAGCGCCTGCCGCTCCGTATCCTCCTCGCCCATGAATATCTCGCATTCCAGATCCATCAGCGCCGCAGCCGTTGCCGTCGCGACACCGTGCTGGCCAGCTCCAGTTTCGGCTATGACGCGTTTTTTGCCCATCTTTTTAGCAAGGAGCACCTGGCCCAGAACGTTGTTGATCTTGTGCGACCCGGNNCCGGTATGATTCAGATCCTCCCTTTTCAGGTATATCTTCGCGCCGCCCAGATCCTCGGTCATTCGTTTCGCATAATATAATAGCGAAGGCCGTCCGGCATAATTTTTCAGGAGTTCCCGGAGCTCCGCATTAAAATCCGGATCATTTCTATAATGCTCATAAGCCTCTTCAAGCTCAATGACAGCATGCATCAAAGTCTCCGGTATATATTGCCCTCCATAACGTCCGTATCTTCCATCGTTCATTCGTTATCCACTCCTTTCCTTGCTGCGGCTTCATGATCACTGCAGGACCTGACGATCCTGACGATCGACAGGATCTTCCCCCGATCCTTATATCCATCCGTCTCCACGCCGCTGCTGATATCGACCCCATACGGCTTCGCCGTTTCTACTGCCTTGCAGATATTGCCGCTATTCAAGCCCCCCGCCAGAAAAAACGGCTTGCCGATATGGCCTGCGAGCGACCAGTCGAACGCAGTACCAGTCCCTCCCGCCTTCTTGTCGGAATACGCGTCCAGCAAAAGCCATTCGCAGCTCAGCCGCTCAGCCGCGGCAATGTCTTCCCTGCTCCTGACACGCACGGCCTTGATGACCGGCTTGTCCGTCATCGTCCTCAAAATCCTGATGTATTCCCCGTCCTCCCGGCCATGGAGCTGTATGATGTCAATGATTCCGTTTCGGCAAATTTCAGCCACTTTCCGGGGGTCCTCGTCAACAAAAACGCCTACTGCCGCAATTCGGCCATCCAGCATGGCCCGGAGACGGGCCGCCTCCTGCGGCGCGATACGGCGCCGGCTTTCCGCGAATACAAAACCCGCATAATCCGGCAGCGCTTCGTTGACCGCTTCGATATCGCATGGGCGCGTCAGCCCGCAGATTTTTATCTTAGTCATCGTCCTCACCTTTTTCACCATCCATGGCAGCCTCATCGGCTGCCGCCCCGGACGCCCCGCCGCGGAGCCGCTGCATCGTGCCGGCGATGCCTTCGCTCTTCATGAAGGCTTCTCCGATCAGGACAGCATCCGCCCCGCATTTTTTGATCCGCTCGATGTCTGCCGCCGACGAGATGCCGCTTTCGGAAACACACAGGATTCCTTTCGGCAACAGTGGCTTTAGTCTCTCTGTCGTCGCCATATCGGTTGTGAAGGTTTTCAAATCCCGGTTATTGATGCCGATGACCCTCGCCCCGGATCGAATGGCCGCCTCAGCCTCATCCCCGTTATGGATCTCCACCAGCGCCGACATCCCAAGCCTGTCGGAAATGACGATGAATTTTCTCAGCACTTTCTCGGACAGCAATGCCGCTATCAGCAGAACGGCGTCAGCTCCCAAAGTCCTGGCCTCATATATTTGATACTCATCTATTATGAAATCCTTGCGAAGCACCGGTATGCTCGAATTTTTTTTAATTTCGCTCAGATAACTGTCGCTGCCGAGAAAAAAAGCAGGCTCCGTCAGTACCGATATGGCCGCGGCGCCCGCTGCCTCATACTCCTTCGCGATCCTAATATAAGGAAAATCCTCGGATATCACACCGCGGGACGGAGATGCCTTCTTGACCTCGCAGATAAATGAAATGCCTTCCTGACCAAGCGCTTTTTCAAAAACGAAATCAACAGCCTCCCTGTCCGCGATATCCTCCGCCTCCCTTTTGATCTCCTCAAAGGGTTTTGCCAGCTTCAGCGCCTTGACCCTGCCTTCCGTGTACAGCGCGATCCGGTCCAGGATCGTTTCTGCCAAACCGGCGGTGGCTTCGATTCCGGCTGCGGTTTCATTTCCGCCTGCGGATGCGCCTCCTGCGGCTGTGATATCCTTTTTCTCTTCTGTCATTTCCCGCACCTCTATTCTTCGTTGGACAATCGGATAAAACGCTCAAGCTGCTTTTTGGCCTTTCCGCTGTCAATGGCGCTCGCCGCCATTTTGACGCATTCACGAAGCGTGATGTTGTCGTGGGACATATACAGGCACAAGGCCGAGTTCAGCAGCACCACGTCGCGTTTTGGCCCCTTCTGGCCATTCAGGATATCCAGGGTGATCCTGGCATTTTCTTCCGGATCGCCGCCGGCCAGCTTCTCCGGCCCGCATTTCCAGAAACCCAGCTGAGCCGGATCCAGGAAAAAGCTGTTCAGCTTTCCATGGTTGACCTCGCAGACCGTTGTCGAGTCACACAATGTCACTTCATCGAGACCGTCGTGGCCATGAACGACCATGGCGCGCTTTACGCCAAGATTCATAAGCACTCTGGCCAATGGCTCCACCAGATTTTCGTCATAAACGCCCAGCAGCTGCATATTGGCGCCGGCCGGATTGGCCAACGGCCCGAGTATGTTGAACAATGTCCTGATCGACATCTCCCTTCTGACCGGAGCCGCATATTTCATCGAGGCATGGTATACAGGCGCGAACATGAAGCAGAGGCCGATTTCTTTAAGGATCTGTTCGCTTTTTTCCACACCGATGTCGATTTTAACGCCCAGCGTCTCCAGAAGATCCGCGCTTCCGCACTTGCTTGAAACCGATCGGCCGCCATGCTTGGCTACAGGCACGCCCGCCGCCGAAACGACCAGCGCGCATACGGTCGATATATTGAATGTATTTGATTCATCCCCTCCGGTCCCAACAATGTCGAGCACGTCCGTCTCCGGTTTCAGCCTTGCGCACTTTTCCCGCATGACCATGGCGCAGGCCGTTATTTCATCTATGCTTTCGCCCTTCATGCGCATCGCAGTCAGGAATGAAGCGATCTGGGCGCTGGTTGCTTCACCGCTCATGATTTGCTCCATGACGGCTTTTGTCGTCTCCAAGTCAAGATTTTGTCCGTTGACGATCTTATAGATGGCATTCACGATCATTGTCCGCCACCTCCCAGCTTCAAAAAGTTCTCTACGATAATCTTGCCGCCCGGTGTCAGGATCGATTCCGGATGGAATTGAACGCCGTACACATCCCTGTCCCGAAGCTTGACGCCCATGACTTCTCCATGGTCGTCTTCCGCAATCACAAGCAGATCGTCGGGCAGCGTGTGCCTGTCCGCCGCCAGTGAATGATACCTGGCCCCTTGTATGATCGGCGGCAGGCCTTTGAAAATTTCATTGCCATTGGCTATATGGATGCTGCTCTTCTTTCCGTGCATAAGCTTTTCCGCATGGATGATCTTTGCGCCGAAGGCTTCACATATGGCCTGATGGCCCAGACAAACGCCCAGTATCGGTGTCCGGTCTTTCATGGAGACGATCAATTCCTCGCAGATCCCCGCGTCACTCGGATACCCGGGTCCCGGTGAAATAACGATATGGCTCGGCGCCAGCTTCCGGATCTTCGCCACCGTCATTTCATCATTGCGGACAACCAGGATATCGCTGTTGATTTCCCCGATCATTTGGTAGAGATTATAGGAAAAGCTATCGTAATTATCGATTAAAAGTATCATTGCTCCGCCACCTCCCCCGACAGCCTGAGTGCGTTTATCACGGCCATCGCCTTGTTATCGCATTCCTCGAATTCCTTTTCCGGAACGCTGTCGGCGACGATGCCTGCGCCGGCCTGGACATATACTGTATCATCTTTCTTGACAGCTATTCGAATGCCGATACAGGTGTCCATATTCCCGGAAAAATCAATATATCCGATCGCTCCGCCATAGATGCCCCGCCTGACAGGCTCCAGTTCGTCGATGATCTGGCAGGCCCTGATTTTCGGCGCCCCTGACAACGTACCCGCCGGCAGGACGGAAATGATGGCGTCCAGAGCGTCTTTATCCTCCCGGATCCTGCTGTTGACGACTGACGCGATATGCATGACATGGGAGAATCTCAGGATCTTCATATAATCCTCCACTTCAACACTTCCGAATTCACTGATTTTTCCAAGGTCGTTCCTGCCAAGATCGACCAGCATGTTGTGCTCGCAAAGCTCCTTCTCGTCTGCCATCAATTCATCGGCCAGCCGCCTGTCTTCTTCCGGAGTCTTTCCCCTTGGACGCGTGCCGGCCAGAGGATATGTCGAAAGCTTTCCGTCCTGAAGCTTCACAAGCGTTTCGGGGGAAGAGCCGGCGATCTCCACATCATTGGTCTTGATATAAAACATGTACGGAGATGGATTCGTCGTTCTTAAGACCCTGTATGCATCCAGAAGGCTTCCTTCCATTGTTGCCTTGAAACGCCTGGACAGCACCACCTGGAATATGTCTCCGTCAACAATGTGGCCCTTGGCCTTCTCGACCATCGACTCGTACTCCTCCTGTTCGATATCGCAGATGAGTTCAGACGCGAGGACTGATCTTTCCTCCCTGAAATCGGCGCTCTCACGGATCATACGGACAATGCCGTCTATTTCAAATCCGGCTTTCCGATAGTTTTCCTCAAGGTTTTCCGTCCTCACATTGACAATTATGATAATCTTTTGTCTGAGATGATCATAAGCGATGACCTTGTCGAACAGCATCAGGTCGAAATCATTAAAGCCTGCTTCGTCCGGCGTCTTCATCTTCAGTGAATCCTCAAAATAACTGATGAAATCGTAGGAGAAATAACCGACAAACCCACCGGTAAACGGCGGAAGATAATCAAAATCCGGTGCCTTGTATTGTCCGAGGATTTCCCGTATGACCTCTTCAGGCCTCTTTCCGGTTATTCTGATCGCCGTGCCGTTATTGATTTTTATATTGCCATCTTTACAGGTTACCTGGGTGACCGGATCGAATCCCAGGAATGAATACCGGCCCCAAACTTCACCGCCCTCCACACTTTCCAGCAGATAGCATCGGGTGCTGATGCGCCGGATGGCTTTCATCAGCGATATTGGAGTCCGGATGTCCGCGTAGACCTCTCGCGACACCGGCACCGCCGTATAGCCTTCAGCTATTTTTTTCAGATCTTCAAGATTCGGTTTCAACATGATATCAGCTCCTTTTCCTTCCGATCGTTTTGATCGGCTTTGCTTCCGCCTTTCGGCGGCGCTTCCGCAGCCGGGACCCTAAAACAAAAAACGCCCGTCCATCGATTAAATATAATCAAGGACGAGCATATGCTTCACTCGCGGTACCACCTTGTTTTGCAGGATCGAAACCCCGCACCCTCTGCAGAATACTAACATATTCCTCACATTTTAACGTCTGTGCCACGTCGCAGGATACTCCGGAATCCTCCGTTTCATTGCGCCCTCGGCGGTCCATTTGCTACACTGCGTCTGCGGGGCTCTCAGCCTCCCCCGCTCTCTGTGAGTGCACGTCGTAACGTTATCTCCGCTTCTTCGGTTTGATTGGTGTTGTATTTAGTTTTAATAACAATAGCACGAACTGCCGGCCAAGTCAAATATTTTTTATCCCACCACTTTATAGATTTCGTCGCTGCCAGGCGGATCGATGATGTTTCTCGTGCCGTCGGCTTCTATGATATATTTCTCTCCCTCCGTGATCCTGCCGATGACAGAAGCCGGGATATTTTCCGCCGAAAGGGCGTCCAAAAGGCGTTTTCGGCTTCCCTCCGGCGTGATGATCAGCATGCACCCGCTGGAAATCAGCTTCAGATAGTCTATATTGAATATCCCGCATATTTTTTCTGTTATGCCCAGAACGGGGATCTCTTCACGGAAAATCTCAGCGCCGGTATCCGCCACTTCGCACATTTCCCAGACCGCGCCGAGGATACCGCCTTCAGTGATGTCGTGCATGCCGGAAAAACCGATGCGGCCTGCGATGGCACCCTCTTTGACAACGCTGATGTTTTCGATCATGTTCATGGCTTCAGCCAATTCCTTCTCGGATATCAGCCCTATGAGCTTCTGCTGAAAATCCCCGGCAATGATTCCCGTCCCTTCAAGTCCGGCATATTTTGTCATCAGGATGGCGTCCCCCGGCCTGATGGGCCTGAGCGGCCTTGTCGAGGCCTCGGCCTTGGTGGCCCGCCCAATGGCAGTCGAGACGATGATCGGTTTCACAACGGCATTGGTGATCTCGGTATGTCCGCCGATGATTTCGATATTCAGCCGGGCGGCCTCTTCGCCCGCCTGTGTCATGATGGTGCGGACCTGCTCCTCTGTCGTTCCCTCCGGCAGCAGCACCGCCAGCATGATGCCCAGCGGCTCGATGCCGTTGGTGGCGATATCGTTGGCGGAAACATCAATGGCAATGCGGCCTATTTCGCCCACGGCCGCCGTAATCGGATCCGTGGACAGGATGCAGTTGTAACCGCCAAAATCGACGGAGGCGCAATCTTTTCCGATACCCGAATGCACCAGCACCTCAGGTCTTTTACACCTTATATTACTGAATACGATCTCTTCCATTAATTTACTGTCCAGTTTGCCGATTTTCAGTTCCATTTGCTTCCTCCATGCGGCTCGGACGATGCCGCGCCTTCCCGCTCTATTGCTTGATCAGTTCCTCGAATTCCGCTTCCGACAGAATTTTGACACCCAGCGTTTCAGCTTTTGCCAGCTTCGATCCCGCTTCTTTCCCAGCCAGGACGAAACTTGTTTTTGAACTGACGCTGCCGCTGGTTTTCCCGCCAAGCGCTTCTATGATTTCCGACGCCTCTTCACGCGTGTATTTTTCAAGAGTGCCAGTCAGCACAAATGTTTTGCCGCTGATGGGGCTTCCGCTTTTTTCGATATTTGCGGACAGGCTGACCATGTTGAGTCCGGATCGCTTCAGCCGGGCAATCAGTTCCAGATTTCCGGGCTCTGCGAAATAAGCAATGATGCTGTCCGCCATTTTGCCGCCGATCTCGTCTATCGCGATGAGTTCCTCCTTCGGTGTGACTGGATTTGAAATATTTATAATAATTTGCTATTTTTAAATTCATTCTATTATACTGAATAAAACGGTTTTTTACCAGCACTATGTGGATACTTCGATCCCTTTCTCGACGCTCCAACGGAGTAATCCAAATATTCTTTTAAGCATACTTCCACCATATCATTCTGCTCGAAACTTTATTATCGTATTAATATATATATGCCGACATTTTTATCGTAATCATGTTCGAGCAAAAGTTCTGGGTGTTTCTTAAACGCCGCATACGTTTACTGTATTTTCGCTTCATAGCGATAAGGGCACTCTCTACGCTTATTCATTGCCAATATACTTTCATTCCATTTGTGCTCATCACATTTCCAGTAACCTCTTTACTGCTCGTTGGAAAAAGTCTTCAGGTTCAAAATCGCCATTTATTATGTAATTCCAATATTTTGCTGGTTTTGAAAAAGTGCTTTGAAGTTATTCCAATCTGGAATAACTGTTCTCTACTTTCCAAACTACAGCATGTCATAAAATGCTTTTTCACTGATAATAGTTAAATCATGTCCCTTTAGAATTAGTTCTTCGGCTTTCTTCTGCTTACTTGATTTTCCATCCTTAATTGAAGAACAATAATCATTATTACCTAACACAAGGAAGTTGGTGCTTATAGTTACGGAATCAGTTGGAATCCCACCTGGGTTGGCAACAATTTGTAATGCTTCTTTCCTTTGAAACTTTTCAAGCACACCAGTAAAACAAACCGACCTTCCATAAACCGGGTGGCTATCATCAAATTCATCAACTTCAGGTTTAAATTCTTTTATATCATAACTTTTCCCATGGGAAGTTTTATATAAATTAGCAATGTCTATGGCTTTTATAAAGCAGTAGTTTTTCATGTGTTCATAAACCTTCTGTGTTATTTCACAGTCTGCCATTGATCTATGTTGAACATCAACTTCTATCCCAAATTCGTTGGCCAAATCAATTAATCTGTGTCTTATTCCTCTGAATAGTTTTCTGCTGATTCTCATAGTGTCAATAAAATCATTGCTGAATGGTTGATTCATACAAGACATAAAGTTATCATACAAAAAATTAATATCAAAGTTTGCATTATGTGCAATGACAATGGAATCACCTAAAAATTGCATTAAATCAGGGAGAATTTTTTCGATTTTGGGCGCGTCTTTGACCATTTCATTTGTTATTCCAGTCAATTGAGTTATGTAAGAATCAATTTTTTCTTCAGGTTTTATCAATGTTGTAAACTCTGAAATCTTTTCACCATTTGAATACTTAACTGCTGCGATTTCAATGATTTCGTCAAATGTAGGGTCAAGTCCTGTCGTTTCTAAATCTAAAACAATATAATCATCTAGGAATGCGAATTGGTTTTCACCCTTTTGTTCTCTTATTGTCCTTGGTATTCCACCAATATGAACACCATTTTCCACGTCAAAAGATATAGTAATTCCTAATGGCACTGAAATCATCCCTTCTTTAATTCTTTATAGTATACAATCATTTCCTTCATATCAATTTTCTGCAATTAAATTTCCTATTTTGCCCACCAAGCATCTTTGTGTTTTGTTGCCTTGCCCCCATCTGGTTTGAACAAAAAAGAAATACCTATTGTTTTACATTCATTAACAAATCCAGCGAGTTCTTGACCGCCAACAACCCAGAGAGCACCTCCACTATCTCGTTTATCAATAAATGGAATCCCGGCCCTTTGGATTTTGCAAATTATATCTTCTAAACGATTTGAGTCAATATCCTCATCTTTAGTATTCCCAGTTGACTTCTTATTTGAATCGGAAGTTAAAGACAAATTTTCCGTATTGAACTGCCGAACTCTTTTACTAGGTGTTACTTCATCAGCAGCGTCCAATTGGTCAATACATATTTGTACGAATCCTTCTAATGATTTGCCACTTCCGATTTTACTTTTGTCAATTTGTTTGCTCTGGTTCTTCTCTAATTTATCTGTCCATTTAAGTGTATCCAATTCAATTCAGCCAGCAGTTTGGTTCGGTTTATGCTGAATAAATGGTCCTCGAATACGTCAGCTGTCATATACCAATATTTTTTAACCGTGTTTCTATGAATCCCAAGTTGTCTGGCCACATTCGCCTGCCTGAATCCTTTTTCCTTGAGCTGCTGTATCTTTGTGTACATTCCGTAATCCTTCATTCTTTCCGCCTCCGCTCTTC
>DIEM01000036.1 GCA_002418625.1 Firmicutes bacterium UBA5774
GATGCGGCCAGGGTAAACCTTGAAAAATATCAATGCCGGAAATTGTTTGTCCGGGATAATTATTCAAATATAAAAGAGATTCTTCGACAGCTCGAGGTCGATAAAATCGACGGAGCACTGCTGGATCTGGGTGTATCGTCGTTCCAGCTCGACAACGAGGGCAGAGGGTTCTCTTATATACGCTCAGCGCCGCTGGATATGAGAATGAACGCGGACGATGATCTGACAGCCGAAGATGTGGTCAATCAATACAGCCAAAAGGCATTGACGGATATTATCAGAAAATACGGCGAAGAAAAATGGGCGGCACGGATCAGCGATTTCATCGTCAAGGCGCGAGCGGAATCACCGATCAATACCACGGAAGCGCTGGTCGATATCATTAAGGCCGCGATACCGGCTTCGGCCCGCAGAGAAGGACCTCATCCAGCCAAGAGAACATTCCAGGCCATCAGGATCGAAGTCAATGATGAGCTCGGCCAGCTCGAAAGGGCTGTGGGGGAATTTATGGATGTGCTGGCGCCGGGAGGACGCCTGTGCGTGATCACTTTCCACTCGCTTGAAGACCGTATCGTCAAGGAAGAAATCAATGCGAGGCTGAATCCATGCACCTGTCCCAAAGAACTGCCGGTCTGCGTCTGCGGCAAAAGACCGGATATACGGAAAATCAGCGGAAAACCGATCATACCGAAACCGGAAGAGGTGGCGCTGAATCCGAGGTCCAGAAGCGCAAAACTGCGAGTCATCGAAAAAATCTGAAAGGAGTCTGCAAATGCTGACAGCTGAAAAATGGTACCAGCACCAGGAAAAATATGTGAAGTACGGCATCGACATGAGACCGGCAGGAACGATCCCGGAAGCTGCAGACATCGTTAAGAAGAATCCGCTGACAGCACAGGACAAGGCCAGGCTGCTGCTGCTGATCCTGATCATCGGGGCCCTGGCCATCGCAGGAGTCGTCACGACAGCTTATGCGACTCAGATAAAATACAATATCAATACAATAAGCAAGGAAAATACGGTCTTGCAGGGTGAAATAGAAAATCTGCATGTGGCCATTAAAGCTGAAAACAATATAAAGACGATCGAGGAAAAAGCCGTTGCGGAATTGGGCATGGTGTACCCGGCTTATGACCAGATGGTGTTTCTGCCGGAGGAACCCAAAAAAGTCAACGATTTCGCAATGGTGTTAAAGGAACAGGCCTATAATTGACTTGACTGTCAGGGCCTGTTTTTCAATGAAATTTCTTGCGCGGGAGCTGTTCGGTAAATATTTCCAGTAATTTCTGCTGGAAAAACAGGCTGTGATGAAGTAGAATAGTGAAGGTCAAAAGCAATTAACTGAAACTGAATATGCATTGTAGGATATCCGGATCAGCATTGTTGAAGAAGTTTTGCCCGATCCGGTTTTTTGAGGTTCAGGAGGTCTGCATGGCAGCTGCGACACAGAAGAATAGAAGGCGTATTATTATCGTATTCGGCATATTTTGTGCTGTCTGCGTTGCACTGACATTTCGCGTGGGCTGGATCCAGATCGTGGTTGGAGAAGAATACGCGAAGCTTGCCATCGAGCAGCAGACAAAGGATATGCCGATCCCGGCCAAGCGCGGGATCATCTACGACAGAAACGGAAAGGAGCTGGCGGTCTGTGCCGTTACGAACACCATCTGGGTCAGGCCGGCAGATGCTCAGGCCAGCAAAAAAATGTCTGTGGAAGAAATCGCGGAAAGCCTTTCCGGTATTCTGGGCAAAGATACCGCGGAAGTGAAAGCGACGCTCATGAACGAGAACAAGCCGCTGCTGAAGATCGCAAAATATGTATCGAAGGAAAAGGCGGACGAAATCAGAAAAGCCCAGCTTCCAGGCATATCCATCGTTGAAGATGTCAAACGCTATTATCCGCTGGGAGCCTTTGCCGCCCATATCCTAGGGAGCACGACGGACGACAACCGCGGCCTTGCCGGTATTGAGCTGAAATATGACCGCTTCCTGAGCGGCATACCCGGAAGATCCATAAAGAATACAGATGTGGCCGGACAAAATCTTCCATATGGCACGGAGAAATATTTTCAGGCGGAAAACGGATACAACGCCGTTCTGACTATAGACGAGGTCATTCAGCATTATGTGGAGAAATCCGTTCAGGAGTGCCGGGAAGCAACCGGCGCAAAGCGCGTCATGTGTCTTGTGATGCAGCCCGAGACCGGCGATATCCTCGGCATGGCGGTCTATCCGGATTTTGATCCGAACGATCCGAGAACGCCTCTTGATCCGGCAGAAGCCGAATATGTCAAGACGCTGGATGATATACAAAAGCAGGAATACTGGAACAGCATGTGGCGCAATCCGATGATCAGCGATACTTATGAACCGGGCTCCACATTCAAGCTGATCACGACGGCCATGGCCCTCGAGGAGGGCGTGACGACGCCAAACGATACATTCACCTGCACGGGCTACTATTCGATCGGAAATGAAACGCTCAGATGCTGGAGGTACTATAACCCGCATGGTCTGGAAACCTTGACTGAGGCTGTCCAGAATTCCTGCAATCCCGTTTTCATGGAATTGTCAAGAAGAATGGGTGTGACGCGGTATTATCATTATCTGAATGCTTTCGGCTTCACAGAAAAAACAGGGATCGACTTTCCCGGAGAAACGAACGCGCTGCTTCAGAAAGAGGAGAACGTCGTTCCCGTTGCCCTTGCGACCATATCATACGGCCAGGGAATATCCATAACGCCAATTCAGCTCATTACAGCCATCTCGGCCATCGGGAACGATGGCAGGCTCATGCGGCCCAGACTGGTAAAGGAGCTTCAGGACGACAGCGGAAATACGGTCAGGATATTTGAGCCCAGTATCGTCAGGCAGGTCCTGTCGAAGGAAACGTCTTCTGAGATGCTCAAAATCATGGAGGCGGTCGTCGAGGACGGAACTGGCGCGACGGCAAGGATCCTTGGATACCGCATCGGAGGCAAGACGGGGACAGCCGATAAGGTCATTGACGGTAGATATGCGGATGGCAAGGTTTATTCCTCGTTCGTGGCTATGGCTCCAATCGACGATCCCGAGCTGGCGATCCTCATGATCGTGGATGAGCCCCAGGGCGTCCATTTCGGAAGCCAGACCGCCGCACCGGCCGTCAGGAGCATTCTTGAGGAATCATTGAGGTACATGAAGATCCAGCCGACATATACGCCGGACGAGCTTGCTGAAATAGAAAAGACATATGTGTCGGTACCCGATATAACCGGCAGGAACTATTCGGAGGGCGCCGGCCTCCTGCAGGCTGCCGGCCTTTCCGGCACGGTGTGGCCGGATGATGACGGCATGGATTTCGTGATCGTCGACCAGTATCCGAAGGGCGGAGAAAAAATCAAATCAGGCGCTGCTGTCTTTGTGTATAAAAAATAGGAGAATTGTTATGTATTTAAAACAGATACTTCACGGGACCGGCATCGCGTGTCCCGGCGAACTGGAAAATACCGAAATCACAGATGTAGCCTATGATTCCAGAAAAGTAGAAAGAGGCAATATTTTTATCTGCGTCCGCGGATACAACACGGACGGGCACCTGTTCGCCCTGGATGCCGCGGCCAAGGGAGCGGCCGTCGTCGTATCGGAGGACGCGCTTGAGATCGAGGGTGTGCCGGTATTGCGCGCTGAAGACGGAAGGCTTGCCCTGTCAAGGGTATCCGCCAATTTCTTTATGGATCCGACCAGAGACTTGAAAATCATAGGCGTGACGGGAACGAACGGAAAAACGACGATCACCTATATGATAAGAAGTGTGCTCGAAGCTGCAGGCGAGAGCTGCGGCGTGCTCGGCACCATCGCGTACCAGTTTGGCGGAAAGCTTTATGAGTCTGTGAACACGACGCCTGAATCGTATGAGCTTCAGCGGCTGTTTGCCGAAATGAGGGCTGAAGGCGTCAAGAACTGCGTCATGGAGGTCTCGTCACATTCGCTGGAATTGTCAAGAGCCCGCGATATCCATTTTGACTACAGCATCTTTACGAATCTCACGCCGGATCATATGGACTTTCACCGGGATCTGGACGATTATTACAACAGCAAGAAGAAACTGTTCTATCTGACTGAAAAGACGAGCACCATCAATATCGACGACAGTTACGGAAAGATGCTGTACACTGAGCTTAAAGCTGCAGGCAAGCCCGTTATTTCCTATTCACTCAAAACAAGATCCGCCGATTACTACGGAGAGATCATTTCGTCAACAGACAAGGGCTCGGAGCTCCTGCTAAGCGTCAACGGCGCGGAGCACGGGAAAATAAAGATCAAGACACCCGGAATTTTTACGATATATAACGCGCTGGCGACGATTTCAATCTGCATGGCTTCCGGCATGGATTTCAACAAAGTGAAAAAAGGACTTGAGGCGCTGAAAGGCGTGCCCGGACGCTTCGAGCTCGTTGAAAATTCAAAGGACATGATCGTTATCGTCGATTATGCCCATACGCCTGACGCGCTGGAAAAGGTCCTCAAAACTGCGCTGAGCTTCAAGCGCGGCCGGCTGATCTGCGTGTTCGGCTGCGGCGGCGACAGAGACCGGAAGAAACGCCCCTTGATGGGCAAAGCGGCCGGGGAATACTCGGATTACTGCATCATCACAAGCGACAATCCAAGAACGGAAGACCAGGCCGGCATCACGGCCGACATCGAGGCCGGCATTTATGAAACGGGATGCATTTACGAAATCATAGAAAACAGATATGAAGCGATCAAAAAAGCGATTTCAATATATCGAAAAGGTGATATTCTAATAATAGCAGGCAAGGGTCACGAGGATTATCAGATCATAGGAACTGTCAAGTCTCATTTTGATGACAGGGAAACCGCCCGTGAAATAATAGAAGGCTGGCAGGAATGAATGAGCCGGCATGAAAGCCGACGCGGACAGAAAGGTTAAGAAAATGAAAAGCATAAAAATCGCTGAGATCATAAAAGCCGTCGATGGAAGGCTCTTGAGCGGGGATGCCATGGCGCGCGTGACGGGAGTGACGACGGATTCACGCAAGGTGGCGCCCGGAGATCTTTTCATCGCATTGATCGGAGACAATCACGACGGTCATGACTATATCGATATAGCTATTGAACAGGGCTGCGCGGCTGTCATGGCATCGCGGCCGATCGATCGTTTCGTCGCACCCGGAAGTCAGCTGAGCGTCGGCTGCATTATAGTGGAGGATACGCTGAAGGGCCTGCAGGATCTTGCGCGCTATTACATCTCTCTTTTCAAGGTCAAGAAGATCGCGGTCACCGGGAGCACCGGGAAAACGACGACGAAAGAAATGCTCTATTCGGTATTTTCCGAGAAATACAGGACTGTCAGGAATATGGGCAATTACAATAATCATATAGGCTTGCCGCTGACCATCTTTTCTGTCGGGGAAGAGCATGAGGCAGGCATTTTTGAAATGGGCATGAGCGGCCTTGGCGAAATCGACCTGATGGCGCACATACTGAAGCCGGATGTCGGCGTCATCACGAATATCGGTCTGTCCCACGTTGAAAAACTGGGAACACGGGAAAATATACTGAAGGCTAAAATGGAGATAGCGAATTACTTCGCTAAAAATGGTCTGCTGATTGTCAACGGCGACGATGATTTCCTCAGAGACATCGCCAACAACGAATTGGATTACAATGTCATCACTGTCGGCTGCACCTCCGGCTGCGACGCAAAAATACTAGCCGTCAAGGATTTCGGCGAGGATGGGATCCGGTTCGATCTGGAAGTGCAGGACAAGGTCGAGAGCTTTTCGATAAAAACACCGGGGCGGCATAATGCCTACAACGCCGCACTGGCGGTCGTCACCGGGCTGGTGTATGAAATAGATATGCAGACCGCGGCAAGAGGGCTGGCTAAAATGGAGCCGGCCGACAGGAGACTGCGCGTCAGGCAGGCTGGCGGCCTTAAGATCATAGACGATACGTATAACGCAAGTCCGGACTCCATGAAGGCGGCGATCGATGTGCTTGCGGGCATCAATTGCAAAAGAAGGGTCGCCATTTTGGCCGATATGCTGGAGCTCGGCGATTTTGAGGAAAATTACCACCTGGAGATCGGAAGCTACACCGTTTCCAAAGGAGTCGACCTGCTGATCACTGTCGGGGAAAAGGCAAGGAATATCCATCTTGGCGCAGTTGGCTCGATGCCGGAAGGAAACGCCGTTCATTTCGCGAACAAAGAAGAATTGCTGGATCGAATAGGCGAAATCATCCATCAGGGCGACGCGGTCCTTGTAAAGGGCTCGCGCGGCATGGCGATGGATCGGATCGTCAATAGGCTGCTGGAAGAAAATATAAAAGGATAAGGAGCAGGCAATGCAGGATATTATGAAAGCCGGCCTGGCAATACTCATCGCTTTTCTGGCAACGGCGGCAATCTGTCCATATTTCATACCGATGATGAAAAAAATCAAAGCCGGCCAGAGCATCCGCGAGGAGGGACCGAAATCCCATCTTGTAAAATCAGGCACGCCCACGATGGGCGGCCTTGTCATGATCGGGGCAGTCGTCCTTGCCTGCCTGGCGGCGGGTGCCATGAAGAGGGATATGCTGATCATGCTCGTTTCCTTCATAGCCTTCGGCGCGCTGGGATTTACGGATGATTTCGTAAAGGTCGCGCTCAAGAGGAATCTTGGGCTGCGCGCGTATCAGAAGCTGACGATGCAGGTGCTGATCGCTGTCGCGATCGCGCTGTACCAGTCAACAGCATCGGATTACGGTACAGCTGTATATGTGCCCGGATTTGGAGTTTATTGGGATCTGGGACGGCTTTATATTCCGTTTGTGGTATTTGTCATAGTGGCGATGGCCAACAGCGCCAATCTCACCGACGGCCTCGACGGGCTGGCGGCCGGCGTTTCGTTCATCATAGCACTGTTTCTTGCCGTTGCGGGACTCTTGTTCCACTCCGGCAATATCGCTGTCTTCAGCGCGGCCATCGCCGGCGCCTGCCTTGGATTCCTGCTGTTCAACAAGCATCCGGCCAGGATATTCATGGGCGATACCGGCTCGCTGGCGCTCGGGGGCGGCCTGGCCGCCGCGGCGATCATGATGGATATGGCATTGATCGTTCCGCTTGCCGGCGGGATATTCGTTGCGGAGGCACTGTCGGTCATGATCCAGGTCGTGAGCTTCAAGACCAGAGGAACGAGAGTTTTTAAAATGGCGCCGCTGCATCATCATTTCGAGCTGACCGGCTGGAAAGAGACAAAGATCGTATTCGTGTTCTGGTCAGTGACGCTGCTGCTTTGCCTTATCAGCCTGATGACGCTGATGATCGGCAGATGATGAGGCGTGTGAAATAGAAAATACAAATTTGAAAAGAGGTTGCATATATGGAATTGAAAGGCAGAAAAGTCCTGGTGGCCGGTATGGGCAAATCGGGGATCGCCGCCGCAGAAGCGCTGATCAGGCTCGGAGCGGATGTCACGGTCTGTGACAAAAAGGATGAGTCGCAGATTGACGGCGATGTTTATACATTTATTAAGGACAATGGCATTGCCCATTGTTTTGGAGCTGATCCAAAGGACGCGGACAAACAGGATCTGATCGTTGTGAGTCCCGGTGTGCCGCTTTCGCTGCCTTTTATCGAAATAGCCAAAAATGCCGGCGTCAGCGTGATCGGCGAGCGCGAGCTGGCGTACCGGGTTGGCAAGGGCCGATATGTCGCCATCACGGGGACCAACGGCAAAACGACCACGACGACGCTGGTCGGTGAGATGTTCAGAAATGCCGGTCGAAAAACAGAGGTCGTCGGCAATGTCGGAGTCGCTGTCATATCAAAAGCACTTGATGCGACGGACGACATCTGGCTCGTAACGGAAACCAGCAGTTTCCAGCTCGAAACGACAGAGACTTTCAAGCCCGTCGTCTCCGCTCTTTTAAATGTTACGCCGGATCATATGGATCGGCACAAGACGCTTGAAAACTACGCGGCGGCAAAAGCGAAAATATTTGCCAGCCAGACGGCGGATGATTATTTCATCGTCAACAAAGACGATCCGGAAGCTTATAAACTGGCCACCGGCTGCAAAGCCGCCGTTGTGCCTTTCAGCCGAAAAGAGCAGCTGGCTTTCGGCAGCTTTGTGAAGGACGGCCGGATCGTCATCAGGGATAAGGATTCAAAGCTTGTGGATTTCTGCGGCGTCCGTGAATTGATCATACCAGGGGCGCATAATCTTGAAAACGCTTTGGCGGCCGCAGCGATCGGCTACTTCGCAGGGCTCCCGGCAGAGGCCGTTGCAAGGACGCTCAGGGAATTCGAGGGTGTGGCGCATCGCATGGAATTCGTGGCGGAGGTCCAAGGCGTCAGATATGTCAATGATTCGAAGGGTACGAATTCGGACGCGTCCATCAAGGCGGTCGAGGCGATCGACGACAATATCATCCTGATCGCCGGCGGATATGACAAGGGCGGGACCTTTGAGGAATTCATCGCCAGTTTCAGCGGAAAGGTCAAGCGTCTGATACTGCTCGGCAAGACTGCGGAGCTGATTCGAAAGACGGCCGAAAACGCAGGCTTCAGTGATATCGTCATGGCGGCCGACATGGATGAATGCGTCAAAAAAGCAGCGGCTTCGGCGGTTCCCGGGGATACGGTGCTGCTTTCACCGGCTTGCGCCAGCTGGGATATGTACAGCTGCTTCGAAGAACGGGGAGAACATTTCAAAACCTGTGTCAGAAATCTGGAGAAATGATATGCGTTCGAGCAAACTTGAAAAAAGGCCTCCGAGGTCCGCCAACGGCTGGACGCTTCAATCCGCTGAAGGAGAAAGCCTGACGGCACGGGCCGGGTACGGTCTGAATAGCAAAGAGAGCAGGACTGCAAAAGGCCCCGGGGACTTCATGCTGTTCGCCACGGTGATCGGGCTTGTTGTCTTTGGCATTATCATGGTGTTCAGCTCAAGCTATTATGATGCGCTCGATAAACAAGGCAACGCCTTTCATTATCTGATCCGCGATATCGAATGGGCCGGGCTCGGTCTATTGGCGATGCTGTTTACCAGCTATCTGCCGTATCGTGTTTATAAAAAGTGGTCCGGCGGCATCATCATCATCAGCCTAGTGCTGCTTTTCCTCGTATTTACCCCCCTGGGCCTCGAATTGAACTACGCGGTCCGATGGCTCAAGATCGGACCGATCACCGTCATGCCGGGAGAGCTCGCGAAAATTGCCGTCATCATCTACGTATCGGCCTTTTATGCCGGGAAGCCTTCAAGGATCAAATCCCTGACACACGGCGTGCTTCCGATGCTTGGCCTGATGGCCCTGTTTGCGGGGCTCATCATCATGCAGCCCAATCTCAGCACGGCCATCACGGTGTGCTTTATAATTGCAGGAATCATGTTCGTCGCAGGCTTGAACGTCTTTTATCTTATTACGGTCGGCGGCATCGGGATAGCGGGGATCCTGTTCCTGATCTTCAGTGACAGTGACGGATACTGGCTGAGGCGTTTTACTACATTCACAGATCCTTTCGCCGACCCGAGGGGGGATGGATGGCAGGTCGTACAGTCGCTTCTCGCGCTCGGCTCCGGAGGCCTCTTCGGTGTTGGACTCGGAAAAAGCATCCAGAAGACGCTTTACCTGCCTGAGCCTCAGAACGATTTCATTTTCGCGATCATAGGCGAGGAGCTCGGCTTTGTCGGCTGCGCGCTGCTGATCGTCGTATTCATGTTTCTGGTATACAGAGGCGTCCATATAGCCTTGAACGCTCCGGATCTGTTTGGCATGCTGCTGGCATCCGGCATCACGATCATGGTCGCGGTCCAGGTCATGCTGAATATCGCCGTCGTGACATCGTCGATGCCGCCGACCGGAATCGCATTGCCCTTCATCAGCTGGGGAGGGAACTCCCTGCTGATATTCATGGCGTCCATGGGCATATTGCTGAACATATCGAGTTATTCTAAAAAGAAGGTGCAAAAATGAAGATCATCATGACCGGCGGCGGGACCGGCGGCCATATTTATCCCGCGATCACAATAGCGGATAAAATAAGGCGAAGGCATCCGGATGCGGAGATCCTTTTCGTCGGAACGCGCAGGGGAATGGAAAAGGATATCGTGCCGCATCACGGCTATCCTATAGAATTCATTGAAGTTTCGGGCTTCAACAGGAAGAATCCGCTGAAAAGCATCAGGACGATCAGGGATCTGCTGGCCGGCATCAGGCAGGCCAATGAGATCATCGGACGTTTCAGGCCTGATATCGTGATCGGCACCGGCGGCTATGTATGCGGCCCGGTCGTGCGCGCAGCAGGGAAAAGAGGCGTCAGGGCCTTTATCCATGAGCAGAATGCCTTGCCCGGCCTCACAAACAAAATGCTCGAGAAACATGCGCACAAGGTTTTTATCAGCTTCGAGGAATCGCGAAAATATTTTAAGGATCAAAATAAAATCGTACTGACCGGAAATCCGATCCGAAAGGATTTTTTGCGGTGCAGCTTGAGCGGAAACAGGGAAAAATTTGGCATCGGAGCGACGGATTTCGTTGTACTGTGCTTTGGAGGAAGCCTGGGTTCAGAAACGATCAACAACGCTGTCGCCGACGCGATCGGAATGTTCGGCGGCATCGGCGGCCTGCGGCTGTATTTCATAACCGGAAAAACCCACTACTCCGGCATCAGGGAAAAGGTCGCGGCAATGCCGCTGCCGCCCGGGGACAATATCAGTGTACTCGAATATGTCAACGACATGCCTGATTATCTTGCCTGTGCGGATCTGGTGATCAGCAGGGCAGGCGCCCTGACGGTTTCGGAGATCTGCGCCTGCGGAAAGGCGTCTATCCTGATCCCTTCGCCGAACGTCGCCAACAATCATCAGTATTTCAACGCGAAGGTCCTGGCGGACGCCGGCGCCGCAATCATCATGGAGGAAAAGGATCTCACGGGCATGAAACTTTTCGATACGGTGATGCGTCTTAAAGGCAACAAGGAAATGCTCAACAGGATGAGCCGCGAAAGCGGGAAATTGGGACGCATGGACGCCGCTGAAATTATCTATGATAACCTTGATATATAAGCGCATTATATGATATATTAATCTATGGCATGATATCCCGTACGAGCCCGGCGCCGGTATGCGCCATGCGGCCGGCGGGACCGTAATTGGCAATAGGAAGAAGCGGAAACAAATGGATGGATCCAAGGACATAAAAGTCAGGAAAAAGAAAAAACGAAAAAAGAAAAATTATCTATTGCGTCTTATTCTGCTGATTTGCATCGGTGTCTGCCTCTATTTCTTTTTTACCTCAAGCCTGTTCGATATCAACGAGATCGCAGTTGAAAACAACGATTACTATACACCGGAGCAGATCATCAGCATCGCGGGCGCCATAACAGGCGGAAATACATTTGCGGAGCGGACCGGCGCCATGAAGGACAAGCTTCTCGAGGATCCCTACATCAAGAACGCATCGGTATCAAGGAAGCTGCCCGATGGACTCGTGATCACCGTCCAGGAGCGCAAAGAAGCCGCTTATGTCGTTTATCGCTCTGAATATGTGATCATTGACAGTGACGGCATCGTGCTGCGTAAAGCGAAGGTGGAGCCGAAGCTGACGGTCATGGAAGGCATGACGGTCAAGAAGATCGAAACCGGCGAACCGCTCGAGGCCGAAGAAAACGCCATGCTGACCGGAACGCTGTCGCTGCTCAAGCAGATGGAGGAGCAGGAGCTTTATTTTAAAAGGATCACCTTTTCCAGCGTCGTGATCAAGGCGTATATATATGACAGCCTGATCTGCGAGGCGACGCCTGAAAATCTTTCGGCCGGAATGCCCCAGCTGAAGGAAGTGATCACGGATCTTTACAGCAAGGGCATAGAACGCGGAGTCATTAAAATGGGCAGCGACGGATATTTTGCATTCAGTCCGCTGCCCGAGTAGGAGACGGCAATGAAAAAATATGGCGGGATCATATTGACAGGTTTTTTAGCATTGCTGATCGGGCTGGTCTTGTCCGTTCAGATCACGACGACCCAGGGAGCGGATCCCGGAGGTCTGATTCCGCTTGCGAAAGCCCAGGGATACGAGACGGAGCTGAAAAAGGTCCGTGCTGAAAAGGAAGTCATATTGCAGGAATTGATCGCTCTCGAAACCCAGATGGAAGAGATCAAGCAGGCCAGATCCGCTGACGACGTCGTCGTCCAGGGGCTGGTGGCCGATCTGGATAAATATAAGATGGCGTCCGGCGTCGTCGATGTCAAAGGCCCCGGCGTGACTGTCACGATCAATGACCCTGAAGTGATAGACGAATCCGGCGAGGAATACAGTGTCATCATGTACAATTACGAATTATTGCTGAGCCTTGTCAATAAACTCAAGGATGCCGGCGCCGAAGCGATATCGGTGAACGGGCAGCGGATCATCAGCACCACCGAGATCAGTCTGGCGGGAGAGAACGTTAATATCAACGCAGTCCCCACAGCGCCGCCGTATGTCATTAAAGCCATCGGCAACCCCGATACGATCGAATCCACGCTGAATATCCGCTTCGGGGTCGTGGAGCAGATGAAGAACCGGTACAATCTGCGCGTCGAGATCAAGAAGAGCGAGGAAGTCGAGATCCCAAGATTCAGCAGTGTCATAACATTCAGATACGCGAAGCCGGTCGAGGCCGAATAGGTGGTGCGGCAATGAAGGCGAAGATATTTTTCATATTCGTGGCATGCATGGTTGTCGGTTTTTCGCTTACGGTGCAGGCGAGAATGACCAATGGGCAGCATCTTTATGTTTCGGCAAGGGTCATCAGCGACCTGCAGACGACCATAGAAAGCGAACATAAGGAAATAGAGAATGTCGGCAGGCTCATCGAGGAAGCTGCGGCGGAGCTCGAGGAGCTGAAAAAATTTGAAACGGCCGAGGCGGACGACACCGGGTTCAAGGAGAAGCTGGAGCAGGAGCTTGCTTATTACAGGATGCTCAGCGGCGCCGTCGATGCCCGGGGAGAAGGCGTATCGGTCACGATAGATGACGGAACCAGGCCGTTGTACGCCGGTGAGGACCCCAACAATGTTCTCGTGCACGACGCGGATCTGCTGATCATTGTCAACGAGCTGAAATCGGCGGGCGCGGAGGTCATTGCCATCAATGGGCAAAGGATCGTGAATTTTACGGAGATCGCATGCTCCGGTTACACGGTCAGGATCAACGACCAGTTTTTCGCAAGGCCGTTCAGGATAGAAGCCATTGGGGACTCAAAGAGAATGGCGGCGGTGCTGGTCGCGGCAGAGGGCTACGGAGCGCTGCTCAAGGATTATGGGCTGACATTTGAGGTCGAGATCAAGGAAGATATCCTGATTGAGAAAATAGGTCACAGTACAGTATACCGCTATATGGAAAAGGTCCAATAGCGCGACGGGTCAACGGATCCGCAAAGGAGGAATTGAATTGATCATCGCATCCATCGTCGGTCTTGCGGCCGGCATTTCGCTGGGATTCATCCAGAATATATCGTATCCGTCGGAGTATTCGTTTTACATCACCATGGCGCTCCTGGCGGCGCTTGACTCGATCGTCGGCGCGGCGAGGGCACAGCTCGAAGGCAAATACAACATGGTCATCTTTACGACGGGCTTCTTTCTGAATGCCGTTCTTGCTGGCCTGCTCGCGTATCTTGGAGACCGCCTCGGCGTACCTTTGTATTATGCCGCGATCCTTGTTTTCGGCGGCAGGCTGTTCCAGAACCTGGGCGTCATAAGAAGGATCGTTCTGGACAGATATGTGTTAAAAAAATAGGCATGCCGGCCAATTAAGCCGTGCAAATAATGTATGCGCATGATATAATACACAATATAGTGTGTGACATGAATTTTTTGGGGAGGGTACCATATTATGTTGCAATTTGAAGTGAATATAGAAAACAGCGCCCAGATCAAGGTTATTGGCGTCGGCGGAGGCGGAAGCAACGCGGTCAACAGAATGATCGAGGCGGGTCTTAAGGGAATAGATTTTATTGCGGTCAATACCGACAAGCAGGCGCTTAGCGGGTCCATGGCCGAGACTAAGATTCAGATAGGCGAAAAGCTGACCAGAGGGCTTGGGGCCGGCGCGAATCCCGAGATCGGGCAGAAAGCCGCGGAAGAGAATATAGACGCAATCATCAAATTCATGACCGGATCCGATATGGTGTTCATAACCGTCGGCATGGGCGGCGGGACCGGAACCGGCGCGGCACCCATCATTGCCAAGGCTGCCAAGGATCTCGGCATTCTTACAGTAGGCGTCGTGACAAGGCCGTTCACATTTGAAGGCAAAAAAAGGAAGGACCATGCCGATCTCGGCATCAAATTCCTGAAGAAATATGTGGATTCGCTCGTTGTGGTACCCAACGACAAGCTGCTTCAGATCTCGGAGAAAAACACTTCCATGCTGGACGCGTTCACGATGGCGGACGATGTGCTCAAACAGGGTGTTCAGGGCATATCGGACCTGATCGCCGAAGCTGGGCTGATCAATCTGGATTTTGCGGATGTCAAGACGATCATGAGCGAAAAGGGCGTGGCCCACATGGGCGTCGGCAGAGGAGCGGGCGAAGAGCGCGTTTCCAAAGCCGTGAAGGAAGCGATCGAAAGTCCGCTGCTCGAAACATCCATCAACGGCGCCAAGGCGATCCTGCTGAATATCACAGGGGGATACGATCTGGGCATGCTGGAGGTCAACGAGGCCGCGGACATGATCGAAAAAGCGGCTGACCGCGACGCGATCGTCATATTTGGAACGTCGATCAAAGAAGACATGAATGATGAAATAAAGATCACTGTCATAGCGACCGGATTTGAAGACAGGAATTATGACGGCATCCCCATCTTTGGAACGACTGAGACAGAAGAAGCGAAGGGAAAGGATCCGGACAGGGAAGAGGAAAAACCAGCAGAGACGATTGCCGGCGCCGGGCTGGGAATGTCAGGGATCGAATTCGATATACCGAGCTTCCTTGGAGGTAATAAGGGGAATATCTAATAATTGGAGAATCAGAAGCCGGTATCAAACTGCCGGCTTTTTATTTGTCCGGCGGAGTATTGGACGGAGCGGCGCGTGAAGGAAGAAATCAGTTCAAAAGAGAACAGGATGATCAAGCTGGCAAGAAAACTCGCCAGGAAGAAATACAGGGACGAGTTCGGACAATTCCTCGCGGAGGGCCTGAACCTGATCGATGAGGCGCTGCGATGCGGAGCCGGGATCCAATTTGTCCTGATGGATCAGGATGAGCGCTCCGCGACGCATGAGGCCCGAGTGCTGGAGGACAGGCTTCGCGGAGCAGGCATTCCCGTCCATGCTGTCGAAAGTTCGCTTTTCAGGGAGCTGGCGGATACGGAAACGCCGCAATGCATGCTTGGCGTTATTGGAAAGAAGGTTTATACTGAATATGATATTTTCAGCGGTGACGTGGTCGTGCTGGACAGGCTTCAGGATCCCGGCAATCTGGGAACGATCCTAAGGACGGCCGACGCGGCGGGATTCCGCGGAGCTATACTTATGAAGGGCTGCGGCGATGTCTTTTCGCCCAAGACCGTCCGCGCGACGGCGGGATCCATATTCAGGGTGCCGGTGATTTCTATGGACGCTCCGGAGGAAGCCGTGGCGCTTCTTAAAAACAAGGATTACAGCATTCTCTGCACGACGCCGGCAGGGACGGAGCTGCCGTACGATATAGACATGCGCGGCAGGATCGCGCTTGTCGTAGGCAATGAAGCGGGCGGCGCCTGCGGTTATTTCCAGGAGCATTCGCACCATCTTGTCCGGATCCCGATGGCCGGGCCGATCGAATCGCTGAACGCGTCAGTGGCGGCAGGCATTATGATGTATGAGGCAGTCAGGCAGAAATCAAAATAAATTTGGAGGATAGTTATGCAAAATCAATTGATGGAAATTTTGCAGGAGGCCGGCGAGCATATAAAGAATGCGGCTTCAATGGAAGAGACGGAAGAGGTCAGGGTCAGGTTCCTTGGCAAGAAGGGCAAACTGACCGAGATACTGCGCATGATGGGTTCGCTGAGCGCAGATGACAGAAAGACGGTCGGCAAGGTGGCCAACGAGGTGCGCGGCAGCATCGAGGCCATGCTGGACGAGAAATTCGCCGCCATGAAGGAAGCGAGAAAAGCTGAAAAATTCAAGACGGAAAAAATCGATGTGACAGAGCCTGGCGTCAGGACGATTCTGGGCGTCAAGCATCCGATCACGATCACTATAGAGGAAATATCCAGGATATTTACGAATATGGGCTATCAGATCGCCGAAGGGCCTGAGGTCGAAACGGTATTCAATAACTTTGACGCGCTGAACGCCAGCCCGAACCATCCATCGAGGGATTTTTCGGATACGTTCTATTTTTCCGAAGGCATCCTTTTGAGGACGCAGACATCTCCGGTCCAGGTCAGGACGCTCATGAAGGAAAAACCGCCGATCAAGGTCATATCGCCTGGACGCTGTTTCAGGTGCGATACGCCGGATGCCACCCATTCACCAATGTTTCATCAAGTGGAAGGGCTTGCCGTGGATGAAGGCATATCGATGGCCGATCTCAAAGGGACCCTTGACGCGTTTGCCAAGGAGCTGTTCGGCTCCGGCATCAGGACCAAGTTCCGGCCCCATCATTTCCCGTTCACGGAGCCCAGCGCCGAGGTGGACGTATCCTGCTTCAAATGCGGAGGCAAGGGCTGCAGGGTCTGCAAGGGAAGCGGCTGGATCGAGATCCTTGGCTGCGGACTTGTTCATCCCAATGTTTTAAAGGTCGGAAACATCGACACCGAGAAATTCTCGGGCTTCGCGTTCGGAATGGGCGTCGAGAGGATCGCCATGCTGAAATACGAAATAGATGATATCAGGCTGCTGTACGAGAACGATATGCGTTTCATACAGCAATTCAAATAGGGGGGCGCGCAAATGTTGGTACCAATGAGCTGGCTGGCCAGCTATACGAATATAACCGTGGATTTAGACGAATTTTGCGACCGGATGATCATGTCCGGCTCGAATATTGAGGCTGTCCATAAAATGGGCGAAGGAGTCGAAAAAGTAGTTGTCGGCAAGATTCTGAGCATTGAGAAGCATCCCAACGCTGACAAACTGCTTGTGGCGCAGGTCGATATAGGAACTGAAACGACCCAGATCGTAACGGGCGCGACGAATATTTTTGAAGGTGCTTATGTTCCGGTCATACTGCCGGGCGGCGTCTTGCCTGACGGAACCGTCATCAGGAAGGGCACGCTGCGGGATGTGGAATCCTGCGGCATGATGTGCTCCGCAAAGGAGCTCGGCATGGATGACAAGGTCATTCCGCCCGGAGGCAAGGACGGAATCATGATCCTCGATGCGGCGTATCCGCTTGGAAAGGATGTTTTCGAAACCATCGGACTCAATGAGAAGACTGTGGAATTCGAGATCACCCCCAACAGGCCGGATTGCCTCAGTATGCTGGGAATGGCCAGGGAGGCCGCGGCAGTTTTTGAGACCGGACTTGTGTATCCGGATATCAAGGTACGACAGGAGACCGGTGACGCGGCCGACTATATAGCGATAGAAATCAAGAAGCCGGACCTTTGCAGGCGTTATGCGGCAAGAATCGTCAAGGATGTCCGGATCGCCCAATCCCCTTGGTGGCTACAGAGAAGGCTCATTACGGCGGGCATGCGCCCGATCAACAATATCGTCGATATCACGAATTATGTCATGCTCGAATACGGTCAGCCGCTGCACGCCTTCGACCTTCGGGATCTCGCGGGCGGGCGCATCATCGTGGACACTGCGGCTCAGGGTCAGATTTTCACGACGCTGGACGGCAACGAGAGAACGCTGACAGACGACACTCTCATGATCAACGATGGCGAGAAGGCTGTCGCGATCGCTGGCATCATGGGCGGCATGAATTCCGAAATCAAGGACGATACGACGACGATCCTCATAGAATCAGCCAATTTCAACGGAGATAATGTCAGAAGCTCGTCCAAGAGGCTCGGGCTGCGCACGGAGGCTTCCGCACGTTTTGAAAAGGGCATCGACGCCAATCTGTGCCATGCTGCGGCGGATCGCGTCTGCCGGCTCATCGAGGAAATTGGAGCCGGCACGGTGGTCGGCGGCGCGGTCGACGTCTATCCGGCTGTTCTGGCGCCCAGGACCTTGGAGATCAGGCCGGCCAGGATCGATATGCTGCTTGGCGTCGACCTGACAGCGGCCGAGATGGAGCACATCCTTCAGAGGCTCGAGATGAGGACCGCTGTCAAAGAGGATAAGATCCTCGTGACGCCGCCGACAGTCCGGCAGGATCTGCTGGAGGAAATCGATTTTGTCGAGGAGATCGCCAGAATCTACGGCTATGACAAGCTTCCGGTCACGCTGCCCAGCGGCGTCGTTGCAGCGAAGCTGTCCGATAAGCGCCGTCTCAGGGATATGACACGGGAAACGCTTGTCGCTCTTGGAATGAACGAGATCCAGACCTATTCCTTCGCCAATCCCAAAGGGCTGGACGCCGTCAACATCCCCGCCGATTCGGAAGCCAGAAAGACGATCAGGCTGCTGAACCCGCTGGGGGAAGACACGAGCGTCATGCGGACCACGCTGCTGCCGAACATGATGGAGGTCCTCGGCAGAAATTACTCGAGAAATATCGCAAAAGTCAAGGCTTTTGAAATAGGCAACGTATTTCTGGAAAATAAATCGGATCCTTCGGGGCTCCCAGCTGAAAGCGATCACCTTTGTCTGGGCGCTTACGGGCAGGGCGAGACCTTCTTTACACTGAAAGGCGTCATCGAAGAGTTTTTCGTCAAGCTGGGCGTCAAAGGAATCGACTATGTCGCGGATATGACTTTGCCGGTCTATCATCTGGGAAGATGCGCCGGGATCATGGCAGGCAATGATCGTCTCGGAACGATCGGGGAGATCCACCCTGACACGGCGGAGCGCTATGGCATCGATACCAGGATATACAGCTGCGAAATCGATCTGGAAAAGGTCTTTGCCTTGGCGAATACAGAACACCTGTATGTGCCGCTGCCGAAATACCCGGCCATGTCCAGAGACATCGCGCTGCTTGTCGAAGAAAACATCAACGTCTCGGCCATCGAGAGCGTCATTCTGGAATCCGCGGGCCCGCTGCTTGAAAAAGTCGAGCTCTTTGATATATACAGAGGCAAACAGGTCCGGGAAGGACATAAGAGCGTGGCATACAACCTTACTTACAGGGACCTTCACAAAACGCTGACGGAGGAGGAACTCGCCAGAGTCCACGATAATGTGCTTGAAGCGCTGAAGAATAAACTCAACGCGGTTTTAAGGGATATTTAAGGAGGAAGTCTAAAATGGAACAGAAGGTCAGGGTCAGTGTGAAAATATTCGGTCAGGACTATGTGCTGTCCGGAGATTCCGACCGTGAACGCATGATCAAGGTCGCAGGTTACGTCGATGCAAAGATGCAGGAAATTTCACAGGGATTGACTTCGTGCCCGCTGTCGTCGCTGGCGGTCCTCGCAGCCGTCAACATTGCGGATGAATATTTCAAAACCAGGGAAGAAATCGAGGAGACCAGGCGCGAAAACCAGAGGCTGGTCAAGGATACGCAGCATTATGTCCAATTGTGGGACGAGGCCAAGAACAGCTTTATCCAATACAAGGAGGATGCCCATGCCAGCGTCGAGCAGTATCAGGAGGCCCAGAACCTTCTCGCGGAACGGGACAGGCGCATCAAAGAGCTCACGGAGGCCCACAACGAGCTGCAGGCCAAATACGGCAGTGTGATTAACAAGAACGAGGATCTCATGGAGCGCGTGAAAGCCCAGGAGGAATCCAAGGAATTCGCTTCTACAGAGCTGCGGGAATTGACGGAAAAATGCAAGGAAATGGAAAACAGTTTCTTCGACCTTCAAATGGAGAACATCCAGTTGAAGGGTGAACTCGACCGATGCAAGAAATTGATGGATTAGGATAACGATCAGGAGCACAATGAACGAAAAAACACTTCGCGTACTGGAATACAACAAGATCATCGAAATGCTTACAAACGAGGCGGCTTCGAGCATGGCCAAAAAAATCCTGTCTGAGCTGACGCCCAGCGTCTTGCCGTACCGGATCCGTGAGATCCAGGCCGAGACCACGGAGGCGGCGTCGGTCATAGTCAGGAAAGGAGCCTTGCCTTTAGGTTCCTTTTATGATATCGGAGACTATGCCGTCAAGGCCGATAAAGGCGGCGTGCTGACGATGAAGCAGCTTCTGGAGATACTCTATGACCTGCAGATCGCGCGGAACGCCGTGAGTTTTCTGAAGGTCGACTTTGACGATATCGAAATCATCAAGGGCATCGCCGAGGTGATTTCAGTTCACAGGAAGCTCGAGGAGATGATCGACCGCTGCATCGCTTCCGAGGATGAAATGGCGGATGCGGCCAGCCCTGCGCTCCATGACATCCGCCGCAGGATGCAGCGCCAGAACGAGGCGATCAGAAGCAGAATGTCCGCGATCATCAGCTCGGCGTCCAACAAGACCATGCTTCAGGATGCTCTTTTTACGGTGCGCCAGGGACGTTACGTCATACCTGTCAAGCAGGAATACAAGAGGAATTTCCCGGGTATCGTCCATGATCAGTCCTCGACGGGGGCGACGCTTTTCATAGAACCTCAGGCCATCGTGGACCTCAACAACGAGTTGCGCGAGCTGGAGCTGAAGGAGCGGGACGAGATAGACAGGATCCTGGCGGAGCTGTCGGCGGAGGTCGGTGAGGTATCGAGGGATTTGATCAATAATCAGGAGCTGCTCGTCAAACTGGATGTTATTTTCGCAAAAGGGAAATTTTCAGTTAAATACAAGGCGTCCGAGCCTCGAATCAACGATACGGGTTATCTGCGCATCCGCAACGGACGCCATCCGCTTATAGACCGGAGCCAAGTCGTTCCGATCAATATCAGCCTTGGAAAGGACTATACCACGCTTGTCATCACCGGACCGAATACCGGCGGCAAGACGGTAACGCTCAAGACCGTCGGACTGTTCCAGCTCATGGCCCAAAGCGGGCTCCATGTGCCTGCGGAGGAGGGGACGGACCTGCCGGTTTTCAAAAAGATATTCGCCGATATAGGAGATGAGCAGAGCATTGAGCAAAGCCTGAGCACGTTCTCGTCCCATATGAACAATATCGTCGGCATCACCGGCGAATCGGACAGGGACACGCTGGCGCTGCTCGACGAGCTGGGCGCCGGGACCGATCCGGCCGAAGGCGCCGCTCTCGCGATATCCATATTGGATCATTTGTATAGGAGAGGAACCAGGACACTGGCGACGACCCATTATACGGAGCTCAAGAAATATGCCCTAGCGACGCCGGGCGTCGAGAACGCATCGATGGAGTTCAATGTTGAAACGCTGAGTCCGACGTACAGGCTCACCATCGGTACGCCGGGAAGGTCCAACGCTTTTGAAATATCTAAAAAACTAGGCTTGCCTGAAAAGATCATCGATAATGCCCGTGAGCTGATCAGCGCCGAACAGCTCCAATTCGAAGATGTTCTGGAAACCATCGAGCAGGATAGGAAAGCCGCCGAGGCCGAACGGGACGAAGCGATCCTTCTCAACATCCAGATGAAGAAGATGAAGGAAGAGATGGAGCGCCAGAAGGCGAAGATGGAGGAGCAGAAAACAAAAGTCCTGTCCGCGGCGAAGGAGGAGGCAAGGGATCTGATCAAAGAGGCCAGGGAATTCGCCGATACGGTACAGAAAGAGCTGCGCGAGCTGGAAAAAAACAAAGATACAACCGACCGAAACCGAAGGCAGGAGGATATCAGAAAACGCATCCGCGGCGCTTCGGAAAAATATCAGGAAAAGCTTCAGAAGAACCCTAATGCGGCGCCGGTAGACCCCGAACAACTGCATGCGGGAGACCGGATCAGAGTCGTGAGCCTGGACCGGGAGGGCACGCTGATCACACTGCCCGACGACAGGCATGAAGTGCAGGTCCAGGTCGGCTTGATGAAAATAAACGTCAATATTGAAAATATCGCCAAAATAGGCGATACTATATCAAAGGATGACAGTGGGAAAGGCCGCTTCGGCGAGTTGTACCGAAGCAAGTCCCAGACGATCGGAACAAGTATCAGTGTCAGGGGCATGGCGCTCGACGACGCCTCCATGGATGTGGACAAATATCTGGACGACGCCTTCATGGCAGGGCTGAAAGAAGTCACGATCATCCACGGCCGCGGCGAAGGCATCCTGAGATCGGGCCTGCAGCAGATGTTTAAGAGGCACAAGCATGTGGAGAGCTTCAGACGCGGAAATTACAACGAGGGCGGAGACGGCGTGACGGTCGTGTACCTAAAGTAGCAGCATAGAAGGAGTGAGCAAAAATGGAAGATCTATTGATCACAGTCGACATTTACAACAAGCAGACCGGCACTGCGACAAAAGAGGAAATACACAGTAAAGGGCTGCTTCACCGCGCTTTTTCCGTGTTCATCTATTCAGGCAGCAAAATGCTGCTGCAGCGGCGCGCTTATGACAAATATCATTCGGGCGGCCTATGGGCCAATGCCTGCTGTTCCCATCCCAGAGACGGCGAAGACACAATGTCGGCCGCCAAGAGGAGACTCAGGGAGGAAGTGGGGCTGGATGCGCACATTAAGGAATCATTTTCATTCATATACTATTATAAATTCGCAAAGGGCCTTTATGAATACGAATACGACCATGTATTTACCGGCGAATACCCGTTGTCCGACGGTGAGGTCGAACAGCTGGATCTCAGCAAGCTGAGCCCCAATCCGGCCGAGATCGAGGAGCTGGCCTGGGTCGAATTCGAGGAGCTGGAAAAGCAGCTGGTTTCAGAACCGCAGAAGTTCGCACCATGGTTTTTGATCTCTGCTCCGAAGGTCCTGAAAACGATCAGGGATTTTTAAAGGCGTACAGGAGGAGTCTATGTATATCGTCAGTGGCTGCCTTGCAGGCGTAAAATGCAAATATAACGGAGGATCGACCGACGACGCGAGGGTCCTTTCGCTAATAGCAGGCAAAGATCATATCCTCGTCTGCCCGGAAGAGCTCGGCGGTTTTCCGACACCAAGGCCTCCGGCGGAGCTCCGCGACGGCCGTGTCTACAACGACCTCGGGCAGGATGTGACCGAGGGCTTTATCAAGGGCGCCGAGAAAACCTATGCCTTGGCCTGCGAGAGGGCCGCGGAGCTGGGGCAGCCCATCGAAAAAGCCATCCTCAAGGCAAAAAGCCCGTCCTGCGGCTGCGGCCTGATCTATGACGGCACTTTTACACATACAGTTGTTCCGGGCGACGGCGTGACTGCCGCCTATCTTAAGAAAAAAGGGATAGAAGTCCTGACCGAAGAGGATCTATAGGATCCGGACAGGTTTAATTATTTAACAGAAAGGAGTGTATGGCATGGCGGTGGATACCATCGGCCGGCCGTACAATGATCGGATATGATCGATTTCAGGAAAGAAATAGCTCAGCTTCTAGGCAATATCATCGAAGGCCTCTCGACGGAGGAAATCGCAGGCATGATCGAAATACCGACGGACAGCAGGATGGGAGACTATGCATTCCCGTGTTTCCGTCTTGCCAAGACTCTCAGGAAGGCGCCGCCGATGATCGCTGCAGACGTGGCTGAAAAGCTGTCGGATCAGACTATGTTCGAAAAGGTGGAAAACGTCAACGCCTATGTCAATATGTTTGTCAGCAAAGCCGTATTCACCGAGGCGACGCTGACTGAGGCCGCAGGCATGAAAGACCGATTTGGCAGCACGGATATCGGGCAAAACAGGAAAGTAATCGTGGAATTCTCTTCGCCAAACATCGCGAAGCCTTTTCATATAGGCCATATCAGGAGCACAGTGATTGGGAACGCCATCTACAAGCTTTATCATTTCCTGGGCTATGACACTGTCAGGATCAATCATCTCGGCGACTACGGAACCCAGTTCGGCAAGATGATCGCCGCCTACAGGAAATGGGGCAACAAGGAAGATGTGGAAAATGAGCCGATCAAGACGCTGCTCGGCTATTATGTCAAATTCCACGAGGAAGCCGAAGCCCACCCCGAGCTGGAGGATGAGGCCCGCGCGGTCTTCACGAGACTCGAGAGCGGAGCTCCGGAAGAAGTCGCGCTCTGGCAATGGTTCAGGGACGTCAGCCTCAAGGAATTCAGCCGTGTCTACGGAATGCTCGGTATAGAATTCGACTCCTATGCCGGCGAAAGCTTCTATTCCGACAAGATGGACAAGGTCGTCGACATCATGAATGAAAAAGGGCTTCTGAAGGAATCGGAAGGCGCCCAAATCGTCGATCTGGAGCCTTATGGCATGTCGCCGGCCCTAATCAAGAAAAAAGATGGATCCACGCTCTATATCACGCGCGATATCGCGGCTGCGGTCTACAGAAAAGAAACGTATGATTTCCATAAGAATATATATGTGGTCGCTTCCCAGCAGAACCTGCATTTCCAGCAGTGGATAAAGGTCATCGAGCTCATGGGCTTTGACTGGGCGAAGCAGTGCATCCATATCCCGTTCGGGCTTGTCAGCCTCGAGGAAGGAACCATGTCCACACGAAAAGGCAGGGTCGTCTATCTGGAGGAGGTCCTCAGAAGGGCGGTCGACCAGACCAAAGACATCATCAGGGAAAAGAATGTCAATACGGAGAATATAGACGAAACGGCAAAGCAAGTCGGTATTGGCGCTGTCATCTTTCAGGAATTGTCAAACGGCAGGATCAAGGATTATGTATTTTCCTGGGACAAAGTCCTCAATTTCGAGGGCGAGACCGGTCCGTACGTTCAGTATACCCATGCCAGGAGCTGCAGTGTGCTGCGCAACGCCGGCGTTTCGAACCCGGATGAAATGCTTCAGGGCGTTGATTTCAAGCTGATCACCACGGACAGCGCCTACGCGCTGACAAAGCTGATCTACCGTTTTCCGGAGATCGTCATTGAAGCTGCCGAGCGATATGAGCCGTCCATCGTGACGAGACATATCGTCGACATCGCCCAAGCTTTCAACCGGTTTTATCATGACGAGCATATCCTGGTCCCGGATCCGGCGGAAAAAAAGGCGAAGGTGCTTCTGGTCTACGCTGCCATGCAAACCATTCGCAACGGATTGAAGCTGCTGGGTATGGAAACACCGGAAAAAATGTAACTGCCCTCGGGGCATATGACAGGGGGAAAAGGGGAGTTCAATGAGATACGAAGGAAACATATACAGGCCGCCAAGCGAGGCCTACAGCCTGATCATCCAGGCAACCATCGGATGCGCCCATAATGAATGCACATTCTGCAGCATGTTCAAGGACAAGCAATTCAGGATCCGCAGGATAGAGGATGTTCTTGAGGATCTTGATGCGGCAAGGCGCAGTTACAGGCGGGTCGATAAAATATTCCTGGCCGACGGAGACGCTCTGGTGCTGAAAAACAAGGATCTGCTGCGCATCCTTGAACATATCAAAAGCGTGTTCCCAGAATGCGGGCGGGTCGGTATCTATGCCTCGCCCCAGGATGTGCTGCGCAAGACACCGGAGGAGCTGCGGGAGCTTTATGAAAACGGCCTCGGCATCGCCTATATGGGCGTCGAGTCCGGCAGCGCCGATATCCTGAAGGCGATCAAAAAAGGCGTCACGCCTGAGCAGATGATCGAAGCGGGCCGGAAGCTGGAGGCTTCAGGCATCAAGGCGTCCGTCACGTTCATATCCGGCATTGGCGGGAAGCGGCTCTGGCAGGAGCATGCCAGGGAAACCGGACGCGTCATAACGGAAATGGAGCCATCCTATATTGGGCTCCTTACCCTGATGGTGGAGCCGGGGACGGAGCTCTACGACGATATCAGCTCCGGCGCTTTTGAACTTCTGTCGCCCGAGGAAGTGCTGGCAGAGACCTATGAAATGATTCGGCATATCAATTTGAAACGCGTCAGCGTGTTCCGAAGCAACCATGCTTCCAATTACCTGTCTCTGAAGGGCGACCTGCCCGGGGACAAGGATCAGCTGCTGGCCAGGATCGAGCAGGCCATGGCCGATACCGGGCTGCTCAAGGACGAACGGTTCAGAATGCTTTAGGGAAAACGATTCAATAAGCTTCGAGGTGAAGGATGCGGCTGTTATTGACGACTCTGAACTCCAAATATATCCATGGCAATCTGGCGCTGAAATATCTGTATTCGGCGGCAGGCAGCCATCGCAAGGCGATCGATATCAAGGAATTTTCGGTCAATAATGATGATGACTATATTTTTACCGAAATTATCAGAGGGCGTTATGACGTCGTCTGTTTTTCCTGCTATATCTGGAATGTGGAGCGCGTCCTTGGCTTGTCTGAAAATATCAAGAAGGCCAATTGGAAGACAAGAATCGTCGCGGGCGGACCGGAGGTCAGCTTCGACACGGCGGAATTCCTGAAGGAAAATCCCTTTATTGATATCGTCATCGCTGGAGAAGGCGAATTGCCCTTCGCGCGTCTGCTTGACACAATGCACGAGGGCGACGCGGAGCTCAGCGGCATTCCTGGCCTGACCTACAGGCAGGGCGGCAAGATCTACGTCAATGAAAAGCCGAGCCAAGTCGGCATGGACCAGCTGGAATTTCCCTATGCGATGCTGCCGCTGGAAACGGATAAGGTCATCTATTATGAATCGTCCAGAGGCTGTCCGTATCGGTGCGCCTATTGCCTGTCGTCGATCGAAAAGGGCATGCGTGCCCTTGGCATGGACCGGGTCAAGTCGGAGCTGGACTATTTTCTGTTCAACAAGGTCATGCAGGTCAAATTCATAGACAGGACCTTCAACTGGGATCAGGACCGTTCCAACGAGATCATCAGATATATCATTGCAAATGACAATGGCGTGACCAATTTTCATTTCGAGCTTTGCGGCGACCTGATCGGCCAGCAATTCCTGCAGCTTCTGAAAACAGCCAGAAAAGGTCTGTTCCAGTTTGAAATTGGTGTTCAGTCTACCAATCCGAGGACGCTGGACGCCTGCGACCGCAAAACGGACTGGAGCAAGCTGAAATACAATGTTGAAAAAATCATGGAAACGGAAAACGCACACCTGCATCTCGATCTGATCGCAGGATTGCCCTTCGAGGATTATTCAAGCTTCAGAAACTCGTTCAATGAGGTCTATGCGTTGAAGCCCGACCATCTGCAGCTGGGCTTCCTGAAACTGCTGAAGGGTTCCCCGATCCGGGAACAGGTCGAGCAGTACCGTTATATTTATAGGGAAAAGGCACCTTACGAGGTGATTTCCAATATTTTTATTTCCGCCGGCGACATGGTGCGGCTCAAAATGGCGGAGAATATCCTGGAGCTCTATTACAACAGGAAAGGCTTCAGGGATACCCTGTCCTACGCGACGGTATTTCTCGCGGCGACGCCCTTTGATTTCTATGAGGAGCTTGCCAGCTTCTATTACCTGAAGGGCTATCAGCATAAATCCCATAAAAAAGAGGATCTCTACAGGATCTTCATGAAGTACGCGGAATGGAAGGAACGCCATCAGCAAGGCGTTCGGGACAAGATCAGGGAGCTGCTGCAATGGGACATGGCGTCGTCCATGAACCCGGAGGCTGTCAAAAAATTTGAAAGAAAGGGCTGGGAAATCTGCTGATTCCCGGTTAGGAAAGAGACGCATGCAGGACAAAGTGGGAAAATATTTCAAACATGTGCTTGACGAGTTCATTTTCATTGAATTCAATGAAGGCTACATCAAGAAATCCGGCAAGATCGATTTCATGAGAGGCGTTCCTGTACCGGTCCGAAAGGAAGCGGCAGAAGCGTTCATCAGGGCAGAGGGGTTGAAATTCGACAATGTCGCCGAGGGCATGGTCTTTGTCATTGGCGCAGACATCAATTTCAAATACCGGGAGAAGTATATCGAGTTCATGAAGGTCTTCAATTTCAAGATCCTGAAATCCGTCATCAAACAAGGGCTGGATTTTGCCGAACAGGAGCAGCTTGAAAAGGCGGCGATCCATCTAAGGGCCGCTCTCGTCATCGAAGAGGACAATCTTGACGCGATCTACAATTACGGGCGTGTCTGCAGACATATGTACGCAAAGAGCGAGGATCCCGAATACGTGATGGATTTCAAGGCCGAAGCCACCTGGGCTCTCGAAATGACCGTGGAAAAGCATCCAAGCTTCGCCCAGGCCTACTATTTTCTCGGCTACCAGTACATCAACGCAGGACTGTATATAAAGGCCCAGATCGTCTGGAACCAATTCCTGAGGTACAGCAAGCATTTCAAGGATAAAAGCGAGATCCGGCAAAGGCTCAAGAGGATCGAAAAGCCGGTCCTGTTTGAAAAGGGCTATACAGCCATAGAGCGAGGACGATGGACGGAAGGGATCGCGATCCTGGAGTCGCTTCTGGGAACGGATCCGGATTGGTGGAATCTCTATTTCTTTCTGGGAGTCGGCTACAGCAGGACAAACAGAATGCCGGAGGCCATCGAAATGTTCAAGAAGGTCCTCGCCGTCAAGCCTTCACAGCACCAGACCATGCTGGAGCTGGCCAACTGCTACGAGCAGGTCGGCGATAAAGTGAACGCCAAGAAATATAAGGACAAGGCGGAGCTGGTCCAACCCTAGATCCGCCGATCCCAATAATATTCAGAAGAGGTATGTTATGAAAGAACTGATGACCGGCAATGAAGCCATTGCCCGCGGCGCCTACGAGGCTGGAGCGCTTTTCGCCTCCGCCTATCCCGGAACGCCGAGCACCGAGATACTCGAGAACGTGGTCCTTTACAAGGACAAGATCTATTGCGAATGGGCGCCGAACGAAAAGGTCGCCATGGAGGCGGCTGTCGGAGCTGCCGTGGCAGGAGCCAGATCGCTTTGTGCCATGAAGCATGTGGGTGTGAATGTTGCGGCGGATCCGCTGTTCACCTTCGCCTATACTGGGACTAACGGCGGATTCGTGCTTGTTTCCGCGGACGATCCCGGCATGCACAGCTCCCAGAATGAGCAGGACAACAGGAATTATGCGTCCTTTGCCCGCGTACCGATGCTGGAGCCTTCGAACAGCCAGGAGGCCAAGGATTTCACGAAGCTGGCCTTCGCTCTCAGCGAGCAATTCGACACACCGGTTATGCTGCGGGTCACGACGAGGATCTGCCACAGCAAGAGCCTCGTAGAATTAGAGGACAGGATCGACGTGGCGATGAAGCCTTATGAGCGGAATATCCCCAAATACGTGGCGACGCCGGCAAACGGCAAGGTCATGCGCAGGAAGCTCATCGACAGGATCAAGGCCATGGAAGCCTATTCCAATACTGCGGAAATCAACAAGGCGGAATACAATGGCAAAGCGATCGGCGTCATCAGCGCCGGAGTCGCCTATCAATATGCCAGGGAGGTTTTCGGCAGCGAAGCGTCCTATCTGAAACTCGGCATGACTTATCCGCTCCCGATGGAGATGATCAGGGATTTCGCGTCCAGGGTCGACAAATTGTATGTCATCGAGGAAATGGATCCTTATATGGAAAACCAGATCCGAATGGCAGGCATTGATTGTGTTGGCAAGGCGGTCATTCCCGAAATGGATGAGCTTAATACGGATGTCATACGTCAGGCCGTGTTTGGCATTACCGGCGAGACGGTCTCATCGGAAACGAAGGCGGTCGGCCGGCCGCCGACCATGTGCGCCGGATGTCCGCACCGCGGATTTTTCCAGGTGCTCAGCAAGAAGAAGAACGTGATGATCAGCGGCGATATCGGCTGCTATACGCTGGGATCTGCGCCGCCGCTGCAGGCCATGGACACCTGCATCTGCATGGGCGCCAGCATCAGCGCAGGGCATGGAGCCGCCAAGGCTTTCACAAACGCGGGCATCGACCGCAAGGTCGTAGCCGTCATTGGAGATTCCACCTTCTTCCATTCAGGCATTACAGGACTGATGGACATCGTCTATAACAAGGGGAATTGCGTCACGGCGATCCTTGACAACAGGATCACCGGAATGACCGGACACCAGGAAAATCCGGGGACCGGGTTCACGCTCATGGGCGATCCGACGGTGGAAGTCGACCTTGTCATGCTTTGCCGGGCTATCGGCATCAAACAGGAAAATATATATACTGTCAATCCGATCGATTTAAAGGAAACGAAAGCGGCGCTCAATGATGCGCTCGGCAAGGATGAGCCCACGGTGATCATCGCCAAATGGCCTTGCATCCTGAAAAAATTCAGTGAACAGGACAAGAAGGAATTCGATCTGAGCCCCAAGGTCTGCGAGATCGATCAGACTAAATGCAGGAAATGCAAGACCTGCGTCAGGACCGGTTGCCCGGCTATCCATTCCGGAGACATCATAGAGATCGACGCAACCATGTGCACCGGCTGCGCCGTCTGCATGCAGGTCTGCCCCTTCGATGCCATAGAAAGGAAGGTGCGATAGATGAGCGATGTTAAAAACATACTTCTGGTAGGCGTCGGCGGACAGGGAACGATCCTCGCAAGCAAGATCCTGTCCTCGGGCCTTGTGGAAGCCGGCTATGACGTCAAAATGTCCGAGGTCCACGGCATGTCCCAGCGCGGCGGCAATGTGAGCACCCAGATACGCTTCGGGAAGCAGGTGTTCTCTCCGATCATCGGCAAAGGCGAAGCCGACCTGATCGTCGCCTTCGAAAAAATGGAAGCGCTCCGCTGGATTGAATACCTGAAAAAAGGCGGAAAGATGGTCATCAACGATTATGAGATCCCTTCGGCGCCGATCCTGATGGGCAAGGAAACCTATCCCGACGGCATCATCGAGGAATTGGCAGGGAAAGCCAACGTAGCCGTTTTCAAAGCGGCTGATGTGGCCAAAGAGCTCGGCAACTCCAAAATAATGAATGTTGTATTACTCGGCGCCCTCGTCAAAGCGCTTGATATTCCGGGCATCGACTGGGAACAGGTGATCAGGGACAATGTCAAGAAGGGCTTTGAAGAACTCAACATCAAGGCTTTCCGGGCCGGACAGGCGCAGGTCTGATGATCATGGCAGAACTCGCTTGAACAGCACTTTATCCAAGGGATGAACCGTAAATCATCTAAAATGGCAACCCCGGCGCCAGGGCGAAAAAAACCTGGCGCCCGGGATATAAAAAACCCTATAATTGTATTGACATTTAGGGCGGAATCATATTATAATAACACTTGCCGTGTAGAGCATGGCGCGAGTATTCCAAGGTAGCTCAATGGTGGAGCACTCGGCT
>DIEM01000072.1 GCA_002418625.1 Firmicutes bacterium UBA5774
TGCCTATGCGAAACTCGGATTCGAGATGCCCGATACAAGCGGAAACAGCGGCGACGTCAGCGGCAGAATGAATGTCAAGATCAGGGAGTGCTTCACTTCCATCGATCTGATGATCCGGGCGCTGGAGTCGATGCCCGGGGGCGCTGTTATCGAGCCGATCGGCGAACTGAGCCCATACCGGTGCTCCTTTGGAATGACGGAAGCGCCGAGGGGCGAAAATATACACTGGATCATGACGGGAGAAAACGACACATTGTTCCGATATAAGATCAGAACGCCGTCCTTCTGCAACTGGCCGGCGCTCTGCCATGCGGTCAAGGGCAATGTGGTGCCCGATTTTCCGCTGATCAACAAGAGTTTCAATTTGTCGTACGCGGGAAATGATTTATAAGCGAGGGGAATATGTTTAAGGTTATCAGGAAAATTGCCAAATATCCAAGGCTTACTCTGGATTATCCGCAAAAGAAGCTCGATACGGCTTTCTTTGCGTCAAGTCCTCAGATAGACCATGACAAATGCACAGGCTGCGGCGCTTGCATCAGCCGTTGTCCATCCTTTGCCATCGTGCGGAACGAATCCGGGCAAGGCGTAGGCATCAATTATGACGAGTGCGTTTTCTGCATGCTTTGCGCAGAAATATGCCCGGCTTCAGCGATCAGCGTGACGGATAAATTTGAAATGGCGGTGAAGGATAGAGGAGAACTCAGATGCTCGCCTCTCGTTGTTGATGAACGCATGACCTTGGACCTTCCATATAAAATAATCGAAAGTCAGCTTGAAGAGAAAATACAGAAGGTCCTGGGGCGTAGCCTCCAGATCAGGGAAGTGGATTCGGGATCCTGCAACGGCTGCGATTATGAGGTCAATGGTCTCAACAATCCATTCAATGATATCGAGCGCCTTGGAATGCATTTTGTCCCTTCTCCCAGGCATGCCGACATGCTTTTGGTCACGGGCGCGGTATCAAGGAATATGGAGCAGGCGCTGGTCAAGACATACAACGCTGCGCCGGATCCGAAAATAGTCGTGGCTGTCGGCGCCTGCGCCTGCAGTGGAGGAATATTCAAGGATCTGTACGCGACAAGGAACGGCATCGACTGTATCGTTCCGGTGGACGTCTACATTCCTGGCTGTCCTCCCAGGCCAGTATCGATACTGTATGGCATTCTGAAGGCGCTGGACAGGATCTGAGACCCAGTTCTATAGTCTATATCGATAAAAAAACACGCCGCCCGGAAAACCGTAACGGTTTTCCGGGCGGCGTCGCTAATGGATAGAATCAATATCGCATTGGGATCAGATCGCAGTATTCGTCAGAAGAGGCGTCACGCAGGCAGTAATCGATTATTTGCCGACCCAGCGGATCCAATTCCGGTGTCATGTATTTTTTTAGTTCCTCTTTGAAGAAATTCGTTAATATCTTTGCGCCCTTGTCATAGCCTTCGGTTCCGATCTCGCCTTGAGTTTCAGGCTGCAGAAAAGCCATCGGGATATATGTCCCATCCAGCTTCAACGTTTCGAGCGAATAGCCAAACAGCGGGCATCTCGCTGATTTCAGCTGTTCAGGCTTGAATTTCGCGCTGCCCCTGCGCGCAATATATTCCCGGGCGACCCATTGCGGCATGAAACCGACTTTATATGCGCCGATATGCTGGTTGGGGATCAACACATATCGTGTCGAAGTCGTATTGAGGATCTGCTCAAGCAGCAGATTGGCCTGTGTGACCATTTTTCCCGTCGCAAACGGCCAGTAGGAGCCGACGCCCTCGCTGCCCATGCCTGAAGTCTGGATCACGCTCGGATTGTTATGGCCCCTGGGCGCGACGAGGCGCCAAAGCCATGCCACCGCGGGAGGCAGGATCTGGAACAGGCCTATGATGCCATAGGTTGGCTGAAAACGGAAGCAGGGCGGTGTTCTGACGCCAAAGCTCCTGACATCGACCTCGACCGGTTCATCGACGATATCCTCGACCTGGCGTCTGGGCAAGATCACGCGCGGATTTGTACAGGCTTCACCGGTGCTGTTCAGTGTATGCTCCCAAATCAGGCAGGTCGATCCTGGGACCCCGTCAATATTGAGGAATATCAGCGGTTCCGGAGGATGGATGCATGCCTTTTCATAATGTGGGTCGCAGCCATAATGCGTGATATGGTCGATCCTGAGGAACCAGCCGTCTTCCGCATCTTTGATCACAAGCTTTCTGCTGTCATTCTGAAGCTTTGGCGGACACATGGCCATGTCGTCGGTCACAGGTCTCAGCTTGCATTCTTCCTTCAATTCTATATAAGTTTTTTCGCCGGTGACCAGATTCTGGCCGAGCACGATACGATCGTCGCTTTCCTTGTGGATGCGCTCGAGCATTTCACTCTTGCCGCTGCCGCTGGCGCCTTCATGCATGATGATGATCTCATTTTCATAAGGGGTGATGACTTTTACTGTAGAGGCATGCAGCGTGACCCATCCCTCGGACTCCCCGATATTCAGAAGCACGCCATAGATGCCTTTTTTCGCGCTTGGTCCCGGATAGAGGTTGTATGAGAAAAGCTCATGCATGCCCGGCTTTCGGTTATGGACAACGACCTGCTTGCCGTCCAGATGGGTGTGTCGGAAGGTCGGGGCCAGATAGATCACCGCCTTCGGCGAGAATCCCTCATGCAGCTTGTCGATGCTGATAAAGCCCTGAAGATCCGCGAGGGCACAGGCAAAAAAGCCTGCATTGGCAGGAGCGATCAAAAGCGCATCATAGCCATATCCGCTGCCACCGGCCATAAACGGCATAACGATAAGCTCTTGTGTCTTGAGCCATTCAAAGGTTTCGCTCCGCAAATCCTCGAACCCGGAGCCGTACAGATCCTGATATTTTGGCTTGTCAGTCGGAAGATCGTCTGCTATGACAAGGCTGTCCGGATCGCGGCGGCGCATATAATCGTCAGCGTAATTGACGGCGGCGCCGTTTTTGCATCGTGTGACCACGGCCTCCAGGATATTGCCGGCGCCTTCGACGTCGTAGCGAACCTCAAAGGTATCGGCGCCGTGGCTGCCGAAAGCCGATTCGATGAGCTCCGGCCGGCTCTTCGGGAAGACCAGGCCTTTGCAGGCGGTCAATATTCCTTTGACCTCATCGGACACATTTATCTTTTTCAGGTAATTCTCGAGCATCATGATGACCTCCTTTATTCAGCGCTATCTGCTTAAACAGATCGATATACTTCTATTCTAACTCATAAATTTGATTTTATATGCTATAATATATCAACTTTGGGTAATATGCAATAAGAAACAATCGATCATGACCCTCATGCATATCTTATATATACGAAAGGAATTATGTGCCATGCAATATTTCATCATTTTTCTTGAAGGAATCATCACCTTCATATCCCCGTGTATCCTGCCCATGATGCCGATCTATCTGTCGTATCTGGCCGGGAGCCTCCCTGAGGATGGCGTCGGTCAGGACGGCGAAAAATCACGGGGCCTGCTGTTGAACGCTGTCGGCTTTGTGATCGGATTTTCGATCCTTTTCATCACACTCGGTGCGGCTGCGGGTTCTTTCGGATCATTTGTCGACAGTCATACGGGCCTTGTCAATATCATCTCCGGAGCTGTCATGATTCTGTTCGGTCTGAATTTCACTGGCGTGATCAGGATCGGATTTTTGAATAAGACAAGGAGCATGAGTTATAAAGGGGATGTGGCGGGCTTTCTGCCGGCGGTCCTTTTCGGATTCATATTCGGCGTCAGCTGGTCGCCCTGTGTCGGTGCTTTTCTCGGCTCGGCGCTGGCGATGGCCGCAAGCTCCGGTACAGCCCTAAAAGGCGTTCTGATGCTGGCATTGTACTCGATCGGCCTCGGTATCCCGTTCATTTTGTCAGCGGTCCTGATCCGGCAGCTGGAGGGGGCCTTTGAATTTATCAAGAAGCATTACAGGAAAATCAATATCGCCGCAGGTTTACTGCTGATAATTATGGGTATTTTTACTGCACTGGGAATCTTCAATGTGATTGCCGGATTCCTAAGTTGAAGCAGAGGAGATAAATAATGAAGATCGATCGAAAAATTGCGACGCTGTTAATGGTCGCGGTACTGGTGGTGGCTTTTGCCGTTCTCTATTATGGCTATCAGCAATTGAGCAGTCAATATGTGCCTGAAAGCGCCGGCGGAAATGAGACCCGGCAGGAGGCTCCTGATTTTACTCTGGTGAATTCAGCGGGCGAAGCAGTATCCCTTTCCGATTTCAGGGGACAGGCGGTCATCCTTAATTTCTGGGCTTCCTGGTGTCCGCCATGCAAATCTGAAATGCCTTACTTTGACGCGTTGAGTGACGAGTATGAAGCGAGCGGGGAAGCGGTGTTCCTGATGATCAATCTGACCGACGGGGGACAGGAAACAATAGAATCGGCCAGCCAATACCTTGATGAAAGCGGCTATACCTTGAACGTGCTCTTTGATACGGAGGGCGATGCCGCCGATAAATACGGCGTGTCATCCATCCCGACAACCTTCATGATCGACAAGGATGGGTTTATCCGCAATATGAGTGTCGGCGCCGTCAGTGAATCGGCCCTGGCCATGGAAGTGACAAAACTCTTGACGATGCAGGAAGAATGACCATATAATATAACTGTTGTTAAAAGGGAGTAGTTTGAAGTGTGAAGTCAACATGCTGGTGAGAAACCTGGCTTCACCGCCTAAATGGTTAACGAGACTTTTAATATGATTTTCTTTGAAAATCATATTAAAAGTCTTTTTTATGCGCCGTTTGCTTTGAAGGCCGGCGATGGAAGGAGAGATCATGCAGGACATTATTGTAGCGGCGGCAGTTTCGGCAGGCGTCATTACTCTGGCGGAGATGGGGGACAAGACCCAATTGCTGGCTATGGCTTTCGCAGCCAGATACAAGGCTTCCAAGGTCCTGGCGGGCGTTTTTCTGGCAACTGTTTTCAATCATGCGCTGGCAGTTGCGCTCGGGACATTTGTGTCGCGCCATGAGGGACTGAATGTCTGGATACAGATCATCGCGTCGATATCATTCATACTGTTCGGGTTATGGACGATCCGCGGGGACCAGCTTGAGGGCGAGGAAAACAGAGTTTCTCGATTCGGTCCGGTCGCCACGGTGACGATCGCCTTTTTTCTGGCGGAAATGGGAGATAAGACCCAATTGACTACCATCGCCCTCGCGGCTAAATTTCCAGAGGTTCCGGCAAGCATCCTGATCGGTACGACAACAGGGATGCTTATAGCGGACAGTATTGGCATCATCATCGGTGTTGTCATGTGCAGGAAGATACCGGCGAGGGCGATCAAGCTGGTGTCGGCCGGGATATTCATATTGTTCGGACTTCTTGGAACATGGGAGTCGGCACGAACGGACCTTGGATTGGAGTTCCAAACTGCAGCGCTGCTGGTAGCTGTTCTGGCTTTTGCAACAGCCGTGATCGCTTACAGGCTGACGCAGCCTCCGGCCGGGATCATTGAGGGGGAGCCTGACGCAGAACAAGCACGGAAAGCTCCGGATTTGAGTTGAACCGCAGCGGAAGCTGAGTCATGCCGATGCCTCTTGTTACGTATAGAGTCATATTTCTTTCCGACTCAAAATCATAACGGCCGGCGATATAATTTTTCCCGTAAGGCGGGAGGATATATTCGTCAAGATATTTTATATTTATCTGGCGTCCGTGGGTATGAGCGGCGAGCATCAGGTCGACGTCGAAGGCGGAGATCGCGTCGGCCGTATCCGGTTCATGGGCGACGACAATATTGAAAAGGAGCGTTTCCGACAAGCCTGCGGCGCCGATATCGCCATAACCGATCAGGATATCGTCGATGCCGATGATATTGATACCCAACTCCTCGATATAATGTTTTTCATTAAGCAGAAGGGTGAATCCGCCGCTGGCCATGATTTGGGGGTATTGCCTTTCGGCTCCTCCGCCGTAGTCATGGTTTCCAAAGACACAGTATTTGCCGTATGGAGCGTTGATTTCAGACAGCAATGCGCTGAGTTCCTCGGTTCCTTCCGAGTATTCATCGAAAATATCGATGAGATCACCCGCAAAAATGACGATGTCCGGATCCTGTTCATTGATTTTCCCGATTATTGTTTTAAAATCCTCCAGGTCATAGAATTCTCCCAAATGGGTATCGGCAAACATTAAGATCCTGATCCCGTCAGCCGCCTGGCCGACATGTGTGGAGGATATCTCGACAGTTTCGATTTCCAGGGCGTAAGGCTCTATATATCTCGAATAGACCAGGACCAATGCTGCGGCAAGCATCGTCAAGGCGAGGGTCAGTGCGGTGAATTTGAAAAATCTAATTAAAGCGCGCAATTTCATGGTCCTTTCAATCTGTTCGCATGATCTGTAACATCAAGTGATATTATACCAATTGTCCGGCGACAAGGCAAAAGAAATATCCCGGCTGAAACAAATTTGCTTAACGCCGCTTCTATGATAAAATATAATAATCTGGGAACGACAGATGTAAGGCTGGGGAGGAAAAAATCATGAAAGGTATTGAAGTCATAGTCATCGGATGCGGCGCTTCGGGCATGATGGCGGCTGTCGCCGCAGCAAGAAACGGGGCGAATGTCAGGATCATAGAAAAAAATGACCGAGCAGGGAAAAAGCTGCTGGCTACCGGAAACGGCAGATGCAATTTTACGAACATGACCGTTCAGGCCTCTGATTTTAACAACTCGGATAAGGGGTTCACGGACGCCGCGTTCGGCTGTTTCGGCGTGGAAAAAACGATAGATTTCTTTGAGCAGCTTGGAATATTTCCAAGAATAGAAGCGGAAGGCCGCGTCTATCCCTATTCGGAACAGGCGGCATCGGTGCTGGGGGCCTTTCTTACGGAGCTGAAGCGTCTGCGCGTGGAAATAGTGTTTTCAAGCCCTGTCTCCGGCGTTAAAAAGATCGGAGACGCATTCGTCGTATTGATCGACGGGGGCAGGCAATACAAGGCAGACAAAGTCATCGTCGCGTGCGGCGGGAAGGCAGGCAGCCAATATGGCTGTACCGGGGACGGTTATGCGGTCGCCGTTTCATTCAGCCATCGATTGGCGCCGCCGAGGCCGGCGCTGGTCCAGATCGAATGCGAGGCTCCGTTTTTCAGGCAGTTGAAGGGCGTGCGCGCCAAGGGCAGGGTTTCTCTAGTCGATTCACTTCATGGCAGCTTCACAGACAGCCTGGATGAAGCCGGAGAGATACAGTTTACTGAGACAGGCTTGTCAGGGATCTGCATTTTCAATCTGAGCCGCTACATCGCCAAAATGCCGCAATCGGGACAGCAAGGCGAGAAGGAGAAGGCGGTCGTCAGGCTCGACCTTATCCCTGAGATGACGAAAGAACAGCTGACGGAAAAGCTGAAGGAGCGGCTGCTGCATTCCGGCCATAAGACCCTTGAAGAATTTTTGAACGGTATCGTCAACCACAAATTGATCGAGGTCATCCTAAAAGAATCGAGAGCCTGGGAAGGATACAAGAGCAGCGCTGCGCTGGATGCGGCGGCCATCGACAGGATCGTCAGGACGCTCAAAGGCTGGGATATTAAAGTGACGGGGACGAAGGGCTGGAAGGACGCGCAGGTGACGGCCGGCGGCGTCTTGACTGAGGATGTCGACACAACGGCTATGGAATCAAAGCTCGTTAAAGGATTGTATTTTGCCGGAGAGATCCTGGATGTGGACGGGCGCTGCGGCGGCTATAATCTGCAGTGGGCCTGGTCTTCCGGCTATGTTGCCGGCGAAGCCGCCGGAGGTGGAAGCGGGAGCAGACATGCTGAGGATCAATGAAATCAGGCTCGGGCTCGATGAGGATATGGATAGCATACCCGAAAAGATCATCAAGAGGCTGGGCATCCGCAGGGCGGACCTGCTGTCCTGGGCTATATCCAAGGAATCCATCGATGCCAGGAATAAAGAAGATATCAAGCTGATATACAGTGTCACGATAGAAACACGCAATGAAAAGGAGCTTCTGCGCAAGGCTGCCGGATACAAGCTGGAAAAATGCGAAAGAACCGTCTATGCCTGGCCTGAGGCAGGGCTTGAGGAGCTTCGCGGGAGGCCAGTCGTCGTGGGCTTCGGTCCCTGCGGCATGTTCGCCGCTCTGGTGCTGGCGGAACGCGGCTACAAACCAGTCGTGATCGAGCGGGGAAAGCCGATGGATGAACGGTCTGCGGACGTGCAGGATTTTTGGAGGTCTGGCAAGCTTTTAGCAGAATCCAATGTCCAATTCGGTGAAGGCGGCGCCGGAGCGTTTTCTGACGGAAAACTGACGACTGGGATCAGGGACAGGCGCTTGAGGAAGGTTCTGGAAGAGCTCGTTGAAGCGGGCGGCCCGGAAGACATCCTATATAAGCAGAAGCCGCATATCGGAACAGATATCCTCAGGAAAGCCGTTGTCAATATAAGGGAAAAAATCATCGGCCTCGGCGGTGAGATCCGTTTCAGGACCAGACTTGCGGCGATCACGCCTGACGGCATCGGCGTCCATGGGCCTGATGCATCTTCAATATCGCGGATACCGGCTGAAGCGGTCATTCTTTCCATTGGCCACAGCGCCAGGGATACGATGGCCATGCTTTACGAAGCCGGATTGGAAATGGAACAGAAACCGTTCTCCATCGGCGTCAGGATCGAGCATCCCCAATCGTTCATCGACCGGGCCCAATACGGCGGCCAAGCGGGAAACAGAAGACTCGGCGCTGCGGAATACAAGCTGTCGCATCACTGCGCGAGTGGAAGGGGCGTTTATACGTTTTGCATGTGTCCCGGCGGACATGTGATCGGAGCGGCCTCCGAAGAGGGCGGTGTTGTGACCAACGGCATGAGCTATCACAGCCGCAGCGCAGCCAATGCAAACAGCGCAGCGCTTGTCGATGTCAGGACGGAGGATTTTGCATCCCTGCATCCGCTGGCCGGGATCGAATTTCAGAGACGATGGGAACGCGCCGCCTTTGAGCTTGGCGGCGGAACTTATAAAGCCCCTGCACAAAGGATCGGAGATTTTCTGGGGCCGGGAATACACGGAGCTGATAGAGGCGGTACGGACGAAGAAAGTGGCGAATGGTCCGCCGATGCGGATCAGATCAGGATCCTGCCGACTTATAAGCCGGGTGTCGTATGGAGTGATCTGCATCGCTGCCTCCCGGATTTCGCGCTGGAAGCTCTAGAAGAAGCGCTTCCGGCCTTCGGAAGAAAAATCAGGGGCTTCGATCATCCGGACGGAATATTGACCGGCGTTGAAACACGAAGCTCGTCACCGGTCAGGATCAGGAGGGACGAGTCGCTGCGCGGCAGTATCCGGCGCATTTATCCCGCCGGAGAGGGCGCCGGCTACGCCGGCGGCATCGTGTCCGCGGCCGTGGACGGCATAAAGGCCGCTGAAGCGATCATCGAGACGTATGCCCCTCTGAAGTGAGTGAAGTGAGATTCTAATTGTTTGAAAGGGAAATGCCGAATGGGCAAAGGATACCAAAATATTGACTATAAAGAAATGCTCCGCGAGATAAGGCCTGCGGACCGGAATGCCCTTGCAGCCGCGCAAAGGCACATGGACAGTCTTATCAAGCCGCTTGGGAGCCTGGGAAAGCTGGAGGAGATCGCCGTCAGGATCGCCGGAATGACTGGCCGGACCCACAATGATGTCTCCTTGAAATGCACGATTGTGATGGCCGCCGACAACGGGATCTGCGAGGAGGGCGTTGCCGGTTCGCCGCAGGAGATCACGCTGGCACAGGCAATTAATATGACGAAAGGAATCTGCGGCATCGGGGTTTTATCACGGGTTGCGGGATCCGAGCTCCGTGTAGTCGACATTGGGATCGACAGTGATTATAAGAATGATAAGCTCATCGATGCCAAGGTGCGGCGGGGAACCGCTAATTTCGCGAAAGGACCGGCCATGACGCGGGAAGAGGCAGAGCAAGCCATCAACACAGGCGCGCGCATGGTTGCGGAACTGATCGGCCGGGGCTTTTCGGTGATTGGAACAGGCGAGATGGGTATCGGCAATACGAGCTCGAGCAGTGCCGTAATCATGACACTCACAGGTTCCGGAGCCGATGAGGCTGTGGGCATCGGCGGCGGATTGACCCGCGAAGCATTGGAGGACAAGAAGAAAGTGCTGGAGGCCGCGATTCTGCTGAATCATCCGGATGCGGATGATCCGGTCGATATCATCTCCAAGGTTGGCAGCCTGGATATCGCCGGGCTGATGGGATGCTTTATTGGAGCGGCATATTTCCGTGTGCCTGTCGTTGTGGATGGTGTCATCTCCATAGCGGCGGCATTGGCTGCAAACCGCATGAATGCTCATATCAGGGATTTCATGATTGCTTCGCATATATCGAAGGAGCCTGCCTATAAGATAGCGCAGGCGGAGATGGGTCTCAGGCCGATGCTCGACATGGATATGAGGCTTGGCGAAGGTACAGGCTGTCCGCTGGCTTTCAGCATTATCGACGCCGCCTGCGCCATCATGAATAATATGGCGACATTTGACGAATTGGGAATAGATAAGGACTATCGCGTGGATAACAGGATATGACAGGCATGGATTCTGTTTGATTCTGGGAAAATACAGGAGAATTGCGATGCAGGATATTATTTTTGTAACAGGCGGCGCAAGGAGCGGAAAAAGCAGCTTTGCCGAAGGAATCGCCTCCGGGTATTCTGAAAGAGTGCTTTACCTTGCGACTGCAGTCGGATTTGACGAGGAAATGAAGGAACGGATCCGAAATCATAGAAACGCACGACCCGTGACATGGAAAACCGTCGAGCGCTTCGAAGCGCTTGGAGATATGGCCGAAGAGCCTGATTTCAAAGAATCGGATGTCATTTTGCTGGATTGTCTCAGTCTTATGCTGAATAACCGCATGCATTACGCAGGCATTGATTTTGGCAGCAGAGACTTCGAAAGCTTTATAGGTTTTGAGCAGGAGGTCCTCGGCGACCTCGGGCAGCTGGCGGCATTGGCGGAGAGAACCAACAAGAGGCTGATCATTGTCAGCAATGAGATCGGCATGGGGCTCGTGCCTGCCGACCCGGTGTCCAGGCAATATCGGGATATGCTCGGCAGGCTGAACAGGTTTGCGGCGAAAATGGCGCACGAGGCGTATTTTCTGGTTTCCGGCATGCCAATTAAAATAAAATGATTGGGACTGCGCTTTCACCCGGCCGTTTGACAAATTATCAAGGAGCGTTTTTATGAAAAGCCTTTTGCTGATGGTTTCTTTTTTCACAAGAATACCTGTCCATAAAATTGAATACAGCGAAGAGCGATATATCAGGGGAATCAAATATGTTCCGCTGATTGGACTGCTGACCGGCGGAGCATTGTATGCGGCATCGTTTGCGGTTTCCTGCCTGGACCGGGATGTCTCCGCCATCATTCTTGCGGCTGTATACATTTTACTTACCGGAGCCCTGCATATTGACGGCATGGCGGACACCTGCGACGGCCTGTTTAGCGGCAGGGACCGGGACAGAGTCCTTGAGATCATGAGAGACAGCAGGAACGGAACATATGGTGTGATAAGCATTGCCTTCCATATGGTTTTTTATGTTGTCATGTTTAGATATATTCCTTATGAAGCGCTGATCGTAATGCCGGTTACGGGAAAGAGCGCCTCGATCGTTTCAGCATATATGGCAAATTATGTCAGAAACGAGGGGCTCGGAAAAGTGTTCGCGGAGAATTGCGGCAGACGGGAATTGGCATCGGCCATCATCGTGCCGGTCATCGTTTCCGTCTTTACGGCGCCTGAATTTCTGATTGGCGCTGCCTTGGCCCTTGCGTCGTCCGTCGGTATAACGGCATGGCTGAAAAAAAGGATCGGCGGGATCACCGGAGATACGATGGGCTTTGTGTGTGAATCGGCGCAAATGGTGTTCGTTTTTACGATGTATCTGATAGGAGTGATTCAATGAGGCTTATATTCATAAGGCATCCCGAAACACATGCCAATGTCAGGAAATTGATCTACGGCAGGACTGAATCCGATTATTCCGAAAAAGGGAAGAACAGTATTCGCTGGGTTGTCGAGCATTTAAGAGAGCGGACCATCAGCGGAATCTATGCCAGTCCGCTAAAGAGAACGGCCATGCTCGCCGATTCCATAGGCACTGAATACGGCGTGCCTGTCCGCTTCAGGGACGAGCTTATGGAAATGGATTTCGGCGTGTTTGAAAATCTGACGCCGGAAGAGGCTGCGGAGAAATATGATCAGTATTATAAGGCGTTTATGGATAATTACACAGATTACATGATTCCTGACGGCGAGAGTTTCAGGGGTGTTTATGATCGCGTTGCGGGCTTTATGCAAGAGATTATCGCTGCTGACGGGACCTGTGTGATCGTCACGCATGGCATGGTCATCAAGGCGGCGCTCGCGTACCTGCTGGATTTGGGGCTGGATGATGTCTGGCACTTCAATACCCAGCCCGCGGCAATAATAGAAATAGAATATCGGGATCGTTACGGCGTACTTCATGGGCTGACCGGTCCCGACATGGGATAGGAAGGAGAACGAAAGAATGGATAAAGGCTACATACAGGTTTATACGGGAAACGGCAAGGGCAAGACGACAGCCGCCCTGGGAATCAGCTTGAGGGCGGTGTGTGCCGGCAACAAGGTGTTTTTCGGTCAATTCATGAAAGGGCAGGAATACAGTGAACTTAAAGCGTCACAGCTTCTTCCGGGTTGGGAGATGGAGCAGTTCGGCGGGGAGTGCTTTATTAACGGGAAGCCTTCACAAAAGGATATCGATGATGCGCACGCGGGACTTGACAGGATGCGGGAGGTTCTTTCCTCAGGCAAATATGACCTCGTTGTGTTTGATGAAATCAACACATCGCTGTTTTTCAACCTGATCTCCGTGGAGGAAGTGATGGAGGTCCTGGACCTGAAGCCGCAGGGAACCGAAGTCGTCCTGACAGGCAGGTACGCACCGGATGAAATCATAGCGAGGGCGGATCTGGTGACAGAGATGAAGGAAATCAAACACTATTACAGTCAGGGCGTCAACGCCAGAGTTGGCATTGAAAACTAAAACGTGATATCTATTTGAGGATCAGTGTCGTACCCGTCATCTCAGCCGGCTTCGAAAGTCCCATCATGTCAAGAAGCGTCGGGGCGATGTCGGCCAGAATGCCATCGCTGCGAAGCCTCAAAGGCTGATCCGGCAGGTGATCCCTGTCTGACAGAACAATAAAGGGCACACGGTTCAACGTGTGGGCTGTAAACGGCTGATCATGCTCATCGAGCATCTTTTCCGCATTTCCGTGGTCGGCGGTCAGTAAAATGAATCCGTCTTTCGCCAGGATGGCTTTCGTTACCATGCAGACGCATTCGTCTATGGCTTCGATCGCTCTCACGGCGGCCGGAAGCACGCCGG
>DIEM01000067.1 GCA_002418625.1 Firmicutes bacterium UBA5774
GCAAGCCATGCCATCCAAAAAGCCGGCAAGGATGACATTGCGATCAATTTTATCGTATTGCCGCAATTTTTCGATGTTGCGTTTTCCATGATAGGCACGGACAATCTCCTGCGTAATTTCCTCATCAGCAGTCTGCGCCAGGACAGCGACGAGATCAGTTACCTGCATTTTCAGGTAGCCGATATCCTGCCGGTCCAGAACCTGATGGAGAACCTGGTGTGGAGCATCGTCAACCGCCAGCCCAACAACCGACTTATTAACCAGACAACGATGGGCCTTCTCTTCACAGTTCTTCTCAATCATACGGATAGGCTTGCTGTGCCGGTAGCGCAGCATTATGACAATGCCCTTGTCCTCGGTGCGCTCAGGGAAATAGAAGAGAACTATAAGACCGCGAATCTCTCCGATCTCGCTGTCGAGCAGGGGATATCCCTTTCGTATCTCAGCCGGCTGATCAAAGCCACTACCGGGAGTACCTACAAGGAGCTTCTGCAGAACAAGCGCCTGGCCAAGGCGGCCCAGCTGCTGCGGGAAACACGCCTTCCGGTTCAGGATATTATTGAGGCGGTCGGGTACGATAACACCAGCTATTTTTACCGGATTTTTAAGGAAAAGTTCAGCTCTAACCCCAAAGCATACCGCGACAGCTGATTTACTTGTCCCGATATCAAATAAGGACGTGATTATTTTACAAATCACGTCCTTATTATTATTTTAGCGACTTCTATAATGAAAGTAAGCACCCAAACAGGAGGTATAATCATGAGCACACGTTTTGAACAGGCCAAACTCAGATACAAGGGACTCGGAGTCGATGTTGACGCCGCCCTTTCGGCACTTGCATCCACACCGATCAGCATCCACTGCTGGCAGGGCGATGACGTAGGCGGATTTGAAAATGTCGGTACCGCCCTTTCCGGCGGCATCCAGACCACCGGCAACTACCCCGGCAAGGCCCGCACACCCGATGAGCTTATGGCGGATTTTGACAAGGCAATCAGCCTGATCCCCGGCAAAAAGCGTATCAATCTTCATGCCATTTATGCCATTTTCGAAGATAATAAGGCAGACCGCGACCAGCTTAAACCCGAGCACTTCGCCAAATGGGTCACCTATGCCAAGTCCAGGAATATCGGCATCGACTTTAACCCGACATTTTTCAGCCATCCGCTCGCAGCAGACGGCCTGACGCTATCCCATCCCGACGAGAAAATCCGCACCTTCTGGATTAACCACGGCATCGCCTGCCGCCGCATTGCAGCATCCATTGCCAAAGATCTCGGCAGCCCGGTTCTGAATAACGTCTGGATTCCGGACGGATACAAGGATGTCCCGGCCGACCGTCTGAGCCCCCGCCTCCGCCTGAAGGACAGCCTTGACAGAATTTTCGCCGAAAAGGTTGAAGGCGTCATCGACTGTGTCGAGAGCAAAGTATTCGGCATCGGCGTGGAGTCCTACACCGTCGGAAGCAATGAATTCTATATGAGTTATGCAGCTATGCATCCCGGTGTATATAACCTGCTCGACAATGGGCATTACCACCCGACCGAGGTCGTCAGCGACAAGATCCCGAGCCTTCTCGCTTTCTTCGATAAGGTTCCCCTCCATGTTACCCGTGCTGTCCGCTGGGACTCCGACCACGTCGTGCGTTTTGACGACGAGCTCAAAGAAATGGCCAAAGAGATTGTCCGAAATGACGCCCTCGATAAAGTTCTGATCGGCCTTGATTTCTTTGATGCCTCGATCAACCGTGTGGCAGCCTGGGTCATCGGTGCACGCAATATGGAAAAGGCACTTCTTGCCGCTCTCCTCGAACCAAACGACCACATGAAAAAACTCCAGAACGAAGGTAAATTCACGGAACTCATGATGTTCCAGGAAGAAATCAAAACCTGCCCCTTCGGCGATATCTGGGAACATTACTGTGAGACACAGGGCGTTCCTGTTAACGAAGCATGGTTTGAGCAGATCCAGGAATACGAGTCGGAAGTCTTGATGACTCGTAAATAAAGTCAGCCCTCCAACTGCTTTTTAAAAGAACGTCACTCCTCCATTCTTTAAAAAGCTTTCTTCTATTCTCTCCTTCTTCAAAACACCGTCCCTGCTGCAGTTCTTCATCTGCGGCAGGGGCGGTGTTTTGCGTTGTTTGATGATTTTTGTTATCAAGATGTGAAAATCGGCCGTTCAGCGGCCGGCATCCCGTGCCGCACGCTCATAGTACTCAATCTTACAGTCAAGCTTTTCGAGATAGTGCTGAAATTCCTCCATCCTGGCCTCCACTTCCCTTTTCTGGGCATGGATCATGGCAAGGCGTTTTTCGAAGGTTTCGTCCCCCTCCATATACAGGCCGACAAATTCCCTGATGTCTTTGATAGACATGCCTGTGTTTTTCAGGCAGGTAATCATGCCGAGCCATTCGAAATCGCCGTCCTGAAAACAGCGTGTTCCGGACGGTGTGCGTTCTACGAAAGGAAGAAGTCCCTCTTTTTCATAGTAGCGGAGTGTAAATGTTGAAAGGCCCGTTTTTTCCGAAGCTTTACTGATTGAATATCCCATATTCAGCCTCCCGCTTTGTGGCTGTCCTTATTTGGACTGGCAGACTGCATCGAGTTCAGTCTGAAGTGTCTTAAGGTCACGGCGGATGCGGATCTTTTGCGGGCAGGCAGCCTCACAGAGTCCGCAGTCGACGCAGTTCTTTGCTTTGCTCTTCTCATCCATGGCGTGGCCCCAATCCCAATGTACCTGTCCTGCGTTTTTATATATTCCATATGTATTCCAGACATGGAAATTCCCCGGAATATCCACGCCGGCCGGGCATGGCATACAGTACCTGCAGGATGTGCAGCCGTTATTTACGCGTTCGGTCAGCATCTCCCTGACATTATCGATCGCCAAATATTCCCGCTTACTGAGCGGTTCAAAATGTGTGAAAGTATTCAGGTTGTCCTCGACCTGTCCGATTGTCGACATGCCGCTCAGGATTACCTTGACGTTCGGCAGGCTTGCGGCCCAGCGGAGCGCCCACGAAGCAGTCGATGCTTCCGGGCGGACTTTTTTAAACTCACCGGTAATATCCTCCGGGAATGCCGCGAGGGAACTTCCCTTGACGGGTTCCATGACGATAACAGGAATCCCGAGCTTCTCGGCCAGATAATAACCCTTGATGCCCGCCTGTTCGTCAACATCCATGTAATTCAGCTGAATCTGCAGGAAATCCCATTTGCAAAACGATGCAATCTCTTCAAAAACGGCATATTCGTCGTGAAATGAGAATCCAAAATACCGGATACGTCCGTCTGCTTTGAGCTGCTCACAATATTCTATGACTCCCAGGGCGACCATTCGCTCCCAGGATTCCCTGCCAAGTGAGTGCAGCAGATAGAAATCAATATAATCTTTATCCACCCGCTTCAGCTGGCTCTCAAAAAGGCGCTTCGCATCATCAAGTGTCTGGACTTCCCAACAGGGAAGCTTCGTTGCGAGAAAATAACTGCTGCGGTCATATTTGTTTAAAATGCGCCCCGTAAAAGGCTCGCTGTCGCCATCGTGGTATACGTATGCCGTATCAAAATAATTAACGCCGCCCCGATAGGCTGCATCGAGCATTTTCTCTGACTCGGGCTCGTTGATTTTGCCATTCTCAAGGGTTGGAAAACGCATGCAGCCAAAGCCTAAAAGAGAAGTATCTATTCCCAGGTTATCCATTTTTCTAAGTTCCATGGAAAATATCCTCCTGACGTATAATGTGAAATTTAATCTCTTACAGCATTATAAAACCTAGAGTTATCTCTAAGTCAAGAAAATAGTATGTCAAGTAGTCCGAAAACACGCTAAGCGCAGAAAAGCGAATAGCCGCGATAAGGCCGAAAAGGCGAAAGGCTACAGAAGTGACTTCCCTCTTATAAGGAATTGCCCCGTATTTTGAGTTATATTCCTGTGACTGTCCATGACCAGCCGGCCCCTCAGATACACGCTGTCAATTCTTCCGCTGACAGGCATGCCTTCATACGGTGCGTAATCGGATTTTTGTATCTGCCCGCCAGCTCGTATCGTCCCTGTTCCTTCAGGGTCATATACGACGATATCCGCATCGCTGCCTGCCGAGAGCGCCCCTTTGCGGGGATACAGCCCGTACATTCTGGCCGGGTTCTCGGAAAGCAGCCGGCACATCTGCGGCAGGGAGATCCTGTCTCCTTTAACGCCATATGTATACATTAGAACAGCCCGTGTTTCGACACCGGGCATTCCACCGGGAATCCTTGTGAAATCATCTTTGCCGAGTGCCTTCTGACCGGTAGTAAAGCTGCAGTGATCCGTGGAGACGGTCTGGATCTGATCTCCTGCAAGCGCCTGCCACAGGGCTTCCTGATCAGCCTTTTTGCGGAGGGGCGGGGCAATTACATACTTCGAGGCCTCAAAAAAGGGACCTTCATATCGGCTGTCATCCAGAAAAAGATATTGCGGACATGTCTCAAGATACACTTTCTGTCCCCTTGCCCTTGCCTGTTCCGCAGCTTTGTATGCCTCCCGGGAAGTGAGATGAACAATAATGACAGGCGTATCGACTATTTCGGCAATGCGAAGCAGGCGATTTACCGCTTCTGCTTCAGCAGCGGCCGGCCGTGTCAGGGGATGGGCGGCGACGCCGAAGTGTCCGCGCGATTTCTCCTCTTCAACCATGGCATCAATAATACCGCTGTTTTCACAGTGAACGCCTGCGATGCCGCCGAGTTCTTTGAGGCGCTCAAGAATCTGATAAATCTCTTTATCATTTACTTTCATCGCATCGTAGGTCATGTATAGTTTGAACGAAGTGATTCCTTTGTCCATCATGTCTTTGAGTTCTTCGCTGACCCCGGCATTCCAGTCTGCAACAGACATGTGGAAGCCATAGTCACAGGAGGCTTTCCCAAGTGCTTTCAGGTTCCATTTGGCAAAGGCTTCTTTGAGAGTCTCCCCGCGATACTGTGTTGCGAAGTCGACGACGGTCGTAGTCCCGCCGGCAATCGCCGCCCGGGTTCCGGAGGCAAAGTCATCGATGGTAACAGTACCTCCCACTTCGAGGTCAAAATGTGTGTGGGCATCAATAAAGCCGGGGAAAAGCAGCTTGCCTGTAACATCAGCGATATCAGCATCTGCCGTGGACAATCCGCTTCCAATCCCGATAATCTTCTCGCCATAGATGAGAAGATCTGCCTGCCGGCAGTCTTCACCGGTGACAATTGTTCCGCCCTTCAGCAGCAGTTTCATACAGAAGCCATCCTTTCACAGTAGGTATGCATATCCTTCAATTACAGCCGCAATAATCTTCCTGATGCCCTCAGGCACTCCGGCTGATTCCTGCCCGGATACATAATCCTCAATAATGTCTTCCATGCGGATTTTACAGGTGCCCGACCGGATGTCAGATACTGCAAAGCCTTTGTTGCTGCTGTCACGCATCGCTTCTTCGTCGACGAACAATGTGAATTTCTCCTTATACGGGGCACTGTCATACGGACAGAAAGTCATACAGTTGCCGCACTCGTTGCACATCGAATCGACATGAAGGATCTGATTCTTTTGCATGCCAGGCACATGGATGGAAAGATTCGCCCGGTTGGGGCATACTTCCACACAGTTTTCACAAATGCTGCTGCAGCTCAGGCAGCGTGTGTTTGTCGTAGGAGAAGGCACTTCTTCGGCCAGCACTCCCTTACGGCCATAAACGGCTGCCGGATCTGCCAGTGTATCATGGTCAGCGGCAGCAGGCTTCTTAAGGATTCCCTCTGCAGCTTTTCTCGCATCACGGATGGCTTCGACAACCGAAGAAGGGCCGTACAGTCCGTCTCCGACTGCATAGACATCTTTTATGGAGGTCTCTAGAGTATCAAAGTCAACCGTCAGGCGTCCGCGATGGCTGATGTGCAGGCCGTTTTCGCGGTAGAAATGTTCCGGTACCAGTTCACCGACTGCAGAGATCACGGTATCGGCATCTATATATGTAATCCCGTCGGTCTCAACGATGCCGCGGCGTCCGCTGGCATCAGGCTCTCCGAGCTCCATGTTCCTGCAGATCAGAGTACCGTCGCAAAAACTTACAGGTGCCAGGAGTTCCTTGAACGCAACACCATCCTCGAGTGCCATCAGCAATTCTTCTTCCGCAGCCGGCATGTACCGGTTGGTCCTGCGGTAGACGATGGTGACTTCTTCTACGCCCGTTGTTTTTTTGGCGGCCCGTGCCGTATCCATTGCCGTATTTCCTCCGCCGATGACGACAACTTTTTTGCCGACCTCCAGACAGCCCTTCTGTTTGTTAAAGGCCTGAAGGAAATCAAGGGCATTCATCGCCGTGCCCTGTTCCAGATGCAGTGCGCCGGGCAATGAGGCGCCGACTGCGAGCACAACATAGTCGAAGTCCTTTTTCAGTTCATAGACCGACTTAACTTCATGGCCTGTTATGACTTGTACGCCCATGGCAGAAATCAGTCTGATATCCTTGTCGATGGCTTCTTCGGGAATTCGAAAGCCCGGTATCGCGTGGCGTACAACACCGCCTAACTTATCCTGCTTTTCGAAAATAGTTACCGACATGCCGCCCCTGGCAAGGAAATAGGCGGCTGACATGCCGCCGGGGCCGCCGCCGACTACCGCAGCTTTTCCGGTGCGGGTGATATCCGGCTTTTTCAGTCCGTTCATAACGTCATCATAGCCTCCGGCAGCTGCTGCTAGCTTGGCGTCCCTGATTCCGACCGGGGTCTCATAGAAATTACGGGTGCATTTACTCATGCAGTTGTGGGGACAGATTGTTCCGGTAATGAACGGCAGCGGATTCTTTTCGATAATGACTTCAAGGGCGTCTTTCATCCGGCCTTCTTCGACAAGCTTCAGATAGGTCGTTATATCCTGTCCGATCGGACAGCCTTCCTGACAGGGTGCGATAAAACAGTCGACCAGAGGCACCTTCCTGTCCATCTTTCTCGAAAGTAAGGGCTTAATAGCTTTTACATAATGGCTGTCTGACTTAATCCCGGCAACAATCGCTGCTGCTGCCTTTGCATCCACACCAGTGAATGCCCCGGGATTACGGCCTGCAAATACTTGAGCAAGCTGCTCAAGGCGCTGGTATCCGCCCGGCTTTAAAAGTGTAGTCGCAAGGGTAACCGGCCAGATACCGGCATCGACGATTTTGTCAATATTGAAGTAGTCGGCGCCTCCGGAATAAGATATCCGGATATCTCCGTGAAGGTCTGCTGATAACCTGGCCGCAACAGCCATCGATAACGGATACAGGGCTTTGCCTGACATATACATCTCTTTGCCGGGCAGCTCGTCTTCCCTGATATCAACAGGGAAGGTGTTGGTTATTTTAACGCCGAATTCCAGATTCTGTGCTTTTGCCTTTTCCTGCATGCGCCTGATCAGAGGAACGGCATCACTGTACTGCAGATCATTTTTGAAGTGAAGGTCGTCGAAGGAGAGATAGCTGTAGCCGAGCTCATCGAGGGTCTTCCTGGCATACTCAAACCCAAGCAGCGTCGGATTGCATTTAATAAAGGTATGTAAGTGCTTCTCTTCAAGAAGATATGTCGCGATCCGTTCTATCTCCTGCGGCGGGCAGCCGTGAAGGGTTGAAAGTGTCACGGNNCAGTCCCTGGAATGGCGGCAAGGTCCTCTGCGCCGAAGCGTTCGAACCGGTCGGCATGATCGGCAAGCCATGCCGTGCACTCTTTGAAAACCGGCGTTCCTCCGGCGGCTTTCAGGTTTTCAATAAAAGTATCTATCTTCTCAGATTTGATTCCGCTTAAGTCGTAGCCTACGCTCATGTTAAACTGGAAGGCGTCCGCATCGCCAAGGTCGAATTCCCTGGCGATGACATGCATGGCTATCCATGCTTTTACATACTCATCAAAGGCCTGGGGAACATACAGCTCCGTAGACCATTCGACGTTATAACACTCGTCGTCACCGCCGATACAGGGCTTGGACACAGGAAGATCCTCACCGTCGAGTATCTGTACGGTTTTCAGTTCGAAAAACCGGCTTCCCGCATAATAGGCTGCGATGAGATTCTGGGCAAGCTGGGTGTGAGGCCCTGCCGCAGGTCCGAACGGCGTCTCAAGCTTTCCGCCGAAAAATTCCCACGTATGCTTCTTATCCGCAATGTAGGGCCGCTGAATTCCAAACACAGTTCCTTTTGTTTTTTTCTCTTCTAAAATCCATTCCATAAGATCAGAAAACGGGATCGGTGTCATTTTATCACTCATACGCGTCTCCTTCTTGGGTTTTCAGCCGTTTATGCTTTTCCAGAGTCTGGCTGCTTCAAGCCTTACATCTGCCGCTAATTTTTCTTCATCTATACCCGTCATTATACGGTCCCTCATAAGCACTTTTCCACTGCAGACGGTTGTGACTACGCATCTGCCGGTCATACCGAACAGGATGTGGCCGTTGCAGTTGGATGCATCCATCGGTGTGATCGGATTATAGTCCATCACGATAACATCAGCAGCTGCACCGGGCTTCAAGATACCGAGAGGCTTCTTGAAATAGCGTCCGGCAATCTTCGCATTGCCCTCGAAAAGCATCTGCGGGACTTCAGACCACGCCGCGGTCGCGTCGCACAGATGATGCTTGTGGAGTATATTGGCCACTTTGTACGATTCAATCATGTCATGGGTATATCCGTCCGTACCCAGGCCTGTCAGAACGCCGTGATGCATGATCTCTATGGTCGGCGGGCAGCCGCAGGCATTGCCCATATTCGATTCCGGATTGTGCACAACCATGGTATCCGTCTCTTTGAGAAGTTCCATCTCATGCTTATTTATATAAATACAGTGGGCTGCCAGGGTTTTCGGGCCTAGAATATTGCAGTCCATAAGGCGGTCGATAATTCTTTTACCGTGATTTTTGAGGCAGTCATGCAGGTCCTCAATGCCTTCGGCTACATGGATATGATATCCGGCCTGCTCCGGTTTGCTTGCCGCACATAATTCCATCGTCTCATCCGAAATTGTAAAGGACGCATGCATGCCCATCATGCCTGCGATCATATCGCTGTCATCGGCAAGCGCATGCCGGATAAAGGCTGCATTCTCCGCGATTCCCTCACGGGCCTTATCCTTGCCTGCGCGGTCTGATACCTCATAGCACAGACAAGTCCTGACACCAAGTTCAGACGCTGCATCTTCAAGCGCCGACAGACTGCCGGTTATTGCTCCAAAACTCGCATGGTGGTCAAACACGGTCGTCACGCCGTTCTTTATGCATTCGAGATATGTCGCGCGGGCGCTCTGCCGGGTCTGTTCGAGGGTCAGGTGGCGGTCAATGTTCCACCACATTCCGTCAAGGATATCAAGAAAGCCTTTGGGGTTATAGCCGTTGATGATGATCCCCCTGGCCATGGCGCTGTATATGTGTTCGTGGGTATTGATAAACGCCGGCATGATGACTCCGCCTCTGGCGTCAATGAATTCCGCTTCCGGAAATAATTCTTTCAGATGCGCTGTGGTGCCGACATCTGTAATCTGCGAACCGTCAACAGCAACCGCACCATTTTCAATAAAAGGCATTAAAGGGTCTCTTGTTATCATTCGTCCGTTTCCGATAATCAGCATAGAATTCCCTCCCTTTACATTTCCCGGAAATGATTATATACGCGCATTATGATTTCATACTAGCACTTGAAAAAGATGAATGCAATCGAAGGATACAAATATTTTTAGGTTGGCTAAATTATTTTTTGATTTTCCCTTGCTTTTCGATTTTTCACTGTGCTATGATGTTTTTGTATCCCGTCCGTATTCATTTTTCATAAATGATTTTATTGTCTTTCCGGAGGGTCCTTCATGCAGCACTCAATCGATGTTCTGACCCGTATCGCCGACGGCCTGGCCAAACAATTCGGCCAGGACTGTGAGGTTGTCATTCATGATTTGTCTCAGGAGTCTGTCGAACATTCTATTATTTATATTCAGAACGGTCATGTTACAGGACGCAAAGTGGGTGACGGTCCTTCGAAGATTGTGTTGGAGACGATGCATAAGAATCCCGATTCCCTGGAAGACCATATTGGGTATCTGACACGTACAGCTGACGGACGGATACTGAAGTCGAGCACGATGTACATTCGGAATGACGACAACAAAGTTCGCTATATATTATCCATTAACTATGACATAACCGGATTACTGGCAATGGACCGCGCCGTTAAGGCGCTGATCGATACCGAACCGCAGACCAGCAACATGCAGCCCGAAAAAATCGTTCACAATGTCAATGATCTGCTGGATATACTGCTCGAACAGTCTGTGGCTCTGATCGGCAAGCCGGTCGCCCTGATGACCAAGGACGAGAAAGTAGCGGCCATTTCGTTCCTTAATGAAAAGGGTGCATTCCTTGTAACCAAATCCGGGGATAAGGTATCCAAATATTTTGGTATATCCAAGTTCACCCTGTACAGCTACCTTGACGTAAATAAGTAACACGCAGCCATGTCCGACAGGCAAAAAGAAGCGGCGGGCACAAACACAAGTGCCCGAAGGACAAGAGGAAACATCAATGAGAAAACCCATACTCTGGACTGTCAACAATATGCCGAAAACCCGGGATGCCCAAAGGGCTGTCATGAGCCTTGACCAGGTCAGGAAAGCCATGGATTTCCACATGAGTTTCCCGCAGTACAGCAGGACACCTCTGGCCAGACTGAAACAAATGGCCACTTATCTCGGGATAAGTGAATTGTATATCAAGGATGAGTCCTATCGTTTCGGCCTGAATTCCTTTAAAGTACTCGGCGGTTCGTACGCCATCGCCCGGTATATTGCCCAACAGACCGGGCGGGATATCTCCGAACTCCCCTATCAGATACTCATTTCAGAGGAGCTGAGACACGAATTCGGCCAGGCAACTTTTTTCACCGCAACAGACGGCAACCACGGCCGCGGAGTCGCATGGGCAGCCAATCAGCTGAAGCAAAAATCAGTGGTTTTCATGCCCAAGGGATCCTCCCGGACACGGCTTATGAATATCCGCAAGAAAAATGCCACGGCTACGATTGAGGATGTCAATTACGATGAATGCGTACGAATGGCTGTCGCAGCCGCCCGTGAGACGCAAAACGGGGTGGTCATCCAGGATACTGCCTGGGACGGCTATGAAGAGATCCCTTCCTGGATCATGCAGGGTTACGGGACCATGGTCATGGAAACAGACGAACAGCTTGATGAAAATGGCTGCGGCCGGCCAACACATGTATTCGTCCAGGCCGGTGTCGGATCGCTGGCCGGGGCTGTCCAGGGCTATTATGCCAACCGGTACCCCGATAACCCTCCTGTAGTC
>DIEM01000060.1 GCA_002418625.1 Firmicutes bacterium UBA5774
ACATAAGATTCAAAAAGGTCGGAACCCATACCCGCAACATCGCCGACATTGTCTCCGACATTGTCAGCAATAACAGCCGGATTTCTCGGATCATCTTCCGGTATGCCGGCTTCGACTTTTCCAACAAGGTCAGCTCCGACATCCGCTGCCTTTGTATATATCCCGCCACCGACCCTTCCAAAGAGGGCCATCGAAGATGCTCCAAGGCTGAAACCGGTTATGACGCTGATTTTCTCGATCCCAAGCGCGATAAATATGGAACCGACGCCAAACAATCCAAGCCCGACGACGCAAAGGCCCATGACAGCGCCTCCTCTGAAGGCGACTTTCAGCGCTTTGTTCATTCCAAACTCTCTCGCGGCGTTTGCAGTTCTTACATTGGCCTTCGTCGCCACTCTCATGCCGATATTCCCGGCCAATACTGAGAAACCTGCGCCAATGAGATAGTTGACTGCCGTGCTCCAGCCGATTCCAAAACCGAGTATCAAAAACATGATCGTGACAAAAATGATCATTGTCTTATACTCTCTTTTCAGGAAAGCCATTGCTCCCTCCCTGATGTACGATGCTATCTCCTTCATGCGCTCCGTACCTTCGTCCACTTTGCCGATCCAGACGGAAAGGCCGTAGGCGAAAATCAGAGCGGTTATGCCGGCAACTGGTGCGACATAGACTAAAAACTCCATTTTACTCTTCTCCTCCTTGACATATCATTCAATTTTTTTCAATAGAATTTAGATAAGAGGCGCATAATGCACCTCTTATAAAACCTTTATTCTATCGCTACAAGTACCAGCGAACAAATGATGAATACTATAGCTCCTCCGGTCGAAACCTTGCCGAGCATCGCTTCGTATCCCTTGCTTTTCTTCTTGCCGAACAACTGTTCCGCGCCGCCGCCAATGGCGCCCGACAATCCCGCGCTTTTGCCTGACTGCAGCAATATGCTCGCAATCAATATCAGACTTGAAACCGTCAGCAGAACCATGAAGAATATTCTCACCCTAGCACCTCCCTTTACAAAATAACTTCTAAATTCTACCATGAAGTATTGGAATAAGCAATAATTATTCTTATTGTCAGAATAATAAATGTGTATCGTACATCTTGGGAAAATTTTTCCTCTATTACTATCTTTTCATATTATAAAATGCGTTAAGTCCGGCATATTCACCCGATATGTCAAGCAGCTCCTCGATACGCATCAGCTGGTTGTATTTAGCGACGCGATCGGTTCTGGAAGGTGCCCCTGTCTTTATCTGTCCGGCGTTCACGCCAACTACGATATCGGCGATCGTCACATCCTCGGTCTCGCCGGAACGATGCGAGATTATGGTTGTATAACCTGCCCGCTTGGCCATTTCAATGGCATCCAGCGTCTCCGTCAGCGTGCCGATTTGATTGACCTTCACCAGTATCGAATTTGCAACGCCCATATCGATGCCCTTTTTCAGCCTGTCGGTATTGGTCACAAACAGATCGTCTCCGACCAGCTGAACTTTTTTGCCAAGTCTTTCGTACATATGTTTCCAGCCTTCCCAATCATCTTCCGAAAGACCGTCCTCTAATGAAACGATTGGATATTTGGCCAGCAGCATTTCATAGTAATCGACCATCTGCGACGCTGTTTTGATCACACCTTCACCCGCCATATTATAAAGACCGGCCTTTTCATCGTACATTTCAGTCGCCGCTACATCAAGGGCGATCCTGACCTGCGTTCCCGGCTCATATCCGGATCTTTCAATAGCTTCCATGATCACCCGGATCGCCTCTTCGTTGGAGGAAAGATTCGGAGCAAACCCGCCTTCATCGCCAACGGCGGTACTCATGCCCTTTTCTTTCAAGACTGCCTTCAGGCTATGGAATATTTCGGCGCCCATACGCACCGCTTCCCTGAAGTTCGGAGCGCCTACCGGCATGATCATGAATTCCTGTATATCCACATTGTTGTCCGAATGCTGCCCGCCATTCAATATATTCATCATCGGTACCGGCAGCACCTTGGCATTGACACCGCCGATATACTGAAACAGCGGAAGGCCAAGCGAATTGGCGGCTGCATGCGCTGCTGCCATCGAAACGCCAAGTATGGCGTTTGCTCCCAAATTGCCCTTATTATCCGTTCCATCAAGACCAATCAGCATCTTGTCTATCGCAACCTGATCAAAAATATTCATGCCTTCAATTTCCGGAGCAATGATGCTGTTGACATTGTCAACGGCTTTCTCTACGCCTTTTCCGGCATATCTTCCCTTTACATCGTCTCTGAGCTCCACGGCTTCAAACGCGCCGGTCGAAGCGCCGGATGGCACTATGGCCTTCCCCATGCTCCCGTCCTCCAGATGGATCTCCACCTCGACTGTTGGATTGCCTCTTGAATCGAGCACTTCCCGGGCTATAACATCCTCAATGTATGACATGATCCTGCACCTCCTAAAAATTGATGATCCCGATAAAATCTTCGGGCTTCAGGCTTGCTCCGCCGACGAGCGCGCCGTCGATCTCCTCCATGCCCATCAGCTCGCTTGCATTGTCCGGCTTGACACTGCCGCCGTATTGAATGATCGTCTGCTCGGATATTGAATCACCATAAAGCTCCTCGACGACGCTCCTGATGAATCCGATCATCGTATTGGCCTGCTCCGGCGTCGCCGTTCTTCCGGTGCCGATCGCCCAGACAGGTTCGTAGGCGATCACAAGCCTTGCCGCCGATTCATAAGGGATATCCTTCAGTGCGGCCAGTGTCTGTGAACGGACTACATCGAATTCCTTGCCTGCATCCCGCTGTTCGAGGACTTCCCCGACGCATAAAATCGGAGTTATCCCGTGTTCGAATGCCTTATGGAGCTTTTTGTTGACCGATTCATCTGTTTCATTGAAATACAGGCGCCTTTCGGAATGGCCGATGATACAATAATCCACGCCGAGCTCGGTCAGCATGCCGGGAGATATTTCACCGGTATAGGCTCCTTCCTCGGCATAATGCATATTTTGAGCGCCCAGTTTGATGCCCGTGCCTTCCAAGGCTGTCTTAAGAGTGCTCAGCTGTGTATACGGAGCGCATATGGCGACTGCCACATCACTCGCATTGTATAGTTTTAGAAACTCTTCCGTAAAAACGGCAGCTTCCTTGACAGTCTTATACATTTTCCAGTTGCCAGCTATGAATGGTTTTCTCATATTTTATCCTCCAGTGCCGCAACGCCCGGAAGCACTTTGCCTTCGAGGAGTTCCAGCGAAGCGCCGCCTCCGGTCGAAATGTGGCTTATTTGATCTGCCAGTCCGAATTGATTGACCGCCGCCGCACTGTCTCCCCCGCCAATGATCGTGATAGCGCTGCTGTCAGCCATCGCCTGGGCCACGGCCTTTGTACCGTTTGCGAAATTGGACATTTCGAAAACACCCATCGGGCCGTTCCATAAAATCGTTCCCGAATTCAGGAGTGCCTTCCTGAAAAGTTCGATGGTCTTCGGGCCTATGTCCAGCCCCATTGAATCGGATGGTATCTTATCCGCGTCCGCTATGGAGCACGGCACATCATTGCTGAATTCCTTCGCTACGACGGTATCCACCGGAAGAAGTATCCGGACGCCGCGCAATACGGCTTTCTTGATCATTTTTTCAGCGAGAGCGACGCGTTCCGTATCCAACAGGGATTTGCCGATTTCGCAGTCGAGAGCTTTCAGGAAAGTGTAAGCCATGCCGCCGCCGATTATAAGCGTATCGACTTTATCGATCATTGAATCGATCAGCATGATCTTGTCACTGACTTTGGCTCCGCCTAAAACCGCTGTGAACGGGCGCTTTGGATTCTTCAGTGTCGTGATCAGATAATTCATTTCGCTTTCCATTAGAAGTCCCGAAACCGCAGGCAGCATGCCTGCGATGCCTGTTGTTGACGAATGGGACCTGTGGGCTGTTCCAAAGGCGTCATTGACAAATATATCCGCCAAGTCGGCCAGCTCTTTGGAGAACACCGGGTCATTAACGGTTTCACCGGCTCGGAACCGGACATTCTCGAGGAGCATGACGTCGCCTTCCCTGAGGTCAAGAGCCGCTTGACGTATTCCATCGTCTATGACTTCGGGAACGCTTCTGAACAGGACTTCCTGTCCCAACATCTGCGAAAGCCGCTCTGCGACGGGCCTCAAAGAATATTTCGCGTTTGGCACGCCTTCCGGTCTGCCAAAATGCGACATCAGAATTATCTTTGCGCCGTGATTTCGCAGATAACTGATCGTGTCCAGTGTGCTACTGATCCTGGTTTCGTCGGTTATCTCTCCCTTGTCATTCAATGGTATATTGAAATCGCAGCGGACAATGGTTCTTTTCCCTTTGACATCAATGTCCCGGATCGTTTTTTTCATTTTTATAATCCCTTTCCGATGACATATTCCATCAAATCAACGACTCTGTGGGAATAGCCCCATTCGTTGTCATACCACGACAGCACCTTGATCATCGTGCCGTCGATGACCATTGTTGACATCGCATCGACGACTGAAGATCTTTCGTCTCCTTTGAAGTCGATGGAAACCAAAGGCTCCTCGCAAACCCCCAGAATACCTTTGAGTTCTCCCTCGGCGGCCTTCTTGAGCACTTCATTGACCTCATCCTTTGAGGTTTCCTTTTCGACGTCACAGACAAGGTCAACTACAGACACCGCAGGTGTCGGAACACGCATGGCCATACCGTTCAGCTTGCCTTTGAGCTGTGGCAGCACTAGTGAAACCGCCTTCGCTGCGCCGGTCGTCGTCGGGATCATGGATACGCCGGCGGCTCTTGCCCTTCTGAGGTCGCTGTGGGGGAGATCCAGGATTTTCTGGTCGTTCGTATAGGAATGAATCGTCGTCATCAATCCCCTGACTATGCCGAATTCCCTGTCGATGACTTTTGCAAAAGGAGCGAGGCAATTGGTCGTACAGGATGCGTTGGATATGACATGGTGCATTTCCGGGTCATATTTGTCCTCATTAACGCCCATAACGATCGTGATATCTTCATCAGTCGCTGGCGCAGATATGACGACCTTCTTGGCGCCGGCTCTTATGTGCTTTTCCGCGTCCGCTTTTTTAGTAAACAAGCCCGTCGACTCCAGGACAAGCTCGACACCAAGTTCTTTCCATGGCAATTCTTCAGGATTCCTGACGGCAAGGATCTTTATTTCTTTGCCATTGACGATGATCGCATCAGGTTTCGATTCGACTGTCCCGTCGAATTTCCCGAAAACGCTGTCATATTTCAACAAATGAGCCAATGTCGCGGGACTCGTGATATCGTTGATCGCCACGATCTCAAAGTTGACATCCTTTTCGAATGTCGCTTTGAACGCATTCCTTCCAATCCTTCCGAATCCGCTGATTCCAACCTTTGTTTTCATAATGATACCTCCTGTTTTATCTGAATTATTTTCATATTGCTTTAATTGAAAGTCCATCTCTCAATACCGCTTCCGTTTCGATGACGATGGAACTTTCATTTCGTCACGGTATTTAGCGACAGTCCTTCTGGAAATATCTATACCCCTTTCGGTCAGCATCTCTGCAATCGTCTGGTCGCTGAGCGGTGAAGCAGGATCCTCGGCATCCACAATCTCTCTTATGAAAGTCTTTATGCTTTCAGAGGATATGCCTTCACCGAAATTGCCCGAGGCGCCGCTTGTAAAGAAATATTTGATCTCAAAAAGCCCTCGCGGGCATTGCATGTATTTCCCGTTGATCGCCCTGCTGACCGTGGATTCATGGATCCCCACCTCATCGGCGATCTGCTTCAGTGTCAATGTTTTTAAATATTTCGGCCCTTCATCGAAGAATTTCTCCTGGTATTTCACGACAGCAGTCACAACGTTGAAAATCGTTTGTCTTCGCTGCTCGATGCTTTTGATCAGCCATAGCGCTGAATTCAGACGGCCTGACAAAAACTTGGAGATCGTCGATTCCTTATCCGAATCCATCAGCATCTTTCGATAATAACTGCTGACCATCAGTTTCGGAGCGGTTGCTTCGTTTACATTCACAATATACTTGCCGTCCACCTTTTCAACCGTAACATCCGGTACGATATACCGCGTTTCGCTGGCGTCGCCAAATTCCCTGCCCGGTTTCGGCTCCAGGGACTTGATGATGTCACAGAGCTCCTGGACTTCCTTTACGGAGATTCCAAGATCCTTGGCTATATTATTGAGCCGGTTATCGGCGATATCTTCAAGATGGCACTCGATCACTTTTACAAGCGTCGGATCCTCATGTCCCGAATTTCTCAGCTGGATCAAAAGGCATTCCTTCAGGTTCCTGGCTCCTACACCGGATGGTTCGAATGCCTGGATCGCCTCGAGAACGATCTCCACTTCTTCTTTCGCGATGCCGAATTTCGCGGCGATCTCTTCAACGCCAAGTGTCATATAGCCATTCTGATCCAGTGATTCAATGATATACTTTCCGATCTGGCGGCATTGTCTTCTGATTGGTGCAAATTGAAGCTGGAACATAAGGTGTTCGACCAAAGTGATGCTTGATGTGGCGAACTGCTCATAGGTATATGTACTCTGTTCCCTGTTGATAAAGTCTTCCTGGCGATAGCTGATATCATCATACTCCTTGAGATGTTCTCCCCAGTCAATCTCTTCGCGCTCCGGCAGCTCAGCCTTGAGCCCATAGTCCTCCCCGGCCTCCGTCTTGTCCTTTTCGGCTGCATTGTCACCGGCGCTTTCCGCGGGTCCCTCCTGTGCCGCTTCGAGGATCGGATTTGCAAGCAATTGCTCCTCAACATAGCTTTCGAGTTCCTGAGTGTTGAACTGCAAAATCTGGATAGCCTGAATCAGCTCAGGAGTCATAACCAGCTTCTGCATCTGCGCTATATTAAGTTCGTAACCAAGCTTCATCAGCCCACCACCTTTCGGTTCTATATTATATCACAAAAGCCTTCTGAACGGCATATTTTTTGCAAGCGCGATTATAAAAAACAGCATTCGACGAATCTCGTGCTGCTTTTGTATTTTAATTAAATCTGTTCGATATAGGCGGATGCGTTAACTCCTGCGATGGCTCCGTCCGCTGTGGCCGTAACCACCTGCCGCAGACTTTTTTGACGTATGTCTCCGGCCGCATATACCCCCGGGATATTGGTTTTCATGTCCAAGTCGGTTATAATGTATCCTTTTTCGTCAAGGCTTATAGAATCTTTCCAGATTTCGCTGTTTGGATTATATCCAGTGAAAATGAATACCCCGAACATGCCGTCCTTGGGATCGGCTTTGCAGCTTGTGATCTCTCCGGTCTTGACATTTTTAACGATGATCTCGTCAACGGGACCGTCGCCTTTGATCTCTTCTATAACGCTGTCCAGCATGAAATGAACTTTTTCGTTGGCTTTCGCTTTATCGATGACGCATTTTTCTGCGCGAAATTCGTCCCTGCGGTGGATTATGGTCACTTTACGCGCGAATCTTGTCAGAAAAACACCTTCCTCCAGGGCGGCGTCTCCGCCCCCGACGACGTAGACTTCAAGATCCGTGAAGAAAGCGCCGTCGCATGTTGCGCAATACGAAACGCCCATGCCGATGTGCTCGCTTTCCCCCTTGCAGCCAAGCTGCCTCGGATAGGCTCCGGCGGCTATGATGACGGCTTTGGCCGCATATTCATTGTTATAGCTTTTCATGATCTTGATATCGCCGGATACATCTGCGGAAATGATATCATCAAGAACGATCTCCGTTCCGAATTCAGTCGCCTGCTCACGCATGCGCTCCGTCAGGGATGATCCGCTGTCGCCTTTGATACCGCCCGGATAATTTTCTATACTATGCGTCGAGGTGATCTGCCCGCCTATATTGCCCTTTTCAATGATCAGCACATCGGCTTTTGCTCTTCCGGCATAAAGCGCCGCCGACAACCCGGCAGGCCCTCCCCCTAATATAATGATGTCATGCATCTTCCCCATAATTCCACCTCCTAATATTTTGAAATGTTGATGATGAACAATCCGATGTTTTTGATATGATCCGCGATGCGCTCCATATTGCTGATCACATCGATGAACAATACACCGGAGCCCGGCGCGCAAACTCCCCGGTTCAATCTTTCGATATGCCGCTCACGAAGATCCTGCTCGATTGAATTGATGTTTTCCTCACGCTCCAGAATGCTCTTTGCCAGCTCTGTATCATTTGTCTTAAGCGCCTCCACCATTTCCTCGGCCGATCTGATGACCTTTGAATGGAGCTCTTCCAGTTCGCCTTCCGCGCACTCGCTGATCGCCAGGCTGTTTTCGCGCTTGTTGATAGCCAGCTGGGCGATATTTTCGGCCAGATCGCTTATCCTTTCAACATCGCCGGTAATGCCAAGCATCAGATTGAGTTTTTCATGCTGGTCCTTGGAAATGTTCTTTTGGGAAAGCTTGACCAGATAAACCTCCATCTCTTTCTGCATCTTGTTGACGGTTTCTTCTTCATGAAATACTCTGTTAGCCAGCTTTTCATCCGATTCTATGAGTGATTTGAAACTGTTGTCATAATTCCTCACAGCCAGTTTTGTCATTTCAAGCAGCTCGTTGTAGGCCTGTGCAAGCGCTATGCCCGGAGTTTCGAGCATTCTTATGTCCAGGTTCATTTCGGACGCCTGCTTGAGATCGTGCTTTTTGAGAGGAATGATTTTATCAGTCGCAAGAACAAGCAGTTTCACGAACGGGAGGAAAATGATCGTGTTGCCCAGATTGAAAAGTGTGTGGGCATTGGCGATCTGCCTCGCAGTGCTGTCCGGCGACAAGTATGCTATCAATTCTATGAACAGCTCTCTGAAGAAAATGAGCACGATGACGGACCCGGTCAAATTGAAAATCAGGTGCATCGCCGCAGCTCTTTTTGCAGTTCTGTTCGCGCCTTTGCTGGAAATGATCGCACTGATGCATTTGCCGATGTTCAAGCCCAGGATCATCGGCATCGCGATTTCGATCGACAGAAGCCCCTGGGCTGCGGCAGCGATCATGATCCCTGTCATGACACTGCTGCTTCTCAATATTTGCGTCACCGTAAACGCAATTGCCAATATCAATAAATAAACAGGGATCGAATCCGTGTCCACCATGGCGATGAACTCCTTGACCGCCGTTATCCTGGCGATCGGAGCGAACCCGCTTTCCAGGAAATACATACCTATGAACATCATGCCGAAGCCCAGCATGATTTCAGAAAAATATTCGACCTTTTTATTATTCGTATAACGCCATAATATCGCTGCCAGCCCGACAATGAGCGGAGCGACCGCCTCAAGGTGAAACGCCAGGAACTGAGCGGTGACCGTCGTCCCTATGTTTGCGCCCATGATGACCCCCGCCGCCTGAGCCAGCGTCATCATTCCGGCATTGACGAAACCGACGACCATGATCGTCGTTGCAGAGCTCTTCTGGTTGATCATCGTCGCCGCTGCGCCGACGAGGATGCCGACATATGTATTTTTTGGAGATGTCTCAAGCAATCTCTGGGTTTTACCGGATGTCGTTTTTTCCAAGGCATCCTTCATGATTTCTATTCCGTAGATCAGCAAGCCCGTGCCGCCGATCAGCTTGAATATAAATAACCACATTTAATGTCACCTTCTGTCTGTTGATATTTCTGTCCTGACCAAATGCAGGGCCGTTCTTTCCTGGTGTTGTTCCGCGCCATTAATACAGGCCGGCAAAATTCTTTTGCCGCAGCGCTTCAAACAGGATAATGCTGACGGAGTTCGATAGATTGAGGGACCGAAGCCTCGTCTCCTCGCACATCGGTATCCTGACCGTCCTGTCCGGATATTCCGACAGCAGATCTTCCGGAAGCCCTCTTGTCTCCCGGCCGAACAATATGAAGCAGCCATCTTCATAAGCGATATCGGTATACAGGCGGCTTCCTTTCGTTGATGCGAAATACATGGAACCATCTTTATATAAAGCCATAAAATCCGCAAGGCTCTTATGGACGACTACTTTGACATAAGGCCAATAATCCAGCCCGGCTCTTTTCAAGTGCGCGTCATCGATCGAAAAGCCAAGCGGCTCCACTAAATGAAGCACAGAACCGGTAGCCGCGCAGGACCTTGCCACATTGCCGGTGTTTGGGGGTATTTCCGGTTCAACCAGAACGATATTGAGCATTTTGACTTCATCTCCTATATGTTGTTTCCGTTAGTATATCATAATAAATTTTTAAATAATTATAAAGACAATTTTTAATAATTATATTATAATATTTTGCGTTAAAGTAAATAATCGCTCGCATGCAATCAGTTATAGGAGGATGTTGGATGAAAAATTTGAAAATCGGCCTGCTCGGCCTTGGCACTGTTGGCTCCGGCGTATACCGGATCCTGACCGCGAACGCCGACAAAATTTCCGTCAATGCCGGCAAGAAAATTGAGATTTCCAGGATCCTCGTCGGGGATCTTAATAAAAAACGAAGCCTTGATATTCCGGCAGAACTACTGACCGACAATGTAAGGGACATCCTCGACGATCCCGGTATCGATATCGTTGTTGAGTTGCTCGGCGGCATTCACCCGGCATTCGAATACATGCTCGAGGCATTGAATAAAAAGAAACATGTCGTCACTGCGAATAAAGCCGTGATCGCAAATTACGGAAGCGAGCTGGCAGAAGCAGCTGCCGCAAACATGGTCGCTCTCAAATACGAAGCCAGCGTAGCGGGTGGCATCCCGATCATCAACGCCCTTTCATCCGCGCTTTCCGGCAATGAGTTTTTTGAAATAGCCGGGATCGTCAACGGAACAACCAATTACATCCTGACCCAGATGACAGAATTTGGTCTCAATTATGAGGATGTCCTCAAGGAAGCTCAGGACAAGGGCTTTGCGGAAGCCGATCCCACTTCCGACGTCGAAGGCGAGGATGTCGCCTATAAACTCGCCATCCTGATCAACACAGCCTTCGGCCTCAGGATTCCTCCCATGAATATTCCAAGGGAAGGCATCACAAAGATTTCCAAGGACGATATCGAATATGCCTCCCAGTTCGGCTATAAAATCAAGCTGCTGGCCATGGCAAAGAGAAATGGAAATGAGCTTGAATGCGGCGTGCAGCCTGCGCTGATCCCCGTCGCGCATCCTCTGGCTTCTGTGAGCAATGAATTCAACGCTCTTTTTGTCAAGGGCGACGCAGTCGATGACCTGATGTTCTACGGAAAAGGCGCAGGATCCCTTCCGACAGGCAGTGCCGTTGTCGGCGACATCATCGATATCGCGAGAAAATCCGATTTTCCCGAATGCTGTGCGTTCCAGCCTGCAGAGCCGCCAAGCGATCTTCGCTTCACCGGGGACGGCCTGGGCATGTATTATATCAATTTCCTTGTTGCAGACGTTCCGGGGGTCCTCGGCAAAGTATCGACCGCATTCGGAGATCATGGCATAAGCATAGAATCGGTCATGCAGCGCTCAAAAAGCAAAAGAGCCGGGGACGATGTCCCTGTCATCTATATTTTACATGAACTGCATAGAAAACAACTGGATCAGGCGCTGGCGGAAATCTGCACCTACGACTTCATAAAGGAAGTCCGCAGCATATTGAGAGTTGAACCTCTGACATGAAAAAGCAAAAGGAGAATACGATGATTTTATTGGAACAATGGAAAGAGATGCTATCAAGCCAGACGGATGATACTTTCCCGGAATTCTGGGAAACCTACAGCTCAACTGAAAAAAGGATCTACAGCAGCATCCTGGATGACTTCAAAACCCCCATTTCTGGCTCCTTCAGCGAGCTGAAAGACCGGTTTGAAACGACGGATGTCCTATTCATGGGATTCCTTGACGGCATCAACAGCAGCCTGAAAAAGGAACTCCCGCTTGAAGATATAGACGATGATGCCCCCGTCGATCTTGATATCGATCATGAAAAGCTGTATTTCAACATGCTTGCCGCGGGCGCCGACTATCTCTACCAGCTTCCGCAATGGCAATCGATTTTAAGTCCCGAAAAAATCGAGGAAATCACAAAAGCCTATAAGAAATCAAAAACCGTCATCAAAGGCGAACAGATCGGAAGAAACGATCCCTGCCCCTGCGGAAGCGGAAAAAAATACAAAAAATGCTGCGGCGCCTAATTAGGCGCCCCATTTATTTTACTGCAGCTTTCCGGAACATCATGCAGAAATCATTGATGCCACAAGACGCGCATTGCGGATTTCGGGCAAAGCACTGCCTTCTTCCATGCCAGATCAGCATATGATGCATAGCGGTCCACTTTTCTTTCGGCAGTCTTTGCATCAGCGCCAGTTCGGTTTTCAGCGGATCGCTCCCGCTGACGATCCCTATCCTGTTTGAAACCCTGAAAACATGCGTGTCAACGGCAATCGCCTGCTGACCGAAGGCATTTGACAGTACCACGTTCGCGGTCTTTCTGCCGACGCCAGGCAATGTAACAAGCTCGGCAAAGGTCTCCGGAATATTTCCGCCAAAGTCATTTTTAAGTTTGCGGCACAGTGCCATGACATTTTTTGACTTTGTCCTGTACATGCCTATTTTCCTGATTATTACCGACAGCCTCTCCTCATCCAGCTCCAGCATGGCATCCAGATCCGGATACTGCCGGAACAGTTCCTCGGTGACCTCGTTCACCCGGATATCCGTCGTCTGTGCGGATAGAACCACAGCAATCAAAAGCTGGAATGGCGATCTATGGTTCAATTCGCAATTCGCGAAAGGATAGATCTCCTCCAGCAGACTAATAACGGTGCTTACTTCTTTATCACTCAATAAATCTTTCACTTTTTATTCCTCAAATATCAAATCGTCGTTTCAGGCCGTTCCGATGTTTCCTTCAGCGCCGATCAATGCCAATGTTTTATTTTAACCTATCGCGGACAGATTTCCAATAGCTTGCTCAATTCAGGCACATATAAATATCTGACCGGCAAACAATATTGCAAAAAAAATGACTCGCCGGTCGGCAATCATATTGACTTATAGGTCGGCAATTATTACAATGGATTTATGCAACTGACCCGAAGGTCAGAATTTCAGGAGGTTCCTATATGAAGAATTTTTTCAAGAACATTTCAAATAGCAAAAAGAAGCGCATCATACTTCTGATTGCCGTCATACTCGCAGCGCTGACCGTATTCAGGATCGTTTCCTCAAATATCAACAACCGGCCTGAAATCATCAGCGATGTGGTCAATGTGAAAGTAACCGATGTCGTCCGCGCGACGCTCGAAACGACAGCTCCCCTTTCCGGCCATATTTCTCCCGTCAACGAGGTTTCTGTCATTCCTCAGATTGGGGGCCAGGTAAAGCAGGTTTATGTCGAACTTGGAGACAAGGTAGCACAAGGCACCGTGCTTTTCGATCTCGATAAAACGCAGATGCAGACAGCCTACAATCAGGCAAACGAATCTTATCTTAACGCAAAAGCCAATCTTGACAGAATGAGCATATTGTTCAATGAGGGCGCTATTTCCAAGCAAGCTCTGGAATCGGTGCAGCTGCAATATAATATCGCCCTTCAGACAAGGATCATGGCCGCGGACAGCCTCGGAAACGCAACGGTCACCTCTCCGATCGGAGGATATGTCACCTCTGTGAATGTCGTGCAGGGCGGTCTCGCCTCCCAGGCAATGGCTGCCGTTACCATCGCCGACATATCAAAGGTCGAAATCAATACCTCTGTCACCGAACAGCTCATAAATAAAATCAAGCTTGATGACAAGGTCAGCGTTATGATCCCTTCAGTATCAGAGGATCCAATCAGCGGAACGATCACGGCCCTTTCTCCGGCGCCGGCGGTAGGATCGATGACTTATCCGCTCAAAGTCACTATTGATAATCCGGATACCCGTATCAAGCCAGGCATGACCGCCGAAGTGATCATAACGGCGGAAAAAAACACTGACGCGATCGTTATCCCGTCGAATGCAGTCATGATCAAGGGCGGGAAAACCATCGCCGCGATAATAAGCCCTGATAATAAAGTTATTCTGCGTGAGGTCAGCGTCGGGATCGACAACGGAACGCAGGCTCAAATACTCGACGGCCTGTCTGCCGGTGAAAAAGTCGTCGTTGAAGGACAGCAATATATCGATGAAGATACCGAAGTCATGATTGTAGAGTGAGGAGAAACATATAATGAGTATTTCCAAGTTATCTATCAAGCGGCCGGTCACGACATTGATGGCCATGTTCATCGTCGTGCTGCTGGGCGCCGTAGCATATTCGCGGCTTCCGATGGACCTTTTCCCGAAGATGGAAATCCCCGTCGCCATTGTCATGGTCCAATACCCTAACGCTGCACCGACAGAAATCGAAAGCCTTGTGACCAAGCCTATCGAACAGCAGATTGCTACAGTCGAAAGGCTTAAAACCGTTTCTTCAATCACGACAGATGGGACCTCCATCGTCATAGCTCAATTTGAAAATAATACGGATATGAATTTCGCCACGCTGGACATGCGGGAAAAAGTCGCCATGATAGGCGACTACCTGCCCGATGATTCCACGGAGCCGATGATCCTGGCGATCAATCCTGATATGACGCCCATCATGGCGATCTATGTCTCCGGCGACATGTCGATGTCAGATCTTTATACTTTAGTCGACAAGGAGCTTCTCTCGCCTATCGAAAGAAGCGAAGGCGTCGCCGCGGCATCCGTATTCGGCGGCGTCGAAAACGAGGTCAGTGTCAAATTGAATCAGGAAAAGCTATCGGCATATGGGCTTTCCATATCTCAGATCAGCGCGATGCTTGCCGCAGAAAACCTCAACCTGCCAAGCGGAGACGTCGATAAAGGGACTAAAAAACTTATCGTCAGGACTATGGGCCAGTTCGAATCAGTCGATGATATCAGGAATCTTCCCCTTCAGCTTACGAGCCGTGAGATAATAAGGCTCAGTGATGTGGCCATCATTGAAGAAATCCCCAAGGAGGTCAATTCCATCGGGCGTGTCAACGCGTCCCAGGCCATCGGCATCAGCATCACGAAACAGTCGACAGCCAATACGGTCGTCGTATCTGAAAATATCACCGAGGCGCTGGATGAGCTTCGAGCTGAATATCCTGACCTGACTTTCACCGTAGCCTTCGATCAGGCGGACTATGTAAAAAAGGCGATCTATAATGTCATTGAATCGGCACTCATGGGCTGCCTGCTTGCAGTATTGATCATATTCTTCTTCCTGCGCAATCTGGCTTCGACACTGATCATCGCCATTTCTATCCCGACATCGATCATCGCAACATTCATGCTGATGTATTCCGGCGGACTGACCATGAACATCCTCTCTCTCGGCGGCCTGGCCGTCGCCGTTGGCATGCTGGTCGACGATTCCATCGTCGTCCTCGAAAACATATACAGACTCAGGGAAGATGGCTATTCGGCCGAGGACGCTGCGACAGACGGCACCAGCCAGGTGACCATGCCGGTGTTTGCGGCGACGCTCACAAAAATCGCGGTCTTCCTTCCAATGGTATTTGTCACCGGTATCACAGCCACACTCTTCCGGGAATTTTCGCTGACGATCTGATTTGCGCTGGCTTGTTCGCTGGTGGTATCCCTGTCCGTCGTTCCGATGCTATGTTCAAAACTTATGAACACGAAACAGATCGGCTCGCATATCGTCTTCAGCAAATTCAGGGCGAAATTCTCGCTGCTTCCCGCGTTCACCAACGGGGTAATCTATCTGACGGAGCAATATGTCCATCTGATCAGATATTCGCTCAAACACCGAAAGAAAATCATGATCCTGGCAATCGTTCTGCTTCTGCTGTCCGCTTCACTCATTGCGGTCGTAGGCGGCGAACTGTTCCCTGTAAGCGATGAGGGCAGCTATACGATCACCGTTGAAACGCCTTATGGCACTTCACTTGAAGAAACGGACACCATCATCTCCGGGATAGAATCATATGTCCTTGATAATACGCCGGAGCTCGAGTCCTGCACCATCTCCATAGGCAATATCAATATGTACAGTATGGGATCAGCCAATCAATCCACGGTCACGGTCAATCTGGTCGACAAGGACAAGCGGCGCCGCAGCACAAGCGAGATCGTCAGTGAAGCAAGAAAAAGCCTCAATAGGATCTCCGGCGCCAAGCTCTCCATTGCCGAGGAAAGCATGACAAGCATGATGACAGGAGGAACCTCCGCGATACAGATCCTGATCAAGGGCGACGATCTCGATACACTCAGAAACATCGCCGATGATTATGTGGAATTGATCAAGGACGTCGAGGGTACGGCTGAAGTCGCGACGGACATTACTGAAGGAAATCCCGAGATCAGGGTCTTCATCAACAGAAATATCGCTTCATACTACGGCATTACAGCCTATCAGCTGGCAAACACGCTGGAAACGGCCTTGTCCGGCTCCAGGGCCACTTCCTACAGAAGCGGCGGCGACGAGATCGATGTGACGCTCTCGCTGAACGATATATATGGAAGCTCCGTGGAGAGCATGAAGCAGATCATCATACCGAACGCTTCCGGTCAGCTTGTAACGGTCGGCGATATCGCCACATTTGAATACGGCAATTCGCCTTCGCAAATCAACAGGGAAAACCAGGTTCGGACGATCACCGTTTCCGCATCGCTGTCCGGCAGGGATCTTCAATCCGTCTCGGGGGACATAAAGGAAAAACTGGACAGCTATCAGCTGCCCTCAGGATATACATACAGCACGGGCGGACAGCAGAAGGAACTGGTGGACGCTTTTACAAGCCTTGCCCAGGCCCTGCTTCTTTCCATTGTACTTGTATACATGATCCTGGCATCCCAGTTTGAATCACTGATCCAGCCGCTGATCATCATGATGGCGATACCGTTTGCCCTTACCGGGGCTTTCATCGCGCTGTTCATTACAGGGACGCCGTTATCAATGGTCGGTTTCCTTGGGATCATCATGCTTGTGGGCATCGTTGTCAACAATTCCATATTGCTGATCGACTTTATCAACAAAAATCGCTCCGGCTCGACGGACAGAACCGAAGCCATCGTCAATGCCGGCCGTTATAGGATCCGTCCGATCTTCATGACAATGCTGACGACCAGCCTCGCCCTGATACCGCTGTCCCTGGGTCTTGGATCCGGAGGAGAACTTGAGGCGGGCATGGGCATCACCGTTATCGGCGGACTTTTATTCTCGACTCTCATCACCCTGATCATCATCCCCGTCATATACTCGCTGGTCGATGACATGAAAATCAAGCGTCAGGAAAGGAAGGCACTGAAACATGCGGAATAGGACCAAACGTGAACTTATGCTGGAAGCGGCGCATAAACTCTTCTTGAAGAACGGTTTCTCCAAAACCAAGATCATCGACATCGCCGACGAGGCCGGCATCGGTAAAGGAACGGTTTATGAATATTTCCCCAGCAAAGAGCTGCTCTTTGCCGAAGTATTCAATTCCAGGATCATGAATGCCTATGATAAAGCAGGCCTGATCCTGAACTCCGCCTGCTCGGCCGAGCAAAAATTTCTCGACTACGCTCGTTTTGAGGCCGACAATCTTTCGAAATTCGGCGACTCCCTTCATCTGCTTCCCGACATGGTGATGACAGCCGGAGGCATTTGCAATGACGCATTCCATAAAACACTTTTCGAGCTTTGGTCTCTTCGTTTCAAATCGGTACTGTCAATCATGCAGCAGGGGATCCGCGACGGGGAATTCGTCGATGCGGATGCCGAAATGATGACGCTTTCCGTATTGGGATCCTTCAATTTTTATTTGCTGCTCAAATACAATATGATGCCTCTTGCCTGCCCCGGCGTTGTCGATGCATCCGGCTGGAAGCTCGAGGAATATGCCCAATTGATCTTGAAGGGTATTAAGATTTAACAGAACAAACATTTTCACATTATTAATGCATATTGTATACTGTATTTTATTTCTGAAATAATTGAATTTTGAAAATATTTACAGTTTACTATATTGTATTCGACCGATTTGTTGTATAATAACAACGTAATACTTCTATTACTTTTTTTACAAGAAAACGGAGGTGTTTGAATGTCTAAGTACACACAAAAGGAAGCCAATGGTCTTTATGAACTGACTGATGCGGCACGTGCCGAGCTGGTCGATTCAAAGTATTACAACGAAGACCTTGCTCCGACATCCCTCGCTCAAAGAACCTGGACGACCTACAACATCGCATCCTTATGGATCGGGATGTCCGTATGTCTCCCCTCCTACACGCTGGCATCAAGTCTCATCGCTCTGGGCATGTCCACCTGGGCCGCTGTAATCAATGTCGCGTTGGGAAATCTTCTCGTACTTATACCTATGCAATTAAACTCACATGCCGGTACAAAATATGGTATCCCATATCCGGTATTCGCCCGTCTGGCATTCGGACCAAAGGGAGCCCATTTCCCTGCACTTGCCAGAACGATCATCGCAGCCGGCTGGTGCGGAATCCAGATCTGGTTCGGCGGCGGTGCTCTACACACGATACTCGTTATCCTAATCCCTGCATATGCTGATGTCCCGGGCGGCCTTTGGATCACATTCTTCGTTTTCTGGGCCCTCAACGTCTACATCGGCTACAGAGGCTCGGAATCCATCAAATGGATGGAATCCGTCGGCGCACCTGTATTGTTGCTGCTCTGTCTCGCGCTCGTCATCTGGGCAACCATGGCAGCTGCTGACGCTGGCGCCAGCATCAGCGATATCATCAATACCGCTCCAAACGATGAACTGATGGCGCAATCAGGCGGATTCTGGCCATTATTCCTCAGCGGACTCACAGCCAACATTGCGTTCTGGTCGACGCTCGCTTTGAACATCCCAGACTTCTCCCGCTATGCGAAATCCCAGAGAGCTCAGTTCAGAGGACAGCTTTATGGACTTCCGACCACGATGGCTGCATTTGCTTTCATCGGCGCTTATGTCACGACTGCGACCGGTTATATCTTCGGCGAGCCTATCTTCGATCCCGTCATAGTAATCGCATCGATCGGAAGCCCTGCAGTATCACTCTTCGGCGCTGTAGCGGTCATGATCGCAACACTGACTACAAATATCGCAGCTAACATGGTAGCTCCGGCAAACGGACTGTCCAACATCTCTCCAAAGAGGATCTCCTATAAAACCGGTATCCTGATTACAGGTCTGGCTGCCGTAGGAATGATGCCTTGGAAACTTCTTGAAACCGCAGGCGCCTACATCTTCGGATGGCTCGGCACTTACGGCATCATGCTCGGACCTTTGGCCGGCATCTACATTGCCGACTATTATATCGTCAAGAAGAGAAACATCGACGTCATGGCTCTGTTCTCGGCGGAAAAAGGCAGATACTGGTACAGCGGCGGCTTCAATTCCAAAGCGTTCATCGCCTGGATCGCCGGCGCCGCGCTTCCTGTTATCGGTAAATTGGTGCCTGCTGCCAAGACGCTTGCCGACAACGGCTACATCATCAGCTTTGTCGTTGCGATGATCGTCTACATCCTGATCATGAAGAGTGAGACCACTTCCTTCGTATCGGATGAAGAAGAAGAAGCAATGACTCAAAGATAATCCGGAATCAACAGCTTAATAACAAATACAAGCAGAAGCTTTTGCTCCGCAAAAGCTTCTGCTTATTCAAGGAGGTAAAACAAATGGATTTGTTAATCAAGAATGGAACCATCGTTACTGCCTATTCCTCGATCAAAGCGGATATAGCGATTCAGAACGGCAAAATTACCATGATCGCACCGAAAATCAAGCCGGAAAAAAACACTGAAGTGATCGATGCCAAAGGCAAACTGGTACTTCCCGGCGCCATCGACGCGCATACCCATCTTGAAATGCCGTTTGGCGGTACAATATCCTCCGACGACTACTTTGCAGGCACCCGCGCCGCAGCCTGCGGCGGCGTCACGACAGTTTTTGATTTCGTGCTGCAAGCGAAAGGCGAAGGCCTCGTCGATGCAGTCAAAAGAAGAGATGCGCTTTGCGCACCGAAAGCTGCTGTCGATTACGCATTCCATACCGCCATCACAGACCTGAACGAGAAGATCATTGAAGAAATGGCGGACTCTGTCAAGTTCGGCGTCCCGAGCTTCAAAGTTTTTATGGTCTATGACTTTGGCGTCACAGACGGTGTTTTCTACAAAGTTCTGAAAAGATCGAAGGAAGTGGGCGCGCTGATTGCGGTTCACGCTGAAAACAAGGAAATTATTGCTTCCCTGACACAGGACTTCCTGGCCGAAGGCAAAACCTCTGCCTGGTATCATTATATGAGCCGTCCTGAATTCGTTGAAGGCGAAGCTGACATAAGAGCGATCCAGTGGGCCAAGAGCCTTAATGCACCGCTTTACATCGTCCACCTCGCCAATGCTCAGGGCATGGCCGCCGTCACCCAGGCCAGGGATGAAGGCTATCCAATCTTTGCTGAAACCTGTCCGCACTATCTGTACTTCACAAAAGAAGTATACAAAAGAGAAGACGGACGAAACTTCGTCTGCTCCCCCCCAATCAAGGGCAAGGAAAGCCAGGACGCTCTCTGGGCCGGCATCATTAACGGCGATGTGGCTACAGTCGCTACAGACCACTGCCCGTTCCTCTCAACTGAGAAGGATTGGGGAAAAGACGACTTCACAAAGATCCCGAACGGATGCATGGGAGTCGAAAACCTTTACCCATACATGCTCAGCGAAGCAAATAAAGGCAGGATCAGTTTCAACAGAGCTGTCGAGGTCTGCTCGACAAACGTCGCGAAGATGTTTGGCCTGGACGACAGGAAAGGCTCGCTGGAAGCAGGCAAAGACGCGGATATCGTGATCTATGATCCTAAAAAGGACTTCACGATCAAGCAGGAAAACATGCATTCCGATTGCGACTATACGATCTGGGAAGATGCCAAATTGAAGGGTTATCCGGTCATGACCTTCAGCCGCGGCAAGCTCGTCTACAAGGACGGGAAATTCCTCGGCGAAAAAGGCTATGGAAAATTCATCAGGTGCAATCCGATCAAACATAAGGGTCCGAACCTGTAAGCCCTTTAAAGAATCACGCCTCTCGGAGAGAATACCCCTCAAAAGGATATTCTCTCCTTTTTGATACTCTTGGCTTATTCCGAACAGCTTGTCGCAGGATCCGTGAACGGGCCCTTTCATACTTCTTCTTGCTTTTTTCAGATTCTTAGTTTACAATTAATTGTTATGTAAGAATGATAAATAAAGAGAAAGTTAAGGAAATTTAAATGGAAAATCTGATATTCGCCAATTTGAACCTGTCTAAGGAAGTCCAGAAAGCGATCGGAGAAATGGGATTTGAAGAAGCGACTCCAATCCAATCACTCTCGATCCCCCATATTTTCGAAGGGAAAGACATTATCGGGCAAGCCCGTACCGGCACGGGTAAAACCTGTGCATTCGGCATACCCGCTATCGAGATGCTGGACATGGATATAAAAAACGTACAAGTTCTGATCCTGTGCCCTACAAGGGAACTGGCCATACAGGTTGCTGAAGAGCTTAAGCTGGTTTCAAAGCACAAGCGCGGCGTCATGCTGCTGCCTATTTACGGTGGCCAGTCCATCGACCGCCAGATCATGGCGCTGAAAAAGCATCCTCAAATCATAATCGGCACACCGGGCAGAGTCATGGATCATATGAGAAGACGAACGCTGAAGCTCAATGACCTGAAAATGATCATCCTCGACGAAGCCGATGAAATGCTCAACATGGGTTTTCGCGAAGATATCGATACAATACTTCAGGATATCCCCGAGCAGCGCCAGACACTACTGTTTTCAGCGACTATGGCTCCCGAAATCCTGGAGATCACAAGGAAATACCAAAAAGATCCGATCCATGTGCAGGCCGTTCATAAGGAATTGACTGTCCCGCTGATCGACCAATACTACATCGAGGTGCGCGAATCGTCCAAGCTTGAACTGCTGTCCCGCCTGATCGATGCCAACAACATCAGGCTTGGCCTGATATTTTGCAATACAAAGCGAAAGGTCGACGAGTTGACTACCAGCCTTCAGAACCGAGGCTATTCCGTCGAAGCGCTTCATGGCGACATGAAGCAAACGGAGCGTGACCGCGTCATGAACAAATTCCGCAAGGGCATGATCGAGCTTCTCGTTGCGACAGACGTCGCCGCAAGGGGAATCGATGTAAACAATATCGAAGCGGTCTTCAATTATGACATCCCCAACGATGAAGAATATTATGTTCACAGGATCGGCAGAACCGGCCGAGCCGGAAAAGCCGGCGTATCCTATTCTTTTGTATTCGGACGCGAAATCTACAAGCTCAAGGATATCATGCGTTATACCAAATCCGAAATCACCCGCGTTCTGCCACCTTCTGTCGCAGACATTACTGACAGGAAGATGGATGATGCAGTGGAAAAAATCAAAGCCGTGATATCCGATGGTGCTTATTCAAAATACAACACCTATATCGAACGGATCATGGAAGAATCCAATGACATGGAATTTGACGACAAGGAAAAATATATCACAACGCTGGATATCGCAGCAGCGCTCTTTAAACTCGCTTTTGACGAGATAGAAAACAGGAATTATGACACGGAACTGGATCGGGAGATTGCGGATTCCGGCAAAAAAATGACGCGTCTGTTCATGAATGTCGGCGCAATGGATAAAATTCAGCCGGCGAACATCGTTCAGGGTATTGCCTCTGCATCTGCGATGCCAGGCAAGATGATCGGCTCGATCGACATCCACAAAGAATTTCTGTTTGTTGAAGTTCCCGAGGAGCACGCTGACCACATCATAGCCTCCATGCGCAATTTCACTCACCGGGGAAGAAAGATTTCCATTGAAAAAGCTGCCAAAAGACAACGATTCGGTTCAAAACCGGCATCTAAATCAAGCAAGTTAAGTAAAGGTTATGGAAAGAAATAAGCTTTTATTGATTTCGCTGGACGCATTATCTTCAGATGATGCCGCCCTGCTCATGGAATGTCCCAACTTCAGCCGTCTGGCTGAAGAAGGGCTTCTTGTCACAAATACCGAAACAATTTATCTTTCAAACACCTACCCGATCCACACGTCTGTCGTCACAGGGTGCCATCCGGACAAGCATGGCATCTATGACAATGCCGTTCCGCAGCCGGGTGTTAAAAGACCTGAATGGTACTGGTATGCCGACGCTGTCAAAGCCCCCACCCTCTATGGCGAAGCCGCTTCAGGCGGTCTTAAGGTTGCAAGCATACTTTGGCCTGTAACGGCCAAATCATCAGCCATCCGCTATAACATCCCTGAAATAGTCGCTAAAAAAAAGGGCCAGAGCCAGCTCCTGCTTTCACTTCGCAGCGGCAGTCCCCTGCTCCAGCTTCGCGCTGTCCTGAAATACGGACACGATCTTTCAGGCGTCAAAGAGCCCGCGCTTGACGATTTCGCCTGCGCTTCAATGTGCGATATAATTCGACGCAAACGGTCTGACCTCATGATGCTTCATCTGATCGACGCGGATACACAAAAGCATGACTATGGCGTAGCTTCCAACGAAGCCCTCGATGCTGTCAGACGTATGGACACAAGAATCGGCAAGGTGCTTGAGGCTTTGAAAACAGCTGGAATTGCGGATCGCACCCATATAATAATTTTCAGCGACCATGGCATGACAGACGTGACGCATACAGTCAATCCCAATCTTCTGCTTGCGCCTGCAGGCTTGATAGGTTATAAATCAGACGGTTCTCTCGACTTTTGGAGAGCGTGGATCAAATGCAGCGGCGGCAGCGGTTTTCTTTACCTGAAAGATTCCGGCGACAGGGATGCCCTGGACATTGCGGCACGGATTCTCACAGAAGCATCAAAGGACCCCCAAAGCGGCGTCAAGGCGATTCTCGGTGATGACGAATTTAAATCCTCAGGCCTTTATAGGGAATGCTGCCTGGGTATTGAAGCGGCGGACGGTTACGAATTCATCGAGTATAAGAAATATGCCCACAAAGCAAACCATGGCTATTCGATCAAGAGCGGCAGATACAATACATTCTATCTTTTAAACGGTCCGCGGATCAAAAAAAGCCCCCCAGTCAGCGGAGGGAGCCTGCTTGATATCGCGCCCATGGCTGCCGAATTGCTTCAGATCCCTCCCTGGCCCATGGATGGTATATTAAGAACAGAATTTATAAATGTTTAAATGATATTTTACCGTTGCCTTGACGATGCGGCTGCATTGACCCTGCCGTTACGGAGATTGAATTATGAAGGACATGACGAGAAACGAAAAGTACTGGATCCTTTACGACTGGGCGAATTCGGTTTATGCCACGATCATGATCGCAGCGGTATTTCCCATCTATTTTGCCTCGACCGCGGGTGCCTCCGGCGTCAGCGGGGATGTATGGTGGGGCTTTGGAACTTCTGTCTCCACTTTGACCGTCGCGGTCCTGGCGCCTGTGCTTGGAGCGGTTGCCGATTTTCGCGGCATGAAAAAGCGTCTGTTCATTATTTTTTTGACCGGAGGGTTAACTTTTACTTTATTTAGCGCATTCGCAAATGACTGGAAACTGATGCTGGCTGGCTATATCCTTTCGAATATCGGATGGGCAGCCAGTTTATTGTTTTACGATTCGTTCCTGACCGATGTGACAACGAAGGACCGGATGGACAGGATCTCCGCCTGGGGTTACGGCATGGGATATATCGGCGGCAGTACGATCCCGTTCATTGCGTCAATTCTTCTGATCATGTTCGGCAGCTCCATTGGCATCGATCCAGTATCCGCCGTCAAAATTTCTCTTGTCATTACCGTGCTTTGGTGGGGGCTTTTCAGCATTCCGTTTTTGAAAAACATCAAGCAGCTCCACTATGTGGATTTGCCGCCCTCAAGGCTTGTCAGGACGACCTTTGCCAATATCCGGCATACTTTCATGGATATCCTTTCAAATAAAGCGATCCTTATTTTTATGCTGGCATATTTCTTCTACATCGACGGAGTCAATACCGTCATCCATATGGCGACTTCTTACGGCGCTACACTCGGACTCGACAGCGCAGGAATGATTCTGGCACTACTGGTGACACAGCTCGTTGCCTTCCCGTTCGCCATCCTTTTCGCGATTCTTGCAAAGCGGTTCGGCGCGATCCGTATCATTCTTGCGGCCATATGCGTCTATTTCTGTATTTGTGTGATCGGCTTCGGCATGGGCTACGGCATAGAAGAAAACCTGCTGACGAAGCAGCAGGCTCTGATGATCTTCTGGCTTCTGGCGGTCCTTGTCGGAACTTGCCAGGGAGGCATTCAGGCACTCTCGCGTTCTTATTTCGGAAAGCTGGTCCCTCCGGAACGCTCAAACGAATATTTTGGTTTTTTCGATATCTTTGGCAAATTTGCCGCCATCATTGGTCCCGGAATCTATGCGGCCATCGCCGCTGCCACTGGGAGATCTTCATACGCAATGGCGTCCATAATCCTGCTTTTTGTTGCCGGAGGACTGATCCTTGTCTTCGGCAGGCGTCATCTGACCGGGCATACGCCGCCTTCACAGCCGTCATTGCCGATATCGTAATCAACCTCCTCCTTCTCATACTTGGCGATCAGGGACGGGATGAACGGACGCATGGCTGCCGCCCTGTCCTTGTATTCCTTTTCAGTGATCGATTCGAACGGGAGCAATTCGTAAAAATTGTCCTCGAATGACAGGAAGGACAGCGCAACGGTATCATCCCAGTTTTCCCATACCCACTGTTCCACGTCATCCCATTCGTTGTCACGAACATGGACTGTGATCGAACAATTGTGTTCTACATAATGCTTCATGAACATCTTGTAAATTTCAAGCTGCTCCAATGCAGACACATCATTTTTAGTCCGTCCCGGCGGAACCTTGACCGGAAATTCCACGACCTTTGTCGTGCAGGTATCCTTGTCCTGCCCGACTTCCGGAAATACCGGATAGCCAAGCTCCTCACAGACCTTGGTGAGCGGATCGTCGCTGCTGATCCTGATCCTCCTGATGAAATAAGGCGAATGGGAATAATGGACACCGCTGGAAACGACCGGCAGCAGACTCAGTGTCCCTTCCGGCTTGATCGTCGTGATCAGAAGAGGCTCCGCCTGCCCCAGCTCCTCCGCATATTCCCTGGCTGCTGCCCGCGCGGCTGTTTTCAGCTCCTCAAGCAGATCCTCCTGATCTTTTTTGGACATGTCCAGCGCATTGACCATATCCTGCCAGCCCGTCAGCGAGCAGCCCAGCAGCTTGTCGCGCTGCTGAACGGCATTCCATTCCGGGATCTCAAGTTCGGTGCAGGTCATGCGATAACCGGCTCGTGCCGATAGCTTCTGCGCTTCGATCAGCCCGCGTCGGTCCAGATTCCCATCATTGACAAAGCCCATGACATTGACTGTCGTCAGATTGCAGAGTCCTTTGGAATCCAGCAGTATTTCAGCACATGGGTTGACGCCCTTGAAATTCGGCCTGCGCTTTGCACCGGCGACCTCGTTGACCCATCCCGGCTCCCCGGAATAGCGCATCTGCTGCATATGCCAGTGCAGCTGCTCTCTGGTCGGCTTTCTTGTGTAATAAATAGAATTGTTGCTCATTTGCCTATGGGCGATCTCGCTGTCGATGACCCATTTCTCGTCAACTTTCTTATATAGATCAGATTTGGCCATGATGCATTCCTTGTCGTCCTGATCGATCAGCACGATCTCCGCAGTTCGCCGGACGCCTCCGACCACGACGTTTTCGCCGATTATGTTTGCGATATCCAGACAGTCGATCGGCTTCAGCTTCACTTTGTGCGTCGTAGATCTGACCGAAGCCTTCTGGATGACCTTGTCGATCTTGACAAACATGTTCTTCATGCTCGAATGGCCGCTGGCGGTTCCTCCGAAGGTCCTGAGCTTTTCGCCCTTGCTTCTGACCTGATCGTAATTGAGTATGACTGTCTTGATCTTCCTGTATTCAGTGCTGTAGAGGACTTTCATATAATAGTCCAGCGCCTGGACCCATCCTTCCTTGCTGTCGCCGATCGTGATCTTGATTGTATCGTTCTTCGTAAATTCCAGCGCGGTGCTATCCTGTCTGTGGAACTTGGATATCGGCGTGTAGGATTCATGTATGATCTCTATATCCGTACGGACCATCGGCATTTTCTCTATATCGGATCGAAGCACTCTGACACCGACGCCGGAGCCCACCATGAGCAGATAGAATATATCCTTGAAGGCGGCAAAACTGTCGATGACCTGGAAGGAACAGTTGTAGTTGGACATGGGATAATATTTGGATACATCCGTGCTTCCGACCCAAAATGTCCTTCCGGAAAGAAACTGCTTCATCTCATAGACATTTCGATAGAGCTTCTCCCCTTCTTCTTTTGAAGTCGGCACCAGACTGCAGTTATATTCGACGGATCGCCTGGCTGTTTCCCACCAATATTCCCTTCTAAGCTCTTCCGGTATCCAGCGTGAATAAGTTCTGTAGTAGACAAAACTTCCGAGCTGATTCATCGGCGAAGGCAGATGCTTGTATTTGCTGATATATTCATCGGACAGGATCCTTCCGTCCCTTCTCTTTCGGGCGTCTCTGGACTTATCGCGTTCGTACCTGTAAATGATGAATTTTTTTGCGGCATCCTTTCTGTCGCTCGCCATCAGGAAATCTTCGACGAGATCCTGGATTTCTTCCACATTGATATTGCGGTCGATCTTGTTGATACGCTTTTCGATGGCAGTTGTGATCTCGTCGGCCAGTTTATGATCGACACCCTCTTTTGTCTCCATCATGGCGTTTTCAATAGCTGTTTTGATTTTCACGGCATTGAAGCTGACTTCAGAACCGTCGCGTTTGACGACCAATTTCATTGATATTCCTCCCTCGGAGATGCATCGATCCGATCATCATAGGATGAACGGAATCCAATATATTGTTATGGGCGTTTTTCTTTCATCATTATATAGTAGACCAGAGGCTGTTTCAAGTTAATTATGCCCTCTTGCGATTTTTTTTCACCTCATTGCACTCATTATTCCAGCCGGCAGCAGTTTAACAGTATTTACAGAGCCGCAATATGATTGTATAATCGTATACATATATACAATATATGTAGTTCCAGACCGGACGCAATTTTAGAAGTTCGCTCTGCAGCGGTGCAAACCATTAAAGGAGGAAGCCATATGGGTAAAAATTTAGCTTATAAAATACTCGAAGACCATCTTGTCAGCGGGTCCATCACGCCCGGAAACGAAATCACGATCAGGATCGACCAGACCCTTACACAGGATTCAACCGGCACAATGGTCTATCTCCAATTGGAAGCCATGGATGTTGAAAAAATCAAAACAGAATTATCCGTCGCCTATATCGATCATAATACATTGCAGACCGGATTTGAAAATGCCGATGACCATGAATTCATAAAGAGCGTGGCCCAGAGGCACGGCGTGCTGTTCTCAAAGCCCGGAAACGGCATATGTCATCAGCTTCAGCTGGAAAACTTCGGCATACCCGGCAAGACGCTGCTTGGCTCCGACAGCCATACGCCCACAGGCGGCGGCCTTGGGATGATCGCCATCGGCGCGGGGGGGCTTGATGTCGCAGTCGCTATGGCTCAGGGCATCTACAGCCTTCAGGTCCCGCAAGTGATCAATGTCCGCCTTATTGGAAAACTCAAGCCTTGGGTTTCAGCCAAAGATGTGATCCTATATGTACTGCAGAAGCTTACTGTTAAAGGCGGTGTCGGAAAAATCGTAGAATATACCGGTGACGGCGTCGCTTCCCTCACTGTTACGGACAGAGCGACGATCACAAATATGGGTGCGGAGCTTGGCGCGACCACCTCGCTGTTTCCAAGCGATGACAATACCAGAACGTATCTTGCAGCCCAGGGCCGTGAAAAAGACTATGTGCCGCTTGCGGCAGATACCGACGCTATTTATGATGAAGAGCTCCTCGTCGACCTGGCTTCACTCGAGCCATTGGCAGCAAAGCCTCACAGTCCGGATAACGTCGACACCGTAAAAAACATCGGCCCTATAAAAATCGATCAGGTCGCGATCGGCAGCTGCACCAATTCTTCATACTCGGACCTTATGAAGGTGGCCGCCATCCTGAAAGGCCGAAAGGTCCACGAAGATGTCAGCCTGGTCATATCGCCGGGTTCAAGCAGGATCCTCAGCAAGCTGGCCGAAAACGGCGCTCTGGCTGCCATGATCGACGCCGGCGCACGGATCATCGAAAACGCATGCGGTCCCTGCATCGGCATGGGCCAGTCGCCAAAATCGGGCGCGGTTTCCCTGAGGACCTTCAACAGGAACTTCAAGGGCCGCAGCGGGACCGCCGATGCCCAGGTTTATCTTGTCAGCCCCGAAACAGCTGCCATTTCCGCGGTTTACGGTGTCCTGACCGATGGGCGCGGATCCTTTGCGCTGCCTGAGACCGATCCGTCGGAGCAATTTAAATTCAATGACAATTATATCGTCTATCCCAAGGGTGCCGGCAAAGCTGGTACGGACGTCATCATGGGCCCGAACATCAAGCCCTTTCCGCAAAACAAACCGCTTTCCGATACGATATCCGGCACAGTCGTCCTTAAAGCGGGCAATAATATCACGACTGACGACATCATGCCGTCCGATTCCCGGCTGCTGCCATACCGTTCCAATGTCCCCTATTTGTCCAATTACTGCTTTGAAGGGATCGACAAAGAATTTCCGGCAAGATGCAAAGAAGCCGGCAGCGGCATCATCGTCGGCGGCGAAAACTACGGACAAGGCTCGAGCCGTGAGCATGCGGCCCTTGCGCCGCTTTACCTGGGAATCCGGATCGTTCTTGCCAAATCATTCGCCAGGATCCACAGGTCCAATCTGATCAACAGCGGCATCATTCCGCTTGTCTTTTCGGATCCGGCAGATTATAACGAAATGGCGCTCGGTCATAAGCTTGTAATCGAAAATGCCCTGTCTCAAATCAAGGAGCCTGAGATTTCCATCACTGATGTTGTCACAGGAAAGAAATATAAAGCAAAAAGCGGTTTGTCCGAAATCGAAATCAAAATGATTGTTTCAGGCGGCAAAATCAACCAGATAAAAGGATTATAGGTGATAGCATGAATTATATAGAAGCATTTGAGAAAATCGTGGCGCAGCAGACAGCCAGAGTCGTTAAAATGAAAGAGGACAGCGACTTTATCGACTATCAGGCGCTGGACAAGATCATCATCGGCGTCATCGGCGGAGACGGCATCGGCCCTGCCATAACAGCCCAGGCGCGTCGGATCCTGGAAGTTCTGCTTTCAGAGCAGGTCAAAAGCGGAAAAGTTGAATTTCGTGTCATCGACGGCTGCACGATCGAAAACAGGGCAGCCGTGGGAAAAGCGATTCCTGATGATGTGCTTTCCGCAATCAAGCAATGTCATGTCCTTCTGAAGGGCCCGACCACAACACCAAGAAAAGGCGACCAATGGGCCAATGTGGAAAGTGCCAACGTAGCGATGCGAAAGGAGCTGGATTTATTCGCCAATGTCAGGCCGGTCAAGGTTCCCGAGCTCAACATCGACTGGACGTTCTTCAGGGAAAATACCGAATGTCTTTACGCTCTTGGCAGCCAGGGTATCAATATCAATGATGATATCGCTATCGATTTCAGGGTCATTACGACGCCGGGCACCGAACGCATTGCCAAGCTGGCATTTGATTATGCCAGGAATAACGGCAAAAAAAGAGTGACTATCGTTACAAAGGCGAATGTCGTTAAAACTACGGACGGCAAGTTCCTTGATGTTTGCAAGAGGGTCGCACTTGACTACCCGGAAATAGAGGTCGATGACTGGTATATCGATATCATGACCGCAAAGCTCATCGACGAAAAAAGACGGACGCAATTCGAAGTCCTGATCCTGCCGAATCTTTACGGCGATATCCTCACCGATGAAGCGGCCGAATTCCAGGGCGGCGTTGGGACAGCCGGAAGCGCCAATCTCGGCAAACGATACTCCATGTTCGAAGCCATACACGGATCAGCACCCAGAATGGTGCTGGAAGGAAGAGACAAATATGCAGACCCCTGCAGCGTAATACGGGCCGGCGCCATGCTGCTGAGCCATATCGGCTTTCAGAAGGAAGCGGACCGGCTTTTTTCCGCGCTTGAGACCTGCACGCTGACGGAAAAGAAAATCGTCGTCACTGGCCGTGACGATGGCGCTACGGGAGCAGAGCTCGCGGATTACATAATCGATACAATTGCCCGGATGATGTAGGAGGCCGATATGCTGAGTGATTTTGAAAGCAACCAAAGCGGCGGTTCTCTGTCCGCCAGCCTTCTGTCCCTCTTAAGGGAAGACATCCTCAAGGGAAGGCTCGTGAAGGGGGACAAGCTTGCCGAACAACGCATCTGCACGGAGTACAAGGTCAGCAGGACACCTGTCAGGGAAGCTTTGAAACAATTGGAAATCGAAGGCCTGATTGAAAATATACCCAACCGGGGAGCCTTCGTTGTCGGATTTTCACCGCAGGATCTTCAAGATATCTACGAGCTTCGCAAAGTATATGAGATCATCGCTGTCCGCTGGGGCATCGAAAGGATCACCAAAACAGAACTGGAACAACTCGAGGAAGCCTATGAATTTATGGAATTCTATACGAACAAGCGCGACTATTCGAAAATGCTCAATATCAACGCTAAATTCCATGAATTGATTTACCAGTCTTCCCACAGCAGGCTGCTGGGCCAGATACTTTCAGCTTACCAGATCTATATCCAGCAGACGCGTGAAATGAGCGCGAATGTTGACGATTATCTCAATGAAGTATTGAATGAGCATCGCGAGATCTATGAGAGTTTTTTGCAAAAAGATGTGGAAAAAGGCGTCTCGGCCATGGCCAGGCACCTTGACAACGCAAAAAAAAGAGCCAAACTCGTCGATGGTGCAAAATGAACATTGCGCAATGACCGCCGTAAAGCCCTGCCTTTAATACAAATCAGACAGAAAGAGGCTGTCTCTCCATGATTTCTTAATCATTTTGAGACAGCCCCTTTTCTCTTCAGGATATTCATCGAAGGAATCATACTGATATCCTTCTATCCTTCTTTTTATCATCAGAAAACGAGCATGTCTCCCTTGATATCGACGGTGATGGTCTCTCCGTCCTTGATTTCTCCCTTGATGATCTTCGTAGCGATCTCTGTTTCGATATATTTCTGCAAGTATCTGTTGACCGGCCGCGCACCATAAGTCGGCGAATATGCGTCCCGAGCAATGAATTTTTTAGTGGCCTCCGTCAAGCTGACGGTGATGCCGCGGTCTGACAGCTTGCTGCTCATCCGCTCCATGGCTATATCGATGATCTTGATGATCTGCTGCTCCGTAAGCGGTGAAAATACGACGATATCATCGATCCTATTGATGAACTCGGGCCTGAAATACAATTTCATCTCATTCGACACATGCTCTCTGGCCTCATCGCTGATCGTGCCGTCCGGCTTGATATTCTCGATCAGATAACTGCTTCCTATATTTGACGTCATAATCAAGATCGTGTTTTTGAAATCCACGGTCCTTCCCTGATTGTCCGTCAACCGTCCATCATCCAATATCTGAAGCAGAATATTGAACACATCAGGATGGGCTTTCTCGATCTCATCGAACAAAATGACGCTGTATGGCTTTCTTCTGACTGCCTCGGTAAGCTGGCCGCCCTCGTCGTAACCGACATAGCCCGGAGGCGCTCCGACAAGCCTGGATACGGAATGCTTCTCCATATATTCGGACATATCGATCCGCACCATTGCCTGCTCATCGTCGAACAAGAACTCGGCCAGCGCTCTGGCCAGTTCTGTTTTACCGACACCTGTGGGGCCCAGAAAAAGGAAGGATCCCAGCGGACGGTCAGGGTCCTGCAGACCTGCTCTGGCCCGCCTTACTGCATCAGCTACAGCCCGAACTGCTTCATCCTGACCAATAAGCCGCTGATGTATCCGATCTTCCATATGCACCAGTTTTTGCATATCACTTTCCAGCATTTTAGCGACCGGAATATGAGTCCAGACAGCAACAACCTCAGCCACATCCTGTTCATCAACTTCCTGTTTGAGCAAAGTATCTTTTTTGGTTCTGATACCCTCTTCCGCTTCCTTCAGCTCTTTTTCCAATTTAGGCAGTATCCCGTATTGCAGTTCGGCAGCTTTATTGTAATCCAACTGCTGCTGAGCCTGTTCCATTAGTGTCCGGGAACGATCGATCTCTTCTTTGAAGCGCTGAATACGCACCAGAATTTCCCGTTCTGCTTGCAGCTGAGCTTCCAGAGCCGAACGTTCTTCTTTGAGATTGGCCAGTTCCTCCTCAATTTTAGCAAGTCTTTCCTTACTGGGCTCGTCTTTTTCTTTTTTCAGGGCTTCCCGTTCTATTTCCAGTTGCATGACCCGGCGCTTGATTTGGTCAAGTTCATGAGGATCACTGGTTATTTCCATACGCATCCGGGCAGCGGCTTCATCAATCAGATCGATAGCCTTATCCGGCAGAAAACGGTCACTGATATAACGATCAGAGAGTACAGCCGCCGCAATTATAGCACTGTCTGTTATTCTGACACCATGATGTGTTTCATATCGTTCTTTCAGGCCGCGTAAGATGGAGATAGTATCTTCAACACTGGGTGCCTCCACCAAAACTAATTGGAAACGCCGCTCCAGAGCAGCATCTTTTTCAATGTGTTTCCGATATTCATCAAGGGTAGTAGCTCCGACCAGGCGCAGTTCACCCCGAGCCAGCATTGGCTTAAGCATATTACTGGCATCCATGGCTCCCTCGGCTGCTCCGGCACCCACAACAGTATGCAGCTCATCGAGGAAGAGGATCACATCATCCCGATCCTGAACTTCTTTCAGAACGGCTTTTAGCCGTTCTTCAAATTCACCGCGATATTTTGCTCCGGCAATCAAAGAGCCCATATCTAAAGAAATTACTTGCTTATTTTCAATTGCTTCCGGAACGTCCCCCCGGACTATCCGTTGGGCCAGGCCCTCAACGATTGCGGTTTTGCCGACCCCTGGTTCCCCAATGAGTACAGGATTATTTTTGGTGCGTCTGGATAAGATTTGGATCACCCGCCGGATTTCTTCGTCCCGGCCAATTACAGGATCAAGCTTACCCCGCCGGGCCAATTCCACCAGATTGCGGCCATACTGTTCCAGGGCTGCATAGGTCCCTTCAGGATTAGTACCCGTCACCCGTTGTGTTCCTCTGACTTCCCGCAAAGCGAGCATCAATTTTTCCCGGGATAAGCCGCTTTGTTGGAGTATCTGTTCAACTGCTCCGCCTGCCTTGTCTAATAAGGCTAACAAAAGATGCTCGGTACTGACATATTCATCTCCGAAAGGAGCCATCTCATCATGAGCTCCAACCAATACCTTGCGTAAGCGCGGAGATATACTGATTTGAACATTGGCACCACTGATACGGGGCAGGCGCTGTAATTCCTGCTTAACCTTCTGCAGTAAAACGCCGACAGGAATATTCATCTTATTCAGAACCTGGGGAACAACACCCTCATTTTGTTCTAATAAAGCAAATAAGAGATGTTCAGGCTCAACCTGGCTGTTGCCATTACGCTCTGCTATAGCCTGGGCATTAACAATTGCTTCCTGAGATTTTTGAGTGAAACGATTAGTATCAAAAGCCATGCCTAGTTCCCTCCTAATCATCTGATCTATTCAGACTCCACTAATGTCATTGTTTTCTTTTTTCGGCAAGTTGTTTCAGAGTATTCAATTCGGTCTCAGTTATATTCTCCGGTATAATGATTTTGATTTGAGCATACAGATCCCCTTGCGCCTTTGGTTGTCCCAATTTAGGCATTCCCTTACCCTTCAAGCGGAATCTTTTTCCGCTTTGGGACATCGGAGGGATTTTTAGGAGTATTTCACCACTTAAAGTCTTAAGACTTGTTTCCCCGCCAAAAATTGCCGTATAAAAGTCAATAGGGATATCCATTTTTAAATCATCATTTTCTCGGATATAACGGGGATCGTCTTGCACAGTGATCGTCAGATAAAGATTTCCGCTAAGCCCGCCGCCGCTGCCTGGCCGGCCTTGTCCGCTCAGTCGAATTTTGGAGCCAGTCTGCACTCCTTTAGGAATTTTAGCTTCAATCTTCTTATCGCCAATCTGGATTACCCGACTGGAACCATGAAAAGACTCTTCCAGGGTAACCGTCAATTCAGCTTCCGTATCCTGACCGGCTCTGGGCCGCGGCACGCCTCGTTTCCGGGAAGTGGCCTGATACTCGGCTTCGCCGCCTCTGCTGCCCATCCCAAATATTGTGGAGAAAAAATCCGAAAAACCACCGGACATATCGCCCATAGCACCATAATCGCCAAAAATTTCGGTAAATTCTTCAGGGGTCATGGTTCTCGTTTGTCTCCCTGTTCCCGGACTTGCCTGCCAACGATTCCAGTCAAAATTTTCACGGCCGCCCTGTTGTTGCCACTGCTGATAATTTTGCCGAAGTTCATCATATTTTTTACGGTTTTCAGGATCACTTATGGCTTGATAAGCCTCGGTTACTTCTTTGAATTTTTCCTCAGCTTTTTTATCACCAGGGTTAACATCAGGATGATATTTTTTGGCTAACTGATGATAGGTTTTTTTGATTGTTTTGATATCAGCATCAGGTTTAACTCCCAGAATACTATAATAATCTTTAAAATCCATAAGCCACCTCCCAAAATAGAGAAGATTAAGCTAAGCAAGAAGTTAATATTAGTCAGTATATACATATTATATTATCTGCCGTTCTAAAGGTCAATAATGGTCAGACATTTGCTGACTACTATTGACTAAATATTTAGCCGTACCCTGTCTCAATATCATGGGAAACAAAGCCCTGAAAAACAGGAAAAACCCGCTTCCGCCTGATACTAACAAGATATACACCAGGTGCTGCGGGTTTTCAGGCTTTTCTTATCCAATACTATCCTCAGCCAATACTTTGGAGACGATTTTCATGACGTCTGATTTTACTCTTTTCAGGGTGTCCTTCAGGGCATCCTCATTTGTACCTTTCACCGAAAAGTAAAATTTAATCTTTGGCTCAGTTCCGGAAGGACGGGCCATTACAAAACCGCCTCCTTGAAATGAGTAGCGCAAGACATTGGAGCGGGGAAGGTATAAAGGATAAGATATATTATTGTTTACAAACAACCCTGTGCCTTGCTCATAATCATCCACCTTTTCAATAGAAATTCCGCCCAATTCCTTCAACTCTGTTTGGCGCAAAACAGTCATTATTTTGGCCATTTCTTCTTTGCCTGTTTTGCCCTTGAGAATAACAGATTCCTGGTCCTCGAGATAATAACCAAACCGGGAATATATTTGAGCCAGAACCTGAGTAAGATTCAGGCCATCAGTGTATTTATAAAAAAGAGCTGCTTCAGCCAATAATACAGCCGCAATTACAGCATCTTTATCGCGGACAAAGTCTCCGGCTAAATAGCCATAACTTTCTTCAAAACCAAATTGGAAAACCCCTCGCTTGCTTTCTTCCAGTTCCTTCATTTTTTCCGCAATAAATTTAAAGCCTGTTAAAACATTTTCCACTTCTGCACCTAAGGAAGAAGCAACCTCATCAGCTAAATCTGTAGTAGCAATGGTTTTAATAATTATGGCTTTTTCAGGTAATATACCTAATATTTTCTTTTGGGACAGGATATAATATGTCAAAAGAACACCGATCTGGTTACCGGTTAATAACTGATAGGAGCCATTGGGGGCCCGTACGGCGACACCCAGCCGATCGGAATCGGGATCAGTAGCTATCAGCAAATCGGCTTGTTGTTTCAGGCCATATTGTTCCGCCAGATTAAAGACACACGAATCCTCAGGATTAGGACAAGACACAGTGGAAAATTCGCAATCAGGACGTTCTTGTTCCTTAACCACATATACATGACTGAAACCCAGTTCGGCCAAAGCCTGTCTTACCAGGATATTTCCCGCTCCGTGCAGAGGGGAATAAACAATCCTCAGCAGATCTCCGTATTCCTTGATAAGCTGGGGATGAAGAGCCAAACTTTGGACTTTTGCCAGATATTGCCGGTCCATCTCCGCCCCAATCATCTTCAATAAGCCGGCAGAGAGGGCCTCTTCTTTTGCCATCAGTTCAATATCTACCCAGCTTTTATGTTCCTGGATACAAGCAAGAATACTGTCTGCTTGTTTTGGGGGAACTTGTCCGCCATCTTCCCAATAAAGTTTGTAACCATTATACTCTTTGGGATTATGGCTGGCAGTGATCACTATCCCTGCCAGAGCATGAAGGGTACGCACTGCAAAAGAAAGTTCCGGCACAGGGCGCAGATCATCGAACAAATAGACTTTTATCTGCTTTTTTGTCAACACTAAAGCTGCTTCCAAAGCAAACTCCCGGGAAAACCTGCGGCAATCATAGGCAATTACAACTCCTCTTTCCTGACCCTCCGGGCTATCGTCAATGATATACTCAGCCAGACCCAGAGTAACCTTGCGTATCACATATTTATTCATGCGGTTAGTGCCGGCTCCTATTAAACCCCGTAATCCGCCTGTCCCGAATTCCAGATCTGTATAAAAACGATCCTCAATTTCTTTGGGATCAGAAATATTTTTCAATTCCAGATGAGTGTCGTTATCAAAATAAGGATGTTCTGACCAGAGTTCAAAGCGCTCTTTATACATGATCTTGCTTGCTCCCTTCTGAATGTTCTGTCTGCATCTCTGCCGAAAATATTTGTATGTAATAATTTTTATATTCAGTATAACATAGATAAATCTTTTCTTACATTTTATTGGTATTATTTATCCTGATACAAGGATAAAATAAAACGAGTCTCTTGCAACATTCAAGAAACTCGTTTTATTCACATTTGCTTACCGAGGTAGTGAACACAGTATCGCATCCTTCCCTGCAATAACTTCATCAGATTATCTATTGTTTGGTATAATTGTCTGAATTTGCAATTTCGGCAACTTCAGGGATTCCAAACCGACAGAATCCAGAATTTCGCTTATGATGGCTATTTGCTGTCTGTTAATCATTAATTCCTCTCCTTTCCATGTATCCAATTATTATATTATATTATGATAGATTCTGCAAGCTATTTAGATGGGGATACTGGTAAATATTTTTCATATGTCTCCATTTAATCGTGTCTCCAATACAGGTACCTGTTAAATTAGCCCAGTCCACCGGTAATTCCAGAACACTGACTGCCTCTTTTCGGCGCTGCGAAATCCTGTATGGCTTGATCTCATTAACAATATCACATACTGTCCCTGACTTATCCAGAAACCAGACCGAGATAGGAAAGCGCATGCCAAACATATGGACCTGCTGGCAGGGCATCAGCCATAGTCCCTCACCTGGTTCCAGAACAGGGCGGCCCTGCAGGCCCTGTAAGCGGCTTAAAAAATCGTCAGCTTTCCAGACACATTCCGCAATTATTTTGTTAGTACTCAGATTCTGAACTATACCGCTTTTCATAACCAACCACTCCTCTCCCTTGTTACAATAATTCCTGCATTATCTTTATTGCCGCAGGACCTAGAATGATAATAAAAATAGCTGGGAAAATGAACATTACCATAGGAATCATCATTTTAACCGGTGCTTTTTGAGCTTTTTCTTCTGTGCGCATGCGACGTCTTTGCCTTATCTGGACAGACTGATTACGTAATACACCTCCGATAGATATCCCTAATTGGTCTGCCTGAATCAGTGATGCTATTAAACTGCTGAGATCCTCAACCTCCAGACGCTTGCTCATATCCCGCAAGGCATCACGGCGTGGGCGTCCCATTTTAATTTCCTGTAAAACCTTTAAAAATTCCTGACCCAAAACCCCTTTTCTTTTTTCCGAGACCGTGAGCAAGGCAGAATCAAAGCCCAAACCGGCTTCCACGCTGACTGTAAGTAAATCTAAAACATCAGGCAGGGTATTCTGGATTTCTGTTTGTCTCTGCTTGCCTTTTCCTTTCAGCCAGGCGTCCGGAAATATAAAACCTATCATCATTCCCACGAGAGCCAGTCCAAAATTTTGCATAAAAGCAGGTGATATCAGGCTTAATACTCCGAAAAGACAACCGCCGCTCACTATCGCCAAGCCGTACTGTAATGCTTTCCACTCTTTACTGTTCCATTGCCCTGCCAGACCGGCGGCACTTAGTCTTTGCTCTATCAAGGTTAATTTTTCCTTGGAAGTACTGTTACCCAGAAATGCTGTTACTTTATGCAGCAATGGTATAATTACCCGTTGTTTGAAGGAACGGGATTCTCCCTGGGATTTGTCTGCCTGCCCAATTGCTTTCATTATTCTGGAACGGGAAATTACCTGCACGGAATCAGCTGCAAACATTCCCAGACAAGCGGCTAAAACCGCTCCAAAAACAGAAACTGCTATAATCATTTCCATTCATTCTTCACCTTCTCTTCTTAATAACAATTTTTAAACTTTAATATTGACAATTTTGCGAACTATCATAAAGCCTATAAATTCCGAAATAAGTCCTCCTGCAAGCATCATCAAACCCAGCTTTTCAGTAATTAATAATTTCATATATTCCGGGTTTATCACCGAAAAAAAAGCACCAATAAGGAAAGGAAGAGCTGCAATGATATAACCGGAAATTCTTCCCTGGGCTGTCAGTGTTTTAATTTCCATTTTAATACGTATCCTGTCCTGGATCGTGCTATGGATATTTTGCAGAACCTCGGCCAGATTGCCTCCCACTTGTCTTTGAATCAGAATAGCGGTAATGGCCAGATCCAGATCTTCGCTGTCTACCCGGTCTGAGAGATTGTTCAGGGCTTCTTCTGTAGGTGTTCCATAATTCATTTCCCGTAAGGCAAACTGCAGTTCACTGGCAATCGGATCTGACATTTCCCGGCTGACCATATCCATGGCTTGCATAAAACTAAAACCAGCCTTCAGGGAATTAGCGATAATTAATAAGGCACCTGTTAATTGATTATTAAACTGTTCATTTTTTCTTTTCTGAGTTCTCTTTAGCCAAAGCTGAGGTAAAATATAACCTAAAACACCTGCCACTAGACAAATCAGCAGATTTCGGCTAACTAACAAGCCTAACAGACCAAAAACCAGAGCAAAAAGAAACTGCAGCACAACAAATTCCCCGCCGCTCAGCGGAATACCTGCTTTCATCAGCTCTTTCTCCAATTTTTTACTTAATCGGGCCGGTGCATAATCAGCCAGTTTCGAAAGGATTTGCCTCAGATTTCTTTTCTCATGATGGTGCTGTTCATTTAAGGGAGAACGCAAAACGGTAAAACCATGCAATCTGGCGCCAAGAGATGTCCCCTGACGGCTGGTTTGCAAAGCTGTCAGAAATAATAAAATAGTAAAAAACGTCGAGGCGACAGGTATCCATATATTATAGCCTAAATTATTGTAGATTATTGACAAACAGATCCCCTCCCTTGCTAGGGTTAATTAAAAATTTGAAAAACATTCTCTGATAAATTCAGATTTGCTGTTTTCAGACGATCCATAAAATGAGGAAGAATTCCTGTAGCCCGAAAATGTCCCATCACTTTACCTGCTTCATCAACACCTGTTTGTTCAAAACGGAAAATATCCTGTAAGGTAATGATATCGCCTTCCATGCCCAAAACTTCAGTAATATGGGTAATACGGCGGCTGCCATCCCGCAGACGGCTTTGTTGAACAATCAGATCGATGGCACTGGAAATTTGTTCCCTGATCGCCCGCACCGGCAAATCCATCCCAGCCATTAATACCATCGTCTCGATCCTGGCCAGCATATCCCGGGGCGTATTGGCATGTCCTGTCGTAAGGGAACCATCGTGACCTGTATTCATAGCCTGCAGCATATCCAAAGCCTCTCCGCTGCGTACCTCTCCCACTATTATCCGTTCAGGTCGCATCCGCAGAGAATTCTTGACCAGATCTCTGATCGTGATGGCCCCTTTGCCTTCGATATTGGCCGGACGTGATTCCAGAGTAACGACATGGGACTGGCGCAACTGGAGCTCAGCGGCATCTTCGATCGTAACAATCCGCTCATCTTCCGGAATATACGCAGACAGTACGCCCAGGGTCGTGGTTTTCCCTGATCCTGTACCTCCCGAAACAAGAATATTTAAACGTCCCTTGACACAGGCTTCCAAAAAGCTGGCCATTTCAGGGGTCAGAGTGCCAAAATTAATCAAATCCTCTACATTAAAGGGATCTGTGGCAAATTTCCTGATAGTTAAAGTGGGGCCGTTGAGAGCCAAAGGCGGAATAATAGCATTGACCCGGGAGCCGTCAGGTAAACGGGCATCAACCATGGGCTGACTTTCATCGATCCGGCGTCCCAGGGGGGCTACAATTTTTTCAATAATATGCAGAACATGCTTATCATCAGAAAAACTGACATCTACTCTCTCCAGTTTGCCTCCACGCTCGATATAGATCTGATGGGGACC
>DIEM01000019.1 GCA_002418625.1 Firmicutes bacterium UBA5774
CCCAACAGGATCGGCCAGGGGATCGAGTTTGATTACTGCTGCGTACACACCGCTTTCACACTGCGTGACCTGGGATATGAAACTGTCATCGTCAACTGCAATCCCGAAACCGTATCCACCGATTACGATACGTCGGACAAACTTTATTTTGAACCGCTCACCGTGGAAGATGTTCTCAGCATCTATAACAAGGAAAAGCCAATGGGCGTGATCGTGCAGTTTGGTGGACAGACGCCTCTGAATATCGCCGCGGAACTTCAAAAATGCGGCGTCAGGATCCTGGGAACCACACCTGACACCATCGATCTTGCGGAGGATCGCGACCGTTTCAGGAGGATCATGGACAAACTTGAAATCCCGATGCCCGATTCGGGCATGGCCCTGGATTTCACGGATGCAGCCGCTATTGCCGAAAGAATCGGCTACCCGCTCATGGTTCGCCCCTCTTACGTTCTAGGCGGACGCGGCATGGAGATCGTCCATAACCAGGAGGCGCTCAAGCAATACATGATGGCCGCTACGGAAGTAACGCCGGACAGGCCGATCCTCATCGACCGCTTCCTGATCCAGGCGATCGAAGCGGAGGCTGACGCGATTGCGGACGGCATAGACGCGTTCGTCCCGACGGTCATGGAGCACATAGAGCTTGCCGGCGTTCATTCCGGCGATTCGGCCTGCGTGATTCCGCCTGTCAATATTCCTGAAAAGCATCTGCATACGATTGCGGATTATACGAAAAGGATCGCCGGAGAGCTGAATGTCGTCGGTCTGATGAATATGCAGTATGCCATCGCGGATGACAAAGTTTACGTTCTGGAGGCCAATCCGCGCGCATCACGGACAGTCCCGCTCGTGTCCAAGGTCTGCAATATCCCGATGGCCAGGATCGCCACCGAAATCATCATGGCTGTCGAGGAAGGCAGAAAATCTTGCCTCGATACTTTAAAACACTCGAAAATCAAGCATTTCGGCGTCAAGGAAGCCGTCTTCCCCTTCAACATGTTCCAGGAGGTGGACCCGCTGCTGGGGCCGGAAATGCGTTCCACCGGAGAAGTGCTGGGGATCGCCGATTCCTTCGGGCTCGCATTCTTCAAAGCTCAGGAAGCGACCCAATCGCCGCTGCCTGTATCCGGCACAGTGCTGATCAGCGTCGATGACGCCGACAAGCCGTATATGCTGGAGGCCGTCAGGGAATTCGCAGAAGCCGGATTCCGGATACTAGCTACGGAAGGGACTCATAAATATCTTATGGAACGAGGGATCGCCTCTTCCGAAATCAGAAAACTGTCCGAAGGCAGGCCTAATATCATGGACGCCATGAACAGCAGAGAGATCGACCTCGTCATCAATACCGCTTATGGAAAACGCAGTGTCTATGATGACTCATATATCAGAAAAACCGCCATCAAGTATAAGATCCCCTACATAACGACCGTAAAAGCCGCTCTGGCTAGCGTAAGGGGTATCACAGCCAGCATTAAAGCCACGGAAAGCGATGAACAGCTTAAATCGCTTCAAGAATATCATGCTGAAATCCGCTGATATCCTGATCGGCGAATACTCAAATTAGCAGAAATGATGGCCCGCGGCTCGCCGCTCTTGAAAGACACTATAACTCAACAGAAAATACCATGTGCTTTGAGATGAAATCACATGGTATTTTTTATTTATCCTTTAAAATTGGAAATCATGCCAAGAGTTCCGCTCGATGCCGGCCTATCATTCCGATGTCTTATCCCCGTCCGTATATAGCCGCGTATATGGAAAAAACATGATGTCCTCAGCCAGAAGGTGTCCGACGACCACCTCGTCGACGAGAAAAGCGAAAAAGGCCGAGGGCTTGAGATCGGCATTCAGGTATTCCTGACGAAGCTTGCCGGCCTTTTCGACAAGCTCCCTGTGTATGCCGGCATGCCTGACAGCTTCCGGAAATCCTATCAGCTCCAGCATTTTTTCTTCATGCTCGAAATGATGGACCACATGCCGTATCAAAGAATCCAGCTGCCCTGCAATTTTTTCGGAATTCGCGTCGTTCTTTGTGGCTTCGATAAGTTTATTCGCCATGTCGACCAGCTTCCGATGCTGTTGGTCCACCGAACTGATCCCGCATTCCCACTCCGGCTTCCAGTGAAGCTTGACCATCGCGATCGGCATCAGTTCAACGCCGCTGCTTTGAACAACGCAATTGCGTCCCTTGTGCTTGGCCCTGTAAAGCGCCTGGTCGACACGCCTGAACCAGCTTTCATAAGATTCGCCCTTCATCCATTCGCCGACACCAAAGCTTGCCGTGACCTGAACCGGTTCCGAAAAAACGATATTGGCGATAGCCTTTCGGATTTTCTCAGCCAGCCCGGTTGCGCCGTCAAGATTCGTTTCCGGTGCCAATATGGCGAATTCTTCACCGCCCCAACGCGCAATCGTGTCGGATCTTCGAACCAGTTTTTTTGCGGTAGCAGCAATACTGGAAAGAACCTTGTCGCCGAAATCATGCCCCCAATTGTCATTGATCCTTTTGAAATAATCAAGATCGAATATGATCATGGTCAGCGGCAAGCTGTAACGGTCCGCCCTCTCCATCTCCTCGAGAAGCCTGGAATCCAGATAGTATCTGTTCTTAAGCCCGGTCAGTTCGTCGGTGATCGCGATGGCTTTTAGCGCCTTGTTTTTTTCCGTCAGTTCATCCGTGATACGCACCAGCTTGGATTCATACTCCTGCAACTTCTTTATCGCCTTATCCCTTCGTGCGATCTCATCGTTCAGACGCCATTCCAGCATTTTCCTGTCTGTAATATCGCGCGATACCCCCAAAATGTCGATGCCGCCTGATTCATCATTGAATAACAATTTAGTCGATATTTCAATATTCTTGACACTGCCGTCGCTGCTATACAACTCATATTCGCCTGAACCCGACACGGTGTCTTCGCTTCTGTCGCCTTTCAGAAAACTGTCCGTGCGCGTTCGCATCGTTTTATCGGCTCTTTTGAGCGATCCTGGCGTCAATGCATCGTAAAGGCCCTGTTGCATGGCTTCCTGCACCGTTATGCCCCTCAACTGGAATATGGCCGGGCTAATGTATTTGTACCGTTCATTTTTCAAATCGTAAAGCCAGACACAATCTCCCGTATTTTCTGCGAGAAGGCGGTATTTAAGCTGAACATCTGCGATATCTGAATTGCTTTCAGCGACGGTTTGATTCATTATATCCATAATTGTTCCCCTTTTTGGACAAAGTGCTTATTCTTCATTTTACAGTGTAATGAGAAAAATGTGAACAAATAAATTACGACGCTACGCACCAGGAGCCGGGCTTCTTCAAAAAAACGATACGGCAGGCGCTGGGGGCCTGCCGTATCGCAAAGGAGTGTCAGACTATCTGTTTGGTATATTTCTTTAAATTCTGACGGGAACAGTTATTGTTATTTTTATGCCTTATGCAAAGTGCTTTTTGTAGACAATCGCCATGGACTCATCCAGAACATCCAGCGCCTTCTTGATATGCTCTTCTGTAATGTTGAGCGGCGGTTCGATCCTGATTGTCTTGGCATTGATCAACGATCCTGACAGTAACACTTTTCTGTTGAAGGCCTCGTAAACGACCTCGTACCCTAAATCTCCGTCGCAGAATTCCATTGCGATCAGAAGGCCTCTGCCTCTATAGGTCGTCAGCAGTTTTGGATACTTCTTATGAAGCTTTTCAAGTCCATCCATAAACATCGCCCCTGATTTTTGTGCTTTCCCGCAAAGATCCTCAGAAAGAATAACATTGAAGGCCGCTATGCCGGCTGATGTCGCAAGAGGATTTCCTCCGGTGGTCGTGCTGTGAAGAAGCGGGTTCGGGAACATTCCCTTATATGCTCTCTCTGTGCAGACACAGGCGCTGAGAGGCACGACGCTTCCTGAAATCGATTTGCCGAGGCAGAGGATGTCAGGTGCCACATTCGAGTAATCCGTTGCGAAGAGATATCCCGTACGTCCCATGCCGGCCTGGACCTCATCAGCGACCATCATGATATCATATTTGTCACAGATTTCCCTGATTCCCGGGATGAAATCATCCGGCGGAATATTGACGCCGCCTTCTCCCTGGATCGGTTCATAAACGATCGCAGCTGGAAGCTCACCGGTAAATTCCATGATATCGATCAGTTTCTTCAAATATTCGAGATCCCCGAAAGGAGCAAATCTGGTTCCCTGAAGCAACGGCAGGAATGGCTCCCTGAAAACCGCCTTCGAAGTCAATGAAAGCGCGCCGTGGGTTTTCCCGTGGAAATCGCCTTTAAAAGCCACATAGTAATGTCTTCCTGTCGCGAGCGTGGCCATTTTCAGGGCACATTCCACAGCCTCCGTTCCGGAGCTTGTGAAGAAGGTATATTGTAAATCCCCAGGAGTGACATCCGCCAATATGCGGGCAAGAAGACTTCGGTTGGCATCGATCAGCTCAGCGCTGGATAAAGGTTGCTTCGCCAGCTGGTTGGTAACAGTTTCGACTATTTTGGGGTGTCTGTGACCGCAGTTGAATGCGCCGAAACCGCCCAGGCAGTCAATATATGTATCGCCGTTCAGGTCGGTGAACGTGTCGCCGTTGGCCGTCCATTCCATGGCCATGTCATCGTCTCCGGCAGATTTTCTATATTCCAGGAAGCCCGGGTTGATATGGTTGTCGAAATTTGAGCGGGTTTCATTGATAAACTTTTCTTTCTCAGCACCCTCCAACGTCTTGGCTGCTATTGTTCCCATTGCATATTCGGTATATTTTAATACCTCATCAAAGCTTTTTCGCATTATTTGATACCTCCACATTAATCATAAAGTACTTTTTAGATTGATCATGGCGAGCCGATGCTCCAACTTCTCCTTTCTGCAAGTTTATGCGTATTCGTCACTAATCAAATTATTCAAGCGATGGATCGTGTCGCTATGCATGCGCGATCGACCGCAAGGGAAACGACTTTAATTTTATTAGTTTTTAGACATTGCATACGCTTCCCTGACGGCCTTGTCGAGGATCTCGAACGCTTTGTCGCAATGCTCTTCATTCAGGATCAATGGCGGAACCATTCTCACAATCGATGTGCCGATCGCCGTCACCAGAAGATTATTATCAACGCAGATATGCTTGATATTCGCTGCGCCCGGGAAATCAAGCTCAACGCCGATCAGCAGGCCTTTGCCTCTGATTTCCTTGACATGCGGCAGCTTTGACAGCTTATCCATGAAATAATCGCCCATTTTGCAGGCGTTCTCTGCCAGATTTCTGTCAAGGAGCTCATTGATCTGGGCATATGCCGCCGCGCAGCATACCGGGCTTCCGCCGTAAGTCGTCCCATGGGATCCCGGATTGAATGCTTTAGCCAATTCCTTTGTCGCGCAGAGCGCGCCGATCGGCATTCCGCCGCCCATGCCCTTGGCCATGGTGATAGCGTCCGGTTTGATGCCATAATGCATGAAACCCATCACCTTTCCGGTCCTGCACCACCCTGTCTGGATCTCGTCGATCAGCAGCAGCAGCCCCTTTTCATCGCACAGCTTGCGTATGCCCTGCATGAATTCGATTGTCGCCGGCCTGACGCCGCCTTCGCCCTGTATCGGCTCGAGCATGATGGCAATGGTGTCTTCGGTCACTGCTGCCTTGAAAGCATCGAGGTTGTTGAAATCGGCATAGCTGAATCCCGGAAGAACCGGCTTGAAACCGATCTGGCAAGCGTTGTCAGGCTGTCCTGTAGCCGACATGGCGCCGTAAGTCCTGCCGTGGAAGCTGCTCTTTGCTGTAATGATATGGTACTTTTCAGGTCCGTATTTTTCCGTTCCATACTTCCTGGCTAATTTAATCATTGCTTCATTGGCTTCAGTACCGGAATTTTGAAAAAATATTTTGTCCATGCCCGTCGTCTCGCAGATCAGCTTTGCGAGGACCGCCTGCGGAATCGTGTATGGATAATTGAACGTGTGCATGAGGTCACCGACTTGATCCCTGACCGCTGCCACTACTTTATCGTTGCAGCTTCCTGCATTGTTTACGGCGATACCGCCATAAAAATCAAGGTAGGCGTTACCCTGATCGTCATAAAGATACATGTCCTTGGCTCTGACAGCCGCAAACGGAAAGCGCTGATACGTTTCGATCATATACTGATCCGTCATCTCCATGATCTCTTTGACACTGTAATTTACATCTTTTAACTGCATTTTTTTACCTCCATAAACTGTGCTTATGTTTGCCCGATCCCTCGGGAATACCATACACGATAGTGCCGGGTCACAGCATATTGTCAAACGGTCTCTTATGCTCAAATGTATTCTAAACCTTATATCCGTTATAATGTCAAGAAACTTTTTATTAATTTTTTTGACAATTTTGAATTTTACCTTCTTTTCCTCTTGACGGGCACCTGCACTTTAATGAAAGCGTTCCTCTCATAATGTGTAAATGTTGGAAATTCAATCAGAACTTCCGTTATCATGTCACCGTCTATGACATAATCATGGTCTGCGATATAATCCATCAGTTTAACGATGGATGCCTCTTCATCGCTGAAGCTTCCGCAATAGATGCAAAGGAATACACCCTCTGGGATTATGCAGATGCCATCCTGGGATTCGAAATCGTCTTCGACAAACAGAAATACCTCCGTCGCCCATAGCTCGTGCCTGGCTGCATATTCCTTGCGAATGATACTTCCCACATTGCAGAAATAACTGATAGGAAGGTTATGGAGCACGTAATTCTTTTTGAGCGACCGCAGGATATGCTCATATGTATCCATGCCATAGCTGTAGCAGTTGACCTTTGTATCGTAGCAGAATATGCGACGCTCCTTGATGTATTCCATGATGACATTGTCCTCCTCAGGCGCGGCCTCGTAACGCTTGTAACTTTCAATGGCGCGCTCCAGGGCCTTTTTCGCATAATGCATCTCTACGATCTGCCTTTCGATGTTTTCCCTCTGTTTCTCAAGAACGCTTCTCATCCGGTGGATATCGTTTTCATCAAAACGCTCCTTGATCTCCGCAAGGTTCATCCCCAGCGCCTTCATATACTGGATCATGTCCAACTGTGCGCATTGTTTTATATTGTAATATCTGTAGCCCGTTTCATCGTTCGTTTCGCAAGGCTCCACAAGGCCCATCCTGTCGTACAGCCTCAGTGTCTGCTCTGATATTCCGTTGATCTTGGCCATCTTGCCAATAGTCAGCTTATCCACATCCATCATTTCCTTTCTGTTTTTATATTATAGAAATCATATCACAAAACATTGTATTTGGTATAATGTTTTTTTCAATTTTTTGAATATTTTGACGCATTTTATATTGTAATTTTTTCAAAACGGTCTAGAATAAATTCCAGCGGACAAAAGTTGATGTCCGACGAAAAAAAATAGGAGGATCACATTATGGATGTAGGTTTTTGGGCTGTTGTGCCGCCATTATTGACCATTGTCCTGGCAATCGCCACAAAAGAAGTGCTTCTGTCACTCTTTATAGGTGTTTACATGGGCTGTTTGATAATAGTATCATGGCAACCGCTGCTGGCTTTGGAGAAAATGATGGAAATCATCGTCGCCAAGCTTACCGACCCCTGGAACATGCAGGTACTTATTATTGTAATATTGCTCGGAGGCATGATCGGCCTTCTGACAAGATCCGGCGGCTCCACCGCCTTCGGCAACCTCCTTGGACGCAAGATTCATACAAAAAAAGGCGCCCAGGGAACCACATGGCTTCTCGGAATCCTCATTTTCTTTGACGATTATTTCAATGCATTGACGAACGGAGCAATCATGCGGCCTATATCCGATAAATTCGGAGTATCCCGCGAAAAGCTTTCCTATATCATCGACTCGACCGCTGTCGGCATTTGCCTGGTCGTGCCGCTCTCGAGCTGGGTTGCTTTCATCACATCCCTCATTGCGGACAGTTTTGTGACTGCCGGCATCGAACAGGACCCATTCCAAGCGTTCTTATATTGTATACCGTACAATTTCTATGCATGGCTTTCAATTATAATGGTTCTTGTCGTCGTATATCTGGCACTTGACTACGGTCCGATGGCGAAGGCGGAAAAAAGAACTGCCGAAACAGGAAGGCTCTGCAACGCGACCTTCAGCGGAGGCGATTCGGATGAGGATGATTTCTCCTCCATCGAACAGGCAAAAGGCAAAGCAATCGATCTTCTGGCCCCGGTCATTCTGCTGATCACCGGCGCGATCGTGTTCATGCTGTACACCGGCGGTTTCTTCGAATCCTTCAGCGTCATGGAAGCCGTAAACAATATGGACGGCATGCTGGCTCTGGTTTATGCGGTATTTATCACTGTCATATTCTCGATCGTTTTCTATGCGCTCAGAAAACTATCCAGCATCAAGGATTCCATCAACGCATTCGTGATCGGCACCAAATCCATGCTGTTCGTCGTTATCCTTCTGGCATTTGCCTGGAGCATCGGCGGCGTTGGAGACGAGCTTGACACGGCGGGTTATGTTGCGGGGCTGTTTGTCGGCAACGTGCCGGGATTCATCATTCCGCTCATCATATTCGTATTCTCCTGTCTGATGACATTCTCAACAGGCGCCTCATGGGGCACGTTTGCGATCATGATTCCTGTAGCGATACCTCTTGCCGTGGCAATGGATGTCAATGTATATGCCTGCATCGCGGCCGTTATCGGCGGCGGCGGATTCGGGAACCATTGCTCACCGCTGGCGGATACCGCCATATTGTCTTCGGCGGGTGCCAATATCAGACATATCGATCATATCAACACCCAGATCCCTTATTCGGTCACCTGTGCATGCGTAGCCTGCGTCGGCTTCCTGATGACAGGTTTTATGGAAAATCCGCTCCTGCCGATGGCGATCGTTCTTGCGCTGTTCGTAGCAGTCGTATTTGTACTCCATAAGGTCTTCGGGCAGGCCCGTTATACGATTGAGGCAGATCCGGCGGCTATAGAACCCCAAGCCGGCGAATAGAAGGACGACCGTCCTCTGTCCGGCCTCCAACGTTGTAAAAATCCAATGGCATAAACACAAAAAGACCGGGCCGTCCGCATGACGCTCTCAGCATCATGTCGAAACTGCCCGGTCTTTTTTATCGAAAGAATGGACTGCTTTATTTATTTATTTGAGAACTTCATTTATAAACAGCTCGGTGATCTCAGGGTCGAATTTCGCGCCTTTATTTTTCCTCAATTCTTCAACAGCCTTGCCCTTCTCCACCGGACCGTCGAATATATAACCGTTCGTCATGCTGTCGTAAGAGTCCGCGATGGCTATGATGCGCGCATGGACAGGAATCGCCTCCCCTTTGAGCCCCTTGGGATACCCGCTGCCGTCCCAGTGCTCATGATGGGAAAGTATCGCTTCCCCGATCCCTATCATATCCCGTGCCGAGCTGACGATCCTGTAGCCTATCGCGGCATGCTGCCGCAGTTCATCCCATTCTGTCGGCGTAAGTCTCCCCTGCTTTTCAAGCAATCCGGGATCGAGGGCTATTTTACCGATATCGTGCAGCATGCCGCCCGACTCCAGCCTGGCAATCTCTATCGTACTGAAGCCCATCGCTTTGCCGATGCCGACGCACAATGCGCTGACGCGCCGAGCGTGTTTTTCCAGCTCAGGATTCCTTTGGTATAATGTTTTTGTGATGATTTTGATGATATCGCTTCTGGCCGCTTCACTTTCGATCATCTTGGTGCTATACATATTATCCTCCGCCCTGCGCATGATATCGTCAAAGTCTTCAACCCACTCAAATTTTGAGGCTATACCGAAGGAAATGCTGACCGCTATGGAATTGACCTCTTCTTCGCCGCAAAGCTCGGTGATCCTTTCTGCGACTTCATGCGCTTCTTCAAGCGTTGTCCTTGGAAGAAACACAATGAATTCATCGCCGCCCCACCGGGCGATGAGATCCTCAGACCTGCATCCCCGCTGAATGGCACCGGCGGCTTTTTTTAGCAGCTCGTCACCCTTTGCGTGTCCGAATGCGTCATTGATCAGCTTCAGACGATTGATATCTCCCATGATGACCGATATCGGAAGATTCCTCTCCGTGTCCAGGCGCTTGATCTCCTCTTCATAAAACCGTCTGTTGAAAAGACCTGTCAAAGCATCATGGTAGCTGAGGTATTCAATCTGTTTCAGCTTATCCAGCTTTTCTGACGAATCACGAAAGACAAATACAGCGCCGCTTATGCCGCCATTCTTATCAAGGATTGGAGCCGCTGTATTTTCAATTGTTCTTTCAATGCCGGATTTCGAACGCATGATCATATCTCCTCCAAACGCTGCTGGCCTGTCCGCGGCCGTCGCCTGTCTGAATATGTCGACGCTGTCCTTTTCCCGGTCTCGCTTGAAAACACGAAACACCTCTTCCAGCCTCCTGCCGATCGCTTCGTCCTGTTTCCAGCCGGTCAGCTCTTCAGCGATAAAATTCATGAGTTCGACCCTGCCGCTGCCGTCCGTTGTTATGACGGCATCTCCAACGGACATCAGGATCGCCTGAAGACGTTCCTTGCTCTCAACGAGACTGTTTTCAGCTTTTTTTATATTTGAAATGTCTATTCCAATACCTGTAAAATAAGGCTTCCCGTCAACATCGAGCATTGTGGCTGTGAAATACATATCGATTTTCCTGCCATCCTTGCACTGCATTTTCGCCTCCGTCTCGCCATGGCCTGTCCTGATCGTATTTCGGGAGGCCGATGCAACCGCGGCCATGCTTTTCCTGTCGCCCTTGAACCAGTCGAGCAGAGATTTTCCATCCATCTCGGCGGCGGAATACCCGGTCATCTGCTCATGGCGCTCGTTCCAGCGAAGCAGACGCCTTTTTTCATCGTAAAGATACAATATTCCGGGCACGCTGTCGAAAACTGCATCCGTCAATGATCTTTCCGCTTTCAGCGCATGCTCCATCTCCCTGCGCTCCGTGACATCGCGGGCAACGGCATAGATCTTGTCGCCATAACGCTGGCAGGCCCATTCGATGTGCTTGTAGCTTCCATTCTTACATAGATAACGGTTCACAAAATCCGTGATCTTATACTCCTTTAAGAGCCGCGTGGTCGCTTCCATTGTAACGTCGCGGTCACCGGGATGGACAAAACTCCAAAACCCTTTATCCTCCAGTTCTTCCCTTCCGTATCCCATTGTGGTCTGCCAGGCGCTGTTCACCTTCAGAAAGAGCCCTTTCAGGTCGCATATGCATAACAGATCCGGACTGATGTTGAAATAAAGATCCAGCTCATTTAAAGGCCTCATGGATTCTGAAATATCTGAAACAAGCGTTATGAAGTAATATTTCTTTGGAGAATAGACCTTGACTTTGAACCAGGAATCCTCCCCCTCCGCATGGCGTATGAATTCGCGGCTGCCGCCATTGAGAGCGATCTCCCCGTAATACGCGATCCAGTCGAAATGATCTTCCTTTGTATCTGCGAGCACCTCCGACGCCTTCCTTCCGATGACGTCGCCGGCTTTCAACCTGGTCGTTTCCTCAAAGGCCGGATTGACCTCCAGAAAAATATAATCGCATGGAATGCCCGACGCGTCGCAGATGATCCTATGATAGGCATAACTGAAAGGCAAATGCTCGATGATCGGTCTGTAAAATTCATTATCCATGGTGTTCACCCCATAATTGACAAAACATTGACTGCTCTCTTTCAACCCGCCAGGTGATCTGTCCGTGTACTGAATTATATTTGATTTTGTCTCATTTTTCAACATGCTTTTAAGCTGAATACCGTCATTCGCCCATAATTCAGTCATTACCGAATCGACGCTTGATTCTCATATTTTCAACGCTTGTATCATTTTTAAGATTTGATACAAATGCATTTGACATTTACTTTGTGTAGTATAAAATGTATCTGGAATCTATTAATCAGAATATTCAAATCAATCATCACGGTTAAAAGCAGCCTGTAAAACTATTATTAATAGATCCCGGCAGTTTTTATATTTTTTAAAGGAGGCAAGATAATGACAGAACGAACATTCGAAAAAAGCGAACGCACCCTTGCCCGCGGGATCATGCCATGGCATGTATCACTGATCGCGCTGGGTGGAATCATCGGTTCCTGCTACTTCCTCGGACTTGGATTCACGTATTCCGACATGGGACCCGGAGCGGTCCTGATTGCTTACATCATCGCAGGTATTACGATCTACGGTGTCATGCAGTCTTTTGCGGAGCTCCTCGTCAACATTCCAAGAAGAGGCTCATTTGTGTCCTACACCCGCGAGTTTATGGGCGACACGGCTTCAGTAGGCATCGGCTGGGCATTCTGGGCAAACTGGGTCTGCTACATTCCTTCGGAAGCGCTGGCTTCAGCGGTATTCATGAACTATTTCATAACATTGCCGTTCGAAAACGAGTTGTGGAGCACCTTTGTATGGGGCATCATCGCGCTTGCGATCCTCACGGCCGTCAATCTTTATCATGTCAAATGGTTCGGACATATCGAATCAGTCATGGCGATCGCTAAAATCCTGGCAATCATTGTATTTTCCATTTGCGCCATCGGCATCTGGCTCGGCCTTATCGGCGGCGACCTGCACCCGTTCACGCAGGAAGGCGGTTCCATCGGAACACAGATCGTCCTGGGCGGAGAAGGCTCAATTGCTGAAAAACTGTTCCCTGCCGGCGGCTTCATCATTCTTACCTACATGATCTGGACCCTCGTCAATTTCCAGGGTTCCGAAATAGTAGGACTTTCAGCTGCTGAAACTCAGGATCCGGCGACAAACGTGCCGCTAGCCTGCAGAAGAGTCGCTTATCGTATCATATTGATCTACATCATCCCGGTATTCCTGCTGACGCTTATCGTTCCTTATGCAGAAGCCAGCCTGGATGAATCCATATTCGCCTACACCCTCGGGGCCTATGGCTTGCGTTGGGCAGCGGGACTGTTCACATTCATCATCCTGATCGCGGCATTCAGCTGTGCGAACTCCGGTTTCTACGGCACCGTCCGTGCTTTGTACGGCTTGTCCGTCGAAGGCATGGCGCCGAAATTCCTGTCGAATCTGAACCGTTTCAGCGTTCCGCAGAACGCTACGCTTTTCACAATCATTCCGATCTGGTTCGTTTTCCTTCTCGGATTTGCATCTGATTACCTTGGATTCTGGGGAGAAGGCGGACTTCCACTATATGCGGCACTGCTGAGCATATCCGGATTCACGGGTACATTATGCTGGGTCGGCATCATCTGGTCCCAGATCACCTTCCGTAAAAAGCTCAAGGCCAGAGGCTATGATCCCGAAGAGATCCTGACGGTCAAATCCCGCTGGTTCCCGGGTCTTGCATACTTCTCGATCATTATCCAGATCCTGGCTATGATCCTGCTGGTCTTTGAAGAAGGCGGCATGATGGTCGTCATTATTTCAGCCTTCGCGATCTTCTCACCAATGATCGTTTACAAGATCCAGAAGTCCAGAGGAAAAATCAGGACAATGGTTTCCCTTGGCGCTGATGAAACGACCTTTGATCAAAAATATCCGCCAATCAACAAATAGAAGATATTTTCCGTCAATCGGGAAACTATAACACAATAAAGCAATATCTTTCCACAGGGCAGAACTATCTGCCCTGTGTTTTTTATGTCGGCGATATCCGGCAAATGAAATACCCGCCGGTTTCCCGGCGGGAGCGTCAGAATCCGTAAGCCCAGTTTGATCAATAATGAGGCCTGTTTAATCAGTCCAATTTGAAAACGACTGTAAGCATCATTTTGAAGCGGTCTCTCGCAAGGAGAGCATGCGGGATATTCGCGGGCATCACGATTGTTTCACCGGCCCCAAGGATGAACGTCTCATCGCCGACTGTTATTTCAGCTACCCCGTCGAGAATATACACCATCGCGTCTCCGCCCGATGCGTGGGAACTGATTTCTTCACCCTTGCCGAAAGCAAAGAGCGTGATGCTGACTGTTCTGCCTTGAGCAAGCGTCCTGCTGACGACCTGTCCTTCCTGATACTCCACAAGCCCTTTCGTGTCGATAACCTTCGCAAACTCGATATTTTTGATCAGATTCCCCATGGCTGGCACCTCCCCGGTCTCAATTGCGCAACTCCCTTTGATTGTTATTATAGTCCAAATAATCTGCAAATTCTACAGGACTTCACATTTTGAAAATATAGAGTTATAATGATATGACAGTTAAATACGCGCCTTCGGGCTAAAGGAGAAATAATTGTGAGACGATTCGCTTATGAGCCGGATATGGAAATCAAAGGCAGCCGGTCCTACGATGTCTGCATCATCGGCAATGGCGTGGCAGGCTTATATACGGCGCTGAACCTCGATCCAGGATTGTCCTGCATCGTACTGAGCAAGGAAGGCCTTGAAATAAGCAATTCATGGCTTGCGCAGGGTGGCATCGCCGCAGCGATTTCCAAGGACGACACGCCGGTGTTCCATTTCAACGACACGCTGGTCGCCGGAGCCGGGCTTTGCGATAAAAATGCCGTCCGCACTCTGGTGGACGAAGGCCCGCATGATATCCAGAAGCTGGTGGCGCTGAACGTGCCCTTCGATCTTGATGATGAAGGCGAGCTTGCCATCACCAGAGAGGGCGGCCACAATAGAAACAGGATCGTGCACTGCGGCGGCGATTCCACGGGCCGTGAAACCGTCAAGGTGCTGGCGGCCGTTGCAGTCACACGCCCCAATATCACCCTGTCAGGAAATACTTTCGTTGTCGATATCGTACAGGACGTCGCCGGACGCACAGCGGGCGTCCTGGTCAACGACGGCGAATATAATATCATCCTCGCTCCGAACGTCGTTGTCTGCACCGGCGGAATCGGCGGCATCTACATGCATTCCACAAATCCATCGCTTGCGACCGGAGACGGTATATCCGCCGCGGTCCGCGCCGGAGCCAAGGTCGATAAGATGGAATTCATACAATTCCATCCGACAGGGCTTTACCTGAAGAACAAAATCGGACGCACCTTCCTCATATCGGAAGCAGTCCGCGGCGAAGGCGGCATCCTGCGCAACAGATTCGGCGATGCCTTCATGAAAAACCAGCATCCCCTGGCAGATCTCGCTCCCAGGGATATTGTGGCAAGAGCCATTATCAAAGAAATGCATAAGACCAAATCCGAATTCGTCTACCTTGATATTTCGGCCAAGAGCGCGGAATTTCTCGAAAAGCGGTTTCCGACCATTTACGGTGAATGCCGCAGGAATGGCATAGATATCCCGAAGGATATGATCCCGGTTTGTCCGATCCAGCATTATATGATCGGCGGTATCAAGACCGATCTTGACGGCCGAACGAATATTGAAGGTCTTTTTGCCTGCGGCGAATCCGCCAGCACCGGCGTTCACGGCGCCAACAGGCTGGCTTCGAATTCCATGCTCGAATGCCTTGTATTCGGCCGAAGATGCGCTTCCTACATCAACTCGCATCCGGCAGCGATCCCAGCGCTTTCAGACGTCGTCCAGCCACCTGCATCTCATAGGAAACAGAATGCCAGCAAGGATCCGCAGGCTATCAAGAAGAAGATCCAGCGCATCATGAACAGCAAAGCAAATGTCGTTCGTACCGAGAAGGGATTGACTTCAGGCCTTTTGGAAATACGCGCGATTATGGCAGGCATCGATAAAAGCAGGCTCCTGACTAAGGAAGATGTAGAAACATATAATATGGCCATCGTTGCCGAAAAAATCCTGCTGTCCGCCAAGAGACGCAGAAAAAGCATCGGAGCCCATTACAGAGAAGATCAACGGAGGTAGACACACCATGCTGGACAAGCTGACTATAGACGACATTATAATGAATGCTCTGAGGGAGGACATCGGTACAGGCGATATAACGACCCTCAGCACGATACCCGAAGACAGGACCGCCAGCGGCAGGTTCTGGGCGAAGGAAAGCGGCGTGATCTGCGGCATCGATATTTTATGCCGCGTTTTTGCCCTTGTCGACAGCCGTGTTGAAGTACGGCCGGCTGTAAAGGACGGTCAGCAGGTCCGATGCGGCGATACGATCGCTGAAATTTCCGGCCCTGCAAGGGCAGTGCTGACAGGAGAGCGCGTCGCGCTGAACTTTCTGCAGCGCCTGTCCGGGATTGCCAGCAGAACAGCCCTGGCTGCGGCGGCTGTTCGGGGAACCAATGCGCAGATCGCAGACACTAGAAAAACGACGCCCGGATTAAGAGTCCTTGAGAAGTATGCCGTCAAGACCGGCGGCGGTTCAAATCACAGATTCAATCTGGCGGACGGCGTTCTCATAAAAGACAATCACATCGTTGCGGCCGGCGGCATCGGAAATGCGATTTCAGCCGCCAGGTCAAACGCACCGCACACTCTGAAGATTGAAATCGAAGTAAAATCGATGGATCAGATCGATGAAGCGCTTGCGGCAGGCGCCGACATCATCATGCTTGACAATATGACACTGCAGCAAATGACGGAGGCTGTGGCGCGCATCGCTGGCAAAGCGCTGGTAGAGGCTTCCGGCAACATGGGCGACAAGGATCTTGCGGCCGTTGCCGCGACAGGTGTCGATATCATATCCATAGGCGCATTGACCCACAGTGTCCGCGCCATGGACATAAGCCTGGATTTCAAAGCCTGAGAACCCCTATTCTTCAGGACGTTCCGATAAAACCACATCGATTTCTCCGGACTTGCCGAACTGATCCGTGACAGTCAGTTTCACAATGTCTCCGACTTTATGCTTTGCAATTTCTTCAACAAGTTCATCAATGGTCAGGATCTTATTCCCGTCAAATGCGGTAATGACATCGCCCTGTTTGATCCCTGCCCGCTCGGCGCCCCCGTATGCGGTCACCTCGTGGACATAGACGCCCTGCGGAAGATCATATTTTTCGGCATCCTCCTTGCTGATCGTGCTGCCGGTGATGCCGAGGCTCGGCCTGACGATTTTCTTTTCACTGATCAGTTGTTCTATGATCGGTTTTGCCTCATTGACCGGAATCGCGAAGCCCATGCCTTCAACCGCCGATTCTGCCAGCTTGACGGTGTTTATGCCGATGACAAGACCCG
>DIEM01000006.1:0-8084 GCA_002418625.1 Firmicutes bacterium UBA5774
CTCCGCCCGGCGGCGGACTGTCAAAGCGGATGCCCGTGCACCAGTTGGATACGATGCCGACGGCCGCATAACACATGCCCAGCTCCTTTGCAAGAACGCACTCCGGCACATTGGTCATGCCGACCACGTCACCGCCCAGCATTCCGAACATCCTGATCTCGGCCGCGGTTTCAAATCTTGGGCCTTCCGTACAGACGTAGACGGCCCTGCCCTTGATGTCGATCCCTGCAGCCGGCGCTGCCAGCTCCAGCCTGTCGGACAATTGCGGACAATACGGGCTGCCCATGACGACATGCCGCACAGCGCCATCGCTGCCGTCAAAAAAGGTCTGCACCCTTGATTTGGTAAAATCGATGAAATCCTTCAGCAGGACCACATCGCCGACGCCGAAGCTTTCCCTCATTGAGCCGACGGCGCAGGTCGCCAGGATCTCGTCGACCTCCAGCAGTTTCAGCGCCTTGATATTGGCCCTATAATTGATCAGATGGGGCGGAACCGCATGGCTTCTGCCATGGCGGGCGAGAAACACGATCTCGCCCGCGGGCGTCTCAAGGACGTCCACATCGACATCGCCGTATTCCGTCCCGACCTTCCGCGCCGTCAGGACGGAATCCGGAAACTGTCCGGTCAGTCCGTAGACGCCGGTTCCGCCAATTATCGCTTTTCTCATAAGTTCCCCGCCTTCCGGTCCATCAGCCATGCAAAGCGGTGACGATACGGCTCCTGATCCGCTCCGCGTTCCACATGGCTTTCTCTATATCAATAGTAGTATATACACCGTCCTTATAAAGAACCTTTCCGCCAGCCATCGTCAGGCAGACATCCGTACCGACGGCAGAATAGACGATATTGTTGACCACGCTATGGCAAGGCTTGAGATAAGGCTCATCCGACTTGAGGACGATCAGGTCCGCGCGGAAGCCTTCCTTCAGCAGACCGGTATCCATACGGCCCTGGGACCGGGCGCCGTTCACAGTGGCGGCCGCCAATGCCTGTCCTGGCGTGATGATCGTCGGATCCATCTTGTTCGCCTTGTGGATCAGCGCAAAAAACTTGATCTCCTCAAGCATGTTCAGATTGTTGTTGCTGGCTGCGCTGTCCGTTCCTATGGCCACATTGACGCCTCGCGCCATCAGCCCCGGCGCGTCGCAAATCCCGCTGGCCAGCTTCAGATTGCTTTTCGGACAGGTGGCGACGCTGACGCCTTTTTCCGCAAGTATGTCATAATCATCCCCCTCGATCCAGACGCAGTGGGCAGCCGTCGTCTTATTGTCAAACAGCTTCATATCCCTGAAATACTGCACCGGCGTCGCTCCGCCCCGGCGCTCCTTGCACGCCTCATGCTCCTCCCGGGTCTCGGACACATGAACCTGCACGAGCATACCCGTCTCAAGGCCGTATTCCGCCAACTGCGATACGACCTTCGGCGTTGACGTATATTCCCCATGGATGCTCAGATCGACCAGCAGATTGCCGTTACCGGCGCCATGATAATTTTCAAAAAGATATTTCGCAGCCGCGAACGATGGCAGCTCCCTGTACGCGCTGTCATCGAAGCAAACTGTTCCTACGCTCAAATTGCACATCGCGCCGCTCTCCAATATCGCGCGGCACATATCTTCGCCGTGATAATACATGTCCGTCGTCGAAACGATGCCGAAGCGAAGCATCTCCGCAATGCCAAGCAGCGTGCCGTGATAGACGTCTTCTCCCGTCAGGTGGTTTTCAAAAGGAAATATCCTGTCATTCAGCCAGGCATGCAGCGTCATGTTCTCTCCATAACCCCGCAGAAGCGACATCGGAATATGGCTGTGGGCGTTCATGAATGCCGGCATCAGAATCTTCCCGGCCCCTTCATATATTTCCCCTTCATATAATTCCCTATCATATTTTTCGGGCAGTCCGCTCCCGATAAAAGCTATGCGGCCATCCCTGACCAGCAGGTTCCGGTGCTCCTCCGCCTCGAACCGCTCGTTGACGATCGTTATATCCTTAAAAAGCATGATCGCTATGCCTCCTTTTCAATTATTAAAAACATTCTATCAGAGTTCCCTTAAAAATAAAAGAAATTGGAACCGTCATTTTCCGACAGAAAACCCGGGATTCAATTATTTTTTAATCAAACGCTAATCTTTCGATCCGATCCGCCGATATATCGAATGGAGCCTGAAAACTCCGCGAGCGAAGCGAAAATCCCGCCGGACCGTTCTCCTTGCCTGGCACAGGAAGGCAAGGAGAGCGCCCCGATGGGGTCTGCATCTGTACCCCTCTCCCTGCAACCATATGGCGACAGGGAAATTATCATAAACAAAGTACAGTCGAATTTATAAATACGTAAACAAATCGCTAAAATGTTTACTAAAAAACCCGCCATCTCACAGGCGCGGCGAAAACACCTCAAAAACGCATAGTGAGTAGTACGGAGCAAATCGAGCCAGCGTTCAGCCATCACCATTTACGGCGATTGGGCGACATACCAACCGCTAAAGTTTAGGAAAACTTATCATGGCTTCCCGGAATGGCTATCCATAACATATTATCTTATCTTATTATTTCAGGCTCTTCGCCACTTCCCTCAGCTTCGCTTCCTCTTCATCCGCCGGTTCAGGCAGAACGATGCCATGCGGCTTCTTATTGCCATCGTGATCCACACAGACAAACGTTACAAAACCATTGGTCAGCAGCACTTCTTCATCGTTCCTGCCGCTCCAGGTATAGACCGTCAGGCTGGTTGTTCCCGCATAGACAACCTTTGAATAAATGAACAGCAGGCTTCCTTTATTTAATGGTTTGGGAAATTCCATGCCGTGCACTTTGATGCATACGATGTCAGTTGGCTCTCCATGCAGCGCCGCCGCCGCGACGAATGAGGATTCCACGAACCATTCCGCCATCCTTCCGGCAAAAAGTGTCCCGTGATGATTGAGATCCTCCGATTTTATCAAATGTGTGCATGTATATTTTTTCATTTTTTTCTCCCTCTCTTACTTCCCGGCATGCCGATCGGCATCCGGCTTCCGTTCGCCGGCAGCTGCGCCTTTTTTGGATTTTCCCGCCGTCCGGGCCGCATTCCGATTAAAAAATTCAGCAGGCGAAAACCTTTCCGCCTGCTGCAAATCACATTCAATTCTCTTGCTGGATCGTCCATAATGCCGATCCCGTGATCAAATCGCCGACATATACCTCTTGAATGTATCTGGATCGACGCATCTGCTGTAGGCGTCCTCGGTGGTGATGATCTTGCTCTTGGCAAGCTGGGCCAGCGAAAAGTCCATCGGCATCATTCCGTTCTTGATGTTGGTCTGGAGAATCGTATCGATCTGGTGGGTCTTGCCTTCGCGAATCAAATTTCTGATCGCGTCGTTGACCACGAGCACTTCCATTGCCGGCACGATCATCTTGTCGTCGGCCGTCTTCAGAAGCTGCTGGCAGACGATGCCCTGCAGGGCTGTCGAAAGCTGGCCCCGAACCTGATGCTGCTGATGGGGCGGGAAGGTGTCGATGATCCTGTCGACCGTCTGGGAAGCCGTCGTCGTATGCAGCGTGGACATGACGAAATGGCCTGTTTCAGCTGCGGATATGGCGATGGAGATCGTTTCGAAGTCTCGCATCTCTCCGACCAGGATGACGTCCGGGTCTTCACGCAGGGCTGCGCGCAGCGCATTGCTGAAGCTCTGGGAATCGCTGCCGATCTCCCTCTGGTTGACCAGGCACTTGTTATGCTTGTGCATATATTCGATCGGATCCTCGATGGTCAAAATGTGGCATTTACGGTTGGCGTTGATATAACCGACCATGGCCGCGAGCGTCGTGGATTTTCCGGAGCCGGTCGGGCCGGTGACCAGAAACAGTCCTCTGGGCTTCATGGCCATCGTGTTCAGAATGGAAGGAAGCCTCAATTCCTCGACAGTAGGGATCTTCGTATTGATCATCCTCAGGGCCGCGGTGCAGGATCCGCGCTGCCTGTAGACATTGACCCTGTAGCGGTTCGTGCTCGGCAGCGACCAGGAAAAGTCGACCTCGCCTTTCTCCTCGAATATCTGCTGCTTTTCAGGTGTCATGAGGCCGTAGCAAATCGCCTGGCTTTCCTCCGGCGTCAGCAATTCTTCACCGTACGCAACCAGTTCCCCCCTGACGCGGATCACCGGCGGTCTCCCGACCGTGAAATGGATGTCCGAGGCCTTGAGCTGCTGAGCCTTGACCATAATGCTGATAATATCGTACGCCATAAAATACTTCCTCCTTTTATTGTATCTGATCTTCTGTCAATAACTTAATCTATAACTCCATCAATCAACACTGTAAGTGACCTTGATCAATTCGTCCACGGTCGTGATGCCGCTGAGCACCAGCTCGGTACAGCTCTGCCTCAGCGTCGTGGTTCCCTGCCTGATCGCCATCTGGGCGATCTGGTCCGTCGTCCCCCTGCGGTCCACAAGGTCGCGGATCTCTCTAGTAACGACCAGGATCTCATGGATCCCGCTCCTGCCTTTATAGCCAGTAAAATTACAGGTTGGACAGCCCGCGCCCTTGTACAGCGGCAGCGGCTCCTTCATCTTCAGCATCAGCATCTCGCTGTGGGACGGCCTGTAAGAGGTTTTGCAGCGCGGGCAGATATTTCTGACAAGCCTCTGGGCGATGACGCCAACCAGCGATGAAGATACCATGTAAGGCTCGATCCCCATGTCGACCAAACGGGCGACGGAAGACGCCGAGTCGTTGGTATGGATCGTGCTCAGTACCAAATGTCCCGTAATGGACGCCCGGATGGCAATCTCCGCCGTCTCCGAGTCACGGATCTCGCCGATCATGATGATGTCCGGGTCCTGACGAAGGATGGATCGAAGGCCGTTGGCAAAGGTCAGTCCCGCCTTCGCGTTTACCTGGACCTGGTTGATGCCGGCCAGCTTGTACTCGACCGGATCCTCGACCGTTATGATATTGACCTCGGGCTTATTTATTTCTTTTAACAGCGTGTACAATGTGGTGGTCTTACCGGAGCCGGTAGGCCCGGATACCAATATGATGCCGTTGGGGCTGGCCGTGATCTTGTCAAACAGGATCATATTCGGATCCGAAATGCCCAGCTGCTTCCTGTCAAGGGCGCCGGACGAGCCTCCCAGAATACGGATGACGATCTTCTCTCCATAGACGGTCGGCAGCATGGAGATACGCAGGTCGATATCCATGCCGTCAACGGTCGTCTCAACACGGCCGTCCTGAGGGATCCTCTTTTCGGCGATGTCCATCTGCCCCATGATCTTGATCCTCGTCGTAATGGCGGGATGGGCCGACATCGTGGAGGTCATGACCTCCTGGAGCTGGCCGTCGATCCTGAAACGGACCTTCAAATCCGTGGCTGTAGGCTCTATATGGATATCGCTGGCATTCGACTTGATGGCATGCTGCAGGATGGAATTGATCAGACGGACGACCGGCGCGTTGGCCACTTCGCTCTCCGAAAGCTCCGAAAGCCCGGCAATATTAAGCTTCCCATATTCCTTCTTGAGATCCTCGAAGGCTTTTTCCGCGACCTCGCTGCCATAATACCGGTCGATGGCGTTCGCGATGTCCTTCTGCGGCGTTATCGCGACGCTGATCTCCATGCCGCTGGCATTGCGCACGTCGTCCACCGCGTAAAAATTCAGCGGATCGGACATGACGATCGTCAGGACCTTGCCTTCCTTCTTGATCGGGATCAGGTTGTGCTTCTTGGCCAGCGTCTCGGATATCATGGCGCAGGCTTCCTTGTCTATGGCGATGTCGGTGATATCGATATAAGGCACATGGAACAGGTATTCCAGACCCTTGAACAATGTCTTCTCATCGATATAGCCCATCTCCACCAGTGTCGTGCCGAGGACGGCATTCTTGGCCTTGGCCACATTCAGCGCCTCGTCCAGCTGCGCCTGCGTTATGGCGCCCGCCTCTATCAGTATTTCCCCTAGTCTTTTATGTTTTGCGCCCATATCCACATCTCCATCTTGAATTAATGTAATTTTATGATAACATACTATGTATGATTCCAGTACAAAGGCGGTAAAAATTATGCTCGATACATTGATCTATATCATCGTTTTCGTCTACGGCCTGCTGATCGGCAGTTTCCTGAATGTTTGCATCTACAGGATCCCGCTTGGCAAAACCATCGTGAAGGGCCGTTCCTACTGTCCCTCCTGCAACGCGTTGATACCCTGGTACTGCAATATTCCCCTGTTCAGCTACCTGTTCCTGCGCGGCCGGTGCCTGCGGTGCCGGCAGAGGATCTCTCCGGTCTATCCGGCCGTCGAACTGCTGAACGCTCTTCTATATCTGGCGGTCCTTCATGTATATGGGCCCACCCCCGCATTCCTGTTCCTCGCAGCGCTTTTCTCGCTGCTGGTCGTCATAGCCTTCATCGACCTCGAGCATCAGATCATACCGGACGGACTCGTGATCACGATCCTCGTGCTTGGCGCCTGCCACGCCATCTATCAGGTGCTGGCGCTCGGAACGCCCTGGCATCTGTTCGCCATCGGCTTCCTCGCGGCTTCCGTCCCGCTCTTCATCCTCGGCCTTGTCTATGAAGGCGGCATGGGCGGCGGCGATATCAAGCTCATGGCCGCCGCAGGCGTTTTCATCGGCTGGAAGCTGATCCTGCTCTCGTTATTCATCGGCGCCCTGTATGCCGGTGTCTTCTCGCTGCTGCTGGTTCTCTCGAAGAAGGGCTCCATGAAAACCGCAGTGCCTTTCGGCCCTTTCCTGTCCCTCGGGATCGTCACCTGCACACTGGCAGGCAACCGTATCCTGGCCTGGTATCTCGGACTTTTCTAAGCCTCCGGATTCGGCCCGCCCTTTTTGCGCTTCATGGCTTTAGCCAGCTGCTTCTTCCTCATGTCCGGCTCGATCCCCATCTTGATATCCAGCATTTCCTGGATATACAAGACGTCGACGCCCTCATAGCTCAGCTTGATGCAGGGCTCCTCTATCTCCTCTATTATGAAATCCCTGGCCGTCAGAATCTTCCTGTCGATTCTCAGGAACGCGGGCAGATAGGTGCCGTTTTCGACTTCCTCCGCGACCCTTTCCTCGAATGTCTTCACTATGACAGGCTCCTCCGGTTCCGGAACATCTTCAAGAATATCTTTGTATGTCAGCAGCAGATCGATCTCATCCTCTGACGGCAGATCTTCAACGGCGCCTTCAACGGCTACTCCGGCCGCTTCTTCAACGCCTTCAACGCCTTCAACGCCTTGCTCCAAGGCTTGATCCTCATCGGCGCCCTGTCCCTCGAGAGCCTCGGCGATCGTCACCTGGTCCATATCCTCCGCCGGTTCCGGAAATCGCCCGTCCCAGCCACAAAGGCCCTCAGGCTCCGCCCCGGTTATTTCATCCGCAGCCGTGAGGCCCGCAAAGCCAAGCTGCTCCTGCCGCTCCGGCTGTCTCGCCCGAAGCTCGGCGGCGTTTTCCCTGCTTTTATCCCAAAGCGCCATATCCTTTTCAAAAGCGTTCTTCTGATAGAAGAACGAATACGGCCGGTCGCCGATATCCGCGACGACGATCTCCCCGAAATCGATCACCAGAAGATTGTCTTCCTTCACTTGATAACTGGTGCGGACCTGGCTGAAATATCTGCCCAATATATTTAATTTTTTCGGCTGTCCGAAGGCGTGTATCCTAAGCTGATGCAGATAATACCATTCGGCGAACTTGTTGCGCAGCGCTACCGGATACGGCTCCCAGTCATGGGATATGTACGGCTGGCCGATCTTCTGGAGGATGGCCAGATTGACGCCGTCGTTGTATTCGATCAGCGCCAGAGTCGACAAATAGTTCGCGATCAGCTTCTGAAGCCTGTCCGCTTCCTGATCCTCTATCGACACCAGTATCCACCTTTTATTATTCAGCAGCCCTTCCTTGTCGGCAATGCCCAAATATGCCAGATAGCACTCCTTCGCGTACGGACTGTTCCAGTCTATCCTGTAGGTCTGAAAGCATCGGGCTATATTGCCGCCGGCTTCGTCAATAGCCCTGGCGGCTTCCGCAAACTTGTCGTCCTCCTCGCCGAAGCGCCAGACAAACGCGCCGTCGGCGGGCATGACCCC
>DIEM01000006.1:8113-11560 GCA_002418625.1 Firmicutes bacterium UBA5774
GAGCCATAATTGAATTGGTACAGCTGGGTCAGCAGCTTCAGGAGCCTCGGGGACTGCCTCATGCACAGGATATCGGCGGCCCTCCTTATTTCACGCGGGTCCTCCGTATCCCTGAGATCCATCAGGAGCCCTTCAAGGACCCTTGACTTCAGCCGGGCCGCATAGCCCGGCAGCTGGCCGGAATCCGGCAGCATCGCGTCCCGAAGGCAATTTTGCGGCAAGCGTCCGCGCTCCAGCGACTGGAATTCCTCGATCGTAAAAAAGTGGTCCCGGATCCTGCCGATCGTATTCCTGAAAATATCGATAGCGGCAAAGCTCTGGCTTTCCTGTTCCCGGTCGTCCGTATCGTCAAGCAGCACTGAGCCCTGATCGTATCGAAGATCGTTCGTCATCATTATTTCCCTTAGCCCTTACGCATCGCGTCAGGCAATGTCTCCACAGCGTCGCAAATGCTTTCCACCGTGTTGGCGATCCTCTTTGACAGCTCCGAGAGGCCCTCGTCGAATTCCCCGATCGTCAGCTTGACGCCCTCCTGCATCTTCTTGCTGAATTCCTCGACGGACTGCCGCAGATTGCTGGACAGATCCGTCACGTCCAGATTGATTTCCTTGGCGTAGAGTCCTATGCTGAGCGCCTGCTCTTCAAAGGTCTGAAGCAGGCTAGTCGTATTGTCCTTGTATTTTTCGAGCACAAAGCCGTTGGCCTCGACGGCCTCCTTCATCATGGCGCCCACATCCTCGGTGATCCTGGAAACGATGCCCTGGACCTTGTAGTCCATGTCGTCCATGATCTTGAGCGTGTTGTCCGTGAGCCTGCTGAAATAGAGGTCGTAATCGTCGCGCAGCTTGGCGGCCTGCTCGGACAGGTTGGCGATGGCTTCCGCGTTGTCCGCCGCCACCTCCCTGATGCCTACCGCGATCTCCCGGCCGGCATTGGTCATGGCCTCGTTCATGCGGCCCGTAATATTGTCCATCATGTCGGATATCATGCTGTTCATCTTCGTATATTGTTCCATCGACTGGTTCATGGCCGATTCCATCTTCAGCTGGGAGCTCTTGATATCCTGGGACATCCTGAGCTGCGCCTCGTTGGTCTCCTTCGTGAACTGGAAAGCCTCCCTGCCGAATGTGGTCGTCTGCTCCGTCAGCTTGTCCAGCGTCTCGGTCATGAGCCAGACGCTCTTGTTCAGCGTCTCGTTGTTTTCGATGACCTTGGTCTGAAGCTCCCTGGATTCGTTCAGCGTCTGGGCCTGCAGCGCGCCGGTCTCGGCCAGCATCCTGCCGGACTGCTCGAGGACGGACCGCTGCTCCGTCAGCATGCCCTGAAGCCCTGCGATATTCTCCGCCAGCCTCATGTTCATGCCCTCCATCTGGCTGCGCACATTTGAAATGCCTTCGGCCAGAGACAGCACATTGGACTGCAATGTCGATGACAGCGCATCCGTGAAGTTGGAGGCGATGAGCGCCATGCCCAGTTCCTGGGCCGCCAGGGTCTTTTCCATCGAGCCCTGCATCGCCGACATCTGGCCGTCCAGCTTGCGGCTGAGGCCCTCCAGCTGGCCCCTGACGCCGTCGAGGGATCCGGATAATCCTTCCACACTGGCGCTCATCGTATGATCCAGCTTTTCCGTGAATGCTTCAGCAATGCGGGCCATACCTTCCTCCTGGGCTTCCAACGTTCTCGCCATGGATGCATGCATCGCCGTCATCTGGTTATCCAGTTTTTCATTTAGACCTTCCATCTGAAGTGTAACGCCATCAAGCGATCCGGATAATCCTTCCACACTGGTGCTCATCGTATGATCCAGCTTTTCCGAGAAGGACGTGGCAATGCCTTCCATGCTCTGCTCCTGCAGCTCCATGGTCTTCGCCATGGTCTCCGTTATATTTTCGATCTGGGCGTCAAGCTTCTGCCCGAATATGTCGAATTCCTTCTGCACGTTCCCGATGCTGATCGCCAGCGAGGACAGCTTGACCTCGAAGGTGTCCGTCAGCCTGTCGGCGAACTGCGCCGCCAGATTCTGCATGCCATGCTCCTGCAGCTCGAAGGTCTTGCTCATATTGTCATCCAGCGCCTTCTCTATATTCAGCATCGCCGGCACAAGGTTGCTGTGCATGATCATCGCGATGGAATCCTCCAGCGCCGGCAGCATCATGTCCTCCACGACATGGTCGAACTTGTCGACGATCTTGTCGGCAGCCTTCTGCCAAGTCGCGTGATTTTTAGTTTCAGCCTCCAGCAGCAGTGCCACGTCCGCCTTCGTCACCGGAAGAACCCGGTTGAACGCGTCGATGAACCTGCGGTATTCCTCAGCCGTCTGGTTATATATCTTTTGATCCTGCAGCGTGAATATTAGATGTCCGAGGCAGAGGATCACAAAGAGCATAAGCCCCAAAGCCAGCGCGAGGCCCGACGCCTCCGGCTGTATGAATTTGGAAATGCCGAACGGGACAAAAGCCGTGATCGCGCCCAGCACCCAGAAGCTCTTCCATAATGTATCGATATTCGCCCTGCAGGCAGGCGCCGTCACAAGATCGTGGAAATCGTAGAAATAGCCGCCATCCGCGACAAACAAGCCCGTGAAGGTCTTCTCGAGCTGGACCTGCATGCGCAGCCAGGCTTCCAGAAAATATGGAGGAGCCATTCTGACGATCATTTCGTCCATAAAGGATATGTTTTCCTTTTTACAGTCCTTGACGGCTTCCCCGGAGTCAGCCAGCTTGTTGAATGCGCTGTACATCGGCTTCAGCTTGCCGACATCAAACCGCAAATAAAAAACCACCCACATCATCAATGCCGTGAAAAATGGCAGGAACGCCGCAATGTGAATGGTTGGTCTCAGTGTGGTCAGTATGGAAATCAAAGATAGATTCATCCGTCGAAAACCTCCCTTGGTTCGTCTATGTAAATTTCAAGAAAACAACAATTCCACTATTGAATAATTATAACAGATAACCGGTCACAACAACAAGGTCTCGGACTGCCTTTTTTCATTTTTTTTCACTGTTTTCCCGCTGCATTCCTCCCAATTCCAGCCATTCCAAGTCATAAGGCAACAATCCGGTCACAAATTCCAGGAAAGTTCATAATATAGCAATATTTTGTGTCTAAAATCAATGATATCCCGTATAACTTAATTATATGGCAATACCTGTGAATTTTCGCCGCACCGCATTATTCTGTCAGAAATGGAGAATCGCTTATGAACAAGTTGAACCAAAGGATCCTTTTGACACAACCCCGCAAGGGCTTTACGCTCATCGAGCTCATCGTCGTCATCGTCATCATCGGCATCATCGCCGCGGTCATCATCCCTCATTATTTCACATTCACGGCAACGGCAAGGTATAAGGCGGATATCGCGACGGCCAAGACGATCGCGACCACCGCGTCGGTCTACATGACCCAAAACAAATTGCTGAGCTGCACGGAAGCCCAGGTCGCCTG
>DIEM01000023.1 GCA_002418625.1 Firmicutes bacterium UBA5774
ATTTTGGCTGAGGGTTCAATGGGAGCGGCCCGGATCATAGGCAAAGGCACAGAAAAATATGCGATGCATGTCAAAGGACTTGAACTGCCGGCATATGATATCAGAGGTCTCAAAGGCATGGCGCTAGCCATGGCGACATCTTACTCCGGCGGAGACCACAACAAGGCGTATGCGCCACAGGAAGTTTTCGGCACTGATGTACCGTATGCAGTCGATCGATTTGCCTATGATGGGAAAGCGGAACTCGCAATATGGAATCAGAACGTCAATGCGTCTGTTGCTGACAGTGCGATTTCCTGTACTTTCGCAGCCCTTTTACAACTCTGGAGCCTCGAGACGACTGCTGAGGCATTGGCTGCTGCCACCGGGATTCCGTATACAGAGCAAAAGTTGATGGAAGACGGTGCACGAATATTTGAACTGGCCAGAGCATTTAATGCGCGTGAAGGTTTCAACCGTAATAATGATGTTTTCCCGGATAGGATCATGGATGAAACGATCATCGGAGGTGAAGGTGAAGGACAGAAACTGGATCGCAAGGAATTTGAAGCACAGATAGATCAATATTACAGACTGCGCGGATGGACGGCTGACGGAATGCCCACCATTGAAAGCATGTCTCGCCTTGGTCTTCAGGATGAGTTTGAAAAAATGTAGAGATGATGTCCCTTAATCACGAAACGGTATGGAAAAAGGAGGTGATGAGGCTAACTCTCATCAGATTTATCAATTATAAATGTCAGCGAAGGTAGTTATATTATTTATTATTTATTTTGGAGGTTTATTATGGAAAATGAAAAAATTAAATTCCCATTATTACCATTTGCAACAATTGCGATCATTATTGGAACAATCATTTTCAGGGTGAATGAAGTAGCACCTGGATCACTGCTCCCTGTATGGCAAGGCGAACTTAATATGGATATGGGAGTTGCCGGCGGCGCTGTGTCTACAATTTATTTGGTTTGTGCCCTCTTCTGTATCGTTGGTGGAAGCTTGGACAAAAAAATCGGACTGAAGAATTTCTATGGATTGATTCTTTTGTTGACCGGAGCAGGCGCATTATGTTCGTTCGTCAGTACGAGTACGGCGATTTTTCTGGCCGGCCGTATTCTTTTTGCCATCGGTCTTGGTCTATCCCTACCGTTCTTTGCGGCGGCTGTCATGAAATGGTATTCGCTGCGTGGCCAGGAATATATGAATTCAGCAAATGCCTTGTTCCCTTATGCCGGCATGACCATCGGATACTTTTTTCTGGTACCGATTTTTGAAAGCACCGGTTCATGGAGGTTCGCGCTTGGAATCTGGGGCGTGGGAATTGCGGCGGTACTGGTTGTGTGGATGATCTTTTTCAAAGAACCGGCGGAATATCTTGCAATGAATAAAATGGCTGGCGAAACTATTGAAAAAGGCGTTTATGCTGATGTTATAAAACGTAAAGAGGTTCTTTTGCTCTGTGTAGCTTTTGGCGGAAACTTCATCAGCTTTATAGTTGTTGCAGTATTCCTTCCGGCGTTCCTAGGGACCATTGGCGATACTTCGCTGGCACTGGCCGCCCAGCTGGCAATCATCTTTCCTGTAACTGGCGCATTGGCATGTTTTGTTGGCGGTTGGCTGATGTCAGCCACAGGCAGGCGCAAACCCCTGCTGATTCTTGGCAATGTTGCAACGGGCATCGGAGTCATTATGGCTGCCGTATTTGTCGGGACAACGCTGGGGCTCATCGGTGTAGCGCTAGCAGGATTTTCTGCAGCAGTCTGGATGCCTGCGATGTATCAGGTCATCATGGAACTTGACAATATGACTCCGACAAAAGCCGGGGTTGCAACTGGAGTCATCTCTGCCGTCGGATTTGTATGCGGGTTTATCGCCCCGATTCTTGCGGGTGGCGCAGTGGAATCAATGGGATTCGTAAATGTATTTATCATCGCGGCTATTCCGGCGATAATTGGTGGTCTTGTATGCCTCGCAATTAGAGAAACAGGACCTGCGGCAAACAAATAGCCAGGGAGGACAAAATGACTAATCAACAGAAATGGCAGCAACTTAAAGAATGGGATAAAAAATATTATATGCATAACCGGACGCTTGAGGCGGATTATATTCCCTTCGCTCTCGAAAGGACCGAAAGCACGGATACGCTCGTCGGAGATGATGGACGGAAATATCTGGATTTCATGAATCAGGCGGTGTGTGCCAACTCCGGTCAATCAAACGACTATATACGGAATCGGATACGCGAGTGCATTGACCGATATGGCGTCGTGGTGGACCTATATCTGACAGAATATAAGGCGATGGCGTGCAAACTGTTGATGGAGGATATTCTGGGACCTGACAATTGGGCCGGTCGTGTAAAAATCTTAAGCGACGGCAGCGATGCGGTGGAAGTGGCGGCGATGATGGCTCGGATATTTACCCAAAAGCCTGTGATCGCAACTCGGGAGTATTCCTTTCACGGATGGACAGGCACTGCTGTCTCATTGACCCAGGTCAGAAGCGCGCGCAATAATTACTGGGATCCAGCTAAGGATATGCAGATCTCAAACTTCCAGCAATCCCATTCAGCGCCTGTTGTTGTTGGGCCATCCCCATTTTGCTTTCGGTGCTCTTTAGGTCATAAAAAAGAAGATTGCATCAGCAGAGGTGCCGAATACCCTTGTGTGAGTGCTTTGAGGCATAGAATAGAAGGGGCGGGAACGGACTGTGTTGCTGCTTTGATCACGGAGCCAATCCAGGGGGTTGGTTCCGTGATACCACCGGAAGGGTATATCCGCCAAATAAGGGCCATGACTAAAGAACTCGGCATTCTCTGGATTGCAGATGAAATTTTGACTGGTTTTGGAAGAACCGGAAAATGGTTTGCATATCAGTATTACGGTGCAGCGCCAGACATACTTGTGCTGGGGAAAGGACTTGCGAATGCGGCCTCATGCAGTGCCGTTGTCGTTAGCAAGGAACTGGCGTCGTTTTTTGAGACGAAATGGTGGAAATGCGTCAGCACTTATGCGGCAAATCCACTGGCTATGGCTGCGCTGGTTGGGAATCTGGAGTTTATGATCGAGCAAAATATCCCTCTGAATGCTATTGGGATAGAAGCAAAAATGGGTTCCAGACTGAAGCAAATGAAGGAGAAATATAAATGTGTCGGAAATGTAGATGGCTGTGGCGCTTTATGGTCGTTGGAACTGGTTAAGGATGACAAAAACACACCATTCATTCAATCCGATAGAAACTGGGCACCGGGAGATCGTGCTCCTAAATCGCCGGTATATACAGTTCGTGAGAAGGCCCTTGAAAAGGGAGCTATTTTTGGCGGATTCATGCCGAATACGATCAGGATAGCCACATCACTGGTCATTTCAGATGAGGATATCAATAAAGGTTTGGATGCTTTGGAATACGGTTTGTCCTATCTGGACAGCACTTTATAACAGGAGGGATAAAAATGGCAATAACATTTGCGGCATGGCCGAAAAAACTGATGGTGGGAAAAGGTGCAATCAAGGATCTTGCAGGTGAAATAAAGAATCTGGGCAAAGGCCGAGTGATGCTTGTTACCGACAAAATGCTCAGGGAACTCCCCCTGCTTGCGACAGTGGAAAATCTTCTGAAAAGTGAAGGACTTGAAGTATTTATCTATAGCGATGTTATTCCGACTCCGATCGATACGGGAGTTGTCAACGGTGTTGAAATGATGAAGCAATGCAAGCCGGATATAATTGTTGGACTTGGCGGCGGAAGTTCCATCGACACAGCGAGAGCGATGAATGTTTTATACAATCTTGGCGGAACTGTCAGGGATTATCACGTTGGAGATCAAAAGAGGCAGATCACGCCAGGTCTGATGCCTTTCGTGGCAATCCCGACAACATCGGGGACCGGAAGCGAAGTGTCGACAGGCGCACCGATCATGGACAGCGAGACCAACGAGGAGCTTATAATGGATGACGTTCTCCTGATTCCGGATATTTCCGTCCTGGACCCGGAAGTAACGGTTTCTCTGCCGGCATTCCCGACAGCTTATACCGGTATGGACGCGCTGACACATTTGATTGAAGCTTACGTGTCACGCATCGATTTCCCGGTGGCGGACGGTATTTGCCTTCAGGGAATCAAACTGGTCAGTAAAAATCTGCGAACTGCCGTCATCAATGGCGAAGATTATGAAGCGCGAGAGAATATGGCCATTGCTGCGACGATGGGCTGTATGGCCTTCAACATTTCGCAGCTGGGGCTTGTGCATGGAATCGCGCTCCAGCTCATGACAACAGGAGCAAAGAGACTCCCGCATGGTTTGGCAAATGCAATTGTTCTACCACGGGTCATGAAATACAATGCCGGATTCAGACCGGACAAATTTGCCGATATCGCCGAAGCCTTCGGTATCGATGTACGGGGGCTTTCACCGGCCGAGGCCAGCATTAGTTCAATTAAGGAAGTCGAGCATCTGATGACTGATATTGGGCTTCCGTTCTATCTTGACGACGTGGGTGTAGACCGTGGAATCATTCCTGAGCTGGTTGCAAAAACGATGGAATGTCCTCTGATTTGGGACAATCCTCGTGATGTTAAGGCCGAAGATGTGGAAAAAATACTAAATGCCTGCTTCAGATAGAATAAAAAGGTGAGACAAATTGATAATACGTGTGGTAATCACCCGAAATAGCGAAGACAGCGGAATGAAAAAAAACGGTTCAAGCACTGATTGCGGGGGCGGTAGGTTGTATTCAGTTCCTTATAAGCCGGGACTGACGGCCGGTGATATCGTAAGAGAACTTGAACTGGGAAAGGTTGCGCTGATTTTTTTGGACAACAGGCGGATCAGTCTCGATGATCAGGTCCCTGAAGGCGCCTGTTTGAAGATATTGGATGCTATGAGCTGCGGCGGGTAGTTGACGCACAGCGTATCATAAAATGGCTGATGTACATAATGTTGCATCAGCCGTTTTACTTCACGTGCGAGTCTCATATTGGGACTTTCTCGATAAAAGTTGTTTCGTATATATACTTTTAATCATGCAAGCAATGCCCGCAACTATCTTAAACGTTGAAATATCAGTGTGGATTCAACGTGGCACAGTATTTGCAATAATTAAAAGCATAGGATGGGTTTAAGTATATTGTTATGGAGGGCAAAATGGAAGCAAAGACAAATTGGGATCAAATTAAAGAGTGGGACAAAAAATATTACATGCATAATCGCGTCATAGAAAAAGATTATGTGCCATTTCCGATCGATCATACAGAAAGTACTGATACATTGGTTGCTCCGGATGGCACCAAATATCTTGACTTTCAAAATCAGGCGATTTGTGTTAATACCGGACAGACCAATGACTATGTAAAGGCCAGAATGCATGAATGCATTGATCGATTTGGATTTGTTCTGGATGGTTATCTGGTGGATTATAAAGCGAAAGCTTGCAAGATCATCATGGAAGATCTGATAGGACCTGACAATTGGGCTGGCAGGATTAAAATCGTCACTGATGGCAGCGACGCCGTCGAAGCCGCTGCCTATATCGCTCGTATTTTCACTGGAAAGCCGATTATAGCAACCAGAGATTATTCATACCATGGCTGGACAGGCACTGCAGTATCGCTGACGCAAGTCAGGACCTCAAGAAATGGATTCTGGGCACCGCTTGAAAACAAACAGGTAACCAATTGCGAGCAATCATACTCGGCACCTGTTGTTTCAGGGCCCGCGCCGCACTGTTTCAGATGCGCTTTGGGACATAAGAAAGAAGATTGCCTGGCAAGCGGCAAGGAATATCCGTGTGTTACGATGCTTAGAAAGCGCATCGAATACGCTGGCATCGACAGCGTAGCGGCTCTGATCACAGAACCAATCCAGGGTGTCGGATCTATCGTTCCGCCGGAAGGCTATATCAAGCAAATCCGACAGATGACCAAGGAAATGGGGATATTATGGATCGCCGATGAGATCATTACAGGATTTGGCAGAACCGGAGAATGGTTTGCATATCAGCTTTATGATGTGACTCCCGATATTCTGATTTTAGGAAAGGGTCTTGCCAACTCAGCGGCGGCTGTCAGCGCCGTCGTCGTAAGCAAAGAGATTTCAAAATATTTTGATACTATATGGTGGAAGTGCATCAATACTTTTTCAGCATCACCGCTTTCAATGGCTGCGCTTCTGGGCAACCTGGAATTCATGCTTGCCAACGATATCCCCCAAAAGGCAAAAAAAGTCGGGGAAATCCTCGGGGCCAGACTCAAAGCCATGGAAAAAAAATATACCTGTGTCGGCAGTGTAGAGGGTGGCGCAGCCCTTTGGACCATGGAACTTGTCAAAGACGCCCAAAACACGCCATTCGTAGCGCAGGATCGCAACTGGGCGCCGGGGGATGATATGCCACCGGCACCAACCGGGATTATCAGGGCTAAAGCAATGGAAAAAGGAGCCATATTCGGTGGCTTCATGCCAAATACACTTCGTATAGCAACATCACTCGTAATATCTGAGGATGATATACATAAAGGCATGGATGCCTTGGAATATGCGCTGGATCATCTTGAGAGCACTTTGTAAGTTCGGGATGGAGAAGAAAATATGGCAGGAAATTTGAAATATGCCCACACAAATATTATCGCCAGAGATTGGCGCAAGCTTTCTGATTTTTATCAGAAAGCACTTGGATGTATTCCGGTTGTACCAGAGCGGGAATTCAATGATGAATGGTTTGGAAAAGTTACCGGCATACCGGGTGCAGCTGTTGAAGGGATTCATCTAATGCTGCCTGGTTATGAAGGGTATGCACCGACGCTTGAACTTTTTACCTACAATATTCCAGGCAAAACAACGCCGCTGAGCATCAATGACTGCGGATTTGCCCATATCGCATTTATGGTGGAGGATATAGAAGCTGTTCTTGAGTCAATCCTTGCGGAAGGTGGATCTGTTGTAGGGGAATCGGTGAAATCAGAAAATAAATATGCCGGAAAATTTCGCATGGTGTATGCAAAAGACCCGGAGGGCAATATCGTTGAACTGCTGCAGCAGGGATGGTAAAGCAAAAACAATTACATTAGGAGGGAAAAAAATGGAATTATCTAAAGAGCAAATGAAAGAGCTCTATACGACGATGAGAAGAATTAGACGTTTTGAGCTTGAAGTGTCCAAGCAATTCAAAAAAGGTGTGGTACAGGGATTTGTGCATTTATATCTTGGACAGGAAGCAATCGCCACAGGCGTCTGCTCGAATCTTAAGAATGAGGACTACATAACCAGTACGCACCGTGGCCACGGGCATCTCATCGCCAAGGGCGCTTCTACGAAAAGGATGATGGCAGAGCTTTGTGGAAGAGAGACTGGGTACTGTAAAGGCAAAGGCGGCTCGATGCATATCGCGGCAGCGGATCTTGGGATTCTCGGCGCCAACGGCATTGTTGGCGGGGGATTTGCCATTGCGGCAGGAGGCGGCTTGTCTGCTCAAATGCGCGGAACAGATCAGGTAACCGTTTGCTTCTTCGGTGAAGGCGCAACAAATGAAGGAACATTCCATGAAGCGATGAATATTGCAAGCGTCTGGAAATTACCGGTGGTATTTGTTTGCGAGAATAATCTGTATGGCATGTTTACCGATAGCAGGAAAATGCTGCCAATCGTTGATGTCTCTGTCAGAGCGGGAGCCTACGGCATGCCGGGAGTGACTGCGTATGGAAATGATGTCATTAAAGTTCGTGAAATATCGGCGGAGGCTATAGATAGGGCCAGAGCCGGAGACGGACCTACCTTGATCGAGTTTAAAACATATAAGCATCACGGCCACTTCGAAGGAGATCCTGCCCGATATAGGCCAAAGGAAGAAGTAGAAGAGTGGCTGGCACAAGATCCGCTGCCACTCTTTGAAGCATATTTGAAAGAAAACGGCATTTTCACCGAAGAAGAAATAAAGGATATGTTCGATTCAATCGACAAGGAAGTTGAAGAAGCCCTTGCCTATGCATTGGACAGCCCCTTCCCTGATCCGGCTTCAGCGGTTGAAGATGTCTACACGGATATTATTGAGGAGGGCAGATAAAATGAGGAAAATGGTTATGGCTAATGCCATTCGTGAAGGAATCCGACAAGAAATGGCGGCAGATTCAAGCGTCTTTTGTATAGGAGAAGATATCACCGGATTCAGAGGGTTTGGCGGCGGCTTTGGCGTTACAAGCGGCCTGTTGGATGAGTTCGGTGAAAAAAGAGTAAGAGATACCCCTATTTCAGAGCAGGCGATCGTTGGATTGTCAGCAGCGGCTGCGGCAACTGGAATGAGGCCGGTCGTCGAATTGATGTTCAATGACTTCATGGGATGTGCCGGCGACCAGATCATGAACCAGGCAGCAAAATTCAGATATATGTATGGCGGCAGGATGCAGGTTCCAATGGTTCTAAGGCTGCCGACCGGCGCTGGAAGACAGGCTGCTGCGCAGCATTCCCAGAGCCTTGAAGCATGGCTCGTTCATATCCCGGGTTTGAAGGTCGTTTTTCCATCCACTCCAGCTGATGCGCTGGGATTGATGATCTCATCGATCAGGGATGATAATCCGGTCATGTTCTTTGAGCATAAAGTCATGTATGGCATGGAAGGCGAGGTTCCGGATGAGAATATTCCAATTCCTCTTGGACTGGCGGATATAAAACGCGAGGGTGCGGATCTGACGATCATCGCCACCGGAATGTGTGTTAGAAAATCACTTGCTGCGGCAGAAGAACTTGCCAAGGAGGGGATCAGCATTGAAGTGGTAGATCCAAGGACTCTGTTCCCACTAGATAAGGAAACCATCTACAAATCTGTGGCAAAGACCGGGCGCGTCATCATCGCAACCGAAGAAGTCAAACGTGGTGCATGGTCTGCAGAAATGGCTTCCAATATCGCAGAGGATATGTTTGAATCCTTGAAAAGCAGGATCATTAGGGTAGGCGAATTGAATACTCCGATTCCTTGCACCAAGGTTCTTGAAGACTATGTTGTCCCGCAGCAGCACGATATTGTCAAGGCAGTCAAAGCGTCGCTGGGCAGATGATCCTGCAGAACGAATAATGTGATCAAAATAATTCTTTGAGAATTGAACGAGGAGATTGAAATGGATAAAGACATTATTATAATTGGAGGCGGACCGGGGGGATATGTCGCAGCTATCAGGGCAGCGCAGTTAGGCGCTTCGGTCTGTGTTGTCGAGATGGACAAGATGGGCGGAACATGCCTAAACCGTGGCTGCATTCCGACCAAGGCGTTATATAGGAATGCAGAGATCTTGCATACGATGGAGCGGCTGGACGAGTTTGGCATTAAGAGCGGAGAATACACCATCGATGTTGAAAAAATTCAGCAGAGGAAAAACGGCGTCGTAACGCAGCTGCGCAACGGCGTCGAGCATCTGCTCAAGGGAAACGGCATC
>DIEM01000024.1 GCA_002418625.1 Firmicutes bacterium UBA5774
ATTGTGCTGGACGTCATGCTGCCTGACATCGACGGCAACGAGCTCTGCCTGGCCATCCGCAAAATCACGGACTGTCCGATCATTTTCGTCAGCTGCAAATCCAATGATATCGACAAGGTTCTGTCATTGTCCGCGGGCGGAGACGATTATCTGACCAAGCCCTTCTCTCCTCTCGAGCTGATTGCCCGGATCAAAGCCCATCTCAGGAGAAACCGTATTATCGAAGACAAAAAAACAGACTCCGGAGTCATCGACCTACCCAGTCTTCTGATCAATACCGACACTCACGAGGTTTTTACGGACGGCAGGCAAATAGCGTTGTCCGCCAAGGAATTCGATATCCTGACGCTGCTTGTGCGAAATCCCAAGAGAATATACACCGTGGAACAAATCTACGAAGCAGTCTGGAAAGAAAACTCATTGGAAGGCGATTCTCGAACGATCATCGTCTACATCGGAAATATTCGCAAAAAAATAGAGCCCGATCCCTCCAATCCGAAATATATCATGACGGTCCGGGGCGTAGGCTATAAATTCAACCATAATCTGACCGGATGACGGTCAGGCCGAGGTCTCAAGGAGCTTGATCTTTTCAAAGTTGACGATGAACAGCGCGACAAGCACCGGATCATACTGGGTCCCGGTGCCGCCGGTTATCTCGGCGAATACCGCTTCCTGCGCCATGGCGTTCCTGTACGGCCTGTCGTTGCTCATCGCGTCGTATGAATCGACGATAGCCAGTATCCTGCATTCAATTGGAATATCCTCTCCCGACAACTCCAGCGGGTAACCGGTGCCGTCCCAGCGCTCGTGATGCCTCAGTATCAGATCCGCGATGGACCTGAGCTCGGTGGATTCGCTCGCGATCCTGGACCCGATCATTGAATGCGTCTTCATGATCTTCATTTCTTCTGCATCCAACATTCCCCGTTTGTTCAATATGCTGTCCGGTATTCCTACTTTTCCTATGTCGTGGAATTTGACCAGCAGCAGCAGCCGATCCATCTGCTTTTGGTTCAGCCGCATGCTCTCGGCGAAAATCTTCGCCACACCTTCCATGCGCCTTACATGTCCTTCAGTGACATAATCCCTGACCTCCAGCGCCTTCATCAGCGTTTTGACGAGATTGTTCTTGACGCTGGATTCTTTGAGAAGCTTGTTCTGGTACATGTTGTTGTCCGCTTCCGAATACATGGTGCTGCCGTCGATCTTTTCACGCCCGCTGATCGCATAGCCGTCCGAAATCGAAATCCTGATCGTGCCCGGCCTGGCGTTGTATTCTTCAATAGACCTTCCCAGCTGATCGAGATGGGCTTCAACGCCGTTGCTGTCCACGCCTCTTAGTATGACGCCGAATTCATCGCCGCCGATCCTTGCCAGAATGCCTTGATCGCCAAACTGCCCGTAGAGAAGCGCCGATGCCGTCATAATGATGTCATCGCCGAACTGGTGCCCCAATGTATCATTGACTGTTTTAAGTCCGTCGATATCGAAGATAAGGATCGCAACCCCCGGCTCGATCGTATTGTTGAATTGCTCGAAATAGCTTTCAAAAAACCGCCAGTTATAAAGCTCCGTGAGATTGTCGCGCTCAGCCATGAAGCGAAGATTGTTTTCGAGTTCCACTCTATCGGTCATATCCCTGATCGTCAGGAGTATTTCATTCAGCTCGGATATGTAGATCCTGGCCTCATAGTGGCAGATGACATCGCCGTCCTTGAAAACGAAATCGCGCGTCTTGAGCTGCCTGTCCCTGAAGACTTCGCTGATGCCGTCCTTAATGATGCGTATGACGTCCCCGTCGGCAATCAACTTTTCTCCGCGCTCATTGACGTTCTGGTACATGGATCTGAGCTGCCTGACATTGCCGTCCATGTCTCCAACCATAATAATATCAGGACTCGCCGCAATCAGCGCCCTGTTTTGGATCAGCAGCTTCTCAAGATCCTGTATCTTTTCCTGAAGCTCTGAATAATAATTCTTTCTGGCCGAATTCTCCCCGAGACCTATGATGGCCTCACGGGTCGGTATTTTCTTATGGCCTGGCAACAAGGATTCCGGCATATATATCCCTCACATCATTTGGTGAAAGCACGCATGGATTCGTCACCATACAGGGATCCATCAATGCATTCTCCGTCATTTGATCCAGCATGGCGTCATTGAGGCTGGGCACCTCAAATTTCGAGGATATTCCGACTCTTTCCCTTAATGCCGCAATATGCTCTGTCAATTTGCTCTTTAAATTATTATCGTCAAGCTCGTCAGTCGCAATACCCATTTTTTTCGCTATCAGGCGATATCTTTCCGGCACCGACTCATAATTTTTCCCAACGATGTGCGAAAGCAAAATGCTGTTGCATTCACCGTGAGGCAGGTCCAGATATCCGCCAAGGCTGTGTGCCATCGCGTGGACCGCTCCGAGACTGGCGTTGGAAAAGGCCAGGCCGGCCAGCAGGCTGCCGAGCATCATCTGGTACATGGTCTCGATGGAACGATCCGGGCGGATCGCGTCTTCAATGAATTTGCGCAGCAGATAGATCGCCTCCAGCGCATGCACGTCGGTCAGCGCCGACTGGGCGTTGGATACATAGGCCTCGATCGCATGGGTCAAGGCGTCCATGCCCGTGCATGCAGTCAAATGGCTGCTCATCGTCATCAGCGGGACAGGATCGATCAGCGCCAGGTCCGGAACGATTTTTTTACTGATGATGGCCTTCTTGACCATGTGCACGCTGTCATTGATGATGGCGAACTGGGATACATCCGCGGCGGTGCCCGCAGTGGTCGGGATGCAGATGAGCGGCGGCCCAGGCAGTCGTATTTCGTCGACGCCCTCATAATCAAGGATATAGCCGCCGTTGGACGTGACGACACTGATGCCCTTGGCGCAGTCTATGGGACTTCCTCCACCGATCGCGACGATCAGATCGCAGCCCTCCAGCAGGAATTGCTCCGCTCCATCCATGGTTTCAGACGCCCTGGGATTTTCGGAAACACCTTCAAATATTTCATAGTTGATATCATTCGATTCAATATTGTTCAGGATCTCCGAAAACCAAAGCTGGCCGGAAACAGACGGGTCAGTGACGATCATGGGCTTTTTGCCGCCCAGATTGATGATATAACGCCCTACGCTCAGTCTTGCATCGAGGCCGGTTATTATTTCAGGAGCCACGAATTTTCTGAGTTCATAATTATTCTTGTAGATCAATGACATCGCCCCCCATCTCAGGATGTCCGGTCAGACAATGTCTGCACGCACTGCAGCACGTCGCAGGCTTTGTCATAGTCATCCTTGTGCACATAGATATAGTAGATTTTTGAGCGGTCATCTCCGATGCCGAAAAAATCAAGGGAAAACACTTTGGAATTGAAGAAATGCATGCTGTCATCATTAAATACACGCTTCTTGAACTTAATATTGTTTTCCTTGAGAATTCCTATGATTTTTATCAATCTCTCAGACGGATATCCGATATAGACTTCTCTCTGGTTCCAGATCGTGATCATTGGCTTCTCTCCGTTGCTTGATGAAATTCAGCCGGTCTTGCCCCGGCGGAATATTCCGGCTTCGACATCAGAATATCATACGCGGCGACCGTGCACAATCTTTTTCATTCGCCGCTGCCGCCATAGTTGGAAAGCACCCGGGCAGAAGGGTCTGAAACGTCGCAGCCCTCCCAGGACCTGTTCGGCATCCAGAAATCTCTGATCATCCCTGCCTGCCCCGGATAATATTTTTCGAACAGCTCCCTGTAAAGGAGGCTCTCTTTGGTAAACGGTACGGCATGCTCATAGGCTTCGGCTTTCTTTTCAAACTCATGATCCGTATACTTGGAGCCTGCATATTCTTTCAGGCAATCCACCATAGAATGCCCTACAGCGTCACTGAAGGCGGCCTTTTCGCGATACAGGATCGGCAGCGGCAGCCAGTCTCCCTCGAAGGCCCGGCGCAATAGATATTTCCCCTTGCCATAGGAGTTCATTTTCATTTTCGGGTCGATTGACATCACATATCTGACAAAATCAAGATCGCCAAACGGCACGCGCGCTTCCATCGAATTGAATGAAATACAGCGGTCGGCACGAAGCACATCATACATGTGAAGTTCTCTGACACGCTTGATCGACTCGGATTGGAACTCTTCGGCGTCCGGAGCGAAATCCGTATATTTATAGCCGAACAATTCATCCGATATCTCCCCTGTCAGAAGGACCCGGATGTCCGTCGTCTCCCGAATCGCCTTGCACACGAGATACATACCGATACTGGCCCGTATCGTCGTGATGTCATAGGTCCCCAGAATGGCCACGACAGTTTCCAGTGCTGAAATGACATCAACACGGGATATGACGACCTCTGTATGGTCGCTTTTAATATGATCCGCAACCTCCCTTGCATAACGTAGGTCGATCGCGTCCTTTTCCATGCCGATGGCAAATGTTGGAATGGGCTTGCGAAGCAGCCGCGCCGATACTGCGCAGACCAGACTGCTGTCCAGTCCGCCGCTCAGCAGAAATCCGACAGGTGCATCCGCATCAAGTCGTTTTTTGATTCCCTCGACGAGGCGCTCCCGAATGCCGGCACATACGTCATCCAGGCTTTCACCGCTGCGCTTCTCCGCCTTTGTGATGTCACAATACTGAAAAAATGCGCCGTCAGCATAATAATGCCCGGGCGGGAACGGTACGATCCTGTCACATAAACCAGTCAAATTTTTCGCTTCACTTGCGAAGACTATGGAACCATCAGGCAGATAACCGTAGAACAGCGGCCTGATGCCGATGGGATCCCGGGCGGCGATGTACCGGTCTCTTTTGGCATCGTACAGGATCAGTGCAAACTCCGCATCGAGCATTCCGAACATGTCCAGCCCGTATTCCCTAAAAAGCGGCAGCAGCAGCTCGCAATCGGAATCGCTTTTAAAACTGTATTTTTTCGATAATTCCGTCTTAAGCGGGCGAAAATTGTAGAGCTCGCCATTGCAGACCACAAGATCGCCTTCCAGGGAAAATGGCTGCATGCCTTCCGGATGCAGTCCCATGATGGCGAGGCGGTGAAAACACAAATACCCGGACTTCGTTTCCACGACGCGCGACATGTCCGGACCGCGCGAGACAGTTCTGTCGAAACACCGCTTCATCTTTTCATAAGAAACACTTTTTTTGCTAAAACCCATGATCGAACACATAAAAAAACACCTCCGAATCAAATATCGCAGCTCTCCTATAACTTATAGGACGAATAGCTGCAGATCCGCGGTGCCACCTATCTAACTGCCTGCGCAGTCACTTTTCAAGGCCCAAACAGGCCCGAGCGGTTTTAACGTTCCGCCGGTCGTCTAACCTACTGACTGCCATGCAGCGTTCAGCTCGATGCTCCGGAGTGTTATTCACGCAAACTCTTGTACGGGGTTTCCACTATCCTCCGCTCACTGTAACAGAACTTTTACATTACTTGTCTCCATCGATGCATTTTCGATATTTACTTTTAAGTTTTATAATTATGCATATTACTATCCTGCCGGGCGCTTGTCAATATATTCTTCGATTTTTCAAAAAAAACTTCTTGCAATAATAATCCGGCTGGGATAAAATAATAAAAAATTGATATTCAGGGCAGTGGCGTCCGCATAATGGGAATGATCCCATTATTTTGCGGCCGTTTTTTTTATTTTATGGAGGTAAACATCATGACAGCCAGAAAGACCGTCACGAAGGCGGAGATTCTCAAAAAAGCGAAAGCGATGGAACTGGAGCTGATCCATCTGCAATTCACGGATATCACCGGAACCATGAAGAATGTTTCCATACCGATCGAGCAGCTTGATAAAGCGCTGAACAATGAAATCATGTTCGACGGCTCATCCATCGACGGTTTCGTCAGAATCGAGGAATCTGACATGTATCTTCATCCGGATCTTTCAACATTCGTCGTCTTCCCATGGACGACCGGAGAAGCGCGGCTGATCTGCGACGTGTTCAAATCTGACGGGACGCCTTTTGAGGGATGTCCGCGCTACGTGCTTAAAAACGTGGTCCGGGAGGCAACCGAGCTTGGCTATAGTGTCAATGTCGGCCCGGAATGCGAATTCTTTCTTTTCAATACGGACGAACGCGGCAATCCATCTCTCGAGACCCACGACAACGCCGGATATTTCGACCTGGCTCCGATCGATCTGGGCGGAAACGCGCGAAAGGACATGACGATCGCGCTGAAGCAAATGGGCTTCGAAATAGAAGCGTCCCACCACGAGGTGGCGATCGGACAGCACGAAATCGACTTCAAATATGAGGACGCGCTGACCACCGCCGACAACATCATGACTTTCAAAATGGCCGTCAGAATCATATCGCAGCGTCACGGCCTGCATGCCACCTTCATGCCCAAGCCCAAATTCGGCATCAACGGTTCCGGCATGCATACGAATATCTCGCTGATGCAAAGCGATGGCTCCAACGCCTTTTTTGACGAGGGCGGCGAGCTTCAGCTCTCGCAGGTCGCTTATCATTTTCTGGGCGGGGTGCTCAAGCATGCAAAGTCATTTGCGGCGCTGACAAATCCGACAGTCAACTCATACAAGCGCCTGGTCCCGGGCTATGAAGCACCGATCCTGATCGCATGGTCCGCCTCCAACAGGAGCCCCTTGATCCGGATCCCCGCCAAAAGAGGCCCCGGCACCCGGATCGAGCTTCGGAATCCTGATCCGTCCTGCAATCCGTATCTGGCCATCGCCGTCATTTTGAAGGCCGGGCTCGACGGGATCAAGAATGAGATCCAGCCACCGGCGCAGATCACCAGCAATGTTTACCACATGAATAAGGAAGACCGTGTCCAATTGAAAATCGAAAGCCTTCCAGGCAATCTCAAGGAAGCCTTGGCCGAGCTGGCAAAGAGCGATTTGATCAAAAGTGCACTTGGCTCTCATGTGTACGAGAAATTCCATGGACTGGCCATGTACGAATGGAAAGAATATTCAAAGCATGTTTCACAATGGGAACTCGACAATTATCTTAAAAAGTTTTAATATTAGAAAATAACTTCATCCATTTGAAAACGGAGCACCCAATGAAAGACCGAAGAATCCTCATTGCTGACAGCAATGAGACTGCCAGAAAGAATATCGACCGCCTGCTGCTGATGAAGGGCTTCAGGACGTATTCCGCGAGCGACGGTTCCGGCGCGATCAGGACAGCCGGTACCGTCTATCCGGATCTGGTCCTGCTTGATACCGGCCTATGGGGACAGAATGCCTTCGATGTGGCTGATATTATAGAAAAAGGCGGCCTGTCCAGCGTCATCTTCATGATCACCCGGCCGTGTTCCGACTTTTATATCAAACTGATGGACCGGCAGCTGCATGCTTACCTCGTGAAGCCGGTCCGTCCGGAAGAGCTCTACAGGACCATCGCTTTCTCGCTTCGGACCGTCGCGCTTATTGACGGATATAAGAGCAGGATCACCCAGCTTGAAACCGAGCTGGAAGTCAGAAAAACCATTGAGCGCGCCAAATCGCTCCTGATGGAAACGCTTGGTCTTACCGAGACGGAAGCCTATAGGCGCATCCGGAAGGAAAGCATGGATCTATGTGTTCCGATCCAGGATATCTCGAAAATGATCCTGGCCGCGAACCGCAATACCCCCAAAAAACTCCGTAAATAAAATGATAAAGGGCAGACAATCAATTCAATAAAGAACTGGCCTACCCTTTACCCGAGGTTGTACCACAATGGAGTACGTCCCCCTTTCTTTAACTACCCCTAATCCGATCATCTGATATTTGGACATTCAGATATTACTATCATTGTCTCGGATGGATCGGTTTTTCCTGAATCTTCCATCTTGATCTTTCAATCCCGACTTCTTTTTCAGGTCTTTCGCTTCAGTTTAGCTTCACTGCATTATAGACAGTTCTTCCATCACTTTTGCTGCCGATTTTTTGGGGCGGCTCACTTACTCAGGTTTCCCTTTTCTTTGAGTATGCTTATATTACCACCGAAAATCCTGTTTGTCAAGCATAATTGTCAGAATATTAAAATTATTTTTCGATCCGTTTTCAGAGCGAGGTAATTTTTTAAACCGCCATATTTTTTATTTGCATTCCGGAGTGCATCTTTGTATCGTTATTTCCAGTTTGCTAATGCGATTCGACGCCCTCGCTGATCTCTTCCAGCGATTTGCCCATTGTTTCTTTTCCAAAAACTGCAACGACAACGGATACGATGGCGAATACCGCCGTCAGCATGACGAATACATACACATAACCGGCCTCGACTCCGTAAGCTCTGTATAAGACCGGCACAATAAACGGCGCGGCAAACGCCCCGATACGGCCGAAGGCCGCAGCCCAGCCCGAACCGGTAGCCCTGATGTCAGTCGGATAGAACTCGGGCGTATATGCATAGACACACCCCCAGGCGCCGAGGCTGAAGAAGTACAGAAGACAACCGAACATCAGTACTTCCGACGGATTTCCGGCATGTCCGAACAGCCAGGCGGCGACGGCCGTGCCGGCAAAATAAACCGAAAGTATCATTTTTCGGCCGGCCTTTTCGACAAGATATGCTGCACTGAAGTATCCCGGTAATTGGGCCAGGCACATGATCAATGTGAACTCAAAGCTTCTGACCAGGTCAAAGCCCCTGTCCACCAATAACGACGGCGTCCACAGCACGAATCCGTAATAGCCAAGATTGATGCCAAACCAGATTGTCCATAACACCACCGTGCTTCTGATATATTTTCCGGACCATAAATCAAAAAATGTCCGCCGAACGCCGCCTTGATTTAAATGTTCTTCGACATCCTCCGTCTCATGCCGGAACTCGGCGCCCGCCTGCCGCTCCATTGAAGCGACGAGAGCCTCGGCTTCATCGATCCTGCCGACCGAATCCAGATAACGCGGAGATTCGGGAACGGCTTTTCTCAAATACGCCGCAAAAAGTGCGGGCACGGCTCCGACCCAGAAGGCCATGCGCCAGCCGTATGCCGGTATAAGCAAATATGCGACCAGTGCGGAGGCGATCCAGCCCCATGCCCAGAAGCTCTCGAGCAATATCACGTAGCGCCCGCGAATCCTGGCGGGAGAAAATTCGCTGATCAGCGTTGCCGCAGCAGGCAGTTCTCCACCGAGTCCGAATCCTGTGATAAATCTCAATATTAAAAGCATCGGATAATTAACGGAAAATCCCGAAAGACCGCTGGCGACTCCATAGATGATCAGCGTCATCATAATCACGGTCCTTCTGCCCCATCGATCCGCTGCCATCCCCGACAATCCTGCTCCTATAGCCATACCGAGCATGCCTGCGCTCCCAAGCAGCGCCAATTGGCCTGTAGTCAGCGCCCATTCCCTGCCGATCGCCGCCATGACACCGGCTACCATGCCCTGGTCCATGGCGTCGAACATCCAGCCGATACCGGTAAGCAGCAATATTTTCTTCAGCATGGGCGTTGAAGGCAGCCGGTCAAGACGAGAAGAAATATTCAGCATGATTGGCTCCCTTCTCATTTATTTCGCCGATAAAACCTTGTTCAGGAATTCCATTGTTCTCGGGTTCCTGGGGCTTGTAAACATTTCCGCCGGCGGCGCTTCCTCCATGATGATGCCCTCATCCATAAAGAGCACCCTGTCGGCCACGTCTCTGGCAAAGCCCATCTCATGGGTAACGACGACCATCGTCATTCCGATCGCCGCCAGTTCTTTCATTACAGCCAATACTTCCCCGACCATTTCAGGATCCAGGGCTGAAGTAGGCTCGTCAAAAAGCATGATATCCGGCTCCATCGCAAGGGCTCTCGCAATGGCGACACGCTGCTGCTGGCCTCCGGAAAGCTGCCTTGGCATGACATCCGCCTTTTCCGACAGTCCGACTCTCTCGAGAAGTTCGACCGCCTTTCGCTCGATTTCTTTTTTGCTCTTGAGCTTCAGTTCGAGCGGCGCCATCATAATGTTCTGCTTTGCGGTAAGATGTGGGAAAAGATTGAACTGCTGGAACACCATGCCTATATTTCTTCTGACCTTGTTGAGATTGACGCCGGGGTCCGTAATCATGATATCATCGACCATGATGTCTCCGCGCGTCGGCTCCTCAAGCCTGTTGATGCATCTCAGGAAAGTCGATTTTCCAGAGCCGCTCGGACCGATGACACAAACGACCTGGCCCCTCGATATCTCAAGGTCGATGCCTTTGAGCACCTCAAGCTTGCCGAAATACTTATGAAGATTGGCCACCTTGATCTGTGCCGTCATATCTTCACCTTCTTCTCGACCGTCTTCGAAATCTGCGTCAAAATAGCGATCGCAACAAAATAGAATAACGCGACCCATGTGTATGTTGCGAAAGACTCCATCGTGCGCCCGACATAAATCTTGGCCTGGTACATGATATCAGCCAGTCCTATGACGGATATAAGAGACGAGTCCTTCAAGGTGATTATAAACTGATTGACCAGCGACGGCAGGCAGATGCGAAGCGCCTGAGGCAGAACGACTCTCTTCATCGCCTGCGCATGAGACAATCCAAGACTTCGGGCCGCTTCCATCTGTCCGGGGTTCACGGCGTTGATCGCTCCCCGGAAAATTTCCGACATATAAGCGCCGGCGTTCAACGTCAGCGTCACCAGGCCAGCCGTAAAGGGTGTGAATCTGACATCGAGACCCATGAACTGGAGCAGCTGCGGCAGTGCAAAATAGATATAGAACACCTGCACAAGCAGCGGCGTGCCCCGGATCAGGCCGACATATATTTTGGATGCCCAGCGAAGCGGCGCATTTTTTGACAAAGCCATGAAGCAGGAGCACAATCCCATCACAAACGCCATCAGAAGCGACAATACCGTCACTTCAAGCGTGATCCATAGTCCTTGAAACAAAAGCGGGGAAACTTCACCGAAAACTTTACCAAGATTCATTATTCATCCTCATTATTCAGCGGAAATGTAGCTGTCGATGATTTCCTGATATTTTCCGTTCTCTATGATATTTGCCAATCCTGTATTGAACATTTCAAGCAGTTCCGTATTTTTCCCCTTCATGACCGCGAAGCCATAGGATGAGCCCTGCTCCATATCCGTGACCATCTTGAGCCCGTTCCCCTGTGAGATGCCGTATCCCATGACCGGATAATCCTCGAAGCATGCGACCGAATTGCCTGTCTTCACATCTTCATACATGAACGGAGATTCGTCGAAATAAACCAGTTCAAATCCATAGGTGTCCTTGATCGACTCCGCGAAGGTTGATCCTTCCGTGCCGGTTTTTACTGCCACTTTCATGCCAGCCAAATCTTCATAGGATTTGATTGTCTCGTTTGCCGCGCTGACTGCCATGACAACGCCGGAATCATAATAGGGCGCCGAGAAATCATATTTTTTCAGGCGGTCTTCATTGATGCTCATGCCTGCTATGACCGCGTCAGCCTGATTGGACTCCAAAGCGGCAACAGCCGCGTTGAATCCCAGCGGGCTGAGTTCATATTCAAAACCTTGATCTTCAGCGATCGCAGCCAGGATCTCGATATCGATGCCGACATAGTCCCCGGCTTCGTTCTGGAATTCAAAAGGCGCAAAGGTCGTATCCGTAGCGATATTGTATACAGTTGCTTCAGGCGCAGCTTCTTCTTCGGCGCCGCCGCATCCTGCCAGCATGCCGATAGACAGCAACAGGACAAGTAGTAAACTGAATGTCTTTTTCATTGATTTTTCCTCCTGATAGTTGATTTTTTAAATTCATACGAAGATATTATACATGAACGGCCGCAAAAAAAATAGAGCCCCGGAAAAATTGATTCCACAAGGCCCTATAGGTTTTCTCAGTGGATCCGGCCCTTGCCCAGTCCCGCCGACAGAAGCGTGATGCCATCAGTTCATTAAGTCTGTGCTTTATCACACGACGTATCCGTAAAGCCCAATATTTTAATAAGCTGCATCTGGCTGTCGATATGAAGCTTGTTATAGATAGCCGTCAGATGTTTTTTGACAGTCGAGTTGCTGATGCACAGGCTGCTTGCGATCTCCTCGATTTTGCACCCCTTGATCTGATAGCCGACAATATCGGATTCCCTCGGTGACAGGCCGTATTTTTTACAGACATGAGACATGCAGCCGTTCAAGATCTCTGAAATGTCATATATGTTGCAAGCGTAGATGTTTCTGGCAGGCTCCGACTTTTTATCCGCGTTGATGATTTCCAGATATATCGGATAGCGGTCCAGCTTGCAGCTCATATCCCTGCGATAGATATCGCAGTCGGCATATTTCATCGTTTTGCACAATTCAACTATTTTACTTTCGATCCCGGATATTTCGCCGTCCGAATACCTCCTGACGATCCTGTTGAAATCCTCGCTGCGCGATAACACCTCGAAATTATTGTCGATGATGATATTGCCGGATACAGTGGATCCGACAGGTGTTTCGGCATTGTAGACAGTCTTCGGAAAGCTCTTTCTCGCGAGATTCGATAGATGGGGCTGAAATATTTCCAGCATATTGACCTCCTCCGGCGAGAAATTCTTCTTGCTGGACAGGCGGAACAGCGATACGACTCCATAGCAGTTGATATCGGAAGGCAGCACGATGTTGCATTCCAAAGAAAATTCAAACCCGTTGGGCTTCATGAATGTCAGGTAGAATTCAGTTTTTTTTCTGGCCTCATCAAATAGATCGGTGCATCTGATCACCAGCGGTGTTTTTGTCGCAAAGACCGGATAAATGTCATCTTCCTTATAGTAATACTTCACATACTGATCGATGGTATCCTGGTTCCATCCGATTTGATGAAGATCGACCAGCTCGTATTTCGAGTCATGCTCGCTGAAAAAAAGAAGGTTCCCGGAATCAAAATAGACGATTTCCTTCAGCGCACGAAGAAAATAACCGTACTTTTCCGAAAGGTCATGATCGTCCTCATACAAATTTTTGATCATCTCGTTGATCTTGTTGAATTTCTGTATCAAAATCGAGTTGCCTGCCAATAGAAAAGCACCTGCTTTCTTGTAAGGATAACGCGTCGCGGACAATACCCACTGTGAAATATTATACAAGAAATTAACATTTTTTGCAATCGACAGCCATATAAAAGAGGGGCCGGCTTGCGCCTGCCCCTCTTTGGATTCTGATGCTTCACCGATTCAAATCCTGAACCGGTCCGATATTTTTTAGCATTTAACCCCAGATCTCCTCCGGAGTCGGTACGTAAGCATTCGCATTCGTATAAGCGATCCTGCTGATATTGATCAGATGGCTGAAGTCGAGGTTCCCGCTGAGGCTGTTGTTGCCCCACGACCCGCAGCCCAATGTTCCCGTGGGAACCAGGCCGTTCGCGTAAGCTCCGCCGAGGCCGCTGGAGCCGATTCCGTTGACCAGGAACCTTGAGACACAGATATTCTCCGCCGCGTACTCGATATTCTTTTTGGTAAACGAGTGCATGACCATGCTGTGGCCTTTGCCTTCAACTTCAAGATTCGCGTTCGCTATGGCGACTGCGTCTTCCCATGTTTTATATCTGTAAGCCGCAAGGATCGGGAACAGCTTTTCTTTGCAAAACACATCTGACGCCCCTGCTTCGTCAACCTTGACGATCAGAAGCTTCGCAGCCGGATCCGTCTTGATACCGGCCAATTCAGCGATCTTGAACGCGCTTAATCCTACAGCGGCCTTATTCAGAGCGCCTCCCGGGAAAACGGTGTTTCTCAATGATTTGACCTCTGCGGGATCCGACACATAGTGGGCGCCCTGAGCTACAAATTTGCTGATGATCTCGTCGTATTTCTCTTCAGGGCAGATGACGGACTGCTCGCAGGTGCATAATACGCCGTTGTCATACATTCTTCCCCTGATGATCTTCGGCACAGCATCGTCGATGTCCGCGTCCTTGTCGATCAGGCACTGGTTGTTGCCCGGGCCTACGCCGAAAGCAGGCTTCCCGCTGCTGTAGGCCGCTTTGACCATTCCAGGCCCGCCTGTCGATATGCAGACATCCGTCATCTTCATGACCAGATTCGACACTTCCAAAGAAGGCTCCGCAACGATCTGAACCAGATTTTCCGGGGCTCCCAATTCTTTCAGGTACTGATTGATATATTCGATTGTTTTGACGCCGCACTTTTTCGCTGCCGGATGGGGACAAACGATAATGGCATTGCGGCCTTTCAGCGTGATCATCGCATTATGCATGGGTGTCATGACGGGATTGGTCACCGGGGTGACTGCCCCAATGACGCCGATCGGCTTCCCGACAAGGGCGATGCCCTGGTCTTCCAGATATTCCAGGACGCCGACGCTTTTCTTGCCTTTCAGGTAATTCCAAACCGCCATAGCTTTGCCCTTGTTTTTCATGACCTTATCTTCATAGCTTCCCATCTTGGTTTCTTCGACCGCCATCTTGGCAAGCTCCTCGCCATTGTCGTAGACGGCCTTTCCTACAGCTCTGACCACCAGATCGACCTGCTCCTGAGAATACTTTTCAAATTCCTTCTGCGCTTTCCTTGCTTTTTCAATGATTTCAGATACAAATTCAACTTCATTCATTTTCTTGAAATCCCCTCTCCTGGTTATGTTGCTATACCTTTTAACGGGTAAAATTGATGTTTGCTGCTTTGTAATCAAAATTCCCATTCCAGTATATCTGAAATGGGAATAAATCAAATTATCCGATGGTATAATAATGGGTGTACAAAACGGGAATTCTACGCTTCAGCATACTACAAAAGTCTATTCGCCCTTCCACTAAAAGCCCTTCAGTTGCTTATTTCAGATTGTATTTGGCCAGTCTGTCGTAAAAAGCGGACCTGCTTAAATTGAGCATCCTCGCCGCGGCACTCCTGTTCCCGTTGGCTCTCCTCAGGACATCCAGCAGCATTTCCTTCTCGAACTCGTTGATCGAATTTCGATAAGGCAACCCGGACGGCGTAGGCGCCTGAGCCATCTGCGTTATTTGGGCAGGAAGGTTCTCTATTCCTATTTCGCCTTCCCATACATAATTCGCCGCTCGTTCCATGGCATTTTCAAGTTCCCGGATGTTGCCGGGCCAGGAATACTCCTGCAAAGCCTTTCTGGCCTGTTCATTGATGCCCGTCACTTTTGAGCCGAGGATCTGGTTATATTTTTCAATGAACGATTCCGCCAGAATGATGATATCCTCAGGACGTTTTCTAAGCGGCGGCAAATGGAACTCGATGACATTGAGCCTGTAGAACAGGTCCTCCCTGAAGGTTTTTTTCGCGATGGCTTCCCTCAGATCCTGATTTGTGGCCGCGATGATCCTGACATCCACGGTTTGCTTGCTGGTCCCGCCTACACGCATGAATTCCTTTTCCTGCAGAACCTGCAGTATCTTGACCTGGATAGATAAAGGCATGTCGCCGATCTCGTCCAGGAATATGGTCCCTTTGTTGGCCCTTTCGAAATAACCGGGCTTTCCATTCTTCAGCGCTCCGGTAAACGAACCCGGCGCATACCCGAAAAGCTCCGATTCGAATAACGTCTCCGGTATGGATACACAATTGACTTTGACAAAAGGCTGTTTTGACCTGGGGCTTGCTTCGTGGATGCCCCGGGCGAACATATCCTTGCCGACGCCGCTCTCGCCGGTCAGAAGGACCGTGGAGCTGCTCCGCGCTATGAGCTGTGCATCCTGCTTGATTTTCATGAATGCCGGATTGTTTGTGACGATCTGGTCAAACCGGCTGTTGCTGCCGACCCTTTTTTCAAGCTCGTCACGGTAATACTCCACCTGCTGGTTCAAGTAGAACCATTTCCTGGCGATCTCTTCAGTGACCGCATTGTCGTTCAGATAGACAGTGCTGACGATACCTGTGATGTCGGACTCCTTATTATTGCCCTTTTTGAAAGGTATATGCGAAACAATGCATTTCTTCCCGAAAATATCGCAGGAATCGACCTCCGCAGAGCCGGAACCGGCGATTTTCCCGGTGCCGGTCGTTTTGAGAACTGCCTGTATCGTGCTGCCGATGATCTGGTCAGGAGTCTGGGAAAGCAGCTGGCATGCCCTTTCATTGACATATTTGATGGTGCCTGATATGTCGGATACGAATACGCCGTCGGACGAAGCGCCGAGAACGCCATCGATGGTTGTCTGAAGCGCCTTGACGATCTCCAGTTCCTGGGCAATCTTTTCCATGTCCGAAATGTCCAGAAATGCAAAGCTTGAACCTATTTGCTCATCGTTTTCTATGATCGGCACCTGGTTGATGATAACGGGCAGTGATTTGACCGTTTTTTTCGAACCGATCTGAAGCTGTTCCGATATGACGATTTCCGGCAGTATATCTCTCAGGTTTTTCCCCTTGATTTCGGAGAAATGCAGTTGGAACATTTTTTCGGCAGCAGGGTTCACTCGAAGAATGTCGCCTTCCATATCTACGATAATAATGCCCTCATTATTGACTCTGAACAGGGATTCAAGCAAAGCGGACGATGCCGTGATCATACTCAGGCTTTCCCGCAGGTATTCCGCCGTTCCGATCATCCCGACCACTCTATTGAAACGGTCAAGTACAACAACGCTGTCGACCTGACTTTTCGTCACCCTTCTGACCAGGGAATATTCATCATAAGTACGATCGACCGTTACAAAAACAGGAGTATCGACCATGTAGGCATCGCATCTGGCTTCCAGGCCTACGCCCTCCAGCAGCGCCTTGTACAGCCGCTTCTTGGGAAATACGCCGATCAGGTTTTCATTCTCATCAACAACTGGCAGCGTATTGATCTTATATTCCTGGTAATATTCGACGATCGTCCGTAAAGTATCTCCCGTATGAAGGACCTTGAAATTTTTGTTCATCATCTGTTCAACGGTCAACCGTTTGGAAACATCCATTTTTTGTCCTTCCTTTCGAGTTCCTGTGATTTCAAGATCCATCCCATTCCGATGATCCTTTGACATTCATAGTATAGAATGAAATGCTCTCCATCGTCAAGATGACTGATAAAAGGGGCTGCCCAAAGTCATTCGGTCAGCCCCTTCATCATCAATCCCGCAAACACCTGTTAATGATCCCGGATCGCCATGCCCAATGAGGCTCTGGCGTCTTTTATGATATATCGAGCACATGCTTGCAAGTATGCTTTGATCATGCCTGTCTTAAGGATCTCAAAATCAGCCCTTGATGATCCTCGGAGTCAGCATCTGATGGACTGCGCAAATAGTCGTCGGATTCTGATAATAGGAGCCGACAAATGCCTTGCAGTAGTTCCTTAGATTCGGAAGGTCGACGATTTCATCGACAAAGCCCTTTTTCGCGCAATAGGCCGGTCTTGATTTATCGTTGTACTGCTGGATCATGTCATTCATCTTGGCTATAGTGGCATCCAGAGGCTTGCCGTCTGTCTGGTCCTTGACCAGTCTTCTGGCGTAAGATGCCGCGGCCGCCGTCTCGCCATGCATGACATAGATTTCGGTCGCTGCGGTTCCCAGTGTGAATGCATTATTGTTGTTCGCCTGCGGTCCGCCAAGCACGTAATGGGCAGCAGCCGTGCCTTTCCTTAAAACGATGGTCATCATCGGATTATCCGACTGCTCGATCGAATAGATCAGCGCCATCCCGAGGCCCAGCATTTCAGCCTGTTCAGCCGTGTCACCGACGTCGATCCCCGTCGTATCCTGAACCCAGATCAGCGGAATGCGGTCACGTCCGCAAAGCGTTACGAACTCGTTCATTTTTATGAGCCCTTCACGGTACAGTTTCCCGCCTATTCCCGGATAGTCGGCGTATTTGGGATAACCGGATCCGAGGCCGCCCTGATTGTTGGCGATGAAGCCGCACAGGAAGCCGTCGATCTTGGCCAGGCCGCAATACATTTCCGGTCCGTAATCAGGCCTGAATTCCATATGCTCGCTTTTGTCAAACAGCCTCGCCAGCACTTCCTGCATCGAGTAAGCGCGTCTCTGGTTGATCGGGATCAGGCTGTAGAGATCTGAAGCGTCAAACTTAGGCTCTGCAGGCTCCGCTACTCTGAAAAACTGCGGATCATACGCAGGCAAAGTCTTCATGTAGCTTTTGATATCGTCAAGGACTTCCTCTTCGGTTTCGCATACGTCCCTGATGAAGCCGGTCCCGTTGTGATGAATCTCCACGCGGCCCGGAGGCGTTGCCTTGAATTTCTTAGTCTGTTCGATCAGGTCAGCCGCGACTTCGTCATCGATGTATCCTTTTGGCGCCATGCCGCTGACGATGCCGGCACCGCCGACGGCCATATTGCATTTCTCATGACCTATGAGGATCGTCGGGCTGATCGAGTGATATCCGCCGCCGGCCGGATTGGTGCCGTATATGCCGACAATGATCGGAACGCCCAGCTTCTGAAGCTCGGCGTGACGGAAGAATGGCGTTCCGCTGCCCCTTCTGTTCGGATACAGCTGCTCCTGCTCCATGAGCTTTGCACCGCTGCAGTTCAGAACCCATACCAGAGGAAGATGCAGTCTCTTTGCGATATCGGTGACGCGCAGGACGTTGTCCGCCTGGCCGGAAAGCCATGCCCCGGCCATTACCTTATTGTTGGACGCTATGATGATAGCCCACTTTCCATCGATCTTGCCGAGGCCATCAATGACGCCGGTATTGCCTTCTTCGTTTCCAAGCGGGTCATAAATCGTGTGCAACGGACACCACGTGCCCGGATCCACGAGGTATTCAAGCCTCTGCCAGGCTGTCCACTCGCCCTTTTCGTTCATGGCTTCGGTTGCTTTACCGTTGTTCTTGACTCTTTCGACTTCCTGGGCTATCAAAGCCTCCTGGTTTTTCATTTCTTCTATATTTTGCTTGAGCGTGCGGGCGAGGTCGCTGCCTATGCCCGGCATCTCCGTAAAATATGGATGCAAAGGAAATCCTTTCTTAATCATGTTCATTCTCCCTTCAGATCAAATACAATTCAAGCCGATCGTGAAAACCGCCTACCTGTTAGGCTGGTAGCCGAGCT
>DIEM01000011.1 GCA_002418625.1 Firmicutes bacterium UBA5774
AAAGGTCGATGTTGTCACTACGGGCGCAGGGAATCCCGGCAAATATATCGCTGTTTTGAAGCAGCACGGCATCAAGGTCATTCCGGTAGTCGCTTCTGTGGCGCTGGCCCAGAGAGTGGAGCGTGCGGGGGCCGACGCGGTCATCGCCGAGGGGCTGGAGGCCGGAGGCCATATCGGGGAAATAACGACGATGGCACTTGTGCCGCAGATCGTCGATGCGGTCCATATACCGGTCATTGCTGCCGGCGGCGTCGGAGACGGCCGCGGGGTTGCGGCCGCGTTCATGCTTGGAGCCAGAGGTGTCCAGGTCGGAACCAGATTCCTGGTGGCATTTGAATGCACGGTATCCGATAATTACAAGAAGGAGATCCTGAAGGCAAGGGATTCGGATACGGTCGTGACCGGAAGAAGCACCGGGCATCCGGTTCGTGTTTTAAAGAATAAACTTTCCAGGACTATTCTGAAACTGGAAAAAGGCGGAGAGGATCCCGAAAGGATCAATGAGCTTTGCACGGGGACGCTGCGCATGGCGGTCAAGGATGGCCAGGTCAATGATGGATCGGTCATGTCCGGGCAGATCGCCGGCATCGTATGCAAGGAGCAGAGCGCGAAAGATATCATAGAAGAACTTTTTATGGAAGCGGAAAAGGTATATGCCGGAAGACGGCAGGATTTCATGGATCAATAAATCCCATGACAGTTTCGCATCACGCGAGAAGGAGGTATCAGCATGAAAATAGCATTATTGTTCGCCGGCCAGGGCGCTCAGTATTCCGGAATGGGCAAGGACCTTCGCGATAATTATTCGGAAGCGGAACGCGTTTTTGATATGGCGGGTGAAGAAATACAAGGATGGTGTTTTGAAGGAACGAAGGAAATGCTTCGCCAGACGGAAATCACCCAGCCGAGCATATATACGGTCACGATGGCCGCATACTACACATTTATGAAAGAATTCCAGGCACTTAGGCAGTCTCAGAATTTCTCTGACTGCAAGGACCAGGTCGAAATCGCCGCATTGGCGGGCTTCAGTCTAGGCGAATACGGGGCTCTCGTGGCCGGCGGCGCCATCAAGGATTTCAAGACGGGTCTTGAGATCGTTAAAAAGAGAGGCCATTGGATGAGCGAATCCGGAAAAGGCGGCATGGTCGCGGCCATGGGCCATCGGGAAGACGTGCTCCGCGCCGTCGAGATCGCGAGAGTGGATGGCGTGCTTGAAGGTGTCAATTTCAACTCTCCGACCCAGACTGTCGTTGCCGGGGACAAGGAAGCGCTGCTCAGGTTCATGGAAGTGGCAAAAGATCTGGGCGGCGTCAAGACGGTCCTGCTCAGTGTCGGAAATGCGTTCCACAGTCCGCTGATGAATCCCGTCGAGGCAAAGCTGAAGGCGCTGCTTTCGGAAGCCGGCCTGAATCGTCCTTCGATGCCGATCTATTCCAATGTAACGACCAGGGATATAACAGAAACCATTGGTGAAGAGGATGTTTACGAGGAAAGCGGCAGGGAGAAGCTTGTCGATCTTATGGCGAGGCAAGTCAAGAGCCCGGTCTACTGGCAGGAGCTCATCGACAATCTGGCGGCCGCCGGAATCGACGCAATGGTCGAGATCGGACCCGGCAATACGCTTAGCGGACTTGTCCGAAAAACATGCCACGGCATGCCGGTCATGAATGTGGAAAACAGGGAAAGTCTTGAAAAAACAATAGGAATGCTCAAAGAAATGAGCTGCAGGGAATAAATCGACAAATACTTGAACAGGAGGGTATGGAATGCTGAAGGGAAAGAACGCCATCATCACCGGCGGCGTCAGGGGGATCGGCAAGGCGATCGCGGAGGAATTCGCGAAACGGGGAGCCAATGTTTTCCTGACATACAGGAGCAATGACGAAGCGGCGGCACTGGTCAAGGAGGAGCTATCCGTATATGGAACAGCTGTCGAGGTCATGAAGGCCGACGCCTCAAACTTTGAAGAGGCAGGAGCCGCTGTCGCGAAGGCAATAGCCTCTTTCGGCAGCATAGACATCCTGATAAATAACGCAGGCATCACGAAGGACAAACTGCTGATGAGAATGAGCCCGGAGGACTTCAACGATGTCCTGGACACGAATCTGAGCGGAAGCTTTTATTTCATCAGGCATATCGTTCCGCACATGATCAAGCGCAAAGAAGGCAGGATCATCAATATATCATCGATCGTCGGCGTCAAGGGCAGCGCAGGGCAGGCGAATTACAGCGCCTCCAAGGCAGGAGTCATTGGACTGACGCTTTCTGCCGCCAAAGAACTCGGCAGAAGGGGGATCACTGTCAATGCCATCGCCCCGGGGTATATCGAGACGGATATGACAGGAGTTCTGACGGATGAGCAAAAGGAGAAATATCTTGAAGTCATTAGCCTGGGCAGGATCGGAAAACCCGAAGACATCGCAAGAGCAGCCGCCTTCCTCGCTTCCGATGACGCGTCGTATATTACCGGACAAGTGATCGGTGTAGACGGCGGCATGATGATCTAGCGATCTTGATAACAAAAGGAGATACCATGAATAGAAGAGTTGTAATTACAGGTGTAGGAGCGGTAACGCCAATCGGCAACAACGTGAATGATTTTTGGGAGAATATGAAGGCCGGCAAAAACGGCGTCGGCATGATTACCCAGTTTGATATCGAAGAGCAGAAAAGCAAAGTCGGCGCAGAGGTCAAGGATTTTGAATTCCATGACAAAAGGGAATCAAAGAGGCTGGACAGATTCTCCCAGTTTGGTGTCACGGCCGCATTGGAAGCGATGAAGGACAGCGGGCTTGTCAGCGGAGAAAACATCCCTGCCGAACGTCTCGGCGTCATGGTCGGCTCCGGGATCGGCGGTATCATCACGCTTGAGAAGGAAGTCGGCAAGGCCAATGAAAAGGGGGTCGGCCGCGTTTCTCCTTTGCTGGTGCCAGTCGTGATCGGAAACATACTTTCCGGCAATATCGCAATCAATCTTCAGGCGAAAGGGACTTGCATCGGTCATGTCACCGCATGCGCCACCGGAACGCACGCAATAGGCGAAGCGCTGCGCACGATCCGCCACGGCTACGCCGATGCGATCATAGCGGGTGCAGGCGAAGCACCGTTCGCGCCGGTCTGTTTCTCGGGATTTGCCAATATGACGGCTCTTTCGACACGAAACGAGATCGACAGAAGCTCGACGCCGTTCGACAAGGAGAGAGACGGATTCGTCATGGGCGAGGGAGCAGGCATCGTCATAGTGGAAGAACTGGAGCATGCGCTCAACAGAGGCGCGAAGATCTATGCGGAGGTGGTTGGCTACGGAACGACCTGCGACGCCTATCACATTACATCGCCGGAACCCGAGGGAACGGGTGCGGCTTCATCGATGGTCAATGCCATTGCAGAAGCAGGCATCGAGCCGGCTGAGATATCTTATATCAACGCCCATGGCACAGGAACCCCTTACAATGATCTTTTTGAGACGCGCGCAATCAAGAAGGTATTTGGAGAAAGCGCTTATAAAATTCCCGTCAGCTCCACCAAGAGCATGACTGGGCACCTGCTTGGAGCGGCCGGAGTCGTTGAAGCGATCGTCTGCTGCAAAGCCATCAATGACAGCTTCATCCCGGCGACGATCAATTACAGAGTTCCGGATGAGGAGCTGGACCTGGATTATGTGCCGAATGTCGGCAGACAGCAGGAATTGACATATTGTCTGTCGAATTCTCTTGGTTTCGGCGGACACAATGGTACGCTGGTCCTGAAAAAGTGGACCGGAAAGTGAGGATTGCCGATGAATTTGCCAATAGATAAAGAAGGAATCAAAGCAATCATTCCGCATCGGGACCCCTTCCTGCTGATCGACGAGATCGTGGAAATGGATCCCGGCAAGTCGGTCACAGGAATCAAGTATGTCAATGCGGCCGAATATTATTTTGCCGGACATTTTCCTCAGGAGCCTGTCATGCCTGGCGTGCTGATCGTCGAGGCGCTGGCTCAGACAGGTGCTTTTGCGATCCTGTCTTTGCCGGAGCATAAAGGGAAAATCGCTTATTTCGGCGGCATCAAGAATGCCAGGTTTCGACAGAAGGTGGTCCCGGGTGATGTGCTGAAGCTGGAGGTCGTGCTTGGCAGGCTCAGAACAAGCGCCGGAACCGGACAGGCCACCGCCTCCGTTAATGGCAAGGTCGTCTGCGAGTGCGAGATTCTGTTCGCCATGTCCTGAAAGGAATGATTGGATGAGGGATATAGAGACAAAGGGCCTTAACGATCTTTTGGTCAATGTTTTCAACACGATCCTGAAGATTGAGGAGGTAGCGCTCAAGGAATCCTACGGCAACGCGATATCGCTGACGGAGATACATACCCTTGCAGCGATCGGAATGGGAAAGCCCAGGACGATGACCGAGGTGGCGAACGAGCTCATGATCAATGTCAGCACCCTGACTACAGCAGTCGCCAAACTGGTGCGGAAGGGTTACGTCAAAAGGTTCAAGGGTGATGCGGACCGGAGGATCGTGAGGATCGAACTCACGGAGGCCGGTATTGCAGTCCTTGGGGAGCACGAGGAGTTTCATCGCAAGATGGTCGCAAAGGTCGTTGAAAACCTTGGAGAGGAAGAAGCGGAGCTGCTTACCAGATCCATGGGAAATTTGGTGGAGTTTTTTAAAAAACAGTATGAAGAATTGAAATAACCGCATTTTCAAGATATAATGGACTAAAGTCAATGCAGAAAGGCAGGATGCCCATTGGATACCCAGATCTCAAACAAGCGAAAATTGCAGCCATTAAAAATAGGAGACCTTGAAATCAAGGTCCCCATCTTCCAGGGAGGAATGGGGATCGGTGTTTCGTTGTCGGGTCTTGCGGCCGCCGTGGCAGCCTGCGGGGGTGCCGGCATCATATCAGCCGCCCAGATCGGATTCATGGAAAGCGATTTTGAAGAAAACACGCTGGAGGCTAATTTGCGCGCCTTGAAGAGAAATGTGACCGACGCGCTGAAAAAGTCGGCGGGAGCGGGCGGCGCCATCGGTGTCAACATCATGTGCGCGGTACGCCATTATGAAGAATTCGTCAAGGCCTCCATCGAGGCAGGAGCGCATATGATCATTTCCGGCGCCGGACTTCCGATGAATCTGCCGGGTATTGTTCCGGACACTCAAGCCAAGCTCATCCCGATCGTTTCTTCGGCAAGAGCGGCAGGGCTGATCATTAAAACATGGCTCAAGCGCTATGACAGGCTTCCTGACGCTATCGTATTCGAAGGTCCCGAGGCGGGCGGGCATCTCGGCTTCAAGCCGGAGGAGCTGGACTCGGCCCAGCATAATTTCTACCGGACGATCGAGGAGATCAGGGAAGAGATCGGCAAGGGCATCGAGGCTGCCAACAAGGCGGTCAAGCAGACGATTCCGCTGATCGTGGCAGGCGGCATATATTCGAGGGAAGATATCGACAAGGCTATGGAGCATGGCGCAGATGGCGTTCAGATGTCCACTAGGTTTGTGACGACAGAAGAATGCGATGTCCATCCTGATTTCAAGCAGGCATACATCGACGCAGGCAAAGAGGATATCGTTATTGTCAAAAGCCCTGTCGGGATGCCCGGGCGGGCGATTGCCAACACCTTTGTAAAACGCACCATGCAGGGCAGGATCCCTCCTGAAAGCTGCAATGGCTGCCTGACTCATTGCAGGCCAGATACGACGCCTTATTGCATCACCAAAGCACTCATTAACGCGGCGGTGGGCGATCTGGAAAACGGCCTGATTTTCTGCGGCAGCAATGCCTGGCGGGCAGACAGGATCACAACGGTCAAGGAGATTTTTGATGAATTGACCGGGGAAAACGCCACAGTTGAAGGCGGATCCGAAGAAGTATAGAAATACTAGCTCGGCGGAGCTTAGAGCCAAAATAAAAAGAAGATAAAAGCACCTCCTGTGAAGAGACGAATCGGTCCTATCGCAGGAGGTGCTTTTTTATAATTTGTGTGGATCCGGGCTTGTAACGCCGTTCGGAGTTATCTTTGGAATACGACCCGGCCATCCAGAATTGTCATTTTGGCTTCGACTGAAAAGAGTTTTTCGCGGTTGTTGATGGCATTGAAAATATTATCGTCGAAGACAGCCATGTCAGCCAGTTTCCCGGCTTCAAGCGTTCCCAGTTCACGATCCCGGCCAGCTGCGTATGCCGAACCGAGGGTGCATGCCTGAAGCGCTTCGTGGACTGAAAGCTTTTCGGCGGGATTCCATCCGCCTTTCGGATCTCCATCGTCTGTCAGTCTATGCACAGCTCTCCAGACACCGCGGGTGAACAACAGAGGCGCGACGGTAAAATCGGAACCATAAGCCAGAACACCAGCTGAGTCAAGAAGCGATTTGAACGGCCAGCAATATTTCATGCGATCCGGTCCCAGCATCGTATGGAAAGCATGTCCATAGAAATCGTATTTTGGCATATGGTCAGGCTGGATCGATGGGATGACGCCCAATGGCCCGAATCTTGCGATATCCTCAGGGGTCGTGCTCTCGATGTGCTCGATGCTATGCCTTAAACCGCTTTTGCCATTCGCCTTCAGCGCATTTTCGAAAGCGTCAAGGCAAAGCCTGACGCCTGCGTCCCCGCAGGCATGGATTCTGACGCGCATGCCCTCGCGATCCAGTGTTTCAACAAGGGGGAAGAGAACTTCGGGCTTGATCAGCGGATCACCCGTGAAGCCAGGCATATCCGCATAAGGCTCCAGCATATACCCCGAATGACCCATCGGCGTACCGTCGATAAAACCCTTGACGCCGTTGAATTTTACCATTGGACCGGTGAAATTCCTTTGTGCTTCCTTTAAATCGCTCATATTTGAGAAGAGGTCTTTGGAATAGTGTATCCTGAGCGACAATTCTCCCTCATCGGCCAATTTCTGATAAGCCTTTTCATAAGTAATGCCAAACATTGATACGTCTCCGACGGAAGTGATTCCGTACTTGTTGGCTCCTTTTGAAAACACCTTCGTGGATTCGATTATTTCCTCCTCTTTCAATCCCTTATAAATTTCAATAAGAATTGGAAGCATCGCCGCCTCGTGCAGATACCCTGAGGGCTCCCCGTTCTCGTAGCGGGCATATGAACCGTCTTTTGGGTCCGGTGTCTCCTTTGTGATGTTGAACATAGACAGCAGCCGGCTGTTTACCCAGGCACCGTGGCTTTCTTTGTTCAGCAGGAAAACCGGGACGTCCGGGAAATATTGATCCAGCGTTCTCTTGGTTGGCAGCTTGTTGCCGGGCCATCTGAAATGGTCCCACGCATTGGCAAGGATCCAGCCGTTCTTTCGATCCCGGCATTTCCTGGCCAGCAGCTCAACCGCTTCTTCTTCCGAATTCGCCGTTCGAAGATCGCCATCCCGTTCCATCATCGCGCCGCTCATTAAATGGACATGGTAATCATGAATGCCCGGCATGATGAAATTGTTGTGTAAAGCTATGACTTCTGTAGCAGTATCCAAATACGATTCAGTCGCAGCTTCAGTGCCTACGGCCAAGATGCGGTTTCCCTCTGTTATGACGTATCCGTCGATCAACTCCGGGGTTGTGGCCGTATATATGCTATGGCATCGATATGCTCTTTTGGATTTCATTTTTGATCTCCTTTGATGTTGAACAGTTACATCAGGTGCGGAGCAAGGGCTCTGGCCGCTTGCCCCGCACACCGGGCAGTTATTCTTCCTCGTTGGCGAAGACGCCTCTCTTGACTTCCATCAGATACGCGATCAGGCAGACGGGTCCGCATACGAGATTAAAGATAGCCAGCACCCAGATGAGGGCCGTGCTTCCCGTAGTGAAGCCGATCAGGATGAAAATGCCGAGTATGAACACTACCAAAGTAAAGAAGTTCCCGATTTTCGAATAGTTTTTATTGGTTTCCATTATATTCACTCCTTCCGCTTAGCCGACATTGGTGGGGCTGTTCTTATAGGTTGCGTTGCAGGCAATGAAGTAGACGATCAGGCTGACGAACCAGGTAGCGACATTGGATGGAATGCCGTAAGGCGCACCCAGTGCGAATTGCCAGACCGCATACGCAATGATGCTTACAAGTACTGCGATGAATCCGCCGATAGCCGTCTTTTTCTTATAGAAGAAGCCAGCGACAATCGGAACAAAGAATACCGCCACCTGGAAACCACCGATGTAGTACCATGCTTTTGCAATACCCTCGCTCCATAGATAGGTGCCGAGAATGATAAAAGCTCCGACTGCTACAATCAGGAAACGAGTGAGCTTGATGGTGCCTTTATCTGTCATGTCAGGCACGAAGAAGTCTTTGACGACGTCTTTGGCAAGAATCCCGGCACTGATCAGTATATCTGCACTGGAGGTCGACATGACGGCAGCGACCAGGGCTGCAACAAATAAGCCTCGGAATCCGACCGGAAGTACGGTGAAGACCGTTGCCCAGAAGCCCTCGGCAGGACTTGCGGCACCCGGGAACATGACCGAAGCGGCCATCCCGGTGAAGACCATGATGGAGCTGAAGGAGATCCCGATGCCGAGCATGACCGAATAGGCAACTTTGATTTCTCCGCCGCCTTTGGCAGCGCCGAATCTTTGGTAACTTTGAGCATTGACATAAAGAGCGGCTGCGGCGATGACCCATGCCATCACGTCAAGCGCTGAGTTGTGCCCAAGAGGCGTAACGAATAAAGGATCGACTGCGGCAACGGCTTCCCAAATCGGCTGAACACCGCCAAAATGGGTCAGTACACCGATTGCCAATGCGCCGGCGGCGACCGTCATGACTGCGAACTGGATCATGTCTGTCACGGCCAGAGCCCAGAGGCCAGCCATCGCTGTGTAGAAAATTATACCAATCCCTGCTATGACAACCGTTAAATAGATCGGCAGTCCGGAGACCAAATGCAGTACATCACCGACGGCAAAGAGAAGGGCCGCCGAATACAGCACGGAGAAGATCGGCACTACAGCCGCGAGCAATTTTGTTTTCTTGTCATAGAAATACTGCACCAGATCAGGCAGGGTGACGACATAATCAGGAATCTTGTCCCTTGTCATCGGTCCGATCCAGAGTGCGAGCGGGAGCCTCATGATCCCGGTGGGGACGACGTAGATGAATATAACGGATATACCCATCGTCCAGCCGCATTCGGCAAGACCGACGATCGTCCAGGAATCATACCAGCCTGCCATGGCGACGCCGATCAATACTGGAATCGTCAATTTTCTCGAGGCGACAAAAAAACTCTTAAAGCTGGTGCTGGCACGCTTGTGCATCATGAACCCCACACCCAGCACGCCAACGAAATATACTAATAGAATAAGCCAGTCTACGCCGGTCCAAAGCGGTTTGAAATCGATCATTGCTTAACCTCCTTAGTTATACTTGATTCAGATGTTCAATCGGACCTTGAGTCCGCTGATGTTTTCATTCATAGAACCATAGATGTCCAAATAAGCGAATCTTTGCATCTGCTTGCCGTTAGCTGAAACAGTGAGCTCCCAGGCGGGCCTGTAGAATTTGCTTCGGTTTGTCAGTTCAAGTTCGCATACATGGCCAAGACCGCGGCTCAGGTATCTGAACCGGATCGTATCCTTTGTGTTTTGAAGCACCTGGTCTTCGGTGCACTGGTCAGGCAGGATCTCGCCGTCGATGTTGGCTTTTAATAATTTTTGCAGGGGCAAGTCCTCACTGAGATCGAAATGAAATCCATGGGCCTCATTGTTGTCGAATACAATAGCGATTTCGCCGGTTTTGTCGAATCTGCCGGGGGTAGAACCGGGACGCTTGCCTTTGCCGATTCGATAGGAATATACCAAAAGCTCATATGGGACAAAAACCTTACGCATGGAAATAAGTTCATAGGGTACAGGATTAAACAATCCGAATAATTTGTACGTCAGTGCCTTCATCTTGCCTTCCACTGCCTGGGCATCGGTTTTGGATCTTTCAGTTATCTGAATGTATTCGATCTTATCAGGTTTCATCACGCACTCCATTCGTGTACCGGAGTTATATTCCGGAATCAATCGAGCCGTTTATGCAATGCTGCAATTAAATTATGCCCAATTGCATCGCTCGTTTAAAGATAATACGAAACGTATGATGTTCATGCATGTCTAGGGAACGCCTTTCTTGAAAACGATCAAGTCTGACACCTCCTTTCATTATATCAATATCAATGACACTATGCGGGTCAAATTGACGGCAATATTTAATCAGTTATTTAGAATTCCGATACGGTCCATTTATATGGATAGCCTGTGCCGGTCATGATTCCGAGGAATCTTTCCGCGTCAAGCTGATCGGCGAATATGATTCCGGGCATGCTGCTTTCGAAGATCTGCATGGCTCCGACCGCGGCGGGAAGGGCGACATAGACCAATGAAGTACCATATATTCTCAGAAGTTCCGGGCCCGGAGCGTTCATTTTCGGGCAGTTGACTTTAAAAGTCCTTCTTTGGCCATCTTTGAAGCCGGATACCGTGATGATCATCTCAAAGAAAGCGACTTTGTCGGCGGCTTCCAGATTTTCCGCTGTTTCGCCCATCAGGCCGCTTGTCGGCTTGGGTACCATTGCTGCCACAACGTCGATCGGTTTGACTTTGACATCCCCGACCTGCACATCCTTCTGGGAGCACATTCCCATGGCATAAAGCATTGCAGGCTGAGGCATGATATAATATTTGAAGTCGCATTCCTTAAGGCCGGTGAAGGTCGAAGGCATACTATAGATCTCCTCATGAGAATGGTGTGTGACGGGAAGCGTTCCGACCGGCTCCGGAAATTCACATTCCTCGATTCCGCCAAAGGGTGGATAAAGGACGAATTTACCGTCTTCCAGCGCATAAGTCGGATTGGCGCAATCTATAAGAGCCTGCTTTGGAGACCAGCCCGGATTCCATGGCTTAAGCATCCAGTCGTAGCGCCCTTCGTTCGGCAGGATATTGGCTTTGCCGATACGCATTTTAATGCTGTCGACCTGATCAAGCTTGTTTGCATAATATCGCGCGATGACATTCGTGAAGCCCGGTGCCATGCCGCATCCGAGCAGCGCAGTCAAGCCGGCTTCCTTGAATTCTTTATAAAGTGTCAGTTCTTCAATTTTTTTGCCTGAAATAAATTCATCCCAAAACGGCGCATCGAATGCCGTATTGACATAGTGGGCCTTTGCTTTCAATGCGCCGCGCATGACATAGGTTGCCATCCAGGGCATGACCATGTCGATGACGACATCGACGCCTTCAGCTGCTCTTGCGACATCATCAGGATCCGTCGCATTGACCTTTCCGATTTTGATTTTCGGACTGGAAATGTGAGCGGCCACTGCTTTGGTAACGCCTTCGTCCAGATCAGTAAGCCGAATTTCGCTCACATTATCTTGTCTTGCAAGGATAGACGCGCATGGGCCTCCCTGGCCGCCGGCACCTACAATAAGTACTTTCATTTGTCACCTCCAAATAATATGGGTCAAGCCGATCCGATCGACTTTTGAATGATGTATTTGTATAACGCAAGTTCCGTGCCAATGATAGAAATGCGAGGGTATGCCTTGATTGACATGGAACATTGAGCAGGCGGCGTATAAAAAAGCCGAGCATCGTTTCAGTTTTGAAACGATGCTCGGCAACCCTAAGCATATTGATGATGCAATTTCAGCAAGATATATTGATCAGATGGTTCATGGAAGGGCTGCGAAACGGGCTGTTTTCGTAAATTTGAAAAGGATGGCCCGGTTTCTAACAGTAGTTTCCAAATGGAAACGCATATGTTTCTGTTTGGAAACGCTATACGCCTAATTTGATTCCGTACTTTTTACATTTCTTCGAAACGGTTGATTTGCTGACCTTCAAAGCCCGCGCGGCACCGCTGACGGTCTGATGTTGCTCCAAGGCTCTCTTGATAAGATTCTTTTCAAAGTCATCCACTTGCCCGGCAAGAGAATCGGAATTGCTTATGAACTCGTGTGTCATTGGTTCGACTTGAAGCTGGCTAATGACATGCTGACTGTTGATATGATCGGTCTCTATGCTTATAACTATTCTCTCGATGACATTCTTCAATTCCCTGACGTTTCCCGGCCAATCATAATTTGAAAAAACATCCATGGCTTCTGTATCCAGAGTCTTGTTGACTTTGTACTTCTTGTTGAATTCCTTGATGAAATATGCAGCAAGCGCCCGGACATCATCCTTTCGATTGCGCAGCGGCGGTATGATGATCGGAAAGATGTTCAGCCGGTAGTACAAATCTCCCCTGAATAAACCCTCGTCTACTGCTCTTTTTAAATCGATATTTGTGGCTGCGATGATCCTGACATCGATGGAGATGCTTTTAATGCCGCCGATCCGCATTATTTCGTTTTCCTGTATGGCGCGAAGCAGTTTTGACTGGATATGAATAGGGATCTCGGTGATTTCATCCAGGAATAATGTGCCGTGATTTGCCAGTTCGAATATGCCGATTTTTCCATCCTTATTCGCTCCGGTAAACGCACCTTTTTCATACCCGAAAAATTCAGATTCCAGAAGGCTTTCAGGTATCGAAGCACAGTTGATTTTTATGAACGGACGATCTTTTCGAAGGCTGTTATGGTATATATAATTAGCAATGACCTCTTTGCCGGTGCCCGATTCTCCCTGGATCAGGACTGTAACATCCTGCCGCGCCGCTTTCAATGCTGAATCGATTGTCTTTTGCATTTCAGTGCTTTCATAGACAAGATCTCCGCCTGAAGTGATTTGTGTGCGGTAGTACTCCAACTCGCACTGATACGCCTGGGTCATTTGCGTTTTTTCCTGTAGTTGCTTTCTGAGGTTGATAAGGTCTGTGACTTCTCTCTCTGTTGTTACGACTTTAGTGATCTTGCCGTTTTCGAAATATGGTACGCCGGTTGTCAGCAATTCCTTGTTGCCGCCAATGGTTTGCATTCTGCTTATCGTTTTTTTTGCTTCTAAAACCTGTAGTGTGATTGATTCGTCCCAATATCCTTTTTCGACGAATTCCCGTACATTTCGGCCAATCATGTCATCCAATATAGGTATGGATAATCCGAATTCCTTGGATGCTTTATTGATCATCAAGGTGCATCCGGTTCCGTCAGTGATATAGATCCCGTCATGAATGCAGTCGATGATGCTTTGGATCTCATCCTGCGTCCGTTTATACAGGGAGTGCTTGGGGAGCTTGGAAATCAATCTGTCCACATCAAAAATAAAGTGTATATCGCAGGCTTCACCACCAACGGCCACATTTAATTTTTTCATAAGATAATATTCGCTGCGCAGCTTGAGAGTGATCCAGTCGTCGATCAAATCTTCCTCATAAATCAAATCACTCACATCGAAAGATTCTCCCGGGGCATGGCCTGTAAAATCATCGAAGAATTTTTTGATTATTTCATTGGCATATCTGATAATTCCGGATTCATTGGTGATGATGACGCCCAGGTCCGACTCTCCAAAACCCGAGGCAAAGCTTGGGTAATCTATGGAATCGATCAAAACAAACCACCTCCTGATTGCGAGCTCTGTCATATGCGAATTATATCATATATGGACCGATACAGGAGCGCAAATGATTATGATGCAAATATTTAAACTTAACTTTCGGATTTTCCTGTTATATAATCAACTCAAAGAGCGTCCGGGTGAAAAAAGGAGAGCATATGGTTAAGATAGATAGGAGCGGGTCTCTGGCTGAGATCTTTCGGGATAATAATGCCTTGATCGAGCAATGGGTACAAAACACAAAAGAGGGAATGATGATATGCGGCGGGAAAATGGATGTTCAGGCAATCAATCCGACAGCGCTCAATATAATGTGTACGGACAGCGAGGAGCCGATCCGGAATCTTTCCGAGATATTGTCCGGTGAAGAGATTGAAACACTGATGAGAAATAAGCAGCTTGTTTTCGCTGAGAAAGCGCTCCTGAACTTATATCATGCCGGTGAAAAATACTTGATACTTATTCAGGACAAGCGCGAGGAGCGGGCCTTGCTAGATCGCATCCACAAGCATGAACAGATCAATCATGATTTGCAGGAGCATTTCGAGAAGTACGGTGACGATACGATCTATATTACTGACGGCCAAGGGAACACATTATATGTTGGCTCCCATATCGCTGAGACTTGCGGGACTGACCGTGCGTTCTTCAATGGCAAGAATGTTGCTGAATTGGAAAAGCAAGGATTTTTCAATCCATCAGTGACTATGAAGGTGCTTGAAAGCGGCAAGCAGGAGGTCGTGATACAAAAGACCAAAATTGGCACAAGCGTGATGTCCTTTGGCTTTCCCATCTTTGACACAAACAACGCGATAACGAAAGTCGTATCCATATCAAGGGATCTGACGGGGCAGAACGCTTACAGCTCAATGGTTGCGGAGGCCTATGAGAAGAAGGATGAATTCCTGAATCCTGACAATCGGACGCTGGAATTCATTACACAATCCAGAAAGATCTATAACCTGATCGATATGGTCCGAATCGTTTCGATGGTCGATTCAACGGTATTGATAAGTGGTGAAACCGGCGTTGGAAAAGATGTCATGGCACGGCTCATACATAAATTGAGCCCAAGGGCGGACAAGCCATTTGTCAAGGTCAATTGCGGCACCATTTCAGAGAATCTTGTCGAATCGGAATTATTCGGTTACGAGCCGGGATCATTTACCGGGGCAAGCAAGGAAGGAAAAACAGGATTGATTGAAGCGGCAGACAGAGGAACGGTTTTTCTGGATGAAATCGGCGAATTGCCGCTGTCTCAGCAAGTCAAGCTGCTGCAAGTCCTGCAGGAGAAAAAACTGGTTCGGGTCGGCGGCACAAAGCCAATCAATATCGATGTTCGCTTCATTTCCGCGACAAATAAAAAGCTGGAAGCGATGGTGGGCGAAGGGAGGTTCCGGGAGGACCTCTACTATCGCTTGAATGTTGTGCCGATTGAAATACCGCCGCTGCGCGAGCGTAAAGAAGATATTGCGCTTCTAATCCGTCACTTCCTGAAACTTTTCAATTCCAGATACGGATTTTCAAAAAGAATCGCAAAGCAAGCAATGGTTGCTTTATCGGCATACAATTGGCCGGGAAATGTCAGAGAGCTTGAGCATGCCATGGAACGGCTCGTCGTTACAACTAAGGTCCCGGTCATTGAGCTTGACCATTTGCCGGCTAATATAATCAGCAATTACAACAAGCAGGCAGACGCGGACAAAGCGCAGGACTGTGTGCATATCAGTGATATCGTCACACTCCAGGATGCAGTCGAACAGGTGGAACGCCAGCTGATCAAGATGGCTTTGGAAAAATGCGAGACAGCGCAGAAAGCGGCAGAAATGCTTCAGGTCAATCAATCGACGATATCAAGAAAGATACAGCGATACGGTCTTGAAAGAAAATAGTCCGCACAATTTTCATGTCACTGAAGCAATCTGCCGCAATTTATGCTAGAGGATCGTACTTGTAAGTATTAATAGTCGTACGCCTTGTTCAGCAGCATCAGGTAACCTTCCGCGTCGATTTTCCTGGGATTGGCTTTCGTACAGGCGTGGGTGACGCAGCTTTCGGATATTTTCGGAAAATCGTTCGAATCAACACCCTTTACATCCTTGAATTTTGGGATACCCAACAATTCGTTGAGTTCAAATATTTTTTCCACACCGCGTTCCGACGCATCTATTTGACTCAGGCCAGCGATGTCGATGCCAAGGCACTTTGCGACCAGCGCGTGCTTCTCCGGATCCGCGTCCATGTTATATTGGGTTACAAACGGCAGGAATATGGAGTTTGCGATGCCGTGAGGCGTATCGTAGAATCCTCCGATCCTTTCCGACAGGGAGTGCACGGATCCAAGGAATGAATTCGTAAAGGCCATGCCTGCCATTAAACTTCCGACCATCATATCGGTCCTGGCCTTGAGATTGGAACCTTCCATTGTCGCCGTCACGATACTGCCGGCTATTTTTTCCATAGCATACATCGCAAGGCCATCGGTGATCGGCTGGGAATATGTGCAGGTGAAAGCTTCCAGCGCATGGGTCAGTGCATCCATTCCTGTCGATGCCGTCACTAGGGGGGGGACGGACAATGTCAGCTCCGGGTCCATCAATGCAAGTCTGGGGGCAAGCTTGACGCCATCGGAAATCGATACTTTCATTCCTTTTTCGACGGCTGTTATGACAGCTTCGAAGGTGACCTCGCTGCCAGTGCCTGAAGTGGTCGGCACACAAATCACAGGCAGCACCGCCTCGTTGAATTTTCTTATGCGCGCCCATGTTTCGCAATCTCCGCCATTGGTCATCAATACGTTGGCCGCTTTGGCAGTGTCCATGGCGCTGCCGCCGCCGACCCCGATGATGACATCCGCGCCGAATCGGCTGCCCACACCGGCTGCTTCAACAACGCCGGTGTCCCTAGGATTCGGCAGCACTTTGTCATAGATGGCATAATCGACGCCGCTGCCTGTCAGGCTCTCGGTGACTTTGTCCACGATGCCGGCCTTCCGGACTCCTTCATCACAGACAATAAGGGCTTTACGGCCGTATTTTGCCGTCTCTTTTCCGATGTTTTCAACCATGCCTGCTCCAAATATTATTTTTGTGATATGGTTCAATTCGAACTGATTGTTGATGATCATTTTGCTCATCCTCCTTTTTTCAAATTTTTAAAAGCAAGTTTCCTGCCAAAAGAATTTCATTTAAAAAAACCTTGGCCTGTGTACATTCAAACCAAGATTTCTGTAAAAATTTGTAATTTTCAGACAAAAAGTTTCAATTTTGAAAATAAGGGCTTCGGACTACAGGCCAAACAGCACAAAGCATAATGAATTGTTTTGTATTGAAATGTTAGAATTCAGAGGTCATTATAATGCCGGTTAAAAATTTCAAAATTGAAACAAACATAGTTTCAATTTTGAAAACTCAACTTTTTGACTTTAAACCATATTTATCCAATCTTCTGGACAAGGTTGATTTATTGACATTTAAAACACGGCATATCTCGGTAGCAGTGTCATATTTTTTCATCATTTCCGATAGGATTTGTTTTTCGTGATCCTCCATCATTTGATCAAGAGAGGCTTCTTCACGGAAGTCTATAAGATCAGCGCTTTGATCTTCGCTAGACAATAACCTGCCGATTTGGAATTTCGTGATTTCAGGACCGTCGAAGCTAATGACCAGCCTTTCCATGACGTTTTCAAGTTCCCTGACATTCCCGGGCCAATGGTGTTTTTTCAATTCCCCGACAGCATCCTCGTTCAATGTTTTTTGTATGCCATATTTTTTAGAAAAATTATAAACGAAGTTTTTAGCCAATAGCGCAATATCATCCCGTCGCTCCCGAAGCGGAGGTATGGTTATCGGCATGATGTTCAGCCGATAAAACAGATCTTCTCTGAAATTGCCCGTATCGATTTCTTTCTTCAAATCACGATTGGTTGCCGCGATGATCCGGACATCGACGGGGATCGTTTTTTTACCGCCTATGCGCATGATCTCTTTTTCCTGAAGCACACGCAGCAGCTTGGATTGCATACGGATCGACAGCTCCCCGATTTCATCCAGAAATAGCGTGCCTTTGTCGGCCAACTCGAAAATCCCGGGCTTGCCTTCTTTATCCGCCCCGGTGAACGAGCCCTTTTCATAGCCGAAAAGCTCGGATTCAATAAGCGATTCGGGTATGGCGGCACAATTGATCTTAATATAGGGGGCTCCGACTCTGCTGCTGTTTCTGTAGATCAGGTTTGCGAAAACTTCTTTGCCCGTACCCGACTCGCCCATCAGCAGGATCCCGATATCGAGTCTTGCTACACGAAGCGCTTTTTCTGCAAGCAGCTTCATCTTCATATCGACAGTCTGGAAAGCGTCAGTCACTTCGAAACTGGTATTCCTTAAATATTCAATTTCCTTTTCCAGCTTCAGCTCCTTGGATTCCTTCTCTTTTAAAATGTCCTTTAGCGAAAGTATCTCGGTCAAATCTCTTTCGGTACACACGATATATTCTATTTTCCCGTTCCTGAAGACAGGGGTCCCGGTTACAAAAAGCTGCCCGCCGGAGCCTAGATGCTGGATGATGCTTTCTTCTTTTCCGCTGACCATAATTTTTGAGGCGACAGATTCCATAACGAAACCCATATCGACCAAATCTTTCATATTTCTTCCGACGACTTGTTCCTTCGTCAATTTTCCTGCCTTGGTCGATTCGTCATTGATCAGCAGCGTAACGCCCGAGCCGTCCGTGACATAAATGCCAACCTTGATCTGATTCATGATTTCAAGCAATTTTTCATAGTGATTTTTAAATAAATCATTATATTCCAATTACTTCACCTCTTCCGATCCCAGATGATTCATCAATTCGATTATAATTATATCATATTATGCTATTATTGGTGATTCAAGCTCACTGTGCTTTTTAACCGAGTAAATATTTGGCACGGGATATGCTTATTAATTCATAAGTATAAATAAACTCAGAAATTGGGACAGGAGGACACTATGTTATCTGAATTTACTTTTAATCTGCCGACTAGAATCGAATACGGGAAAGGATCCATTTACAAGGCTGGCGAAATTGCCAGTGAATTCAATGCGGGTAAAGTCATGATCATCACAGACAAGGGGGTTCGTTCAACGCCTTTGTTTGATGAAGTCGAAAGCGTTTTGAAAAAAGCCGGATTAAGCACTGTTGTCTTTGATGATGTGAAGCCGAATCCGAAGGATGATGATTGCGCGGTCGGCGGACAGCTGGCTATCGCGGAAAAAGTGGACACCATCGTTGCGCTTGGTGGAGGGAGCAGCATGGATACGGCAAAGGCGGTTGCCTCCCTTGTGACAAATCCGGGGCCGATGGCAGACATCATGAAACCGAATAAAGTCAAGAATCAGCCGATACCGCTCATCTGCATTCCGACAACCGCCGGGACCGGAAGTGAAGTGACTTCATTTGCCGTCATCACCATAAATGCGTTAAAAAGAAAGTCCTGTATTTATGATGAAAAGGTTCGTCCAAAAGTCGCAATCTGCGATCCGTCGGTGCTTGAGAGCGTACCGCCGCATATTGCCTCGGCGACAGGCATAGATGCACTTACGCATGCGATCGAAGCATATACTTGCAATTATGCAACTCAAATAACAGATGCGTATGCTATGCAGGCCATAAAACTCATATCGCAAAATTTGCGTGAACTTGTTTATACAAAAAGTTACAAGAGCTGCGACGCCATGATGATGGGGAGCCTTCTGGCAGGCGTCGCCTTTGGTTTTTCCGATGTCGCCGGGGTGCACTGCCTTGCGGAAGCACTGGGAGGATTGTACGATACGCCGCATGGCGTCGCGAACTCAATCTTTTTACCGGTGGTGTTCGAATTTAACATCCCTGCAGACGTCGAAAAGCATGCTGAAATATCGGAGGCAATGGGAATAAGCGCTTTAGGCAAGTCTCGGAGGGAGCTTGCGCAAGCCGGTGCGGATGCGATCAGAATGCTGGCGCAGGATTTGGCGATACCTTCTCTTAAAGATTTGAAATATGTTGATCCGAAGGATTTTACGGCGATGTCCGAGGTTTGCATGCTGAATGTATCAGCCAAAAGCAACCCCAGGCCGGTATCCGCGCAGATCTTCAAGGAACTCTACGAGCGGGCATACAGGTTATAGAAGCTGCAAATCCGGGAGAGAAAACAATATGATTTCATGGGATCGGGGTACCTGAGCTGACGGGTATCCCGATTCCATTTTTGATCTTGGCACGGTTTATGCTAAAAATATAGGCATAAAGGTTATAACCAAGCAAATTCAATATTTTATAAGAGAAAGGAATGAAGGAAAATGAAAGCAGCTTTAACAGGGGGTGCAGGAAGGCAGAGCCTCGGAACGATCTTGGATCTTATCGAGGATCGGGAAGTCGATAAGATTTTGCTGATTGACACCAATGAAGAGGCACTGAAGCTTCGCAAGCAGAAAGTCAACTCATCAAAGGTGGACACGCAAGTAGTTGATATAACCGATGTCAATAAACTATCTGCGGCATTGAGCGGCTACGACGTCGTATTGAACGGAAGCTCCCATATATTCAACATGAATGTCATGGATGCATGCCTGGAATCAAAGACAAATTATACGGACTTCGGCGGGTTGTTTCATTGGGCAAGAGAACAGCTGAAAAGGCACGAGGATTTCAAGAAAGCCGGAATCACAGGTATAGTCGGATCAGGAAGCGCGCCCGGCATCGTCAATGTCTTTGCAAAATATGGCGCCGACCGTCTGGATACCGTCGAAACGGTGTTGATTCTGGACGCCATCGTCAATCCGAGCGCAAGCGGATACGGATTTGTTCCTCCGTACGCGCTGAATACGATCATTGAAGAATTCACGGCGAACAATTTTGAGTTTGTAAATGGAGAATTCGTTGAGCTTCCACCTTTTTCAGGGAAAATGACTGTTGACTTCCCTGAGCCTTACGGCAAGCTTAATTTATATAATATGATCCACTCGGAGGTGGCAACGATGCCTATTTCTTTTAAGGATAAGGGAATCCAGAATGTGGCGTTCAAACTGGCACTGCCGGCACTGTTCGAGGAAAGACTGAGATTCCTGATCGAGAATGGAATGGGCAGCACTGAGAAAATCAATGTCAAAGGCGTTGAGGTTTCCCCCAGGGATTTCATACTGGAAATGTTCGAGACAAAGCCGGGACAGGGTGCGGCCACCACTCCCAATGACTTCAAGCTTCTGCGCGTGATCGTGACCGGAACTAAAAATGGGAAGAAGACCAGCTATGAAATCGAAACGGACCTCCATCATCATCCATGGGGATTGTCAAACGGCCATTTCAGCGTGGGCTTCCCGGGGGCTATTACCATGAAGATGCTTGGCAAAGGGATCGTAAAAGAAAAGGGCTTTTTCTCGGGCGAAAGCGTAGCCGATACAGATTACTATTTTAATGAGCTGAAAAAAAGAGACATCATCGTTTATTCAAAAGTGGTTGAAGAACTATAAAACAGGGCCCAATATCTGCTAAGACAATGCGCGTATGCATGGATAACTTGCATACGCGCATTGTCTTTTGCGGGTGGCCGCTCGTTTTATGAATGGACCACTCAAGCGATACTGTCCGGGACCGCCGGCAGGGGCTTCCTGCCATAATAATTCACGCCCCAAACGCCAAGGATAATCAAGATGGCTCCTGTGATCTGCAGTTTTGAAAAATGGTCCCCCATGATCAGGACTCCAGCCATGATCGAAATCACTGTGGCCAAATTGTTGAATATCGCAACTCTCATGGCGGTCATTTTCGACAGCGAGTAGTTCGTCAACAGAAAGCCGATCACGGACGCAAAAGCACCCAGATAAATAACAGGAATAAATACTTCAGGATTATCAAGCAAAACGAAATATCGGTCCATTGAATGATGGATCAGATTATATGCCAGATTGGCCAGGCCGAAGAAAACGGCGCCCGACAGCATCATGGTGAATGTGATGTCAACAGCAGAATACTTTGCCGAGATTTTTCTGGTCAATATATTATGTATCGCCGAGCCAGTCGCGCCAATGATCAAAAAAACGCTGCCCAGGAAGCCGGGAGCGCTGAATGGCCCGTTCCTGATGAATAATATGAATGTCACGCCGATGAAGGATCCTATTAAAAAAAAGACCTGCTTTGAGTTTGGCTTTTCTTTCAGGAATGGCACCGCTGTTACCGTAACCATGATAGGAATCAGGGCGAGGACGATCCCGGCCTCTGCAGCGCTGATGCGCTGCAGGCCGAGCATTTCAAAATAGTATCCTAAAATTGGCTGGAATATCGAAATGATAAGCAGGGGTTTTATTTCTGAGATCCGGATGGTGATTTTGATGATATTCAGGCAGTACAGCAGATACATCAGCAATGCCGCGGCAAAGAACCGATAGGAAAGCAGTTCAATCGGCGTTACATACGACAACGCTGTCTTTGAAAAAACAAATGCGATTCCAAAGACGATGGAAGTTATGATTCTAGCCAATATTGCCCGTGTTTCATCCTGATTCATTATAGAAGCCAATCCAATGAAAGCTTTGTAAGGGTCGCTTTTGAAGGATTTCCGTCTTCAGAGTTCCATCCCGCAATTGCATAATACAATTCCTTGGCGGCATTGTACTTTTGCTCATCAACAAACGCGCCTTCGGAAGGCCCGTCTGCCAATGGCTTGAATAAGCGCTTGGGCAGGACGTCATCCGCTTTTGTAAAACCTTCCCGCGCATTATAACATCTCATCATATTGAGTCTTCTTTCGCCGATTTCCATAATCTCGTAGACCGAAGTATTCCATCCAATGGCAGACTTGCAGAACTGAACAAGATGCTCCGGGCCGTAAAGCTGCCAGGAAGGGCCCCAGGCGAACTGACAGAGGCACAGTGTATCCAGCGCGGAATAAAGCTTTTGGGTATTATATCCCCAAACAATATTCTTTGCGTTCAGTTTCATCGCATCGGTGTCATCAACGCTGAAATTGCAGCCAACCTGGGACATCCAGCTTCTTTCCTTGCTGTCCTTTGCATACCACATGGATCCGTCGTGCTCGCTGGACTGATGATCCGCTCCGAATGGATTGACTGAATAGATGACGGCAAGGCTTGGTTTGTATTGTGGCATATGGGCAGGCATTTCCTGTTTTTTGCATGTCATGGAATATTCGATGGAATCTTTCCCGATTTTTTCGGCCGCCCTATAGCTTCCCTCAGCCAGCATGTTTCCGAGTTTTCCTTTTCGATACGCGATACTGGTGAGTATGTCATAGTAAACACTGCTGTTGCCGAATTCCAAATCGAGACCACCGGTGTCTTCCTTTGTAATCAGGCCTTTTTCGAAGCATTCCATTGCGAATGCCAATGTGGCGCCGCAGGAAATTGTATCCATGCCATACATGTTGCATAGCATGTTCGCATAAGCGACTTCCTTCAGATCGTTAACGCCGCAGTACGAACCGAAGGTCGCGCAAGTCTCATATTCCGGCCCGCCATATTGGGGGTCCACTTTGCCTTCGACGGCAACGATCTGCTTACAGTTGATGCCGCATCCAAAGCAGCTTTCGTCGCCGACCTTGATTGTTTCAGTCATGTAGGAACCATTTATTTTTTCCCAATCCTTAAACCATCCGGATTGCCAGTTGCGCGTCGGCAAAAATCCAATCTCGGCCATGCCGCCGAGGCAATCGTCTGTACCATTGGATCGCATTCCCACGCATACCCCGTTTTCTTCGATATCCTGCTTCGCAGTCTTGACAAAGTCCTTAAACATTTCAGCGTCATACGCCTTTCGAACCTTTTGGTTTTTAACAACAAAGGCTTTCAGGTTTTTCGACCCCATCACTGCACCGGCGCCATTTCTCCCTAAAGCGCGGCTTTTTCCGTGAATAATCGAGCCGAATTTGACAAGATTTTCGCCTGCAGGCCCGATGGCGGCTATCTGGACTTTATCGAAACCGAGTTCGGCGCGGATCAAATCTTCTGTTTCGCCGGTCACCTTGCCCCAGATATTTTTTGCATCATTAAGTTTTACTTCGTCATTATCTATATAGATATAAACCGGGGAATCGGATCTGCCTCTGATGATCATGGCATCGTACCCATTTGCTTTAAAATGTGCGGCAAGATAACCGCCCACCTGGGCATCTCCGGCACCACCGGTCAATGGACTTTTTGTCGTGACGGTCATTCTGCATTGGCCGCTTACGGGGAAACCAGTGAGCGGGGAGACGGAAAATATCATGATATTCTCTTCGGACAGTGGATCGATACCAGGTTTGGTTTCTTTTAAAAGATAATACATTCCGAGAGCGGAACCTCCCGGATAGAGTTGATGCAGCGCACCCGGCATGAAATTTGTCGAAATTTTCTTTGATGTCAGATCGATATCCAATATCTTTGCTTCAGGAAACATAGCCATTGATGATTCTCCTCCTTTTGATACGTGGTGATTACTCAAACAAAGACCGCATTCCCTGTTTGAGTGTTGACATTAAAAAGCATGCATATATGCAATTGATTAAGCAATTAGTATGCCAATACATTGGGATGAAATGAATTCCATGGCAGATTTGAATGATCACCAAGAAAGGATAGATATGTTTACTGAGATATGCTAACCTAAAAGTGTTGAGGCGAGTGAAATTGAATATATTGAGTTTCCAGCTACCCATGAAAGTATAGGGGCTTTTTAATAATAACAATCGGGTTTCAAATATCAATTTAAGAGGAGGTTTTTATGTCTGAAATTGAAAAAATAAAAAACAATGAAAACTGCCACATTAAATTGCTGGCAAATTCTGATGAGCAACGAATTCACTGGCATGAAGAACTAATTGAGATTGTATTCATTATCTCAGGTTCGGCCAACGTGAAATTGATCAGGGACGAGTACTTATTAAAAGAGGACGATATAATTGTACTCAATAGGAAGATACCTCATAGCATTAAGAAAATGGATGAAAAGCTCGTATACATTTCTTTATTCATTGACACCTGCTATTTTGAAACATATATTCCAAATATCAGTCGCGTTTTTTTTATCAACCATCTGAGCGCCTTTAATAAAGATGACGATGCTGTCATAAGGAGCATAAAGAATAATATGGCCCGAATTTATATCGAATTGATGGATCGTAATGAGGAGTACGAAAAAAGAATAATAAGCAACTGCATTACAACTTTGACGATCCTCATAAATGAGTTCAACTATATAAAAAAATCTCCTGACAGTTTTAGAACCATTGAACAATTTGAAAGATTCTGGATGATATGCAGATATATGCTGAATAATCACACAAAGAAGATCTCCCTGTCTGAAATGGCAGGATATGTTCATGTCAGCGAATCGCATTTGTCCCATAGTATCAAGGAAGCTACTGATTTGAATTTTGAGGAATTATTGAATCTTTATAGATCTGAAGATGCTGCCAGACTGCTGCTTGCTACAAACATGAGCATTACCAAAATATCTTATGAATGTGGATTCTCCGATCAAAAATATTTTAATAGTTTTTTCAAGAAATTCTTTGGCAGCAGCCCAAATGACTACAGAAATGAAAATCAAAAATATTACAGCATTGATAATTATGAAGAAATAGGGAAATCATACATCGATCAGGAACTCTTGAATAGTAAAATCAGTTCTTATATTCAGGGCAAAAGTCAAATCAAGGGTTCCATTCAAGATCGGGAATATAATTTAAACATAGATGCCGAAGAAATGTCATATCCATTTAGTCATTATTGGCTTGATTGTGTTTGTATCGGTGAGGCATCCAATTTATTGAAGTCATCCTATCAAACGCTGATTAAAAATATGCAGAGTGATATAGGATTTAAATATTTTAAGTTTCATAGTCTTTTCAATAGCGAGACAGTTCAAATGAAAGGTAATGATGTGAATATTGATTGGAATTCACTGTATTCCATGATTGATTTCATTTATGAATCAGAGGCCAGACCTTATATAAACTTTGGATTTGAAAAATATTCACTAGGAACATTCAAAGCGATCATGTCGCAATTCATTAATAATTGTATTGAAAAATTTGGGACTGAAGAATTTGAAAAATGGAAATTCTCAGTTACCGGAGTCTGTCCGAATGAAAATGTTTTTGCCAAGAATATTGCTTATCTCAACATTCTAAACAACCTCCTTGATGATTATATTCCTGGTCATAGAGCGGATATGGATGCTTGTGAAATATATGATTCAAGTCATTTATTATATGATACAGCCTTTATGGGTCCGTATTTTATCAATAAAGCTATAAAAGGAATCAATGTTAACAGCAACATCAATAAGTACAATACAATTTTCGACTCGAACAATGCTGAATTATTTCATGGCGGGTTGGGATTAGCAACAAAGGGAGGCTTAAAAAAACCTTTATACCATGCGTATCATTTGATATCCATGCTTGGAGACAGGATTTTAAGCCAAGGGATCAATTACATTATTACGAAGCGAAAAGATATAATTCAGGTTTTAGTGTATCATACACCTTCCAACTATGATGAGCAATTTTTAAACAACCTTCAAATTGAGTCTTCAGACCGATATTCGCTATTTATGCTTGAGGAAGATGTCACAATAGACATAAACATAACGAATCTGAGTGGCAACGCCTATATTATCAAGAAGTACCTGATGAACAGGAAATATGGAAGCATATATGACCATATCCCGGAGGCCGGAAGCCCTTTCTATATCACTGCCAAAGAAAAAGAATATTTGAACAATATATGTAATCCGAGATTGACATTTGATTTTATAAAAGGGCAGAAGAGCTTGAATATTAGAAGTAAGCTTGAACCGAACAGTGCTGAACTGTATTTGATTGAAAAAGTATAATCAATTCGGACAGCATTCTCAATTTGCAAGACATCTTTATAAGATGGAAGATGCCTTGTTTTTTTATTTTCATGCTGCTGCATAAACCGGGAACGGGTCAAAGTATTTTGGTTCTTTAAAAAATGCGAAAAGATTTTCATGCTTTTTAATCTATGACAATTCTGCTTTTTCCAATTATCCACATTTCGAATTAGTTGTTAAACCCAGAAAACATGATGGAATAGTCAATGCGATATCGGTGGGAATGTTATATAACATTATCAAAACAATAATCGCAATATCCAAACGAATTGGTTTAAGAGATTGGAGGTTACAGCAAAGCAACTTCAAGGAAATTTAATTAAGAAATCACCATTTGTGAAAAGCGATTTAAAAGGAGGTACACAATGCAAGAAAAAAGAGACGGCTGCGGCGTTGTCGCACCGCTCGTGACAATCTTTAGCAGGGACGGATCAATAGATTATGAAGGCACCAAGTCTCATTTGAACTTTCTGATTGAAAACGGGGTACATTCCATATTTGCACTCGGCACAACACAGGAAAACGCTGCACTGGACGAGCAGGAATATAAGGATCTGGTTAAGGCAATAATAGACGAGACGGCAGGAAGAGTACCTGTATTTATCGGAGTGAGTTCTCCCGCGGTCCGACTCTCACAAAATTACGCCGGTTATGCTGAGGCGGCAGGCGCAGATGCGGTATTTGCGGGAGGGCCTTACTATATGCGGGTTACAGAAGATGAACTGATTCAGTTCCATAAGGATATTGCCGCATCCGTCAAAATTCCCTATTTGCTGTATAACAATCCGGGATTGTCAAAATTGGGCCTGTCAGTAATGCAGATTGCCAAGCTGACCTGCGAGGGAGTTGTATCCATGGTTAAAGACACATCTGGTAATCCGGTTAGAACACAGGACTTGAAAATGCTGTGCAAGCCTGGGACAAAAGTATTCTTCGGTGATGATTATGGTGCGTACCAGGCGATGGTTGTAGGAGCCGATGGCTGGACTGCCGGAATCGCAAATATTATTCCCAAGGAATGCGTTGAAATTTGGAATAAAGTCGCTGTTGAAAAAAATTATGAAGAAGGTTTTGCGCTATGGAAGAAGATTTTGCCGCTTCTGAATATGACCATCAGCAAGGACATGTATGGTCAGGCAGGAAGCAGATCGGACTGGCTCCAAATTTATAAGGAAGGGGCTAAGATCAGGAATGGAACTAACAGTTTCATGAGGAGACCCTTATTTGAATTACCGGATATTGACCGGGGAATCCTGGCAGAGGTGATGAAGGATCTGGGATATTATTAACAAATCATGGCAGGTATCTTGCGAAGTCAATAAAATAAGCATCTTACTTTTACGATCAAATCATTATTTTTTAAATTAGCGAAATGAATGGATTGTTATGGAATTATTAATTGCAGAACAAAGAGGAGGAAGAAAGATGAAAAAAGTCTTAGCGATGGGATTAATTCTTGCACTAGTATTTGCTCTGAATGCATGTGGAGGAACTTCGGAGGAAGCTGAAGTCAATGAATCAGAGTCTATTATTTTTGCGGTCGGCACCGTAGAGAGTGGGGAATCCGCTACAGGCAATGCCATGAAAACATTTGAAACTTATGTGGAGGAAAACACCGATGGCATCGTTGATGTACAGGTACATAATGATGGAGTTCTTGGTGGTGAAAGAGAAATTTTAGAAAGTGTTAAGATGGGGACGGTTCAATTATGCGTACCTGGATCAGCGCAATTCACAGCATACGATCCCAAATTTGCAATCTTGGATTTGCCATTTTTATTTCCATCACTTGAAGCGAATTTAGAGGCTTGGAACGGCGAATTAGGTGATGTTTATATTGGATGGCTGGAAGAAATCGGTTATAAATGTTATGGCATAGTGCCTGTCGGTGGATTTAGGGGATTGTCGAACGATGTCCGTGAGATACATACTCCTTCCGATATGGAAGGTCTGAAGATTCGCGTAATGGAATCGAAAAACTACGTCGATACTTTCAATCTTCTTGGAGCAAACGCGGTGACAATGAGCTATGGCGAAGTGTATACCGCGCTGCAGCAGGGAACTATAGATGGGCAGGACAATGCGCCTCAGTACACTGTAACAACTGGTTTTTATGAATTGCAGCCATATTATACGAGATTGAATCATGTACATAGCCGAGAGTTATATATAACGTCCAAAGAGTATATGGATAACCTTGACCCTGAGATCCGACAGGTTATCGAAGACGGAATTGAAATTGCAATGAAGCAGCATGGAGAGGAAAGTATAAAGACGGATGAAGACTTCGTTCAGCAGATGGTTGATGCGGGCGTAACGGTCACTTATTTGACGGATGAAGAAATTGCCTTATTTAGAGAAAAGGTGACGCCTTTATATGACGAATTCAGAGAGATTGTTGGAGACGAAGTATTTGACCTAGCTCTATCATATTCGAAATAACAGCAACGTATTCAAATTTGGCATATGGCGATGGTTCGATCGAACCATCGCCATATGCCAAAAGAAAGGATATGGGTTTATGAAAAAGGCCATAAAAATCTTCAATAATGTTGAAGAGAAGTTCTTAGCTTACACATTTATCATTATGATCGTCATTGTTTTTACCCAGGTGATTTTCAGGCTTTCAGGGCATGCCAATTCCTGGAGTGAAGAACTGGCCAGATACATATACATATGGGAATCCTGGGTTGGATTGAGTTACTGCCAGAGATATCATGAGCATATTAGAATCGTTGCTGTGTTAGAGGCATTGCCGCCACTAGGGAAAAAAATCCTGGAATTCATTGTGATCCTGCTGTCAGGAACAGTGGCCGCTGTATTAGCGTATCTGGGGATCCGAATGGTCTATTACTTATATGAGCTTGGGACATTTTCGGCATATTTGAGCATACCAAACTGGATTATTTACGCTGCGCTCCCGGTTGGATGCGTTGGTTATATTATAAGATTATTGATCGATGCTTACATATTAATAACTGGAAGGGATGTGACTGCGTAACATGGATATGATCGTAATGTTCGGGGTACTGTTTATTTGCATTACTCTTTCCGTGCCGATCGGCATTTCCGTCGGTATCGCCACGGTAGTCACTTTTGCCCTGTTCCTTGATGTTCCGCTGACCATTATTGCACAATCATGCATTACTGGGTTGGACTCTTTTACAATGCTGGCAATACCGTTTTTTATTATGGCCGGTATCATTATGGGGAAAGGCGGCATTGCCAAACGACTAGTAGATACGTTCCACGCACTTGTTGGCCACTTGACTGGAGGACTTGGCATAGTCACTGTAATCACATGTGGATTTTTTGGTTCGATTTCCGGATCGGCAAATGCAACAGTCGCTGCCGTGGGCGGATTTATGATTCCGGAAATGGTTAGGAAAGGTTATGATCCAGGATACGCGGCATCTGTAACCGCATGTTCCGGCACTGTCAGCCTGCTAATTCCGCCAAGCCTCTGCCTTGTGATATACGGCGTTACGACGTCTACATCAATTGGAGATTTGTTCCTTGCAGGTATAATACCGGGTGTTATGATGGTTATCGCCTTGTGCTTCGGCGCATACTATTATGCCAGAAAATACAATTTTAGAGGAACTGAAAAACAGCCGTTCAGCGTATTCTTGAGATCAGCCTGGGATGCGAAATGGGCATTTTTGTGTCCGATCATCATTCTAGGAGGCATTTACTCTGGGGTGTTTACTCCGACGGAAGCTTCAGTCGTCAGCGTTGTATATGCAATTTTTGTCGGATTTTTCATATATAAAGAATTGACAGTAAAGCTGATGTTTGAAGCATTGCTTGATACAATGAAAATCAACGGCATGGTGCTGTACATGCTCGGTGTTTCGCTTGCCTTTTCCAAATATTTGAGTCTGGCGCAAATTCCGGATGAATTGGTTGCATGGATGACCGGAATCACCGATAATCCAATCATTCTGTTGCTTATAATCAACATTGCGTTACTTGTAATAGGCTGCCCAATCGATAGTTTCGCGATTATCATTATAATGTCACCGCTATTATTGCCGATTGCTGTTGAAGCAGGAATGACACCAATATCCTTTGGCGTACTTATTGTACTGAATGCCACTATTGGCATTATAACCCCCCCGTATGGAGGTAATCTATTCATAGGCGCCAGTATTGCGGGAGTGACGATGGAGCACTTCATGAAATTTTTCTGGGCATTCTTCGTAGGATTATTAATTGTTTTAATGCTTACGACTTACGTTCCGGCAGTGACGCTTTGCTTACTTTAAAGGCTTAAGGGAGAATATCAAATTAGAACATATGGAATCAAGATTAGTGGAGGACAGCATGAGCAGATATAAAATTGTTGTATATAATACCATTGTTGGCAAAGACCGTGATATTGAGGAGGAGGTACTGAAGCGAGACGGGTTTGATGATTTTGAGCTGGTCCGAATCGAGGGCAATGACGATGAAGTTTTTTTGAAAGAAGCCGAAGATGCAGATGGACTTTGCGCATGGGCTTATCTTGACAAGCCTAAATTTAAAAGACTGGCAAAATGTAAAATTATTGTGTCGCCGGGAATAGGAGTTGACAGGTTCGATTTGCAGGGAGCGACAGAATGTGGAGTATGCGTTGCCAATGTACCGGATTATTGTGTTGAGGATGTAGCGGTACACACTGTTGCCATGATGCTTGACTGTACGAGAAAATTGACTTTTCTTGACAGGGATGTCAGAAAAGGTGGCTGGAAGGTGCTAGCTTGTGGCAAGATTTACAGAATGGCAGGCAGGACTTATGGGCTTGTGTCGTTCGGGCATATTCCACAAAGAATTGCAGAGCTGATGAGACCTTTCAATGTACGAATTGTTGCCTATGATCCATTCGCATCAGATGACGCGTTTGAAAAATTTGGCGTTGAGCGAATCAATACGCTGGAAGAACTCTTCATGCAGAGCAATTATATTTCAGTGCATACTCCGCATATGGCGGAAACTCATCATATTATTGGACGGAAGCAGTTGGAACTGATGAAGGACGGTTCGGTGATTGTGGTGTGCGGCAGAGGTGGCGTTGTTGACGAAGACGCTTTGAAGGATGCTTTGTTAAGCGGAAAGGTTGGCTGTGCGGGAATCGATGTGATTGAGGATGAAATTAATAATACAAGTGTTCTTATGGGACTGGACAATATAATAATGACACCGCATTCAGCATATTACAGCGAAGATTCTTGCGATGATTTAAGAAGAAAGACAATTGAAGCAATCGTTGATACGGTCCGTGCAAAGAAACCCCCGAAGAATCTTGTAAATAAAGACGTAATAGGGCATGCCAGATTTGAAAAAGAACAATAACGAAAAAGTGTAAAAATATATAAATATTTGACTTGAGAGTTGCAGGATTTTTTTGGCAACTCTCAAGCCATTTTGCGATGGGAAAATAGAGGAGGTGATACAAATGCCCATTTTGTTATCTGAGGAGCTGGATCGGCGACAACCCAGCATGAGAAAAGTAAGACAAAAATTCGATAACAAATCTGTGCTGGATATTGAAGAAGCTTTAGAAAAAGAATTGCATAAAGCCGACATTTTGTCGAAATTCAAGCCGGGGATGAATATAGCCGTTGCTGTAGGTAGCCGCGGCATTTGTCGGATTGATAAAATAGTAAAAAAAATCGTGGCTGTCCTAAAAGAAAATGGAACGATTCCTTTCATTGTATCTGCGATGGGCAGCCATGGGGGAGGAACGGTGGAAGGACAACGAGAGATCTTGAGAGGATATGGAATTACAAAAGAAAACATTGGAGCTCAAGTCGTAGTGAGTCTTGATGTTGTGGAGCTTGGCAATACATCCTTGGGTAATGCGGTTTATACTGACAGAACGGCTTATGAGGCGGATATGACGATTTTGATCAACCGAATCAAACCGCATACGGATTTTGATGGGAAAGGGGATATTGAAAGCGGGCTTTGTAAAATGGCTTGCATCGGTTTGGGAAATCACATTGGCTGCATATCGATCCATAAAGCAGGGGTCGAGCATTTTCCAGGAGTTCTCAAGCAAGCGGCTTCTTTGGTATTCAGTAAATCAAATATAGGCTTTGGTATTGCAATTGTCGAAAATGCAGTTCATGAACCGTATCTAATTGAGGCTGTACCGATTGAAAATATTTTTTCCAGAGAAACTGAGCTTTTGCAGCTGGCTAAAATGAAAATGGGGAAGATTCAATTTGATGAAATAGACATTTTAATAATAGAAGAAATTGGAAAAAATATTTCCGGAACCGGAATGGACCCCAATATAGTAGGGCGGCTCGGAATCAAAAAAGACTTAGTGGGTATTCCGGCAATCAACTGTATTGCCGTGTTAAATCTGTCGGAAAAAACACATGGAAATGCAACGGGGATAGGCTTGTCTGATGTGACAACCCAAAAAGTATTGCAGAATATTGATTTTGAGATTACTTATGCTAATTGCTTAGTAAGCGGCTCTAAATTGGGACTGGCATGTGCCAGACTTCCTATTGTGATGGAGGATGACAATGCAGCAATTGCGGCGGCATTGAAAATTTGGGGCGGTGAAGATACTGCAAGTTGCCGTATCGTGAGGATAAAGAATACATCGGAATTGGAGCATATTTATGTTTCAGAGGCTTTATGGCCGTATGTTGAAGGAAATCCAAATCTGTTTGAATTCGAATGCTGAACAAACGATTTCGAGGACCGGCCTGTTTTGATCATATCCAAGGCAGTATAAAAACATCGCGCGGAACATTCTCGGTTCCGCGCGATATCAATTTAAATTCAATATATTATGAGTGTTTCAAGTCCATGCACTGAAAGTCATTTGCTAGTTGCTGCATAACCCCGAATCTTTTACGATATTGAAGAGGATTTTGTGGCCTTTGGCATTCAGCTTGAGTCCGTCGGCGTAGAATTGCGACGTATCCTTGCCTGCCGTGGCTTTTTCAAATTCTCCCTGCAGGTCAACCACTAAGAAGCCATCCTTCGCAGCTGCATCCAGGATTTTTTGTCGATATGCGCGCATTTTGACATTGCCCTCCTGGAAGTCGATACAAGTATTAGCTTCGAACCCCAGGTCCTCATTCATGGACTCGCAGGCGATCAGCTCATCAACAAGCAGCGGAACGGCGACAACAGGCCTGATATTGTTTTTCTTGCAGCGATCCACCATCTCCATGAGTTTTCCGAACACATAATCAACATCTCCGTCTTTTGTGACAATGTCCTTTGTGCCGAATACAAGCATGGCGCAATCCGGCTTTTCAGCGATCACATCATCGTAGAATCGGTTGAGTATATCTTCCGCGGTGCTTCCATTGACGCCTTTGTTGATGATCTCGTGATCCGAAGCCGCAGACCATAGACTCACAAAGCTGTCTTTGGATCTGACGGGAAAACCATTTACGATGCTTCCGCCGATGACGACAATTTTCATACTAAACACCTCCAAAAATTCTTGCCAGCAATTGATTTTTCAACCATTAAAATTTATTAGGTATGTATACATTATACTCTATATATGCAAATGTAAATATTGAATTTCAAAAAAAACAAAGAAATAATTCTCGTCAAATTGATGACAAGCAAATATTATAAGGCATAGACGCGGGACTACAACTGCAAGCGTCAATGAAACACGTGACATTTAAAGGAAAAGCAGTGATTGAAATGACGGCGCTGCTATGATAACATAAAAAAACACGTTGCTCGATATAGTTGCATGTTTATTGGCCTAAAGCCAGTGAGAACAATATTTTTTGCCCGGCCGGCCTGGAGTTTCCTTATGAAAATGCTTCGCAGAATAATCACGATCGCCGCTGTCATCCTGCTGCTTGCCGTAGCGGCTTTTCTTGCCGTGCTGCTTTTTGCCGGAGAGGACCCTGCGGAATATGCCGAAAAACTGGATGCCGAAATTGCAGGAGTCGAAGACGCCATCTACACGGAAATCCACAGCGAGCTGTCGGATATGGGGTATGCCGCCGCAGGCGAAAGCGGCAGTACAGCCGGCCCCGCCCGAGATCAGGAGGCGGAGACAGCAGCTGCGCCAGATTTCAAGCCCGACCCTGTCGTGGAGGGGAAGATCAGGCAGACCTATACAAACGCGTTCTATAAGCTCGAAGCGAGCGCTAAAGCCATGCTGGATCAGCTTGTGGCGGATGCCGCGGCGGAATATGAAATATTAAAGGAGAACGGCGCCGTAACGAATCAGTCAAAGGTCGATCTTGCTTCGACCTACATCAGGCGGGCGGATGTACTTGAGGCGAAATATGATGACAGTGTCGACCTGCTGCTCATAGACCTGCAGATGCAACTGACAAGAATCGGATTTTCGTCGGCAGAGGCCGCGCGCATCGCGAATGAATATGAGGCTGTCTATGAAGCGGAAAAAGAAGCGGGCCGAAAGGCAATGATGGATCGTATCGAGGCATTCATATAACTAGCCGGTCACAAGAGAGTCACAAGTATCGATTCTGGAGCTAAAATCGTGACATCTATTTGTTGCGTTTAAAAAAATACGATGATACAATTGAAAACAGAATTTCATATCGTGGAAATGTTGTTATTAGAATCTTTATGATATATTGCCAATTCCAGGATCCCATAAATTCTAACAGGCCAGATTCAGGCCCGAGTTCGACCTAAGGAGGAAATTTTTATGAAACAATTCAAGAGACAGCTATCAATCGTTATTTCCCTGTTGCTTTTACTCGCGATGATACCGGGAACGGCTTTTGCGATCAGCGATGCCGGACTTGCGGCAAGTAAAGCCTCGGAGATCGTCGACGCGATCGCGGCCGAGCTGGACCCGGCAACTTTAGAGGCCCTGGAAACAGAACAGGCAAGAGTCGTGGCGCTGACATCCGATCCGGACGATCCGGTCTGGGATGAGGTTTTCGCGCTGCTCCCGGTGGATACGCTGGTGGCGGACGGCAAATTCGGCAGCGAAGCAGCAGCCGAAGCGGCAATGATGGACCTGATCGCGGATTTTTCCGGCATTGACTTTTTCGGTTCCGCGGATCTTTATTCTGAAATATATGCTGTGATGGACGCCAACATCAGCGAGCTGTACAATACTTTCGGCGAAGCGAACGTCAATGACGTTATTGACACGCTGTGGTCGCTGGACGACTCAACCTATGATTACGCGGGATTGGCCGACATCATCGAAGCCGGCACCATTCTGCTTGAGGCCTCTTCCACGAGTGATTCTTTAATTGCGGCTGCTGCCCAGGAGGTTGTCGACAGAGTGCCGGCAAGTCTTATCACCGCGGCGGGCCCGGCGCTTTCCGAAGCCGGATGGACTGCGGCAGACGTGATCGAGGCGTCGTTTATTCTCGCCCATAAACCTGCTGCGGCTGTTTCGGGCGGAGGCGGCGGAGGAGGTCTTGTCACTGAAGAAGAGGAAGAACCTGCACCCGAAGTCGAAGTGTCTTCATCTGATGTTGATACAACGACTGAAACCGTAGACGGTCAGACTGTGATCACGGCGACCGTCGAAGACAGTGTCATCGAAGCGATTCTCGACGCCAACACGGAAGGCGTCGTCATCGTCATACCGGTATCCGGAAGCAGTGATACCGTCAATGCCAAGCTCTCCGGCGCTATCGTCGATGCGATGGCAGACGGTGAAGCGATCCTTGAAATCCAGACGCCGCTTGGAAACTACTCCCTCCCGGCAGCTGACATAGACATCGCCGCAGTCGCTGCAGAGCTGGGGGCAGGCTCGGATCTGGCAGACATCACTGTAACGGTCACGATCGCCGTGCCGTCCGCAGACACTGTCAAGATCATTGAGGATGCAGCCGAAGGCAGCTTTGCTATAGTGATCCCGCCGATCGATTTTGAAATCACCTGNNCTACACCGTAACTGTTGACAGATTTGAATCATATGTCGAGAGAATGGTTCCTGTTCCGGCCGGTGTCGACCCGGCCAAGATCACGACAGCGGTCGTGCTCGATGAGAACGGAACGATGAAACACATTCCGACCAAGATTGTCATGATCGACGGAAAATATTACGCTGTGTTCAGCAGCCAGACCAACAGCACCTATACGGTCATCTATAATGAAAAATCATTCGATGACGTCGCGGAGCACTGGGCAAAAACGGATGTCAACGACATGGCTTCAAGACTGGTCATCAGCGGTGTCGGCGATAACACCTTTGAACCGGACAGAGACATCACCAGGGCCGAATTCATCGCGATTGTCGTCAGAGGCCTTGGCCTTATGAGGGACGGTGCCGGACAGGAATCCTTCGCTGACGTGACTGCCGCCGACTGGTATTTCGATGCGGTATCCATCGGCAAGGAGTATGGCATTTCCAATGGCAACGGAGACGGCACCTTTGCTCCGAACAGCAAGATCACGAGAGAAGAAGCCATGACGATGATTGCAAGGGCAGCCAGGATCGCGGGCATCGAAACAACTGTAACGGCAAGCGTCGTATCCTCGGAGCTTGGAAAATTGTCAGGCTCGGCAGCGATATCTGATTGGGCAAGAGAATCCGCCGCGATATGCATCCAAAATTCGATCATTGTCGGAGACAACGGCAGCATCGATCCGCAGGACAATATCACGAGAGCCGAAACGGCCACTATCGTAAAGAGAGTGCTGAAGCAGGCGGGATTGATCTAAATCATTCCAAAAAGTTCGAATTAAAGCAATAAAGGGGGCGGACAGACTGTCTGGCCCTCTTTGCATTAGCAAACCAACATGGAGGAACCCAAAATGAAATTTCTATCGATTCTATTGTCCGCTTTGCTGCTTGCCTTTTCGTTCGGCTCGGCGGGCACGCAGCCGGCATATGCCTTGTCGGACTATTCGGCGATCTACAGCGAATTGGCGGACGAATATCCGGAGCTGACAGACCGCATGCTGAATGGGGACCATCCGGTCACTGAAGGCCAAATACAGGCCTTTCTCGACGATCTGAGCGCAGAGGTGTCTGAAACGGATGTGCTGACGGAACGCAATTTCGAGGAGGTCATGTACGAAGCCTTTAAAATCGTCTTGTTTGAGGACGGTGAGATCGGGCTTCCCGTCGATGAGCATTTTGATTTTGGCATGATGCTGCTCACTGAATTTTCAGAGGAAGTCTCTTATGCTCTCGACGAAGGTGAGCTCAGCGGCGATCTTGCAGATCTGAGTGACTTCATTAAAAGCATCCTGCTGGAGGAAGAGACACCGGCAGTCGGCGGCGGCGGCAGTCTTGCAGTAGAGGAAGCCGTCGAACCTGAGGACGATACGACCATCGCTCTTCCGGCAAAAAGCATAAAGACCGCTATTGAGACAATAGACGGCCGGCGCATCGCCACCATTACTCCGAACAGCGCGGCTTTATTGGATATTCTGGAGACCGTCGGAACGGGCGTCACGATCGTCGTTTCCGCAGGTGCGGAAGCCGATGACATCCAGACGATCCTTTCGGGAGATGTTATTTCACAAATGTCGAAACAGGATGCGACCCTTATGGTCGACAGCGCTCTGGGGTATTATGCCCTGCCGGCCGTCGCTATGGATATGCAGAAAGCCGCATTGGAGCTGGGAAGCCCGGATGCTTCCGATCTCGACGTGGCCATACGCATGGGAGCCGCTCCGGACGCAGACGAAGCGATCAGGATGATACAGTCAATTGACGGGAGCGTTATGGTCATGATCCCGCCGGTTTACTTTGAGATCGTGATCTCTTATCAAGATAAGACGATCACATTGGAGCGTTTCTCCGCCTATACTGAACGGGCGGTCCCGGTGCCGGACAGTCTCGATGCCAAAAAGATCACTACTGCAGTGGTGATCGATGAAAATGGCGGCGTCCAGCATATTCCGACCAGGATCGTCAGTAATAAGGCAGGACAGCGTTATGCAGTATTCAGCAGCATGACCAACAGCAGCTACGCTGTGATCTTTCGAGAGCGGACCTTTGCCGATTCGGCAAAGCATTGGGCATCGGCCGACATCAACGGCATGGCCGGGAGAATGATCCTTGGAGGGGTTTCGGCGCAGGCCTTTGAGCCCGACAGAGACATCACCAGGGCAGAGTTCATGGCGATCGTCGTTCGAAGCCTCGGCCTCATGAGAGCCGGCGGCGGCGAGGACGCCTTCGTGGATGTCGCCAACGGCAGCTGGTACTATGATGCGGTCTCCATAGCCAAAGAATATGGAATCACAAGCGGCAACGGGGACGGGACCTTTGCTCCGGACAGCATGATCACCAGGGAGGAAGCGATGGCGATGATCGCAAGAGCTGCCAAAATAGCAGGCCTCGATACCGAAATGTCGGAGGTGGCCGCCGCAGCCGAGCTTTCTCAAATGAAGGATTCGGCGGAAGTGTCCGGCTGGGCGAGGATTTCCGCGGCCGTTTGTATCCAAAGCGGCATCATCGTCGGAGACAGCGGGAGCATCGATCCTACGGACAGCATCACCCGCGCCGAGACAGCCGTTATCGTCAATCGTATGCTTTCAACCTCGGGATTGATATAGACGCAGGCGAGCCGCCGAGCATATAAAAATTTCCGAGCGGGCCAGCAGACGAACCGCCGAGCACATAAAAATTTCCGAGCGGGTCAAAAGAAAAATTCATTTCTGCCGATATATACAATGAAGATCGCGAGTATGATCTGATACAGAATTTTTAGAATTCGAATACACATAAAGGGGAATACAAGTCATGACAGAATCGGCAAGGATCTATATATCATCTCCGCATATGAGCGAAGAGGGCTATGAACAGGCGTTTATCAAGCAGGCATTCGACACGAATTGGATCGCACCGCTTGGCGCCAATGTCGATGGCTTTGAAAAAGAGATATGCGCATATACCGGAGCTAAGCATGCCGTAGCGCTATCGTCCGGAACGGCGGCGATCCATCTCGGGCTTAAATATTTAGGGGTCGGCAAGGGGGATATCGTATTTTGCTCGTCGCTGACTTTTGCGGCTTCGGCCAATCCGATCCTGTACATGGGCGCGATCCCGGTATTCATTGACAGCGATTATGAGACCTGGAACATGTCGCCGGCGGCACTGGAAAAGGCATTTGAAAAGTATCCCGCTCCCAAAGCTGTGATTGTGGTCAACCTTTATGGGCAGTCTGCGGATTACGATAAAATAATGGAAATAACCGGCAAGCGCAATGTACCCGTCCTCGAAGACGCGGCCGAAAGTCTGGGAGCCACTTACAAGGGCAGGCAGACCGGAACCATAGGCGATATCGGGGTATATTCCTTCAATGGAAACAAAATCATCACCACTTCGGGCGGCGGCATGCTGGTGGCAAATTGGGCCCGGATCGCCGGAAAAATAAAATTCTGGGCCACCCAGTCCCGAGAAGACAGGCCGTATTATCAGCATGAGGAAATCGGCTACAATTACCGCATGAGCAACGTCACCGCAGGAATCGGCAGAGGCCAGCTCAAGGTCATCGACAAGAGGATCGCGAAAAAGAAATACATCTATGATTATTATAAAGAGGCGTTCGGCAATATCGACGACATTAAAATGATGCCGGTGGCGGATTTTGGCGAAACAAATTACTGGCTGTCCTGCATCACGGTCGACGCGGGATCAAAGGTAACCATCGAAAAGGTTATTAAAGCCCTGGCGGCAAACAATATCGAAGCCAGGCACATTTGGAAGCCGCTGCATCTGCAGCCGCTGTTCGAGGAAAATGATTACTTTACGGCATCCCTCGAGCAGGTCAGCTGCAGTGAAGATATCTTCAACCGCGGACTATGCCTGCCGTCGGATACGAATATGACGGACAGCGATCTTGCGAAGGTCGCAGGCGTCGTGAAGGGCTTATTCGAAACCAAAATGCAATGAGGTTGGACCATGATCTATCGCAATTATATTAAAAGACCAATGGACTTCATCCTGGCGCTGCTAGCGCTCATTTTTCTTAGCCCTTTGCTTTTGGTGGTGGCGATCCTGATCAGAATAAAACTTGGCAGCCCTGTGATATTCAAGCAAAGGCGACCCGGGCTCAACGAGAAGATATTCACATTATATAAGTTCAGGACAATGACGGAAGAGAAGGACGAAAATGGAGCGTTGCTTCCCGATAGCGTTCGATTGACCAAGTTTGGAAAATGGCTGAGATCCACTTCTCTTGATGAACTTCCTGAGCTGTGGAATATCATCAAGGGGGATATGAGTGTTGTGGGGCCAAGGCCGCTACTGGTGCAATATCTGCCACTTTATAATGAGCATCAGAGGCAACGGCATAAGGTCAGGCCGGGATTGACAGGGTTGGCTCAAATAAGCGGAAGGAACAATCTTGACTGGAATCACAGACTGAATTTAGATGTGAAATATACTTATAAAATCAACTTTCTTGAAGACATTGAAATTATAATGTTCACAATTGTGAAGGTATTGAGAAGAGAAGGAATCAGTTCAGGATCGTCAGCTACGATGGAGCCATTCCAGGGATCGTAAATAGATAAGGTGGTAAGTATTGAAGATGAAAGATATGTTATTGATAATAGGCGCAAGCGGCCACGGTAAAGTTGTAGCCGACATTGCCTTGAAATTAAATATCTGGAAAGACATAGCCTTTCTCGACGATAATGAAGCAATTATAGAAACTATGGGATTACATGTGATAGGTACATCGAAAGATGCTTTCAATTATCTTGAAAAAGCTGATTTGATTGTCGCCATTGGAGATAATAAAACAAGACAAAAGATATTGCAAGAGCTTGAAGAGGCAGGGGCGAGCATTCGTACGCTTATTCATCCCAGTGCTATAATTGGCGGACATGTTGGAATAGGCATCGGCACAGTAGTGATGGCAGGAGCAATCATAAATTGTGACACTATAATTGGTGAAGGCTGCATTATTAATACAGGTGCAATTATTGAACATGATAATATCATCGAAGATTATGTCCATATCTCACCTGGCGCAATGATAGCGGGCACTGTAAAAATAGGAAAATCCACATGGGTAGGTATCGGAAGTAAAGTTTGCAATAATTTATCTATCACAAGTGATTGCGTGATTGGTGCTGGGGCTGTTGTTTTAAATAATATACAAGATTCTGGAACTTATGTTGGCGTTCCGGCAAGGAGAGTTTAGGATGGCAAAATTGCTCATACTCGCAAATAGTGATGTGGGTCTATATAAATTCCGGAGGGAATTGGTCGAAGAATTGCTAAAGAAGCATGAGGTCTTCATATCACTTCCTGGCGGGGAATATATATCCGAACTCATTGAACTGGGATGCAAATTTATCGATACGCCAATCAGTCGAAGAGGAACAAATCTGATCACTGATTTTATGCTCTTGGTGAGATACAAGAAAATAATTGGGCAAGTCAAGCCGGATGCTGTATTGACATTTACAATAAAACCAAACGTCTATGGCGGAATTATTTGCAGACGATTGAAAACACCTTATATCGCCAATATCACCGGTCTCGGCACCGCGTTGGAAAACGGGGGGGCCCTGCAAATGATGGCGCTGTTTTTATATAGAATGGCGATGGAAAAAGCTAGATGTGTTTTTGTTCAAAATGAAGAGAATTTCGATTTTGTAACCACAAAGGGGATTGTCAGGGGAAGGTGCAGGCTGATTCCCGGCTCGGGAGTGAATCTAGATTATTTTCGTCCATTGGACTACCCGGATGATTCCTCCATTGAATTTCTATATATTTCAAGAATCATGAAGGAAAAAGGGATAGATCAATATCTGGACGCCGCCGAACATATCCGAGATAAATACCCGAACGCCAAATTCCATATCCTAGGATCCTGTGAGGGTGCTTACGAGGACAAATTGAATGAAATGCATTCCAGAGGAATCGTCAAGTATCATGGAATGCAGAGCGATGTGAGGAAATTCCATCAAATATCGCATTGCACTATACATCCATCATATTATCCTGAAGGTATGTCGAATGTATTGCTTGAAAGTGCCGCATGTGGAAGACCAATCATAACAACAAGCAGAAGCGGGTGCAAAGAAGCCGTTGCTGACGGGCTGAATGGGTTTTTGGTCGAACAGCGAAACAGCCGGGATCTGATTGAAAAAATCGAACGGTTTATGAAATTGGATAACGAATCAAAGAAGAGAATGGGATTGGCGGGGCGGGAAAAAATTGCAGCTGAATTCGACAGGAAACGGGTCATCGAAGCCTATTTGAGTGAAATCGGTGAAATCTCGATTGAGCAATATATATAATCATTGCGATATTGAACTGGAGAAAAATAGTGGACAAGCTATTATTTATCACAACGCGAAATGTGCTCAATACGTGCGGCGAATTGCGGCTGATTAAAAATAGAGCCAAAGTATTATATGAGAAGTGGGGAATCGAAACCGATTTCATCGTGTTATGCAGCTGGAAAAAAATAGAAACCCAAAACGAGCATATTGGATACGGCTCAACGATGGAAAAAATCGGCTTCAATAATAATCCTCTCAGCATAGGCTCAGCCTTTTTTTGCGGCAAGGAAGCCATACGCAATAGAATGAGCAGCCAAAAATATAAATGCGTCATATTGTCTGGAATCGGTATGCTTGAATATGTCGATGCTATTAGAAAGATTGATTGCAGTATACCGATAATTGCTGATATCCACGGTGCCAAGGAGGAACTAGTCGAATTCAATGGCGGCAGTTTCTTCAAGAGGCTATTCAAGAGGGCGCTTTTCCATTGCGTTGAACATAGTGAAAATAAATACTTAGACCAATTGGATGGCGCGCTTGTTGTATCCCGTGCTTTAACTCGAAATTTAAATACAAGCTATGGATTAAAAAAGTTAAAATATTATATAGTCCCATGTGCGATAGCCAATACTGAACTTGAATATGAAAATGCCATGCAATATAGAAAATACTACAGGAGCAGATATGATTTTGGTATAGAGGATCTGATCCTGATATATTCCGGAGGCGTCTCGGCATGGCAGTGCATCGAGAAATCGATTGACATTTATGACAAATTGAAAGCGATATATGATGAAAAAATCAGGATGGTGATTCTATCCCATCAACTTGAAGAAATGCAGGCGATCATCGGAGAAAGAGGCGATATAATCATTGATAGGATCGATGCGGCAGATGTTGGAAAAGCATTATGCGCAGGGGACTATGCGCTTTTGATCAGGGAGAATTATGTGACAAACAATGTGGCATATCCAAACAAGTTCCTCGAATATGTGCAAAGTGGCATGAAAATCATTTCAACACCCTACATCATTGATGTTGCCGATCAAATCAAAAAATTCGATCTGGGCATCATTTTGGATCCCGAGTATGATGATGAAGGGCTGACTGACTACATGAGCCTGAGCAGACAAAAAAGCAGTGATTGGGAAAAAAGGAATGAACTATTACATTCAATGAGCTTCGAGAACACGTTAAAAGAGTTTGTTGCGGATATGTTTGGCCGTGATGATTTTATTGAAGGGGATAATAAGTAATGCTTGGGGATAATGACGCGACAGCCAATGAAAACAAGCTCAATTACAAATTAGTAGCGATCGCAACGGCCGTGAGCCTATTGAACAGCTTCTGCTACGACAGTTTCATAATAATGATGGCGCTGGTAATTATCGAGTCGGTTTTTCTGATAAGCTGTTTGGTTCGAAAACAATATTTCACATACATCATTTACTATACGATTTTTTTAAGCACCAGTCTGGAATCCCCCAATTTCGTTGGCGAGGATGTATTCTATGGTTTCAAGAGCTTCAAGATCGCCGGGGTGAATCTGGGAGTTGTTTTTCTGATGCTCATATTCCTTGTGCTCGTCGCAAATGGCTCTATCAATAAAATATTCAATATCAAGGGGAACATAAGACGGTTTGCCAAGGGCGCTGCTGCCCTGACTATTATCGGCTTTACTATGGGTTTGATAGAGTTGTTTGTCAATGATAATGATATAGGTATCTACGATATAAAAATATCAATGTTTGTCGATGCATGCTACATGTTTCTGTTTGTGGCCTTGGAAATAATAGTCATTGTCACTATTATAGAATATTACGGCCGTATAACGTCGCCAATAAAGCAAGGCTTGACGACGATCGTCATTAGCCTGGCCGTCACACTGATAATGTCGTTGCTGCTGGAAAATTACGGGAATCGAGGCGGGGTACCTTCATTGCAGGTGAGCAACCTGATTATGCTCTTGTCATGTGCTGTCCTGCTGTCGGTTTATCCTGTATACGGAAAGAAGGAAAAAATGGCCATAGCCGCTTCGGGCACGGTCATCGTTGTGTTGGGTCTGATTTACAATGCCAATGGCAAAATGATCATTATCGCCATGCTGCTTCCTATATTGACAATAATAGTATTGTATATAAACAAGAAATACAAAACTGCATTCGCTGTTGTATTTTTAAGCATATTGATAATTGTGTTCTCATCGAATGCGCTCGTCGTGGATTTAAGCAATCGAAGCGCATTGTTGGAAATCAAAACTGAGCAAGTGGCATCAATGCTATCGTTTTGGGAAGTTGGCTGGTTTGACAATATGCCGGATTCCCCCAGAATAAGAATCGCTCAGTTCATGAATATTACATATGAATACTATAATAAACCCTGGCTGTTTTTAACCGGCAAGGGTTATATGGGAACGATAAAAGACCATATGGAAATATTTGGAAAAGCGAATGAATTTACATATTCGATATGGGAATTGGATCATGGACTGTATTATGTGATGCACGAAACCTTCAATACGCTGTATTTAACCAATGGACTGCTGGGGATATTGTTTTTCTTCCAGACATTAAAGGTGATTCTGTCAAAATTCACGAGAACACCATGGCTGATAATAGGAGGCTTCTGGTTTGCCCTTTTTTATGCATATTCAGTCACGATATCCATATTCGGCGTGACGGCATTTATTGTCGGACTATATGATGTTGACAAACTCGATGGCTTGAAGATCCGCAATGGGAAACCAGAACGCGCTTGCCGAACCGCAGAATAGATTGAAAAAACCGATATGGGAGGAGGTTCATATGAAGATACTGGTATTGGATTATGTTTTCCCGCAGAACCACTTAAGGCTGAATACCAAGCTGGTTGAATGCCTTGGGGAAATTGGAGAAGTACGGGTATTGGCAAGGCCGGGCTATTATAATGCAACTGGAAGTAATAGTGGAAGCGTTGAAATCGTTGAGTCTGTCAATTACAAAGACCACGCTGCGATGCTCGGCAGAAAAATCAGCGCAATGTCCGCCATGGCTGGAACATGCGTCGAAGTGAATGGACGCGAAGATTATTATAAAGTAGTTTTAACTTTTGATACGGTAGCTTTCGCTTTCGGGCGCTATTGCATAGATACTCGAAAATTTTTCCTGATGCACCATAAAAACATCGATGAACTGACTAATCCGATCAAAAGGATCCTGTTTAAAAGCTATATGAATAAAGTATATCATATCGTTTTTGAGGACATATTCAAGAAATACTTGATCGAACAGATCGGCGTCGAAGAGGATCGCATATTCGTGATTCCCCATCCGGTTTTTTGCGAGGCACGGACCAGCCCCGAGGAAGTACGCCATGATTGTATTGGCTTAAGCAACAGCAACGATGAAGATTTCATCAAGATGATAATCGATTGTGAAATTAATGGCCAGTTCTTCTCGAAGAATGATCTTCACGTTGTCTTGCGGTCAAAAGTTCATTCTTTTGATAACGGTCATCTAAGAGTCATCTCCGGGCATTTGCCTAAAGGAGAATACGATGATTATATGGCTAAGACGAAGATGGTATTCGTTCCTTTACCTGAATCCTATAGATTCAGAGTCAGCGGAGCGATTTACGATGCGTTTTCGCATTATAAATATGTCATGGCAAGTGATTTTCCGGTTATGAAGGAATACAAGGCGAGATATCCACGGATTTGCTCGAGCATCAATAATGTGGAAGATTTTTATGCTACCATTATAGCTGTGAAAAATCGAACGGTTGATGATTTGTCTTATGAATTATTTTTACGTGATCATCGTAAAAATGTATTGATTAATGAATTCACCAGAGCGTTCAGGAAAGTTGAGCTTTATGAAAGTAACGAAAAGTGATGTAATATGGAATTATACCGGTACACTCATGTCTTTGGGAAGCAATCTATTATTGCTGCCACTCATGATTTATTTTTTGGATGGTGATTCCTTGGGATTGTGGTACGTTTTTGTGTGTGTTGGTGGAATAGCTTCACTTTTTGACTTCGGGTTCAATCCTGCTTTGGCAAGAAATATAGCTTATTGCTGGAGCGGAGCCCCGGCATTAAGTAAAAATGATGTGATTTTCAGCACGAACGACGGGCCAAATATTTATTTGCTAAAAACCGTCATCGTTACATGCAAATATATTTATCTTATTGTTTCTTTGGTTGCAATTTTTAGCCTGCTTACTGCGGGAACCTTTTATATACTCCATGTGTCGCGACCTTTGGCCGGGTATGCGCATATGGCTGCGTGGCTCATCTATATTGCTGCTGTATTTCTGAATCTCTATTTTGGGTATTATGCCACATTCCTGAGAGGTGTCGGAGCGATAAAGGATATCAATGTCTCAATCGTAGTCTCCCGTGCTTTTCAGATTATATTCGCGGCAGTGATGTTATTTTTGGGACTCGGGTTGATTGCTGTGTCTCTGGCATATCTAGGCGCAGGTCTCATATTCAGGATCACCGCAAAGAACGCATTCCAAAGGTATGAAAATATTGAAATTCAAATCAGGAATGAGCAAACTGTCATCGACAAGAAAGCAATCAGGAGAACATTCCGTCTCATCTGGCATAACGCATGGAGAGACGGGCTGGTTTCCTTGTCGAGATATCTGTCAACGCAGGCGTCAATAATAATTGCATCTATATTTCTATCATTGACAGCGACAGGAATCTATTCGATATCCATTCAATTGATATCGGCGATATCGACGCTTGCAGGAGCATTGTACGCCGTATATCAGCCGTCGCTTCAATCATCGCATGTCAGGAAAGATATTGAAGGTTCAAAAAGAATGATGTCCATCGCGATGGCAGCATATGTAGGAGTGTTTTGGACTGGCGTCCTTGCGCTGATTATCATAGGGATACCGCTTCTTTCTTTGATAAAGCCGGATATGGCATTCGATACACCTGTACTGATGGCATTGGCCGTATATTTTTTTCTGCTTTCAAATCATTCATACTATTCATCATTCATATCAAATACCAATAATGTGCCGTATGTTTATGCTTTCATAGTGTCAAGCTTTGCCGGAGTGGCTATGTCGCTATTTTTAGTCAAATATATGGAAGCAGGTTTGTGGGGGCTTATCCTTGGGCCAATGATGGTACAGGCAGTTTATAATAACTGGATTTGGCCGCATAAAGTCATGAAGTCGTTGGATACAAATATGCTGGAAATGATGAAATCAGGAACAAAGCAAATCAAGGATAAACTTATCAGGATGAGTTAGCGTTTCGGGCCAATCCGGCTGATTTGGAGATTTATAAGGATTGGATCGGGATAGAAGGGTGACTATATGGATACGGATATTGGAATAAAAGTCATAATCACCGGCGCAGCCGGATTCATAGGATATCATCTGTCTGAAGCGTTGCTGAAAAACCAATTTACGGTGACGGGCATTGACAACCTGAACGATTATTATGATCCGAGGCTTAAAGAAGATCGGATCGAGCAATTGCTGCGCTATCCCGATTTCACATTTCGCAAAGTTGACCTCAAGAATAAAGCGGATATTGACAGCCTGTTTGAGGAATTTCGGCCGGACTATGTGATCAATTTGGCTGCCCAGGCCGGTGTTCGCTATTCCATTGAGAATCCCTATGCCTATGTGGATTCCAACTTGATGGGATTCATGAATATTCTGGAAGCCTGCCGGCATTATCCGGTAAAGCACCTTATTTATGCCTCATCCAGCTCGGTATATGGCGGCAATAAAGTGGCGCCGTTCTCGACGAATCACAATGTTGATCATCCGGTAAGCCTCTATGCGGCTACCAAGAAGGCGAATGAATTGATGGCGCATACCTATAGCCATCTTTATGGAATACCGACAACCGGGCTAAGATTCTTTACAGTGTACGGGCCGTGGGGCAGGCCGGACATGGCGTACTATTCTTTCACGAAGGACATTATAGAGGGCAAGCCCATCAAGGTTTTCAACCATGGAAAGATGGAACGCGATTTCACTTATATCGATGATATTGTCGAAGCCATCTGCAAACTGGTCGGCAAACCACCGGAAGCGAATGCGGAATGGGATGAGCGTACGGATGATCTGAGCACAAGCTTTGCACCATATAAGATATATAATATCGGAAACAACAAGCCGGTACAGCTGATGAAGTTCATCAATGTTCTTGAAGAAAAGATCGGCAGGCAGGCGGAAAAAATCTATATTGATATGCAGCCGGGAGATGTGTTGAGAACCTATGCGGATGTTTCTGATCTTGAAAAGGATATAGGTTTCAGGCCGAACACAAGTCTTGAAGAGGGGCTTGGAAAATTTGTAGACTGGTACAAAGAATATTATAACGTCAAATAGCAGCTCGAAAGGACGGTACTATAGTCATGAAAATCGCTATTGCAGGAACAGGATATGTTGGACTTTCCAACGCCATATTGCTCGCGCAGCACAATGAAGTGTTCGCGCTTGATATTGTTCAGGAAAAAGTGGATATGATCAATCGCAGGGAATCGCCGATCGTGGATGACGGCATAGAAGAGTACCTTGCGTCAAGGAGCTTGGATATAACGGCGACGACTGATCGGATTTCAGCATTTAAATACGCGGATTATGTCATCATCTCCACGCCAACGAATTATGATCCGGATAAGAATTATTTTGACACCAGCACAGTGGAAGCGGTCATTGAAGAGGTGGCTGAAATAAATCCGGACGCGGTCATGATCATCAAGTCGACGATTCCGGTTGGCTTTACACTTAAAGCCCGGGAGAAATATAAAACGGACAATATCATCTTCTCTCCTGAATTCTTGCGGGAAGGCCAGTCGCTGCACGACAATCTGTATCCGTCAAGGATCATCGTTGGGGAGCAATCGGAAAGGGCAAGGCGGTTTGCCGACCTGCTTTGCCAGGGCGCCATTAAAAAAGATATTCCTTTGCTTTTCACGGATCCAACGGAAGCTGAAGCGATCAAGCTGTTTGCCAATACGTATCTAGCGCTCCGCGTGGCGTTCTTCAACGAGCTGGATACATTTGCAGAGATCAGGGATCTGGATACAAAACAAATCATAGAAGGCGTGGGGCTTGATCCCCGTATAGGCGGTCATTATAACAATCCTTCATTTGGCTATGGAGGCTATTGCCTGCCGAAGGACACCAAGCAGCTGCTCGCCAATTACGATGAGGTGCCCAACAATATTATGACCGCCATCGTCGATGCCAACAGGACGCGCAAGGACCACATCGCGGATATGATCATCAGGCGCAATCCCAAAATCGTAGGCATCTACCGGCTGACAATGAAGATGGACTCGGACAATTTCCGGCAGTCTTCTATTCAGGGCGTCATGAAGCGGGTGAAAGCCAAGGGGATCGAGGTCGTTGTATTCGAGCCGGCGCTGGAGGCCGATCATTTTTTCCACTCCAGGGTCATTAAGGATATCGATGAATTCAAGCAGATTTCCGATGTGATCGTGACGAATAGGTTGCATGATGAATTGATGGATGTGAGGGAGAAGATCTATACCAGGGATCTTTTTGCCAGGGATTGAATTACGGGAATGAAGTGAGGCAGCGCAGACTTCTATTTTGAAGTTATGCCAATATAGATCGAATAAAAGGGCAATTAAGCTTGAAGTCGACATGGATGGAGTGCTCGTGAATGAGGCTCCTCTTGCTTTGTACGCGAGGAATCAGTGATAGAATCAATGAAGTTCCAAGCACAATATTAATTATTCGCTCTGCTTGTGATAGCGAAAGACAAATGATATAATCATTTTACAGCGATATGCTGTATTAAAAATCAATAAGGATCAATCAACTTGGGAGCTGAGATTCTTTGGAATCATTTGGACGCTTTTACCATGGATGAGCAAATAGCGTAACCGGCCTTTCAGGTCGGTTTTTGTGTTTTGCTCTATGGGAGAATTATAGTGAACGGGGGTGCGGTAATTGGATCGTAATATACTGATCGGCGGAGCCGCGGGGCTTGGCATGGAATCCCTGGCGGTTATCCTTGAAAAGGTCCTTAAAAGGTCGGGCGCGGAGATATTCGCGCTTCAGGACTATATGTCAAGAGTGCGGGGCGGGCACAATTTTTTCCAGATCCGCTTTGCAGATCAGCCGCTCCAATCCCATGCCGACAGGCTGGATGTGATTATAGCGTTGGATGCCGGGACCGTCACCGAGCATCTTGAGCGGCTGTTGCCGGAGGGGATCGTTATTGCCGATGAATCTATAGAGGCATCGGACTCAAGAATCTTCAGGCTCCCGATGAAGAAGACGGCGGAGGGGATCGGAAATCCTAAGGTATTTGGGACTGTGGCTCTTGGTGCGTTGATCAAGATGTTCGGCCTGCCGGTCGAAACGGCGGCAGCGGTGCTGCGGAAAAGCTTCAGCGGCGAGACAGCGAGCCAGAATATCCGTGCCTGCGAAGCCGGCTACGGCATGGCGGAGTTTCGCCACGACTTCAGCGAAGGCTCGGTCATGGAATCGATCATGATCGGCGGCAGCGACGCCATTGCCTTGGGAGCGCTCGCGGCCGGCGTCAAGTTCTATACGGCCTATCCGATGACCCCTTCCACGGGAATACTGAATTACATGGCGAAAAGGATGTACGACGCCGGTGTCGTTGTCGAGCAGGCTGAGGATGAGATCGCGGCTGTGAATATGGCCATCGGCGCCTCCTATGCCGGGGTGCGCGCGATGACCGGGACCTCCGGCGGAGGATTCGCGCTGATGGTGGAGGCTGTAGGTTTGGCCGGCATGCTGGAGGTGCCGCTTGTGATCGCGGAGATGCAGCGGCCGGGACCGACAACGGGATTCCCGACGCGTACGGAGCAGGGCGATCTGAAGTGCGTGATCTATTCGTCGCCGTCGGATGTGCCGAAGATGGCCATTGCGCTGCGAGACCCGGAAGATGCGTTCTACCAGACGATACGGGCTTTCGACCTAGCTGATAAATATCAGATCCCGGTGATCCTGCTGGGTGACCAGTATCTGGCCGACTGTGTCAGGACCGTCAAACCGTTTGATTTCAGCGGTATCAGGATAGACAGGCACCTGGCTGACCTGGACGAAATGCAGCCCGGCGGAGCGCCGCTGGCCGAGGGGCCCGGCGCACCGCAAGAAGCGGCGACT
>DIEM01000052.1 GCA_002418625.1 Firmicutes bacterium UBA5774
TCCGTTCCAACGCCAAAGACATTACGCCCGGTCCCCATGACGATCCCGGCCTGCCTGGCGGCGCTCGCATAAGGAGTATACCAGGCATCCCCCGGGACATCGCTGAAGGTGCCGGCCGATTCCGGCAAATCAGTATATAGCGCGGCCATGAGGATTTTTATAAATTGTTCGCGGCTGACGTTTTCACCCGGTCGGAAATTTCCGTCTCCATAGCCGTTCACGATATTCAGCCTGCTCATATGGCCAATGGCTTCGCGCGCCCATGCGTAGCCTGCAAGATCGGCGAACGCGCCGGAATTGCCGCTGCTCATGTACAAGGATGGCTCCCCGTCCAGATAAAGCTGATACGCGGTCAGAGCCATCGCGGCCTGCCTCGTTGCCATCGCGTCCGGAACGCCGCCTGCGGTATGGGCAAAGCCGCCGTCTTCGGTCCTGAAAGATAAGAGCGCTGACAAAAGATTTCCGCCATCCTTGATGAAGCGCACATCATCCGGGCCGATCCCGAGTGACGAGAGCGCTATGATGACTTGGCTGACCGATTCTGCATTGGCCGTACCCTTCGCTTCAAAACCTCCGTCATCCTGCTGGATGCCGCTGAGCCAGCTCAGGCCTCCGTCGATGGCGGCTCTGCATGCAGGCATCGATTTATAATTGCTCAATGCCGTCAGCGCCATTGCGGTCAGGTCCGGATCGCTTGCCCCGGAAACAGCCAATGAGAATCCGCCATCTTTGTTCTGAAATCCAAGTATGGCTTCGATCAACGCGGTCCTTGTATTGAGGCTTCCCTCGCCCGGCTCGGCTCCAAGGGCGTCATATGCGATCAGCGCGAATACCGGCCCGTTGACGCCCTGCCGCGAAATATCGACAAAATCATAGAGCGCACCCAGAAGGTCGTATCCTCCGATGTTGCTCGGGTCCATGCCGACGGCCTTCGCCGCCATCAATATCTTCGAGATGTCTGTCGATTTTGAGAAGGTGCCGTTTTGATCACGCACATGTCCGGCGATGTATTCCCTGGCCGCGGCGACATCCCCGCTGTCATTGGCCGCAAACACCAGAATATCGAATTCGTCCTGTATTCCCTGAGTCAACATGCGCTTCACCAAAGAAAGCCGCGCCGCCGCCGCTTCGAGGCTGTCGACCGCCGTGGCCGTCCCCTCCGGTATTGCTTCATCGGCTGAAGCCCCGATGTCGGTTCCCATGTTCGTCGTATAAAGCCACTCGACTTTACCGGCATCCGCGACCTTATAGGAATCGGCCGAAACCGATGGCGCCGTCCCGTCGACCTTGTACATCCAGCCGCTCTCGACACCATAGTCGAATTCTGCCAATCCATCGATACTCACTACATAGCGGTTTCCGGCTCCGCCTGTCACCACGACTTCCAGGTCCGACTGATCCAATAGGATCGACAGCGCCGTGTCGTTTCTATCGGCCGTAATATCCTTTGACAGTATCCTCGCGCCGTTCAGCCCTTTTACGATCAACTTGAGCGTATCATCCACGCCTCCGCTTCCCGTCCCACCGCCATCAGCCGACGAGACGGAGAAATTGAGCGCCGTTCGAACGATGCCCGGCACAGCGCCGGCATTTTCCTTCGAAAAGTATATCGTCTGCTCTCCTGATTCGATTTCCGTTGCAGGAATGAAGGCATACCCCCCATCGTCCGTCACACCGTTCCAGCCATTTACTTCCACGTCGGCGCCGGCCAGCGGCATCGTGATGATCTCAGTAGAGACCGGATTCCAAAATTCATCGTAAACCGTTGACGTATATTGGGCCGTCAAACGGACCTGAAGCGGCTGGCCTGACTCGTACCCTGCAGTATCGGCTTCTATGATCGGGATGTATGTCCCTGAAGCACTGCCGTCCGGCCAATTGCCATAAAAGACCAGAACCTCGTCACCTGGTTCGATCGTGCCGTCGTTCAGATCCCCGTTCACTGCGCAGAGCCAGCCATCCCAGCCGCCGAAGCTTCCGGCCGCTTCTCCCGCTATTTCCGTTATATATGCCGATCCCCAGGAATAATCCATGAAATAGGATATCCATTGGCTATTAAGGAATTGAGCCGCCGCTTCCGCCGGAGTCAGATCCCCATCGTCCGAAACATAAAAATCGTCATCACTCGCGACCGTTGCCGACGCTCCTTCAATTCTGATGGCTATTTCGAATGAATCTTCATCCGCCGGCTCCTCGACCACTATGGTCACTTCCGCCGTCTTCGGTATCCCTGCCCCTCCGTCGTCAAATGTATACTCCGCTCTAAGCGCATAGTTTCCCGCTACGGGAAAATCGGCCGAAACGCCGCCGGCCCCATCATTCAAGACAGCCACATCATCAGGAACGATCGTCAGCGCCGCATCCGTGACGGGACGCGGGACATCGCCCGTCCCGGGAACCGTGCCCATCAGCGTAAAATCGGCTGAACCGAATGCTTCGATAATCGTCTGCCCGCTCGCGAAATAGAGCTCCGGATCCTCATAATATTGGTTGGACAGCTTGTAAAAAGTAGATTCTCCATTAGTTGTATCCGCCAGCGCCAGCAGGACCTGCTGTGTTGCGAAGGTGTTGATTGTTCCATTGTTGTTCCAGCCGAAGGCATTTTCAGATGTCCTATATGAAAGCAGGCAATCGAACGGTGTTTTCCCTTCTGCATTCGTCCACTCCGCGGACAGCGGATCTTCACCCGCTGCGACAAGTCCGATCACCGCCGCCGCGTCAGTATTCGAATTGTTTCCGTAAGCGCCCGCAAATCCTCCGGTGGAGATTTGAAGTCCTCTGAGAAACCCAACGGCTCCAGAAACCAATGGATCAGCGATTGCTTCAAGCGTGTCATCAGCGGCGTTCTCCGCATACCTGCCCGCTGCAACGAGTGCCATGCCCGTCATGTCAGCGTCCGGATCGATGCCGTCGCTCCAGCCGAAACCGCCTCCGGCGGTCTGCCGGTCAGCCAGGTAGCGGAGCGCCGCTTCCGTATCATAATAGGCACCTGCTGCGTCAAGCGCGATCATTGCAAATATATGCGCATTCGTTCCGCCGGCAAAGCTGCCGTCCGCTTCCTGCTCCGCCGCCAGCCCGTCGATCCAGCTGTCGGGATGATTCCCTTTCGCAAGTTCATTCAGGATCGCTGACGAGCGTTCCATGACAGTCGCGCCGCCGTCGATTTCGACCACAGGAAGGACCCAAGTCCCGTCTCCGACCGTTTCACCGGCGCCGTAGAGCGCAAGCGTCTCCCAGAAGGAGGTCAGCATCTTGTTCTGATCGCTCTCATAATATGCCACAGTGGCCGAAACCGCCTCCGCCGGCGTTTCTTCCGAGCTTCCGGCCAGCGCCGCCCCCGGAAAATTTCCCAGTGCCATACACAGGCATAGAAGCAGCGCCAATATTCTTGAAATCCTATTTTTTTTCATATTCATATCTCCTAAACTGCGCAGCGGACATCTTCCGCCCAATTGACCGAAAAATAAAAATCCCTTAACGGACGTCAAGGGATTTTTGTAAATTCAAAAAACACTGCTTTCATAATAAAGCGGCACCTCCCTATCACTCGTAGAGTATTGCGCAAATTGCCGATGCAGGTCTCCTGGCTCAAGCTTCGTCGTCATTGTCCGCCTTCCCGGTTTTCCAGTGGCATCGATGGACATGACTCTGCTAATACAGTGGCGGGACCGCGCAGGATTCAAACCTGCTTCCCTATTAACCGGCAAAACGCCGGCACATCAGCTTGCTATTCAATTACTTCGTACAATATCACCATAAATGTCCCATGTCAAGGCGCCGCATACGAATATTTACATTATGAGATCCAGCACTTATTATGGCAGTTGCTCTTGGTATTTAACGCTGGTATTTATTGCTAAAAAAAGAAAATGAAAAATATGATCAGTTTCTTGAAACTTTTTGATATGCTGGCTCGTCTTATATGATATAAGACTGCGGAGGGGTGTCTTTTGCCGTGCCCAAACGTCAGGAAATGCCGAAAAATCAAGCATCGTCGATTCGAAGGCCGACATTGACATCTGGTACGCAGACAATTTATAATAGATTGGTAATGTAAATATCGGATTTTCCGGTGTCTGCACTGCCATTCCTTAAAATTCAATCATTTTTTCATTCAGGGAGGTATAAAATGCATAAATCATTAAAAAGGAGCATCTCAATCCTGCTTTCAGTCCTGCTGATAGCGGCCATGATGCCTTGTTCAACGATGCCGGTATTTGCGGCGGATGACGAATTCGCACTTAGTTCAATCGGCTCAGCCGATCATGTATCATCTGTCGTCATAAGCGATTTCACAGTCACACTGAAACTCGATTACGGTTACACCGATTCGATCGATCTGGATAGTCTTGATTATACCTGGAGATCCGCATATGATATCGTCGATACGGATTTTTCAGATTCCTCCATCGCTGCCGGAGAATCTTCCGATATGACTGTGACTTATCAGTATTCCAGCGGAGATGATTCTACCCATTATGTCTCGACATACACCATCAGGGCTGTTGCGGGAACGAAGCCCGCATTCAGCGGCACCATAAGCAAATCAGTCGCGTTTCCATCCGATATAACGTTCGACGATTCTGATTTCACAGCAAAATATACGCAGAATGACGGCGAGGCACTCGATTATATAACTATCGAAGGGAGCCCAACCAGCGCGGGTACACTGATGCTTAACAGCAGCGAATATATCCTTGGAGATGCAATCAGCGTTTCTGACCTCGATAGCGGAAGGCTACAATTCGACTCATTGGCCACCGGCACGGCCACTTTCTCGGTCAAAGCATATGCCGACGACAGCGACAGCACATACTGCGGCTCCGCCACATTATCCATCACTGTCAATGCGCCTTCCGCATCAACGATCACTTACACGACTTCCGAAGATACCAACAAGCGATTCAATGACACTGATTTCATCTCAGCATGTACCGGGGCCGTTGGAGGGACCTTCAAAAATATGAAATTGTCCGCGTTGCCGTCCACCTCGGCTGGAAAATTGTATATCGACTATGTTTCCGCATCCAATGTCGGCACGAAAGTCGCAGCCAATACACTATACAACGCTGCTTCCATAGACAAAATCACCTTCGTGCCATATGCCGGGTACAGCGGAACAGTAACGCTCAACTACACGGGTTACAATACCAACGATACTTCATACACCGGCCAGATCAAGATCGTCGTGGAGGAAAGCGAAACAGATGCCGCGACGATAAGTTTGACAACGGACGAAGATGTTCCGGTCAAATTCAGCGGCAGCAAATTCGACGATGTCTGCGATGACACTACCAACGAGGATTTGGATTATGTCAAGTTCACGCTCCCATCATCGACTTATGGTGTTCTTTACTATAAATACGTCTCTTCATCCAGCCCCGGCACCAAGGTCTCCGCGACCACAAAGTATGACGTTACCGGCATCAGCAATATCACATTCGTTCCCAAGACGGGCTATTCAGGTACGGTAACGATAAATTATACAGGCTATAATGAAGACGGGGACAAATATACGGGACAGGTCAAGATCACCGTTAAAGAGGATTCTTCAGACGTGGATGCCGTTACATACAGCGGCGCTTCCGGAGAAGCCATAACCTTTGACGGAGACGACTTCGTTGATGTGTTTGATGATGAATTCAGCAGGGAGGAATTCGAGGAGTTGAAATTCACGCTTCCTTCATCGACATATGGGACTTTATATTCTAAATATACATCCGCAACCAGTCCCGGCACAAAAGTCTCAGCGACTACGAAATATGACGAGGCTGATCTTGATAAAATTTCCTTCGTCTCAAAATCCACCTATTCAGGTACCGTAGTCATTAATTATACCGGTTATTATGATAACGGAGCTGAAACCTATACCGGTAAAATCAGGATCACAGTAGGCAGCAGCACCAGTTCTGACGTGATTTCTTTAACGACCAAAGAGGAAACGCCCATCACTTTCAACGAGGAGAAATTCAACGATGTCTGCGAGGATGAAACCGACGAAGAACTGGACTATGTAAAGTTCACGCTGCCCATAACAACTCAGGGCAAACTGTATTACAACTATACTTCCGCCACCAATTACAGCTCGGTTGTTTCTGCCAGCACAAAATACTATTATGACGACACTCCGTCAATATCCAAGGTTACATTCGTGCCTTACAAGGACTTCTACGGTGCGGTGACAATCAAATACACAGGTTATAACGTCGACGGCGAATCCTTCAGCGGAAGTGTTAAAATCACTGTGACCGATGTCGCCGAAACCAATGTCGCCTCCGCTTATTTCACAGATGTGACGACTGATTACGCCTGGGCTGCTCCCTCCATCGACGCTCTCTATAAAGCCAGTATCGTAACGGGAACCAGCACCGGAAAATACAGCCCGGCGTCCAATATCATCCGCGGCGACTTCATGCTTATGCTCTACAGGGCGCTCGGCCTGAAAGCCACCACGAGCGGCAGCTTTGCGGACGTACCGTCAGGCAGCTACTATTACACCGCCATCACCGTAGCCAAGGCGCTTAATATCGCCCAGGGCTCCGGCGGCTATTTCTACCCGACGACCCCGATAACTCGTGAAGATGCCATGGTGCTTGTCGCAAGAGCGCTCAAAGCCGACGGACAGGCTCTGGCTACAGGCAGCACCAGCGATCTGGCAGGCTTTTCTGACAGAAATTCTGTATCCGATTATGCCATTTCCTCTGTGGGCGCGCTGGTCAAGGCCGGCGTCATCAAAGGAAACAATAGCAATCTATATCCAAAATCCCCGGTCACCCGTGCGGAAATGGCTGTCATCCTGTACCGCGTAACACAACTGTAAGGTACAGCATTGAGAAAGAATCCATCAGGACCGGACAAAAATCATAAAGACAAAAAATGCAGGGCCGCTCATCATGAGCGGCCCTGTGTTTATGAAGCAGTATTTAACATCTCAGGCTTTGAGCCCGTATCATTCACACAGCAGATTTTTCAAATATTTCCTGAACTCCGTGCCGATTTCGGGCCGCTTCAGCGCAAGCTCCACCGTTGCCTGCAGAAAACCGAACTTGTCGCCGGAATCGTACCTGTTGCCATCGAATACATATGCAATCATGCCTTGCTGATCGGCGAGCGTCTTTAGGCTGTCCGTAAGCTGTATCTCGCCGCCTGCGCCTGCTTTCGCATGGCTTAGGAGACCGAAAATCTCCGGCGTGATGATATATCTGCCGATGATGGCCATATTGGATGGCGCATCTTCTTTTTTAGGCTTCTCCACCAGATTATTGACCCTGAAGGTTTTTTCCCTGCCGGCTGCATTCATATCGCCATCGTCGACAGGATCACCCGCGACAATTCCGTATTTGGGAACATCTTCATCAGGAACTTCGCGAACCGCCAGCACCGAACATCCGTATTGCTCGTACTTGTCGATCAACTGCCTGAGGCACGGCACATCGCTGTCCATGATCTCATCCGGCAGCAGGACGGCCACCGGTTCGCCAGCTGCGAATACTTCACCTTTTGAGATGGCATGGCCGAGTCCCAGCGGCGACTTCTGCCTGACGAAATGGATATTGGTCATCGCGGCTATATCCGTGACCAGCTGCAGCAGCTCTTCCTTCCCATGGGCGGCAAGCTGATGCTCCATCTCGATGGATCTGTCAAAATGATCCTCGATCGCCGCCTTATCCCGGCCTATTATGATCAGAATCTCTTCGATTCCGGAAGCAAGTGCTTCTTCGACGATATACTGGATCGCCGGTTTGTCGACGATCGGTATCATCTCCTTCGGCAGCGCCTTCGTAGCCGGAAGGAATCTGGTTCCGAGCCCTGCGGCAGGAATGATTGCTTTTCGAACTTTCATCGGCTTTATGTTTTCGCTGTTCACGATATCCCTCCTCTATTTGATTTGATTCGTTGCGGCATCGTTGTCTGCATGCCGCATCTTTAAATATTTTATCACATATGACGCAAAATAAGGTATACTTTTATTGCGGACAAACGCCCGCAGCCCTATAAAGCAGATATTTGGAGGACATGTTTTGGATAATACCATAGGCAAGAGAAAATTCACGGTTATAAAAGGCGGCAACATAGCGAAGGCCGGAGACTCCTCGCGGATCTTCGTTTCCTCCTACGTGACCGACACGCGGCTGATGGGCGTTATCGGCCTATATATCAATTGGAAATTGAAGGACCCGGAGGGCACCTCCGACCTGCACCAGTTTTTTTATCTGGACGCCGAGGAATTCGGCTTCGAATCCTATAGGAGTCTGACCGGTAATAATATCGAAGAGTTTCTTTATCTCGAACAGTCCATCATCGGCGGACTGGGCGGGCAGAAGTCAGAATTGACCGAAGATGAAGCGCGCTTCATCCTTCAGGAGTTTGCGGAAATGAACAGCCGCCTGAGCCTGCCTTGGCCGGAGGAAAAAAATGAATATGCATTTCTTCTGCAGCCGAAGGTTACGCTGACGCCTGAACAAAAGCAGGTTCTGATCAGGAAAATGTGCACGCCGCTGGTATCCGAATACCAGATGATCCACTATTTCCTCATGAGACTTTTTGGCAAGGATCTGGAAGGCGTGTCCTATCTGATCGATCCGGCCGTTGTTGCCGTTTACAAAACACCTGCCGATGCTGTTTCGCGATTCAATTTCTATAAGAGCAAACAGCCTGCGACTTTGTGCCAGAACGTGATCGACCGGTATGAGGATGCGACGGGTGTGTCCTATCTTTGCGAGTCTCTGATCGAAATGAACTTCAATTATCGCGTCATCCTTTCCGAAATAACCCTTGCGGAATGCGGAAAGCCAAACGAGGCATCAAAGCCGGGGAAAAAATTCAGCTACAAGACCTGTATCGCTTCGGCCAAGGAACGTTCCTCGTTCAAGGTCACATCCGCCGAAGCGGCCATGATGCTCAACAGACCGGAATTCCTGACCGTATATGAGATCGCCGTTGACCAGGATGCATTCGACCGGCTTCTGCTGCCCCAGATGGCAGGCTGCATGCTGACCCAGCACGACAACGGCAGGCTGTTTCTTGAATTCAACAAGAATAACGACCATGTGAATAAAAAAGTCTTCCGGCTCAACGAAGATATCCACGGTCTTTATTACGTCAGCGATTACGGCCAGTTCATCATCGCCGCCTACGGACTTGCCGAAATCCATGAAATAGAGAAAAAACTGCGTAAAACGCAGCTTTATCACAATCTGATATTGGCTGAAAAATATGAATTCAAGGAGCCGGTGCTCTATGAATTCATTCAGAGCGATTACGAGGAATTTTCCGAATTTCTCGAGTCTCTTGACTGATTGCGCTCAGACTCGCTTTTCTTTAATATTTTTCAACATCTGTCGATACCATCCGGAAAATACATCGCCTTCATGAATTCAGTCTGGAAATCCGCATGGACACCCAGTTCGACATGCCTGACCGCCCTTGCCAGCCGATCGGCCTTCATCCGGGCTTCCTTGGAAAGAAGCGCCATGCAGGCTCCGGTGCCGGCGGCGTTTCCGGCGGAAACGATCTGCTCTGCCGGAATGTCTGGAAACAGCCCGATGCGAAGCGCGCTTTCTTTTTTTATGTAATTGCCAAATGCGCCGGCCAGGATCACGCTGTCCAAATCCGAAATTTCAAGTTCAAGCTCCCTCAGCAGCAGCACGATCCCCGCGTATATGGCGCCTTTCGCAAGCTGCACTTCCCGCACATCCTTCTGTGTGATCACGACATCCGCTTCATCACCTGAGTCATTTCTCCAAAGCACGAATTCCCGGCCGCCTTCGCCTTCATGAAGGCGTTGTGTCAAAGCTTCCGGCATGCCGGCCTTTTGCGCTTCCGTCTCTGACAGCATCCTGCCGTTTGCGTCCAGCACTCCCGCGCCAAGCATCGCAGCCACAGCGTCTATGAGTCCGGAGCCGCAGATCCCGATGGGCTTTCGTCCGTCAATGACATTCAGAGTGATTTTGCCATCCAAAATGTCGACACCCTCAATAGCACCCGAGGAAGCCCGCATTCCCTGATGGATCGATGCGCCCTCGAATGCAGGTCCTGCAGCTGTGGAGCAGGTCAGCATGCCGCCGCCGCGCGACAGTACGATTTCTCCATTCGTGCCGACATCGATCAGCAGGCTGCATTNNCAGCGTGTCGTCTATTCCGGACGCCAGGATCGCCCCGACAATATCGGAACCTACATGGCCCGCAATATTGGGAAGCAGATAGACGGGTGCTTCAGGGCAAATGGCCAGTCCGAGTTCTCCGGCCCGAAGCTCCGCAGAGGCACAGAAAACAGGGACAAACGGCGACCGGGCAAGCTGCTGCGGATCGACCCCGATAAACAGATGGCTCATAGTCGTATTGCCTACGGCAGTCGCTTCCCGAATTTCTCCGGGCTCGATCCCGCTTCCCTCCGTCACATCCAGAATGATATCGTTAAAGCAGCCTCTGACGCGATCCCTCAGGTTTTCCAAATTTCCGGGATCACTGACAATACTGTGGATCCTTGATATCACGTCGGCCCCATATGAATTTTGAGGATTGGTCCTCGCTGAGACATCGATGCATTCTCCCGTATCCAAATCCCAAAGCATCCCGACGACAGTCGTCGTTCCTATATCAAATGCGATTCCGTAATTTCTGTGTGATGTATCCCCTTCATCCAGCGCAATGATTCTTTTCCCATGTACCGTAGCGGTCAGCCTGCCTTCCGCTTTGCCAATCACTTCAGGCAATACGGCCAGCAGATCCGGTTCGATAGTGCAGCCTCTCTCAGGCAATACGGATAGAAATCTTTCAAGGTCATCCCTCTGGTCGTAAAGGGACGGGGCCGGAACATCAACGCAATATTTGCGGATGTCCGGAGAAAGCTTCATCCCTTCAGGCGGCATAACGATCATATTTTTCTTCCTGTTTCCGGCTGTATTGATGCGCGGGACCTGAATGCGCATGTCTCCGGTGATATTGAGACGGCAAGCCAGCCTGTAGCCTTGTTCCAGCTCTTTTTCAGTCAAAGCTGCAATCTCGGCGCTGTCGGGGACAGACACATGTCCGTCAATGATCCTGACCCGGCATTTTCCGCATCTGCCGCTGCCGCCGCAGTTCCCGTCTATCAGTACGCCGGCTCTCCGGGCGGCATCCATGAGACGCTCTCCGTCCGACGCTTCATATTCGATTTGTTCGGGCAAAAAAACGATTTTCATTCCGTCTCTCCTTGCTGACCGTTCTATTTTCTAACGGTCCTTGGATTTTATTCGGCTGTGGCAGTATTCACAGCCCTTGCCGCCGGCCAGACAGGATCTGCAGCCATCCGGCGGCAGCCGCCCCGCGTTGTCGACTGCCACATGGAATCCGGCGCAGGATTTGAGCGGCAGCATGCACATGCTCCCTGTCAAGCTGACGCCGATGGCTTCGGCATCCAGCAGCCTGAAAAAATTCCCCATCTGCTCCACATCCATTCCATAAAAGCCCGGCCCGAACGGATCGGAAACAAACGAGCCCTCACGGCCTGCCGAAGCATCCTTTTCATGTTTGCAGATAAAGTCACGGAGGATATCCCTTCCCGCATCTATGTAAGCCGTGCCCCAGGCGTCCGCGTAGAATCTATCCAGCATCGAAGCCGATTCAATTTCAAAAGAACCCGCGGTGATGATAAATGCATATACCCTCGTGATATGCTCCGTTTCCATTTGCTCAAAAGCATTGCAAACAAATACCACAGGACCGATCCTGATGCTTCGGCCCGATATGACGATTTTATCAAACGCCGATACGACCGCCCGTATGCGAATGCTGTCACGCAGCTGCTCCCGAACCGCGATCCCTTGCCGCAGCATGGCGCCCGTCCTCGCGTTTTTCGCAGGATCGTCCCTGTCAAATCCACATATGGCTTTAAAATAGCCCTCGGCGATCTTGTCTGCACTTCCGGTGTCTATCGATATGATTTCGTTGATCATGTCCGCTCCTGTGATCTGCTCAATATTGCCGCAGCAGCCGTCCCTCTTATCCTGATTTCATTCTACAACAGCCTTCTTGGCCGGACAACATTTTCCGGCGTATTGTATGATTTCTCCGATCAGCTCTTCCCGATCCGGAATGATGGAGACCCACTTGATATCGCCATTGATGCATATCGCCGGCAGATTGGCAAGCCCCATCTTCTTAGTACGCGCGATGTTCTCTTTTTTTGTATGCCTGTATTCGATATAATCCGCCACATCCTTGATTTCGTCGTATACGTCGGCAACGCTCTTGAGCATGTATGCGCATGCCGCGCATGTGTCCGAGTCCAATGTGAACACTTCGACCAGCACCTTGTCAAGGCTTCCGTAATCAGGAATGTCGACCAGGATCTCCTCTGTGGCAGACTCGTAATTTTCGATCATGCTTCTGACGTCCCCGGGCCTTCTGACGGCTTGTCCGGCGGCGATCGTGTTTTCTGAAGGGATATTGTACGGCATGTCGCAGCCGGGGCTGATGATCAGATTGTGATGGTCTACGCTCTCCAAAAGATCAATGACATATTTCATATTATCCTTCTGATTGCCGTATAGCATGGTCGTGGTCAATGGAATATTCCCTTCTATGACGATATTATAGCGGTCTGTGATCGCTTTCGCAGCGGCCAGATCCACATTTTCATCCACAGCGACACAATCCGCTCCAGTTTCGCACATGACACCGATTTGTCTTGTGGCATTGCCGCAGACAAAGAAGGAGGACATGGCGCCTTTGCTTCTTATGTAGTCGAATACCGCCTTGAAGGAATCCGACAGCATCGCTTCGAAATGCTTCGGCGATATCTGGCTTACCAGGGGATCGACAACAGCGATGATATCCATACCCGCTTCGGTATACAGGTCCGTCATCCTGCATCCGACCTCCGCGCAATATTCGACGAGCTCTCTTACATAATCGGGATCCTTGAGCATATCCATGAATATCCCGCTGCCGCGAAGATGGGACGCCAGCGTGAACGGTCCGCAGATCAGGCCGTAAAGCGCGACCTCATCGCCAACCTCAGCCTTCATTCGCTTCATGACATCCAGCACGACCGGGATCCTGCCTGTATCGGCGGCAGGGATCCTGCAGGCGCAAGGGATCGTTTTCCCGGCGGCCAGCGGATGGGATTTCACAGACGGCGGGTTTTCCTTCGACCATAGCAGCTCGCACCCAAGGATCTCCGCTTCCAGCTGCAGATCAAAAACAACAGGCATGCCGTCAGGATCATATAGCCTTCTGGCTTCCATTAGAGATATGAACAGTTTGTCGGCATCCTTGAGCACCTCTTCCGCATCAAAGCCCTTCAGCTTTCCGGCATGCACCCCGGCGAACGGCACCCAGGGCACCTGTTCGGTGATCTCGTGTCTTAGTGTTTTCAGCAGCAATTCTTTACCCATTACGGCAACCTCCCAATTAGGCCATGATTGAGCCTGCCAAGGCTCCCGCATCGCGACGGGCATATCCATGGCCGTTAAAATACCTGAAAGAATATGGTCTTTGACTGGTTTTCCCTTTAAATATAACACTTTTCCTGGTAATTTTTGTAATATTTTTTGCTTTGAAACACCAAAGCAACCTGACACGATCACAAACGTCTGGAAATTTGCCATTTGCAGTGAATTGTGGTATAATATGCTGCTAATGTAAATATCCCGGCCTATATGATTTGATGTCATACAGTCTTGTGAAGGCCTCGGCCTGATTCGTTTTTTTATTCTAATGATTATACGGCATAATCATCTTTTTCGCGATTATAAATCAGTAATTGCAATTAGGTTTTATTGGTGTCTCAATGAACAGATACAGTTGGAATCGTTGGTCGATTTTCAGAAGCCAATTGTGAGAGGATGATTTTATTATGGATATATACTTGATATTCTTGATTGCCGGCGTGGCACTGATCGCCTGCATTGTTGCAGTCCTATGGATCATATTGATCAGATCGCAAAACAGGCGGAAATTAAATGTCGGGGATGCCGCGCTTTCCGGAGAGGATCTCGGCGAGCATGCCAAAAAGACCGCCATAGAGCATTCTATCTCAAAAAAAACCAATTTCCTGAACTGGCCCGTTCCTAGAATGAACGAAAGCTATAACTATATTCTATCGGTGTACCGGGACCTGAATGAAGACATCCAGAAAAAATATACCGTTCCGCCTGCGGCGGAATGGCTGCTCGACAACTTCTATATCATCGAGGAGCAGGTGAAAGGGCTCCGGCGTGATTTGACCAAAGCCGACTATTTTCGGCTGCCGGTTCTGAAAACCGGACCAATGAAAGGATATGCACGAATATTTGCCATTGCCGTTGAGCTTGTCGCGCATACGGACGGACAGATCGACGAAACGATCCTTTCGGACTACCTGAAGGCTTACCAGTCGCACAGCATCCTTCTCGACCGTGAGATCTTCGCGGTCCCGCTGGTTCTTCGGCTTGCGCTGATAGAAAATATCCGGCATCTCTGTGAAAATATCAAGAATACGCAGACCCAGTGGCATAAGGCGGATGAAATTTTTGACAGCCTGCAATCGAACGAGGGCATCGACACCAGCCGGGTCGTCAAACTGTTCAAGGACAGCCTCAAAACCATGGACGAAGCCAATCCCCCGTTTATAGAGCATTTGTTCTACCGATTGAGGAGTTCAGGCCGAAGCTATACGGAAGTATTGCGCACCATGGATGAGAGCTTGATCAAATTCGTGGCGACGACAGAGCAAATCACACAAAAAGAGCACAATTTCCAGTCGGTGAATACGGTTTCAATGAGCAATTGCATCAGCAGCCTTCGCCATTTTGCGACGCTGGACTGGTCCGACCTATTCGAATCCGCAAGTTTTGTCGAGCAGATCCTGAAACGTGATCCGGACGGAACTTATCCGTTGATGGATCTCTATACCCGGAATTATTACAGAAGCAAAGTTGAAGAATTGTCTTCGGCCTATGGCGTTTCCGAGCTTTTTATTGCCAGGGAAGCGATCGAGCTCGCCCAGAAATTCCGGGAAAACCGCAGCTCGGATGATCCGGCGGATGCCGATAATTGCTGCCAAGGCCATGTAGGCTACTATCTCATTGGAAAAGGCGTTAAAATTCTGGAAGACAGACAGGAAAAAGTAAATCAATTCAAGTCCAAGGGCGCGCACATCGGTATAAAATCACCGGGAGCTGTTTATATTGGCTCGATCGGACTGATCACCCTGCTGGCAGCCGCCATAGCGGTGCAGTATACTGTTTTTTCGGCAGCTTCGCATCTGCTTCTATTGTCAGTGCTGACTTTTTTCGCGGTACTGGTCCCTGCTTCCGAGATCGCTGTGAATATTGTCAACTGGATCGTATGCAAAGCCTTGAAACCGGCTGTTTTCCCGAGAATGGAGCTTAAGGACGGTATCCCGGAGCGCATGGCCACAATTGTAGCCGTTCCGACGCTGCTGCCGGATGAAAAACGCGTCAAGGCACTTTTAAGCAATCTGGAAAGCCATTATTTGTCGAACAGGGAAGAAAACCTGTACTTTGCCCTGATCGGTGCTTTCAGGGATTCAGACTTTGCCAGCATGGAGGATGACGAAAAAATTGTCGGGGCTGCTTTGCGCGGGATCAGGGAGCTGAATGAAAAATATGCCTCGGGAGACAGGGATAAATTTTATTTTTTCCATCGGGAAAGTCAATTCAGCGAAGAAAACAACAAATGGTTCGGCTGGGAAAGAAAAAGGGGCGCCTTGATGGAATTCAACGAGCTGGTGCTAGGCTCGACAGAAACGAGCTTTGCCTATTCGTCCTCCGACGTTCCCCATTTTTCTAATGTGAAATATATCATCACGCTCGACAGCGATACGATCCTTCCGATGGGCATGGCAAAAAAAATGATCGGAACGATGGCCCATCCCTTGAACCGGCCGGTGATCGACATCCAAAGAAATATCGTCATCGAGGGGTACGGCCTGATGCAGCCCAGGATAGACGTTGAAAGCGAAAGCTCCAACAAGTCGCTCTTCTCGCAGATTTTTACGGGACAGGAAGGCCTTGATCCCTATGCCAACGCCATATCGGATGTTTATCAGGATCTGTTCGGCGAAGGGATCTATACAGGAAAGGGAATCTATGATCTGGAGGTTTTTCAAAGTGTTTTAAGAGATGCCATTCCGGATAATTCCATACTAAGCCATGACCTTCTGGAAGGGTCTTATGTCAGGACCGGACTGGTGACGGATCTTAAATTAGTGGATTCCTATCCTTCAAAATACAATTCGTTCTCAGCCAGGCTGCACCGCTGGGTCAGGGGGGACTGGCAGCTTTGCACGCTTCTTTTCGGCAAGATTCCCGACAGAAGCCTCAGCCGGATCAAAAATCCCCTTTCCTTGCTGTCCAGATGGAAAATGTTCGATAACCTGAGGCGAAGCATTGTCTCTCCTTCTCTTATGGTATTGGCTGCCCTGAGTTTCAGCATCCTGCCGGGCAATATTTTCTTCTGGCTCGGATTGCTTGTCATTGCGCAGGTGTTCCCGCTCATCATGGCATCGGCGGAATTCATATTTTCGGGCCGGTTCGGAAACAAAAGAACCAAACGCTATATGCCGGTGATGTTCGGGCTTAAAACAGTTTTTTTGCAGAGTCTTCTGAACTTCGTTTTCCTGCCGTACCAAAGCTGGCTGATGCTGGATGCCGTTTTGGTCACTTTGACACGCGTTTTCATCACGAAGAAAAATCTGCTGGAGTGGATCACGTCCGAGGATGTGGAAAAATACCAGAAGAATACCCAAGGCAGCTATATATCAAATATGCGGGCCTCACTTCTTGCTGCACCGCTTTATCTGGGTCTTTCGCTTGCCTTGAAGCCCGAAACGGCTGCCATAGGACTCGTGTTTTTCATTCTCTGGGCAAGCGCACCGTTCATCGCCTTTTGGATCAGCAAGGACCAGAAAGCCGAGGAACTCAAGCTTTCCGGGAATGACCTGGAGGAACTGCGCAGGATCGCGAGAAAAACCTGGCGCTATTTTGAGGAATTCATCAATACCAAAGGCCATTATCTGGTCCCGGACAACTATCAGTCGGATCCTCCCAGAGGCGCTGCATACAGGACCTCCCCCACGAACATCGGACTGGGGCTGCTCTCAACTTTGTCTGCCAGGGATTTCGGATATATAGGCACTTTTGAATTGATGACATTGATCGATAAAACGGTCTCGACTGTTGAAGGATTGGAAAAGTGGAACGGCCATTTGTTCAACTGGTATGATACCAGGACTTTGAAACCGCTCAGGCCAAGCTATATATCCACTGTAGACAGTGGAAATCTGGCATGCTATCTGATTACTTTGGAGCAGGGGATGAACGGCTATCTCAGCTCGCCTCTTGCAGATGTCAAGTTTTCGAATGGGATCAGGGATACATTGGCTTGCGCCGGGAAAGAAGGCTTTGCGGCGCTGAAGATATTCAACGGCATTAATGGGCTTTCTGACAAGGGGCCCATCGACCTGATTCTTTGGAACCGGACTTTGAATACGCTTTCGTCGGGCCACTGGATCGCCAATATGAAGGGGACCATCTGGAAAGCTAAAATAGAGCACATGATCCGCATGCTGAAAAATGAAATGATGGAATTTATGCCGTGGCTGGACATGCTCGAAGGCATGCCGGAGGATCTGCGGCAATTGGAGCCGAACGAAGCCATTGCTACCGGTGTCAAGGAGCTGTCGGCCATGCTTTACGAGAACACAGCATTGCAGGATTTGCCGGCGCTGGGCGCAAAAGCGGAGGCTCTTGTCGGGAAGCTGATCATGATCCTTCGAACAAGCGATGCTGAACACTTCCATGACGGATTGGCATGGCTGGAAGGTTTGGAAAAAGCGCTGGCCGGATCCATTGGGCGAACCAAAGCATTTATAGACACTTATAAAGCTTTGACCGGCAGGATCAGTAAATTGTCGGCGGCAATGAAATTTTCGCCATTATACGATAAGAAGAAGCAATTGTTCTCCATTGGATATAATATTGAAGAAAACAAGCTGAGCAATTCCTACTATGACCTCCTTGCCTCAGAGGCACGACAGACCAGTTATATGTGCATTGCGCGGGGAGAGATCCCGTCATCTCACTGGTTCAAGATGGGCCGGAACCTGACGGTGGTGGATCATTACAAGGGCCTGATCTCATGGACCGGAACCATGTTTGAGTACCTGATGCCGCTGCTCATCATGAAAAGCTATAAAAATACACTGTTGGATGAGACTTATTCTTTCGTGATCAAAAGCCAGAAGAAATACGGACGGCAAAGGAATATGCCGTGGGGAACATCGGAATCCGGATTCCATTCTCTTGACAAGCATCACGATTACCAGTACAAGGCTATCGGCGTTCCGTGGCTTGGGCTGAAAAGGGGCTTGATCGAGGATGCCGTGGCAGCTCCGTATGCGACGTTCCTGGCACTTCTTGCAGATCCCGAGGGAGCCGTCCAGAATATAAAATATCTGAAGAGGGAAGGTCTGGAAGGACCTTATGGATTTTATGAAGCAGCTGACTACACACCGGAAAGACTGCCCTTTGAAACAAAATGCTCGATCGTCAAAAGCTTCATGGCCCACCATCAGGGAATGTCCCTGCTGGCGCTTGACAACTGCCTGAATGCGGACATCATGCAAACGCGATTCCATGCGGATCCGTCCATCAATGCCGCGCGGCTTCTCCTTCAGGAAAAGGTTTCGGAAAACATTGTGATCACCAGAGGCCTGAAAGCAAAGGTTGCGCCTTTCAAGGAGCCTGTTGCCAAGGAAATCAGCTCGATGCGCACGTTCAGCCGGCCAGATCCGGTACTGCCGAAAGCACATCTCCTATCCAACGGCAATTATTCCATCATGATCACGGATCGCGGAACGGGATACAGCAAAAGCAAAATGGCAGCGGTGACACGGTGGAGAGCGGACAGCACACTGGACCCGTACGGGATGTTTTTCTATCTGCGCAATGCGGATACGGATGCCGTATGGTCCGCTGCCTACGCGCCGCTGAATGTCATGCCGGACAAATATGAAGTCGAATTTACAGCGGATAAAGCAACCTTCAGGCGAATGGACGGGCAGATCGAAACGAAAACCGAGGTCATAGCGACTTCAGGCGATAATGCCGAAATACGAAGGATCTCATTGAAAAATCTTGGCGATGATCCATGCGTCATCGAAGTGACCAGCTATTTTGAAATAGTCCTGGCGCCTCAGGCCGCAGACGAGGCACATCCGGCCTTCAGCAATCTGTTTGTCGAAACGGGGGTGCAGCCTGACAGGAAATGCATCATTGCAAACAGGCGGCCGAGATCGGAGACCGAAAAGTGTCTCTGGATCGCCAATGCTGTCGTACCTGAGGGTGAAGTCTTCGGCGATATACAGTTTGAAACCGACAGGATCCAGTTTATCGGCAGAGGCCATGACACAAAAGATCCCATAGCGATGGAAAGCGGCAAATCGCTCTCCAATACCGCCGGGCCTGTCCTGGATCCTGTGATGAGCATCCGCGCAAGCGTTAGGGTCGAGCCGGGAAAAACAGCCCGGATATCGTATGTGACTGTCGTCAGCGAAAGCAATGAACTTCTGAATTCGCTGGTCGAAAAATACGCAAGCCCGGATGCGGTCGAAGGTGCTTTCAGGCTTGCGCTCGCAAGAAGCAGGGTCGAGACAAATTATCTGGATCTCGATGTATCCGAAATAGAGCTCTACCAGAATATGATATCCGATATCCTGTTCATAAGCCCGGTGAGAAGAGCGAATCAGGAAATGATCCTCATGAATCATAAAGGCCAGTCCTCATTGTGGCGGTACGGCATTTCCGGAGATCTGCCGATCATCCTTGCAGTGCTTAAGAGCACCGGCCAGGTGGAAATACTGACTGAAATTCTCAAAGCGCACGAATACTGGCGGCTGATGGATCTGAAAGCGGATCTGGTCATCCTGTGCGATGAGGAATACAGTTATACACTTCCGTTGCATCAGCTCATTTCAGATATTGTCCTGTCAAGTCAGACTCATGACATTTTAAACCGGGCGGAGGATGTCTTCATTCTCGATAGAAATAAAATTCCCGAAGAAGATATCCATCTTCTTTATGCGGTTTCCAGAATCATACTTACGGGCGACGGCGGAGCCATGGCAGACCAGGTCGCTATCGGGCAGGAGTCGGCGCTGCCAAAGCCGGCTATATTCAAAGGACAAGCCATAGCATACGACATGCCCGAAACAAATGCGCCCGAACTTTTGTATTACAATGGCTTAGGCGGTTTCAGCCCCGACGGCGGCGAATATGTCATACGTCTGGGAAAAGGCCAGAATACACCGGCACCCTGGCTGAACGTGATTTCAAACCGCGAGTTCGGATTCATGGTTTCCGAATCCGGTTCTGGGTATTCGTGGTATGGAAACAGCCGCGAAAACAAAATCACCCCATGGTCGAACGACGTGGTCTCGGACAGCCCTGGCGAAACGATATACATCCGGGACGACGACACCGGCCGGGTGTGGACAACGACTCCATTGCCCATAAGGGAAGAAGAGCCATATACGATCACCCATGGATTTGGATATTCCTTGTTCGAGCATACAAGCCATGGTATCAAACAAAGGCTCACGCAGCATGTGCCTGTTGATGAACCGGTCAAGATCAGTATTCTCAGCTTGAAAAACATTTCGCAGCAGAAGAGACAGCTGACGCTGACGTATTATATTAGGCCGGTGCTTGGCGTCAGCGACCAGGTCACCGCTATGCATATAAAAACAAGCGCGGGAGAGGGTTCGAGCCCACTGATGCTGGAAAATCCGTACAACGAAGAATTCGCCGGCATGATTTGCTTTCTCGATGCTTCATCTGATAAACGCACTGTTACGAGTGACCGGAAAGAATTTTTCGGCACGGGGGATGCCAGATCTCCGGAAAGCTTGAAACGGGAAGCCCTTTCCGGAACGACCGGAACAGGTTTTGATCCTTGCGGCGCCATTCAGGTGAAGGTCACCCTCGCGCCAAATGAGAACAGGGATATCACGTTTCTTCTGGGCATGGCTGCCCGCCGGCAGACAGTCGGCGAGATCACGGGCAAGTACAGGATGATCAGGAATGCAAAGGAATCGCTGATCGAAGCCAAGGGGTTCTGGAAGAGCAGGATGGATATCGTGCAGGCAGACACCCCGAGCACCTCCATGAACCTGATGCTGAACGGGTGGCTTCAATACCAGATCATCTCCTGCAGGCTCTGGGCACGATCCGGATTTTATCAGGCAGGCGGGGCATACGGCTTCAGGGATCAGCTGCAGGATTGTCTGTCGATCGCTCATCTGTGGCCGGAAGCCGCCCGCGAGCAAATTCTCCTGCACGCAAGGCATCAATTCATTCAGGGAGATGTGCAGCATTGGTGGCACGAACCACATGGAAAAGGTACCCGCACGCATTTTTCGGATGATCGGTTATGGCTGCCGTATGTGGCTGCGGAATACATAAGGATCACCGGCGACAAGCAGATATTGGATGAAGATATCCCATTTTTGGTAGATACGGCTTTGAATGAATTTGAGGATGAACGGTACGGAACGCCGGCCGTCTCCAATGTATCGTCATCCTTATATGATCATTGCCTCCGGGCTGTGGATATTTCTCTTGGATTTGGTGAATACGGCCTGCCCCTGATGGGATCGGGAGATTGGAACGATGGCATGAACACCGTTGGGAACAGGGGCCGCGGGGAAAGCGTCTGGCTCGGATGGTTTTTGGCAACTGTCCTCGAAATGATGTCTCCGATTTGCATGGAGAAAGGCGACTCCAAAAGAAGCAGGAAATACTCGGATATAAGGGTCAGGTTATCAAAAGCGCTGGAGAAAAACGCATGGGACGGAAACTGGTACCGACGGGCTTATTTCGACAACGGCATGCCGCTTGGCTCGGCGCAGAACAGCGAATGCAAAATCGACTCCATCTCACAAAGCTGGGCGGTCATATCAGGAGCCGGGAACCCGGCGAGGGCGGCCCGCGCGATGAAATCCCTCGAAGATCATCTGGTCGTCCGGGCAGACGGTCTTATCAAGCTGCTCACGCCGCCTTTCGATCAGGGAGAGCTTGAGCCGGGCTATATCAAAGGATACATACCGGGCGTCCGGGAAAACGGCGGACAATATACCCATGCGGCAGCATGGGCCATCATTGCATTCGCTGAAATTGGAGAAGGTGACAAGGCCTGGGAATTGTTTGAACTGATCAATCCTGTCAACCTTACGGAAAACTACAGAGAATGTTCCAGGTACAGGCTGGAGCCTTATGTAATGGCAGCCGATGTCTATTCGATCCATCCGCATGCCGGCAGAGGCGGATGGTCCTGGTACACCGGGGCTGCCGGGTGGATGTACAGAGCCGGACTGGAGTATATCCTGGGGCTCCGGAAAAACGGCGACAGCATTGTCATGGATCCCTGCATCCCTTGCAAATGGAAGGAATATGCCATAAAGTACAACTGTCTTGATACGATTTACGATATAAAAGTAAAAAATCCGGACGGGATCTCAAAAGGCGTAAGGAGGATTTCCATAGATGGAAAAATATCCGCAGGGAATCGGATAAACCTTGAATACGACGGAAAAACCCATGATGTCGAGGTGATCATGGGGTCTTGAGACAGCCGCGGCACTTCAATGTTGGCGTGCCCAGTCCTATTCTTTATTGTAATTTCAGTTTAACTGGGTTAATATTTTATTGACGAGCCTTGTATGTCAATGCTTCCCGGCAGCTTGAACGTTCCCGGCCGGTACAATCATAATATGTAACTTGTTTAATGGAGGACGAATTATGGAACTACGAATCAGCACAATGTATTTCAGCCCGACGGGTACGACCGGTAAAATCGTATCGGAAATAGCAGGAGCGCTCTGCGTTGCGGCAGACATTCCGGCGTCTTTCGATGCTATCGATTTTGCCGATCCTGAAACCAGGAAAAAACCTGTCGCATTCAGCGGCAAGGATCTTGTCGTGATCGGCGTGCCCGTCTACGCAGGGAGAGTTCCAAACGTCCTTCTTCCATATTTGAACTCGTTCGATGGCGGCGGTGCTTCCGTTGTCGCCGTGGTCCTCTATGGCAACAGAAATTATGACGACGCGCTCATAGAGTTGACCGACATCCTGACGGAACACAATTTCCGCGTTGTAGCGGCCGGTGCATTTATCGGTGAGCATTCCTTTTCCGACATACTGGCATCAGGCCGGCCTGACGGCAGCGATATAAGCATCGCGAGGGATTTTGCCGGCCGGATCAGCCGTAAGCTTGATTCGAATCCGCAGCCATCGGCTGTCACCGTCAATGGCCAAAAGCCTTATAGACCCTATTATGTGCCGAAAGATGAAAACGGCAATCCTGTCTATGATTTCAGAAAGATCAAGCCTCTTACGAGCAGCGCCTGCAATGATTGCAAGCTCTGTGCGCAGATATGCCCGGTCGGCTCCATTGACTTCGATGACGTGTCACTTGTAAGCGGCATATGCATAAAATGCTGCGCCTGCGTCAAGAGATGCCCCGAGCACGCAAAGTTTTTTGACGACACGAGTTATACCCGCCACAGACTGGAATTGGAAGATATTTATGCAGCCAGAAAAGATCCTGAACTGTTTTTATAGTTAAAATGTGATATAATCATTATTAGCACAAATTGGTTTGGACATCTTACCGGTCCTTGCGTTTAAGCGATAGCAGGACCAAATCACGCAAATTTTCGATCAGAAAAGGAGGATAAAGCCATGCCGGATTTTGGACACCCATTCTCAGGACTTGCGAAGGATCGCAAGCTGACAGAGCCTGAATTGATCAGAGCCGTCAGGTTCATGGTTTCAGCCGAATATGAAGCCATCCAGCTATATATGCAGCTGGCGGAATCGACTGACAACAAGCTGGCCAAGGAAGTATTGGAGGATATCGCCGACGAAGAAAGAGTCCACGCCGGGGAATTCCTGAGGCTCCTCAAGGAATTGGCGCCGGACGAGGAAAAATTCTATGCGGAAGGCGCAAAGGAAGTCGAAGAGGAAATTGAATCCCTGAAAAAGAAATAGCATGATCCAAATCGAAATTCCCGGCAGGGAGATCATGCGAATAGAGAATCTGCTGCTCGATTACAACGGGACGCTGGCGACTGACGGCATGCTGATACCGGGAACCGAAGATTTGCTCAGGCAGCTTTCTAAAATCCTGAAGATATATGTCATAACGGCGGATACCTTCGGGACCGTGGAAGCCGCCTTGCTTGGACTCCCGCTTTCGGTCATAAGGCTGGACAGCCCTGACGAAAGAAACGAGAAGCTTGAAAAAGCCTATGATCTTGGCCCCAATGCCACCATCGCCATCGGCAACGGCAAGAATGACGCCCTGATGCTGCGGGAAGCAGTCATCGGCATCTGCATCATCGGCAGCGAAGGCTGCGCCTCGGAAACACTGGCCGCATCGGATATCGTCGTCCACGATATACTGGACGCGCTTCAGTTATTGCTGAATCCGACGCGGATCAAGGCAACCCTCAGATATTAAGAAACGGCCCGAAGACCGGCAATACGGTTTCGGGCCGTTTTCATATTTCTCTATCTTTTATTCGTTGGCAGATTTCCCGGTCATGTCCTCGATATCTATTCGGATCACCGTCGTTGCAAGGACCTCGTGCTCAGGAAAAGCGAATTTCCCGTCGCTGAACCTTCCGACTATGATGTTCAGGCCGGCGGTCTTTTCTTCATTGGTCTCAAGGATCACGGCTCTGCCATTGCCGATCACGCTCCTGAATTTCGTCCCCCATTCACATGGCTGATCTCCGTTTTCGACGATCGTGCCGGGAGTAAACTCCATCTCGAAGCAGACCTTGTTGTTTTTTGCGAGGATATCCAACTTTCTGCCCTTGGATGCACAATGTATATAGATAGCACCGCCATGATAGGCATAATTCATCGGAACGACATACGGCCTGTCTCCGTCGACAAGACCCAAATGGCAGACAAATGCGTTTTCCAGGATTTTTTCTATTTCCTTGATATCGGTGATTTCCCTGTCTCTTCTTCTCATGATCTTTTACACTCCTTTATCTGCGTTCGCCGGAATTAATATCATTTTTGAAAATTATACTACAAATCACAAAAATATGTTACTATATTTTTACCCGTTAAAGCCATTACGATACTACGGAGGTTTCAATGAACTTCAGATATTTCAAGCCGGCCGGCCAAATGGTCTCTCTGCTGGGCTTCGGAACCATGCGGCTCCCCGTCATCGACAAGACTCCGTCAAAAATAGACGAGCCGGCCGCGATAGAAATGATTCGGCACGCCATCGACAGCGGCGTCAATTATATCGATACCGCCTATATGTATCATGGCGGCAATAGCGAATCCGTTACCGGAAAAGCCCTGAAGGACGGCTACCGCGACAAGGTCCTTCTTGCCGACAAGATGCCCGTCTGGCTGGCTAAAGCGCCGGAGGATCTTTGCAGCATTTTCGATGAACAGCTAAAAAGACTGGATACCGATCATATCGATCTGTATTTGATCCATAACGTCACCAAAGGAATTTGGGACCGCGCGCTGAAATTCGGTATTTTTGATTTTCTCGAAGAAAAAAAAGCTGAAGGCCGCATCAAGCATATCGGTTTTTCCTTTCATGACGACCTCGATATGTTCAAAAAAGCAATCGATGCTTACCCATGGGATTTTTGCCAGATCCAGCTCAACTATATGGATGTCCGCCTCCAGGCAGGTGTCGAAGGACTAAAATATGCGGGCGCAAAAGGGATCCCCGTCGTGATCATGGAACCGCTCAAAGGCGGAAAGCTTACTGACGCCGTCCCTGACAGCGTCCGTGATCTCTGGGCTTCCGCGAAAATAAAAAAAACACCGGCAGAATGGGCCCTTCGCTGGGTCGCGAATTTTCCGGAGGTCGTGACGATTCTCAGCGGCATGACGACGATCGAGCAGGTCCGTGAAAATATCAGGATCCTGTCCGACGCGACGCCGGATTCGCTCTCGCCGGATGATCTCGCCCTCATCAGCAAGGCGTCCGAGGAATACAACAGGCTAATCAAGGCTTCCTGCACCGCATGCCAGTACTGCATGCCCTGCCCCGCCAAATTGGCGATACCCGATCTTCTGAACTACTATAACGAGTGGTTCCTGTACGGCCAGAACCCAAAGGTGTTAGCAGATTTCAACATGTTCATCCATCCGAAGGCAAGGCCCTCCGCCTGCACCGGATGCAGGGCCTGCGAATTGAAATGCCCGCAGCATCTGCCGATTGCGGACATCATGAAAGAAATGGCCGCCATTTTTGAAAAATAGCGGCTTCAGCCGAATAAAGCATTCAAAACCGAAACAAACCGGGCCTCTTTTATGCTATAAAAGAGGCCCGGCCATTACACATCAATGTTTATGTTCCTAAAGTTTCGGCTCGGATCCGAGCGCTATATCCAGCAGTTGTTTGCCGATTTTTTTGGTGGGAGCTCCTGTCATATTTGCGTTGACAGTGATGTATATCCCAAGATCCGGGCATAGCCAGAAGCTGGACCTGAAGCCGTCATCCGTCCCCTCATGCCCATACAGTTGATATCCCGCCTGCTCCCTGGCGAACCAGCTCAGGCAGATATGCTCGCCGTTGTTTGGCACGAGCGCGTATTTCTTCCACACGTCTTCGTAGGTCTCCTTTTTCAGGATCCTTTTCTCCAGATGCGCCAAAGCCCATCTTCCGATGTCCGATATATCCGATGTCAGGGTCGAGCTCGGCGCATGGGCCCTGTTGTACGGGAATACATCCGCGACGACGATATGGTTCTGCGCATTTTTATAATGCGGGGCGCAGACCGCCTTCATATCCCGTTCAAACGTCAGCAGCGTGGAATTCTTCATGCCGAGCGGCTTGAATATGCTGAAATCCACAAAATCCTCAAAAGTCATTCCGGATATCTCCGCAATAATGGCACCAAGGATCTCATAGCCGATGTTGCTGTATGAAAATTTCCGATCTGAAGGATCCCAAAGGAGCGATGCATTAGCAACCTCGGAGGACGTCACATATCGTTTCAGCGCGCCCTCGTCAGTTTCAGGTTCGTCCCAATGATAGTCGCTGACATCCGGCAGCCCCGCGGTGTGGGTCAAGACCTGCCGTATCGTGATTTCGCTGTACCGCTTATCATTCATGCGAAACCAGGGAAGACACCCGGCAACGGTCTGATCGATGTCAAGCGCTCCTCTCTCTGCCAGCAGCATGATCGCGGTGCCGACAAAAATCTTTGTTACAGAAGCCATATGAAAAACAGCGTCCGTACGCATGGCTTCCTTCGCTTCAATATTCCACCAACCTGCCGCGCCTTTGTAGACAAGCCCGTCTTCAGCGGGCCCTCCTGTCGATCCGATACCGGCCACCAGACCGGCTATATCGTAATAAAATGCCACCTTTGAAAGGTGGTCATTCAGTTTTTCATTATCAATAGCAATGCTCAAAATATCACCTTCCTGTCAGTGGCCGCACTATCTCGTCATCGCGACTGTCCCGGTCTTGACCAGTTCCATGATTCCATACGGTTTAAAGGTCTCGATGATATTCGTGATTCTACTGATATCATCAGTCGCCTCAATGATCACGAAATCGGCGGCTATATCCTCCACTCGCGCGTTGAATGCCTCCGCAAGCGTAATAATGTCGATCCTGTTGCTGATATCCGCCCGTATTTTCAGCAGCAGCAGCTGCTTGCTGACGGTTTCCTTGCCCGTCACATCGTCAACGCTGATCACATCGATCAGCTTCGCCAATTGCTTGATGACCTGGTCAATAACATCCTCATCGCCAAAGACAACAATAGTCATCCTCGATATCGCTTCATTCTCCGTAGCGCTGACAACCAGCGAGTCAATATTGTAACCGCGCCTTCCGAACAGGCCGGATACTCTTCTAAGAACGCCGGGATGGTTCTCCACCAGCACTGACAATACATGATTCATAAGAACACCTCCAAATGCGGCTGCAGGGCATCAGAGCAAAACCGCCCGCATCTTCCGCGTATATAGTTCATACTACATGAAACGGGCGCTTTTGTAAACAACAAACAGAAAGGGAGGCGTGTCCTGGGCGCCTCCCTTTCCGTACTGGTATATTCCTATTTTTTCAAAGGCTCGATTATTCTCTTTTGCTCCAATTTCTTTGAATAATCGGAATCCTTTTCCTGGAGGCCCGGTGCAAATCCGTATTTTGCCATTCTTTCGACAAATGGATCCGGATCGAAGGATTCAGGTCCGTGAACGCCCGGCAGGTTCCAGATTCCTCTGGCTACGAGTTCAAGCATGATGACAGGGCCAAGCGCGGTCTGGGCAACAACTGAATTGGTGCCATACTTCGCGAGGCATTCCTGATTGTCCGCGACCTGATATAAATAGGCTGATCTTCTGAGCCCGTCCTTCATGCCGGTGACCCAAGTGCCCGCACAGCCTTTGCCGACCATGATCTTGGCTGTTTCCAGAGGACTCGGTGCGACTCGCGCCAGGAAATCCCTTGGCGTGATCTCACTGTCCCCCACCTTGATCTTGCGCTCGGCGCTATCCATGCCAAGGGCTTCGAGATGCTTCAGCATATCCCGGAACTCTCTCGGCACGCCATATTTGAAAGTGACTCTGTTGCAATCTATGACGCGAGGCACAAGCAGCACTTCTTCATGCTCAACATTGATGACTTCCACGGGGCCGATACCGCCCGGAAAATCGAAGACTTCGGGTTCGGAAAACGATTCTGTCGTAAACCAGCCTCTTCCTTTTTCCCATATGACAGGCGGATTCAGGCACTCCTCGATCGTTGTCCAGATCGAGAATCCAAAAGCGATATCCTGGCCGGGAACCACATAGTTGTCTCCGTCCCTGACATTGACTTCGTCTATTTCATCAAAGAGATGTTTTTCCGCATAGCGGGCAAAAACATCGGCCACTCCGGGCTCGACGCCTGATCCGACAATGGCCATGCAGCCCTTTTCTTCCCATTCATTCTGCTTCGCGAACTGGTAGTCTCCAAGCTTGATGTGCGGCAGCTCATAAGGCTTTTCGGGATGCCTTTTCGAAAGGGTCATCGCGCAGTCGATGTAGCCGACCCCCAGCTCCAGGGCAGTATCGAAAATATTCTCATTGAATTCCGGCTCCACAGCATTCATGATATAGGTAATATCATGTTTTTTGACGAGCGCCTTGATGCTGTCCGCATCTCTGGCATTGATTTTTTCCGGTACGAATCTGGGGTCATCGACAAGCTTTGCGACCTGCTCTGCCCTGCCGAGATCATAATCCGACAGTACCATTTTTTCAAGCCAGTCAGCGTCTTTACCGGCACGTTTGATAATCATAGCGGCTGATTGCCCGACTCCGCCAACACCAATCAATAAAAGTCTCATAAAAATTCCTCCAATTGTTTTCCGTCCCATGCGGACGGTATCATGGCCGGCGATCCGGCCTCATTGTTTTCGCACCTTTATACTACATTTTGTTTTCAGAATATTCAATTATGCGTTTGCTCAAAAAAAATACTTATTTGCTGTGTTATGCGGAATTTACCGCACATACAACAAATAAGTATAATTGCACCCCGCAATTCAATCACTATTATTGTATTATAATTTATCCAGCATGATCAATTCTGCGCTGAATCCGGACAGATACGACTGGAGATTGAAGACATCGGCCACGTTGACGATTGAAAAATCCACATCCGGACTCGAGCCCCACTGGCACATCTGTTCTTCCGCGGAATTCAAGCTGCCCGGAAAGCCCAGTTTGGCGTTGAAAGCAAGCATGCTGTTGTCCCTTGAATATTTGTACCGCTTGACCTTATACGCGCCGGAAAGCCCGCTGATCTTCAGGATGATCTCCCTGGAATTCCTGAATCTGTAAACGGCCTCCATGACTTCAGCCAGCGGATACTGTCCTTCCACCATTCTGGCGACGCGCTCGTCATCGTTGTAAAGCAATATGCGCAGTCCATCGCAATGCTCCCTTGTCCTGGCCGCCGCCGATATGATGTGGCTCTCGCCGGCCGCGATGATATCCCCTTTGAGATCCGAAAGCATTTTATAGGCATAGTAGGATGGTTTCCTGATCAGGCCAGCCGTCATGATTCCAGGCTTTCCTTTTATTTCTATCAGCTCGTTCGTGTCGTCCACCATGCTGCTGAAGTCCCTCAAATATTCTTTCTTTTCCATGGCCCTGTTGAAAATATAGGGCATCATGATGATGGAGTCCCACATGTAGTTGGTCTTGTCCCCGGAGCCGTCGGAGGTTACTATTTCGACTTTGATCCCCGGTCGGTCCTCATATTTGCTCCTGATTTTCTGAAGCCCATCCTCCTTGACCTTATAAAGGATTTCGCCTTGTATGCCGGCATGGCTTATCACGCCGATCGTTAATTTCAACCCCGCAGCCGCCAGCTTTTCGATCGCGGAAAAGCTGATATCCTCGGGCTTGGAAATGATCTTGATTTCCCTGATCTCAAGGTCCCTGGCGGCCTCAACGATCTGATCGGTGTATTTCGCGGCGGTTTCCATCGAGCATAAAGGCACGACGCCGAGCAGCACATCCCTGAAATTGCGCAGAGGCGAAGTGTTTTTCAAATCCAGCTCGAGGATATGGACATCCGGCTTGAGCTCCCGGTCAAACACACTGTAAATATCTTTGATCTGCTGTTTCAGGACACCGACGATCTCCTCCGCTTTATATGGCGTGTATTTCGCCTTGATGTCCCGGCTGCTGACTTTCCCCGTATAGGCCTTCCTGTACTCCTCCGGATGCGTGCCGAACCACTTTTCAAAATATTTGACATAGTAACGCACAGCCGAAAAACCTGATTCTATGGCGATCGCCCCTATTTTCTTGTCTGTCCCGAGCAGCAGCTTTTCCGATTCCTCAACGCGGATAAAGCTCAACAGATCCTGAAAGCTGAGACCCGTGGCCGCCTTGATGACATGGGAGAGGTAAAATATGCTGAGATGCTCCATTTCAGCAATCTCGTTTAGCGTGAGCTTCCGTGCGTAATTGTCATACATGTAATCAGAAATCCTGTTCAGCCGTTCAGCCAGAACCTTGTTGCCCTTGTTTTTCGCCTCGTTGACAAACTTGCCCTCTTCCATGGCAAAGTACTGGAAATCATTGATCAGGCAGGACAACAGGTTTGATGTATGCTCGATAGCCCGGTGCTGAAAGTCCTTTTCCTCGGCGATGGTTTCAAGCACGATGCGCGCCAGCAGTGTCCTGAGCACCTCCAGGCTTTCGTCATCGGCGTCCTTCATGTCGGTCACAAAAAAACAATTTTTTAAATTATTATAGTACTTTGAAAAATATTTTAGGTCTATCTCGAGCAAAAGAACCATATTGGGTTCTCCCGTCGTATCAAAGCTATGAATCTCTCTATCGTTGAGGATGAAAATGTCGCCCGTTTTAAGCGTGTAATTGTAATAACCGTTCTTGAGCTTGACGCTTCCCTGCAGGACATAAACCACCTCCATTTCTTCATGAAAATGGATAGGGTATTCTTCGATGTCAACTACATTGGCAATGATCGGCAATCCTTCCTTGAAAAAAATCTTTTCTTTAAGCATAAGGTACCTCCGTGTTATGTAAACCTGCGTTTGCGACGGTGCGAACATTTTTCAACAGGGCATAAATATGTTATTTTCTAGCCTTTGAAGCTTTTCCCCAAGAAAAATATTATTGTATACGATTTTATCCCAAAGAGGCTGTGGATAATGTAATTAGGCGATATGTGTTGATAATAAAGACTTCCAGCGATTGTTTCAAATATTTATCAACAGGTTATCCACAGCACGGACCATGTTTATATTAACCAGATAAATCTGAAGCATTGTTTAGTTCATGTGCGAAAAACAGACTCAGGCCGCACCGAATCGGGACAAGCTTTCTGCGATTCGCTATGATCTTACGGAGAACTGTTTCAGCCGAAACTGTGTTGTGCTATAATTATCTTCAGGACAGGCAGGCCTGTTTGGCTCATTGCGCCTCATGGATCATTTTGAGTTTCTTCCATTAAGCAACACAATACAGCCCCACGACTGAATTATACAGCAAAACTTATTTATATGCGATATTTTTTGAAATTCATTTGCTGCAAGGAGATACCGTCATGTGTGAGAGACTATATCAGAAAAACGTTTATTTGACTGAGTGCGACAGCATCATTGTCGATATTCCCAAGCCCGGCTGCATCGTTCTCGACAGGACTATTTTCTTTCCCGAAGGAGGAGGGCAGCCTTGCGACAAAGGAACCATCAACGGCTACCCGGTTACGAATGTCAATGAATCCGACGGCCGGATCATCCACCGCCTTACAATTACGGACCCCTCGCAAGACAACGGATCGAATGAGCTGAAGATTGGCCAGGCTGTACGCTGCAGTCTTGATTGGGATCGGAGATTCGACCATATGCAGCGCCATTGCGGCGAGCATATACTGTCCGGCATATTTTTCCGTGAATACGGCGGCGTCAATAAAGGCTTCCATATGGGAGAGGATTACATGACAATCGATATCGACATGCCCTCCGTCACGGATCAGATGGCCGCTCATGTCGAGCTTGAAGCGAACAGGATCATTTGGGAAGATGCGCCCGTAACCGTGCGATATTTCGAAAAAGGTGCCGACGCAGCGGATCTTCCCCTCCGCAAGGAGCTGACGCTTGAAGGAAACGTATCGGTCGTCTGCGTCGGCTACGAGGCATCCCCTGCAGACTGTGTCGCTTGCTGCGGAACGCACCCCGCTTCGGCCGGCCAGGTCGGCCTGATCAAGATCTTCAAGTCCGAAAACCACAAGGGTATGTCCCGAGTCTATTTCGAGGCGGGCAAACGCGCTTTGCTCGACTATTCCAGAAAGCATGCGATCATTACAGCATTAGCCGAAAAATTCTCTGCGGACGACAAGACTCTGATCGATAAAATCAACGCGCAGGAAGCAAAAAACGCCGAGAACAGGCAGGAGCTCTTCAGATGCAAAGCTTCCCTGACAGACAAGGAAGCCGTTTCCCTGTTGGAGGACATCTGTATTCCAGGCATTGAAAACGATGCAGGCGTGCAGATTGTTGTCAGGGAGTATGACGATCTTTCAACGGGAGACCTCCAGATTCTAGCCAAAAAAATATGCGCCTCAACTGCGCATCTATTTATTCTTGTCTCCAATCCCGAAAAAACGATTCTGCTCAGCGCCGGCAACAGCGCGTCAAAAGACGCCTTTGACTGTGGAAAACTCGTCCGCGACCACGCCGGGCAGTACGGAGGCAAGGGAGGGGGCAACGCCGCGCTTGCAAGGGCTGCCTTTGACCGGTATGAAGATATCGATCTGTTCGTCAGCAAGGTTTTGGAGTCGATCTAAAGCAACGCTCACTGACTGGTCTTGTAGAAATGCTGGTAGTCCTTCAATGTCGTCCAGTCTCCGCCCCATTCCCAGCCACGGCTTGTAAAAGCCTCATGACAGGCGTCGCCTTTCATGATCATTCCCGGCGTCCGGCCGTTCCTTTCAAGATATTTTTTGCCTTCAGGCGGCAGTACGGTCGTGCTGCCGTCTCTATTTACCTTTACATACGGATTCAACAGCGGATTGATGTCGATAGCCAGGCCCTGCGCATGTACTGACATGCTGCCGCCTCCCGCAACCTCGCGCCAGCAGAATCCGGATGTGTTGTTGTCGGCCATGGATGCTTCGTCATCTGCGCCATAATCATCGATGAGCCTGATCTGTTCGATCGGATACTTCTTTTCATAAAGCTCCATAAAAATTTCAAGAATCTCTTCAGCGACAAGCTGATTGACGACCAGTTCGCCACGATGCGCCCTGCCGTCAAAACCGATATGCAGGACCTGCACATACCGCAGCTCTTCCAGTCCGATGGCGGCATCCTCAGGATACGATCCGCCATTCATTTTATCTGCGATATGCCCAGGCAGAACGGATATCATAAAATCATCATCATTAGTCTCTTCGCCTGCCTGATCCCTGTAGCTTTCCGATTTCACGCCGCCGCCTTCCACGCCGTTTTCCTCCTCCCGGCTTTGATCGGCCTGAGGTTCGCTCCCATTCCGGATATTGCTGTCCATGGAGCGGATCTCAATGCGCGAGCGATCCGCCCTTTGATTCCCGAATGCTTTTGCAGATGCAAATACAGCGAAATCTGCACTCATCGCCAATATTACGACAGCCACGACAGCTGCCTTGATTATCCTTGCCTTTTCCATATGACCCTTTCCTGACCGTTGATGTCGAAGAGGCAGTCACCAGCTTCCGCCGCCGCCTCCCCCGAATCCGCCGCCAGAGAAGCCGCCTCCCCCGGAGAAGCCCCCGCCGCCACCGGAGAGCCCTGACGATTGGGGCGCCGGCGGTACAGTTATGTTGTTCTCCATAGCGCGCAGCGAATGATTGAAGGTATTCATGAATAACCATGTATTAAAATTACGACCCGTATAATCTGATCCTCCGAACCATTGAGGCGGCTCGACAGCGATGCTTTCGAATTTTTTGGCCCAAAGGCTGGTCAGTCCCATGACATAAGCGTAGGGCAGCACGTCGTAGAAATACGACGGAGTTTCTTCTACCAGCAATTTGATCCTGTCCAGCTCCGCCTTTTCGATAAATGCGCGAAGACCCAGGATCTTTCCCATCCATTCAGCGCTCTTTCGTGTTCTTTGGCGCATTCTCGCCGCCATCTGAAGTGTAAAAAGCGACGCCGCTGCAGCGGCTATTCCTTCAACGGGCATCTCGAGCGCATACCAGCTGAAAACGACTGCTTCGAGAGCCAATATGATCAGGAACAGGATGCTGAATATTCTGGCTGCCCTTAATTTGCCTCGGGACATACTGTCCCTCCTGTCATGGATCGCGATGGCGATCGCGAAACAGATGAGATTCGCCGCTATCATCACACCCGCCAGGATGTATATGTATGGCGGCTGAAATGTGAGATATGCTCCGATCAGAAGCATCGACGACATGGGTACCATCATCAGCAGGACCGCGACAGCCCTCGCAAGCAGTGAGCTTTGCGTGAATACCCTGTTCCCGCTGTTTTCGGTAAAATGGGCTTTCAGCTGCTCCTTTGTGACCATGAAGGTATCATAGAAATTCTCCTTCAACTCATGGGAATAAACCTGGTCATTATCATGAAAAAGCCCGTTGAACATGGTCATTTCGTAGGTTTTGGCGTCATCAGGCAGATCTTTGAGCTTTGTCAGCGCGAACGCGTCGTCCTGTTCCTGTTGAATGCTCAAATAGCCCAGGTTTGCCCAGTGGAGGATCATCGAGACTACATCCCTGTTGTCAACGACGCCATCCAGAATATAACCAATCTCCCCGGATGTGATTTGTTCAGGCGGATAAAATTCGACCGTCTGCACGATTTTAAGATCCCTGCCGAACAGAAACCAAATCAGGAATGAGAGAATTGCCGCACCGATGATCAATGCCCACATCAGCGCATAAAGCGGCGCATCGCTCTTCTCACCCTGAAAATACGCATCCTCCAGCAATATTCTGACCGTCACGCCTTCATTGACGGATAGCATTTGATCCGTGACTGCAGTGATGGTATTGCCCGATACCGTCCAGCTCACGGAAGCCGTGTCATTTCCGCCGAAATTCCCTGTGATGAATTCCACCTTGCCACTGTCGAAAGCCTTTGGCATATTGATCACGATCGTCGAGCTCTCGATTGACGTATTCCAGCCGGTCGGTATCAGATTGAAATACAGATCGTCAAACCCTTCGATGCCATCATCGGGAATCGCATAGCGATATTTTATCGTGTACGTCTGCGCTCCCATCACAAAACGATCTGCATCTCCGATCCTGATGACTTTGCTGTTGTTTTCGGAATAGACTTCATATGTATGCCCCTGGACGCTGATGTCTGTTACTGCCGCGCGATAATCAGAAGCGGAGCCGACGCCGTCGATTTCCCGATACACTTTACCGGCATATGGTATATATCTATACAATCCATGCCTGAGCTCCGTGAATTCGACCTTGATCTCTTCAACGACCTGCAGTGCTTTATCCTCGCCGACATCGACGGTCACATTATATTCCTTCGTATCGTAATATTCCGCATAGGAAGGGAAGACCTGCAGGTACATTCCGGCCGCCAGAACCAAGACGGTCAGGAACAGCCTTGCCAACGCTGATTTCAATGGCCCCGTGCATTTCGTCGGTATCATGGACACTCTCCTTAAAACTGAACCTTGACAGCTTCTCTCTGTCCTTCTTCGGACACCTCGAACATAGGCTTGCGTGTAAAGTTGAAAATGCCGGCAATGATATTGTTTGGAAACACCTCGGTCATCGTATTGAATTCCTTGACGACCGCATTATAATACTTTCTGGAATTGGCAATATCTTCTTCGACTCTTTGAAGCTGCCCCTGAAGATCCAGGAAATTGACATTCGCTTTAAGCTCCGGATAGGCTTCCGCTACCGCGAACAGGCTTTTCAGAGCTCCCGCAAGCATATTCTCCCCGGCGATCTTCCCTTCGATGGTCGTGGCGTTTGCCGCCATGTTTCTAGCTTCAGTCACCTTCTGAAACGTTCCCGCCTCATGTGCCGCATACCCTTTGACTGTCTCGACCAGATTCGGGATCAGGTCATATCTTTTTTTCAGATAGACATCCATCGTGGCAAAGGCTTCCTCCACGCGATTGCGCATGCTGACGAATCCATTGTAGGCGGAAATGACCCACCCGACGACGCCAATGATGATGACCGCCAGAACGATCAGAACTATTTTCCCTGTACTCATCTCAACCTCCGGTTTCCGCTGTTATCAACAGCAATCCTAATTAATGATCTCTAATCGCGTTCCGAAAATTCTCTTATGACCACGTCAATCGTATGCCCGGCATTCATTTCGAAAGCCTCGATAGGCTGCTGGCTCAAAGACTGCTCCGACCTGAATTTTTTAGCGTAGCGCTTGATGATGTCCTGCTTGTCATAACCCTCCCGGTGCAGCCTGAGTATGAAATCCCGGCTGCTGATCATGGATTTCTGCGCCATATCCCAGTAATTCTTCGCGAATTCGCCTGAAACAAGTCCATAATGAGGCGTAATGATGCATTTCGGGTGCAGATCCCGACATCTCTTGATGGAATCGAGCGTATCCTTGAAGCCGGTCAGATAAGAAGGCTCTACGCCGTTTTCGTCCGGCACGCCCGTGGTTTCGGACGTGAAAAGAATGCTTTCATTCCGTAAAAAAAACGATAGCGAGCATTTTGTATGGCCGGGCGTCTTGACGATCTCGATCTGTACATTGCCAAGATCAATGATATCACCGTCCCGCACCACTTCATCGATGGTCATTTCACTTACATCATAATCCGGCATCTCGCCCCCGAACATGTCGGCCGCCGTTTGGGACAGCTCTCTGATCAGACGCTGCGCAGAAGATTTCTGCAGTGTCCGTTTGCCGTGGGCCTCGCCAATGACAGTCAGCTCCGGCCAGGCTCTCCGCAGGATCGGGATACCGCCGACATGGTCATAATGAGTATGGCTGACCAGTACGAAATCCAGCGGCTGTGCTCCAAGCACCGCCTTGATATTGCGCACGACCTGCGCTCCGCAGAAAATCATGCCCGCATCGACAACGGCCGCTCCTTCCCGCCCCGCTATCAAGTAGACTTCGCCCCCATCGCCTCCGGTGACTCTTGTTATATTATTCGGCAGCTGCATCATATCAATCTCCTGTATTTCTGATTTATTCTTTCCTATTATACTCCAGAATCGTTTCAAAAACAACAATAGCCAAAAAGAAAGACAGAACCGGTGGCCCTGCCTTTCTTTTCGCATTTAAAGCTCAATGATCTCCGCCCCGCCATTCGCGGCCCGCATCAATCAATTACTTTACTTAATGGATCAATCGTTGTCCTCTTCGTCATCATCATCTTCGTCGTCATCGTCATCGTCGTCATCGTCGTCTTCGTCGTCATCATCATCATCGTCATCGTCGTCGTCCTGGCCATTCTTGTCCTTGCCATAAGCATTGCCTTTGCCAAGCTCTTCCTCTTCTGTGATGGCGTCGTCATCCAGATCGTCAAGTCCGTTTTCAGCCTTGACTGCTTCCTTGTTTGCCTTGATTTCCTTCATGATATCCCTGACAGGCCTGTCGAGCCACTCCTCGATTTCTTCGTCCGTCAAGGAATCTCCGTCGGCCCCCGTGATACTGGCGTCAAGCTTTTCAACCAAATTCAGTTTTCCAGGAGTGACATTATAGCCAAATTCTTCACTGAGCTGCTCTGCTCTCTGAACTCTTTCCGCGCCAATACCGATCACCTGGATATTCTCGCCCAGCTCTTCATCATCGGTATCGCTGTCATCGTCATCTTCAAAGATGATGGACTGGAGTTCCGTTCTCAAGCCTTCGATGAGCCTGGCTTCACGATCTTCATTCTTTGCCGTGATTCCGATAATCATGGCGTTGTCGTCCCAATTGTCGGGATCCAGATAATCAAGCTCTTCGAGAACCGCAAGCGTCTCCGCTATGACATCGTTGATATCTCCGCTTTTCCAGTCCACTTTCGTCACCACTTCCTCCGCCTCTTCGTTGAGTGCGTTAGCTTCGATCACATCATCGAGAAAATTGAGCGTATACTCAATTGAAGGATTTACATCCATCGTGACATAAGAGACAGGCGTGCTGTAAGCGATCACTCCGCCCCCCGCAAAAATAAGCAATGCTGCAGCCATTCCAGCCACTGCGGTCGTCCAATTCTTTCCAAATCTGAATTTTTTATTTTCCTTCATATCTATTTCCTCCCCTATTGAATACTGCTTATCAGGTACAACGGAAACGATCCCTGCCTGCGATAATACTGCAGCTTTTTTTTCCCTGATTTCCAATACGACTGCTTTCATGATTTACAACTCCTTTTAATATAACCCACATATTCCGAGAGACACGGGTAATCCCCGCTTAGTATTTCCGTCGCTGCTATTATATACTTTCGATGACGCTCCAGGATTTTTCGGGGTACACTCGTGTTTTTTTCAATTATTTTCAGCGGCAGCAGTCCTGAAGCTTTCATCTCAGACAAAATGAACGGATTTCCAATGACGCAGCGCACAGCTGCGCTGCAGGCGTTCTTTGTTTTTGACGCTTTCGGCGATGCTTCGGCGACATCAAAAAAAGAAAATCCGTATTTTTTCAACATTTCACCAAGCAGAAGGATCTCCAAGGCGACATTCTCTTTAAGGCTATCCTCATTATATGCCGCCGCTGCCCTTGCTTCATCCTGCTCAAGCGCAAGATCACCGGGATCCATCAGAATCAATGATGCATGCCTGTTTTCCTTTCTGATCTCATCGATGAGGCGCCTTCTGATCACCATTTCCGCAAAGCTGAGGAAGCTTCCTTTCTCGTAGGAATATGCCTTGACTGCCTCGACGAAAGCCTCCATTGCGGTCAACTCTTCCTCGCTGTCCTTCGCCACATGGCGATTAAGCACTTTCCCCGCGCAGGACAAAACAAACCTTCTCTCTTTCGATAAGAATGCTTCCAGCACGGCATCATCTCCGGCAGCCCGGGTCGCCGTTTCATCGATATTTCTTCTTTTTATATTCAACTGCATGATCATTCCTGTTCCATGATGCTTCATTAATGGCGATATAAGATGAACGCAGCCCGGCTGCGAAATTATTCATCAGTATATAATTTCGCATGGACGCTTTGCATTTTCGGGGTGCTTCTATTCGCCCATACGCGTGATATCCAAAATGATGAATTTATTCTTATTGAAATCGATCAAGCCTTCCCTTTTCATCTTGCCCAGCTCCCGCGACATCGCGCTTCTGTCCACAGCCAGATAATCGGCCAGTTCTTCCCGATTAAACGGAATCGTGAATTTGAGGCTTCCATGCATCGCATGCTGATCGAGCAGATAGGCGGATACCTTTTCTCTCATGCTCTTCAGAAGCAAATAATCCATTTTCTTATTGAAAAGAATGTTTTTATACGCGAGGATCCCGAGCATATTCTGAACAAGCCTGGTATGAAAACCGCACGCATTTCCGCAGCTTGTGACGATCCTGCTATAGTCCAGAAAGCAAATATTGCCGTCGCTCGTTGCCTGGACCGTTACGGGACTCTCTTTGATTCTGGCGCAGACCAGCGCCTCAGCGAACATGTCGAGCGGACCGATGGATGTCACGATCGATCTTCTTCCGAACACATCTTCCTTGATAATATCCACCGTCCCGGAAAGAAGTATCCCGATCTGCCTGACCGGATCTCCGGCCGACAGCAGATACTGCCCTTTCTCAAATCTTCCGAAAGTGGCGCGGAGGCATTCCAGAAGACTTTCGATTTCTGACGGTGAAATATTCTGGAACAATCTTGCCCGAGCCAGCAGCGGCGCCGCCTGCCTGATCCTTACAGCGCACTCGGCATCATTTTGCCTGTTCATAGCCCACCTCCACATTTTTTCTCTTTCGTTGCTTCGGCAACATTATTGCTGCTCTTACTGTACTATAATTGGCTTACAAACGCAAACCAAAATCGAAAAGTAATTTGGATCAAATGGAGACTGTAAATCGAAAGGAGAAAAATCAAATGTCAAATATGTTTTGTTTTCAATGTGAGCAAACCGCGGGGGGCAAAGCCTGCACCAATGTCGGCGTCTGCGGCAAACAGGCCTCGACTGCCAATCTTCAGGACGAGCTGACCGGAAGAATGGTCGCTCTCGCAAAAAAATCCAAGGATAACGTGCTTCCGAAGGAGGATTACAAAAAAATCATCGACGATCTTTTCCTGACAGTAACAAACGTCAATTTTGATGACGAGGATATCAAAAAACAGATCGACATGCTCGATGTCAACGGCGACGTCATGGATATGTCGACCCTTTGGGGCGGCAATGAGGACATCCGTTCCCTTAAATCCCTGATCCTGTTCGGAATGAGAGGCATGGCGGCATACGCGCACCATGCGGCAGCGCTCGGCTATGAGGACGATGAAGTGAACGCGTTCTTCTGCAAAGGCCTTAAAGCCATCGGCGACGACCTTTCAGCCGACGAGCTGCTGTCCCTTGTACTTGAGCTCGGCAAGGTCAATCTGGCCTGCATGGCACTTCTCGATAAAGCCAACACCGAAACCTACGGCACCCCGGTCCCGACAAAAGTATCCACCAATATCGGCAAGGGCCCGTTCATCGTCGTATCCGGCCATGACCTGAAAGATTTATATCTGCTGCTCCAGCAGACAGAAGGCAAAGGGATCGACATTTATACACATGGCGAAATGCTTCCGTGCCACGCCTACCCGAAGCTTAAGGCATTCAAGCATCTGAAAGGCAATTTCGGAACCGCCTGGCAGAATCAGCAGAAGGAATTCATCGACCTGCCTGCCCCGGTGCTCTTCACGACCAACTGCATCATGCCGGTCAAGGACAATTATGCCGACCGGATCTATACAACAGCCATGGTCGCCTATCCCGGCATGGTCCATATCGATGATAAAAAAGATTTCTCTCCGGTCATCGAAAAGGCATTGGAGCTTGGCGGATATCCCGAAGGCCGGAAAATGACCGGCATCAATGGCGGCGACACGCTGACCACCGGCTTTGGCAGGGGAACGGTCCTTGCAGCGGCAGGCACGGTCGTCGACGCGGTCAAGGCAGGCGCCATCAAGCATTTCTTCCTGGTAGGCGGCTGCGACGGCGCAAAGCCGGGCAGAAATTACTATACGGAATTCGTCCGGAAAACGCCTGCCGATACGATCATCCTGACTTTGGCCTGCGGCAAATTCAGATTCAACGATCTTGACCTCGGAGAGATCGGCGGCCTGCCCAGGATCATGGACATGGGCCAATGCAACGACGCCTTCAGCGCCATCGAAGTAGCGGTCGCCCTGGCAAATGCGTTCGATTGCGGTGTGAACGACCTTCCTCTGACACTTGTCCTTTCCTGGTATGAGCAGAAGGCTGTCTGCATCCTGCTGACACTGCTCTATCTCGGAATCAAGAACATTTACATCGGACCGACGCTTCCTGCTTTCGTTTCACCGAACGTACTGAAGATCCTCGTCGACAATTACAATCTGACACCGATATCCACGGCGGATGAAGATCTGAAAAAGATCCTTGGATAGCGGGGGTCATTGACTCTGAATACAAGCTGCTATATAATGATTTTACCCATACCCGGTATAAGGAGATGATCATTATGGTACAAGGCAGCGAAGAAAACAAAAAAGAAATCCAAAGGCGGCTGAACAGGATCGAGGGACAGGTCAAGGGCATCTCCCGAATGATAGAGGAAGAAAAATCCTGTGTCGACGTCCTGACCCAGATTGCAGCCGTCCGGTCAGCCATCAGCAAAGTCGGGGGACTTATCCTTGAGCGCTATTCAGCGGAGTGCATCGTGAAATCCGTTGACTCGGACGACAGGGATGCGGAGCTCCATCAGCTGATGGACACGATCCAGCGTTTTCTGCGATTCGTCGATTAAGTTCAAAGCGCTGCCTTCATAGCCGGCAGCAATACAGGCCAACATTTAAGGGCCGTTTGGAATTCACATTCCGAACGGCCCTCTTTTAATCTTCCTCAGATGCCTGCCCTAGCAGGATCCTCCGCGCAATCCCCTGATCACAAATCCTTTTTCATACCATTTCGACGAATAGTCGACTGTCGCATATTTCAGATAAGGCTCCAGGTTTTCATCATATACGACCTTTGATCCATCCATCTCGACGAGAACGTCGTTTTCCTTCTTTGACTCATCCAGAGCCAAATTAAATCTCGGTCCGCCTCACCCAAAGCCAGCGACGTCTATTCTCAGCATGACCTTCTCAGGGTCAGCCTTCGCTGACGAAATTTCCTTGAGTTGGGCTGCTGCCGCTTCCGATACTGTTAACATTGTGCTTTTCCCCCTTTCCACTATGATCGTAAAACCAGTCTATATATAAAGATCCAAATAATGGACTCCCGGTTTTCTGTCGTTATCCTCCCGGACCGTGATCCCTATGCTGTCAAGATGCTCCAGAAAAGCGATGGCGGCCTTTCTGCCAATGCCCAGGCGATCCCTGACCTCGCCCGTCGTGACTCTGCCGCGCTCTTCCATGAGGCTTCTGAGCTCAAATACTGCGGCGGTGAAATGCTCGTTGTGGATCATCATATTGCCGCCCAAATCAGCCAGCCTGCCTGCCGCAACAAGAAATCGCTCTATCTCAAGAATCTTCCAGGTGTTTATCCCAAGCTCCTCCGACAGCATTTCAGGATTTTTCAAAGCAAAACCGTCACGTTCCATCGCCTGCTCCACCTTCCGTGTTTCGCTGCCGGCCAGAATCTGCCCGAACCTAAGGTTGTCCGCTTCCTGCACGCGGCTTTCCCTGGCGTCAAACAAGCCTTCCATCGACAACATCGAGAGCAGAGCCCCATAATCCTTCATGTCCATGTCCGGAAAAACCCTGTTCTTTATTTGTTCCCTGTCCAGCTGGAATCTAAACGGATATTTATCATACAGCCTCTTGAATTCCTGTCTTATTTTTTCTATATACGCCCGCTTGACATCGGCATCAATGTATTTATCTGTGGCTTTCAATAAATAGATCTCTTCTGAGGCAATGCCGTCGTTTATCGCCTGCCTCAAAATTTCGCGATCCCCATAAAGCTCGTTCCAGATATCGTCGATGCTCATGGGTCCGGCATTCTTCTTCAATATATAACGGACCACCTCTGCGGCAGAGCCTGATTCACCCGTTTGCAGAATAGCGGAGGTCTCCGGCGCAAACCGCTTTCTGTTTGAGGTCTTATGAAAAATGATTTCTCCTCCCCCCAATGTGACCATTGGCGAGTAGGACCGGATGATGAATCGGTCACCGCGTACCGCCGCCACCGGGGACTCAAATCTGATCTGCGCGTAACCCCTGCTGTTTTCATCTATCATGTCCCGATCAAGGACCCGGATGCGGGCAAGCACCTCGCTCGTGCCGGTATGGAAATGAACGCGCTGATTGTGGGTGATGCCGCCTCTGTT
>DIEM01000043.1:0-1045 GCA_002418625.1 Firmicutes bacterium UBA5774
GCGGCATCGGTCCGTCCGTCGCCGCTACGACCAGGATCGCTCCGTCCATCTGCGCCGCCCCTGTGATCATGTTTTTGACATAGTCCGCATGGCCCGGGCAGTCTACGTGGGCGTAATGCCTGTTCGGTGTTTCGTATTCCACGTGCGCCGTAGCGATCGTGATCCCTCTTTCTCTTTCTTCCGGTGCCTTGTCGATCTGGTCGAAGGATACCGCTGCGCCCAGTCCGTATCTTAAATGCAATGTCTTTGTGATCGCTGCTGTCAGTGTCGTCTTGCCGTGGTCAACGTGTCCGATGGTTCCAATGTTGACATGCGGCTTATTTCTTTCGAATTTAGCTTTTCCCATTTCATTCTTCCTTTCTTTTGTTTTTTATATTTCGCTATTTATTGATCTTTTCAAGCAGATTGTCCGGCAGTTTTTCAAAATGATCGAACTGCATGGTATAAACGCCTCTGCCTTGGGTCTTGGAACGAAGGTCCGTAGCGTAGCCGAACATTTCAGACAGCGGCACGAATCCTCTGATCGAGGCTGCTCCTGTCCTGATGTCAGTTCCTTCGATCCTTCCGCGCCTTGAACTGATATCTCCGATGACGTCGCCCATATAATCCTCCGGAACGACAACCTCAATCTTGAAAATCGGCTCGAGCAATACCGGTCTGGCCTTTTTTGCTGCTTCACGGAATGCCATCGACGCGGCGATTTTAAACGCCATTTCGGATGAGTCGACTTCATGGTATGAACCGTCATACAGTTCAACGCCAACGTCAACGACCTGATAGCCTGCAAGCGGGCCGTTCTGCATCGCTTCGCGGATACCTTCATCGATCTTGCCGATGTATTCTTTAGGTATCGCGCCGCCGATGACGGCATTCTTGAATTCATAACCTTCACCCGGCTGCCTCGGCTTGATCCTGATCTTGACATGGCCATACTGGCCTCTGCCGCCGGACTGCTTGGCATACTTATGATCGACATCGGCTTCCGACGTGATCGTTTCTTTATAAGAAACCTGCGGTTTCCCGACATTGGCTTCGACCTTGAACT
>DIEM01000043.1:1064-6155 GCA_002418625.1 Firmicutes bacterium UBA5774
ATTATGGTCTGGCCGGTTTCTTCATTCGTATATGTCCTGAATGTGGGGTCTTCTTCCGCCAGCTTTGACAGCGCCATGCCCATTTTTTCCTGGCCGGCCTTGGTCTTTGGCTCGATCGCGATTTCGATCACCGGATCCGGAAAATCCATGGATTCAAGGATGATCGGATGTTTTTCATCGCAAAGCGTATCTCCGGTCGTGGTATCCTTCAGACCTACTGCCGCAGCAATATCACCGGAATATACTTCCTCGATATCCTCACGGCGGTTAGCATGCATCTGCAGGACCCTGCCGATCCTTTCCTTCTTGCCCTTTGTGGAATTGAGCACATAAGAGCCGGATTTCAAGGTTCCGGAATAAACGCGGAAGAAAGCCAGCTTTCCGACGAAGGGATCGGCCATGATCTTGAAGGCCAGAGCCGAAAACGGCCCCTGGTCATCAGGAAAACGTTCCGCTTCCTTTTCGCTGTCCGGCAATAATCCTATGATCGGCGGAATATCCAGCGGTGAAGGCATATAATCAACGACTGCGTCAAGCAGCGGCTGAACGCCCTTATTCTTATAAGATGATCCGCAGATCACCGGAATAATGCTTCCGGCTAACGTCATTTTTCTGATTGCATTTTTAATCTCTGCTTTGGAAATCTCCTCACCTTCAAGGTACTTCACCAGCATTTCCTCGTCTGCATCAGCAACAGCTTCAACTAGGTGGTGTCTCCACTCCTCAGCCAGTTCTTTTAGGTCCTCAGGAATTTCGACTACATCGACTACTTTTCCAAGGTCATCCTTGTAAACTTCAGCTTTCATTTCAACAAGGTCAATAATACCAGCAAAGGTTTCTTCTTTCCCTATCGGCAGTTGGATCGGCACAGCATTCGCTTTAAGCCTGTCCCTGATCATATCAACGACATGGAAAAAATCAGCTCCCATGATGTCCATCTTATTGATGAACGCCATACGGGGAACGCCATATTTCTCCGCCTGTCTCCACACAGTCTCCGACTGCGGCTCGACTCCGCCCTTCGCGCAAAGCACTGCGACAGCGCCATCGAGAACTCTCAATGATCTTTCAACTTCAACAGTAAAGTCAACGTGCCCCGGTGTATCGATTATATTTATCCTTGTGTCTTTCCATTGAGCTGTTGTGGCAGCAGAGGTAATAGTAATACCTCGTTCCTGCTCCTGCTCCATCCAGTNNCCATTGTGGCTGCGCCTTCATGGACTTCACCAAGCTTGTGGGTCTTTCCGGTATAAAACAATATGCGTTCTGTCGTCGTCGTTTTGCCTGCGTCAATATGTGCCATAATACCGATATTTCGAGTTCTTTCCAAAGGAAATTGTCTAGGCATACTAACTCCTCCTCTCTCCAACAGTTCCGGGCAAAGCCATCAGCCAGCCCTTATTTTGCAGTATCTACCATTTGTAATGCGCGAACGCCCTATTGGCTTCGGCCATTTTATGCGTGTCTTCTCTTTNNTATTGTTGGCAGCATCCATCAATTCTTTTGCAAGTCTCTCATGCATGTACTTCTCACCACGCGCACGGGTATATTTTGTCAGCCATCTCAAGCCCAGTGTCTGTCTTCTGTCGGGTCTGACTTCAACAGGAACCTGATAGTTGGCTCCTCCGACACGTCTTGCCCTGACTTCGACAGCAGGCATGATGTTATTGATCGCCTTTTCGAAAACTTCGATCGGCTCCTGCCCGCTGACTTTCTTGATCATGTCGAAAGCATCGTAGACGATCGCTTGAGCTACGCCTTTTTTGCCGTCAAGCATGATATTGTTGATCAGCTTGGCAACAACAATGTTTCCGTACACCGGATCAGGCAGTACTTCTCTTTTAGGTACATTTCCTTTTCTTGGCACTTCTCTTCCCTCCTTATAAACTTAAGCGTTTATCGGTACTCGGCAGCAAGGCTGCCGTGGTGCTCTGATATACATATATATCAATCCTCAATATCAGCAGCAGAAATCTTCAAATCCAAGATTTGTGATTTCCTTGCATGCGTCCGCCATCAATTCGGTTTGCGAATTGCGCGAGCTAATAAGAGGGCACTTGTATCCGATTTATTTTGCAGCTTTCTTTGGTCTCTTTGCGCCGTATTTCGAGCGTGCCTGGTTTCTTTTGGCAACGCCGGCCGTGTCAAGAGTTCCTCTGATGATATGGTATCTGACGCCCGGAAGGTCTTTGACCCTTCCGCCTCTGATGAGAACAACGCTGTGCTCCTGGAGATTGTGACCGATCCCCGGAATATAGGCTGTTACTTCGATACCGTTGGTGAGGCGCACTCTGGCGACTTTTCTGAGCGCAGAGTTTGGTTTTTTAGGAGTTACAGTTTTAACGGCTGTACATACGCCTCTTTTCTGAGGTGCATTGATTTCAGATGATTTCCTTCTGAGCGAATTCCATCCCTTAAGCAACGCTGGCGCCGTAGATTTAACTACTTCTCTTTTTCTTCCATCTCTGACCAACTGATTAATCGTAGGCATTCTTTTTCCTCCTTTTTCAAAAAATATATTTAAAACTCAAGGTTTTAAACCTTTTTAACGATTCCGGCGGCGGCGGCTCCGACAGAAATGCCGCATAGCCTGCCAAGCTTTTTCATGGATTCTATATGTGTGATCCTGACATTTTTCTCTCGCGCCAGCTCTTCAACTTCTTTTGTCACATATGCGTCGGCGTCCTGGGCGACCAGAACCTCCTCGATGCGCTCTTCCAGCAACAGCTTCAGCGTCTGTTTCATCCCGACCACATATGTTTCTTTTGCTGCGTTTTCGGACATCGCAAAAATACCTCCCGGCTCTTCAAACCACAGCGAAACATAGTATATCACCATAAGATCACGCTTGTCAATCAGATATGCTATGTCCGCCGTATGCTATTAATCTTCCAAAGAGTCGATGATCGAGGATGTCGCGTCGAATTCCGATACCTGTGCGACCTCTCTCATCCCGGCCAGCTCCAGGATATCTTCATTGTCTTCCTCATATTCCGATCTCGCCTTGTAGGAATCCATCAATTTGGTATTGACTCCGTAATCGACGGTAATGTCGCGGTATCTTCTCATGCCGGTCCCTGCAGGGATCAGTTTTCCAATGATGACATTTTCCTTAAGGCCCAGCAGCTTATCGTTCTTGCCTTTGATCGCCGCATCGGTCAGGACACGTGTTGTTTCCTGGAAAGATGCAGCCGACAGGAATGAATTGGTCGCCAGCGAAGCCTTTGTGATCCCGAGCAATGATTTCTTGCCTTTCGAAGGCTCTCCGCCGGCAGCTTCCGCCTCGGCATTTGCATCCTCGTACTCCTGCTTGCTGTAGAGTCCGCCCGGAAGCAGCATCGTATCGCCGGCTTCTTCGATCTTGTATTTGGAAATCATCTGGCTGACGATGACTTCAATATGCTTGTCGTTGATATCAACACCCTGCTGCTTGTATACACGCTGAACTTCCTTGAGCAGGTACTGGTAAACGCCTTCAACGCCGTTCAGTCTCAGGATGTCATGCGGATTCAGCGGGCCCTGGGTGATCGCATCGCCGGCAGCGATCTGATCGCCTTCCTTGACGCGAATCCTTGCGGCATAAGGAATGGTGTATACCTTGTCTTCCTCGCCGCGGATCTTGATATCCGTCTTATTGTCTTTTCTCGCCTCAATGGAAACGACAACGCCCGTCTGTTCGCATATTTCGGCAAGTCCTTTCGGTTTTCTTGCCTCAAAGAGCTCCTCGACCCTCGGCAGACCATGGGTGATATCGCTTCCCGCTACACCGCCCGTATGGAATGTCCTCATTGTCAGCTGCGTTCCCGGTTCCCCGATGGACTGGGCAGCTGTTATACCGACCGCTTCGCCGATATTGACCGGCTCGCCTGTGGCAAGGTTCCTGCCGTAGCATTTTGCGCAAATCCCGTATTTTGTCTGGCAGTTCATAACTGACCTGATTTTGACGGTTTCGATTTTCGCTTTGTCGATCTCGTCCGCATGCGCTTCAAGGATCTCCTCGCCGGACTTGACGATCACTCTGCCTTTAGCATCCAGAATATNNCTCCATAGCCGTTCTGCCGATAATCCTCATTTTGAGCGGCTCAATGACTTCCTTGCCGTCTGTGAACGCCTTGACTTCGATACCTTCCGCCGAACCGCAATCCACATCGCGCACAATGACATTGTGGCTGACATCGACAAGCCTTCTGGTCAGGTAACCTGAGTCCGCCGTCCTCAGCGCCGTGTCCGCCAGACCCTTTCTGGCCCCATTCGTCGAAATGAAGTATTCCAGAACAGACAGCCCTTCACGGAAATTGGACGTGATCGGTATCTCGATCGTATGTCCCGAAGCGTTGGCCATCAGACCTCGCATGCCGCCGATCTGCTTGATCTGGTTTTTGCTCCCTCTGGCGCCTGAATGAGCCATGACAAACAGATTGTTCAACGTTCCGAGAGACTCCATAAGAGCGTCAGCAACGTCATCCGTCGCAGTATTCCATGTCTCGATGACCTTTTCGTATCGCTCGTTATCGGACATCAGGCCCCGCCTGTANNGCTGGTATTTCTCAACCTTTTCGTTTGCTACCTTTAATATCTCGCCCTTCTTCTCCGGTATTTCCATGTCGGAAATACTGATTGTAATGGCGCCGACCGTCGAATAATGGAATCCCATTTCCTTGATGTGATCCAGCATATTGGCAGTAACAGTATTGCCATGGATCCTGAAGCATTTGTCGATAACCTTGCCCAAGGTTTTCTTATCGCAAAGGAAATCGATTTCGAGCGAATACATGTCTGCCGACCTGTCCACATAGCCGAGATCCTGAGGGATCTTTTCATTAAATATAAATCTTCCGACAGTCGATTCGACGATCTTGCCCTTATCTTTACTGGTAAGTCTTCTTTTAACCTTGACCTTCGCATGGAGAGCGACAGCGCCTGTCCTGTAGGCCATCAGCATCTCGTCAAAATCCGCGAATATTTTTCCATCGCCAAGCTCGGATGCGCCATTTTCCCTGATGCCCGGATGGGTCAGGTAATAGCTTCCCAGGACCATGTCCTGGGTCGGCGTCGTGATCGGTGAACCGTCCTTGGGCGCCAGGATGTTGT